>NZ_JAKSYJ010000046.1 GCF_022829365.1 Methylobacterium sp. J-077 | reverse complement strand
ACGCGATCCTTGGCAACGGCCATCTCGCTCCTGGGATGGCTGTGCTAACCAAACCGTTTCCGATCGAAGAGATGGCCGCGCGCATCCGATCGATGATCGAGGCGAAGCAGTAGGACGTTCAGCGCCGCTCGCCTGTTTTGGCCGGATAGGGCGTGCCGGGCGACACATCCGGCACCGTCGCGCTACCCCTCTCCCCCCCTGCTGCGCAGGGTACCCTCCCCCGCAGGGGGGGGAGGGAGGGCGCGTGTCATCCCCGAAGCAGGCCTGCTTTCCGGCTCAAGGGAATCCAAGACCCGATCCGTGAGCCCGGTCGCCCGCACGCGAGAGGGCATCCGTGCCCTGTCCGGCCATGCGTGAGTCCGGTCGCCGCCTCTGGGGCCGGCTTCGGCCGCGGCTCCTCCTCGCCCTGCCGGTGTTGTTTGGACTGGCCGCCCTGGGCTTCGGCATCGCCGCCTGGCGGGCGGATGCGGCCAACCGGAGCATCGCTGCGCTCGAGGCCGGCATGGATCTCGACGTGGGCGCGGCCGCGCCAGCGTCGGTCCTGGTGGCGCGGGTCGGCTACCTCGCCGGGCACGGGCGGCTCGAAGAGACCGAGCCCCTGGTCGCCGCCCTGGACCGGGCGGCCGCGGCCGACGCCGCGTCCCGCGCGCGCTACCGGGTCGCCAATGCAAGGATGCGCGAGGCCTTCGGGCTCCTGACTCGCGGCGCCCTCGACAAGGCCGGCCCCCAGGTGACCCTGGCCCGCCAGGACTACCGCCGGGCGCTGCGCGACCGGCCGGATTTCTGGGACGCGAAGTTCAACCTCGACGTCGCCTCGCGGTTGATCCGCGATTTTCCCGAATTCGACCGCGCCAGCGGCGACGAGCTGCGCGCCGAGCCGAAGCAGATCTGGACCGACATCCCCGGGCAGCCGCGGGGCGGCCCATGAAACGGGAGACAGAAAGCCAGCAAACAGTTCTGAAAAGTCTGCCGCTCGGCCGCAACCTGCGCGGTCGCCGGTTCCAGGCGCTGGCCCTCGCCCTGGTGCTGGTCATCGCCGCCCTGGTGGTGCCGGCCCTGAAGGTGACGCGCGCGGGCGTCGCGGTGCTGGCGGTGGTGGACATCACCGGCTCGATGAACGTGCGCGACTACGCGGTCGACGGCCGCCCGGCGAGCCGGCTGGAGACCGCCAAGGCGGCCCTGCGCCGGCTGGTGGCGGACCTGCCCTGCGGCTCGCGGGTCGCGCTGGCGCTGTTCACCGAGCGGAAGCCGTTCCTGCTGTTCGAGCCCGTGGAGGTCTGCGCCGATTTCGCGCCGCTCGACGGCGCCCTGGCGGGTCTCGACTGGCGGATGGCCTGGGAAGGCGACAGCCGGATCAGCGCCGGCTTCTACCGGGCGATCGAGATGGCGGCGGGGCTCGGCACGGACCCGCTGTTCGTCACCGACGGCCAGGAGACGCCGCCGCTTCCCGCCGGGCAGGTGCCGCCCTTCGAAGGCAAGCCGGGGGCGGTGCGCGGCCTGATCGTCGGCGCCGGGGCCTACGGCTTGTCGCCGATCCCCAAATTCGACGATCGCGGCCGCGAGAGCGGTTTTTTCGCCGAGACCGACGTGCAGCAGGAGAACCGGTTCTGGCCTCCGCCGGCCGATGCCGAATCTCGCGCCGGCTACAATCCCCGCAACGCCCCGTTCGGTGCCGCGGCCGCCCAGGGCAGCGAGCACCTCTCGTCAGTGCGTGAGGGCCACCTAAATCAGCTCGCCGCCGTCACGGGCCTTGCCTACGCCCATCTCGACGGGCCGGGCGGGCTCGACCGGCCCCTGATCGCGGCCGGGACGCCGCGTCCGCTGCCCGGCCGCATCGATCTGCGGCCCGCGCTGGGCGCCGTGGCGCTCGCCCTCGTGCTCGGTACCCTGCTGGCGGCGCCCCTGCGCGGCCTCACCCGCCGGGCCACCCCGTTCCTCTTCACCAACCGCCTGCGTTTCCGGAAAGCCTGATCATGCGTCGCGTCCTCGCCACCCTCGCCATCCTGTTCGCCGCCGGCACGGCCTTGGCCCACGGCCCGACCCCCCAAAAAATCGACCAGACCATCACGATCCGGGCGACGCCGGACGCGGTCTGGAAGGTGGTCGGGCCGTTCGGAGGCATCGGCGCCTGGCATCCGGACGTGACCAAGGTCGAGGCCACGGGGGGCGACGGCGCGGGCGCCGTCCGCAAGGTCACGTTGAAGCGCAGCGGTACCCTGGTCGAGGGCCTCGACGAATGGAAGGGGGCCGAGCGGACCTATTCCTACCGCCTGTCCGACCCCGATCTCGACGCCCTGCCGGTCTCGTCCTACTCGGCGACCGTCACGGTGACGCCGGACGGCGAGGGCGCGAAGGTCGCATGGATGGGCCGCTTCTACCGGGGCGATACCGGCAACGAGCCGCCCGAGAACCTGAACGACGAAGCCGGCAAGGAGGCGATGAACCGCTACTTCGCCGAGGGCCTCAAGGGCCTGAAGGCGAAGCTGGAGAGCGGGCCGCAGCGATGAGGGTTTCGCGGCGCCTTATCGGGGTCGTGAGCCTCGCGCTCGCCGCCGGGCCGGCAGCAGCGGCGGGGTCCGTCTGGGTCGCGAGCCAGCAGGGCGCCCGCGCCACCCGGATCGAGCGGCCGGACGGCGCACCCGCTGCATCGGTGCCGGTAGCCTCGTCCCCGGCCGTAGTCGTGGCTGGTCCCGGGGGGCGGCTCTATCTCAGCCATCCGGATGGCAAAGCGGTCACGGTGATCGCCGCCGACGGGGCGAGCCGGCACTGGCCCGTCCCCGGCCAGCCCTTCGGGCTCGCGGCGGACCCGGATGGGCGCTTCCTCTATGTCGGTGACTGGTCCGGCAATCGGGTGCTGCGTCTCTCGGCGGAGACCGGTGCGGTCGAGGGCGAGGTCGCGGTCGGGCGCGACCCGGCCGGGCTGACCCTCGGCGCCAACGGCCGGCTCTACGTGGCCGAGCGCGAGGGCCGCAGCGTCGGCGTGATCGACACCGCCCGAATGGCGCGGATCGCCGGCATCCCGGTCGGCGACGGGACCTTCGCCCTGGCCTACGATCCGGTCCGCGACCGGGTCTACGTCGCCAACGTGCGCAGCAACGACCTCAGCGTCATCGATGCCGGCGCGCTCAAGCCCGTCGCGACGGTGCCGGTCGGGGCGAGCCCCTACGGCGTCGCCATCAGCCCGGACGGGCGGCGCGTGGTCGTCACCAACCAGCATGCCGGCACCGTCTCGATCGTCGATGCCGAGGCGCTTAGCGTTGCCGCCACGGTCCCGGTCGGCCGCTATCCCGAGGGCGTGGCGATCCTGGGCGGACGCGCCTACGTCGCGAACTGGTTCTCGGACGACGTCTCCGTCATCGACCTCGCGACGCTGAAGGAGATGGGCCGGATCCCGGTGGCCGAGGGGCCGCGCACCCTGGTGGCGAATCAGCCGGCTCTCGGGGAGGCCGGCCGGTGAGGCGGGCGCTCGCCAGCCTGATGGCCGCCGGCCTCATGCTCGCCGCCTGCGACCGGCCCCAGGAACCCGGCTCGGAGGATGGCCAAGCGGTGGTGGCGCGGACCTCGGAGGGCGAGCTGCCGGCCTGGCTGTCGCCCACGGACGGGACCGACCCGGCCCGCTGGCTCGCCGGCCGGGAGGTCGGCCACCCGCTGCCGGCCGGGGCCGAACCCGTCCGGACGATGCAGGAGGCGCTCACGGAGGCCAAGGCCGGATTCATCGAGGATCCGCGCATGATCGCCAACCGCACGGCCCAGCTCGGGCAGATGCTCGCCGAGAGGGGCAAGACCGAGCGATACGCGCAGCTGCTCACCGGGTTCAGCGCGGTCGCGGCCCGGCGCGGCCGCCACAAGAGCCTCTACGGAGAGATGTGCCAGCACTATTTCAACACCCGCGCCCGGGGCGTCGACCACGCCGCCGCCCTGGCGCTGCTCGCCGAAAGGTTCGCGCCCGGCCTCGGGACGGAGGAGTCGCGGTGAGCGCCGCGCCGCGCTTTGCCGCGTCAGGCTTGGCCGAGCCCCCGTCCCGGCACGCCGCCCGGCCGCGCGACCTCCTGATCGTCGACGACCACCCGATCGTCCTCCACGGCTTCCGGCTGCTCGCCGAGGAGGCCGGGATCGCGCGCGTCCACGAGGCGCGCGACATCGTCGGCGCCTACCGCGCGTTCCACCGCCACCGGCCTGCCGTGGTGGTGACCGACCTGAGCTTCCGGGACGACGGCCTGTCCGGCCTGTCGCTGATCCGCCGGATCCGCGCGCTGGAGCCGGAGGCGCGGATCCTCGCGTTGAGTATGCATCGCGACCCGGTCATCGTCGCCCGCGTCCTGGACTGCGGGGCCCTGGGCTTCGTGGTCAAGGATGCGCCCGCCGCCTCCTTCCTGGACGCGCTGGAGGCGGTGACCAACGGCCGCTCCTACCTGCCCCACGCCATCGCCATCGAGGTCGCGATGCTGAATGCCGGCGCGCGCGACCGGCCGCTGGCGAATCTGAGCAGCCGGGAGATGCAGATCCTGGTGCTGATCGGGAAGGGCAAGCCCTACGACGAGATCGCCGAGATCCTGACACTCAACTACCGCAGCGTCGTGAACGCCACCGCCGCGCTGCGGTGCAAGCTCGCTGTCGGCAGTATGGCCGAGCTCATGCAGATCGCCGCAGCCCAGGCCGGGGCCGTATCCTGACCGGCCGCAGCCGCGAAACCTTGGCCCGCGCCTCGACGCCGGACGGGCGACGGCAGACGCGCCGCGCGCTCTACGGCCGCGTCCCAGGAATCGGACTCGCGACGATGCTGTACGACCTTGATTCCGCATCGTCCCGAAGGCTGGCGGCCACCTTCCGGGACGATGCGTCAACGAGGCGGGGTTTCCGCCATCGCCCGCACCTGGGCCACGAAATGCGTGCGCGCCTCGGGGCTTGCCTGCCGCAGATAGGCCCGAACGAGGTTGAGGAGGGCGACAACGTCGGGGCTATGGCCGTCCCTCGAAATCGTCTCGTCCGTGTCCGCTGCGAAGAAGCGGGAGACCGGCACGCCGAGCGCCCGCGCGATCTCGCCCAGGGAGCTTCCGAGCGATGCGGCGCGGTTCTTCGTGCCCGACGGTTTGGAATCGCCACACATGATCGGTTCAACGCGGCTCGGGGACGGTTGTGCGGGCGAAGCGGCGAGATCCTGTCCTTCCAACGGCCCTG
Organism: Methylobacterium sp. J-077; assembly: GCF_022829365.1. GTDB lineage: Bacteria > Pseudomonadota > Alphaproteobacteria > Rhizobiales > Beijerinckiaceae > Methylobacterium. The sequence continues at coordinate 31,156 of NZ_JAKSYJ010000046.1, read as the reverse complement.
CGACGCGAAGGCGCCCCGATCCGATCATGAAATTTTCGACAGGGTTCTGGATGAAATGGTACACTCTCGCTCCAGATTATCCTGACGTGGCCAAGCAGGATCACTCCGATGGGACAGCGCTCGAAGACGCCGGTCACCGGGACCGACGGCTTCCGTGAACCGCTCGACCGGCTCCGCGCCGCGCTGGACGCGTCGTGCGTGGTCGGCGTCTGGGACTGGGATATCGTCCGCCACGTCGTGGTCTACGATGCCGGCGCGGCGCGCCTGCTGGCCGGCGATCCCGATCTGGCCGAGACCGAGCTGAGCGGCCATGCCGCCCTGGCTGCCGTGCATCCCGCCGACCATGCCTGGCTGCTCAAGCATGTCCAGGAGGCCTCGCAGACCGGCGGCCTGGTGATCGCCGAATACCGGGTCATCGCTCAGGACGGCACGGTGCGTTGGCTGCTCAGCCGTGGGCGCACGTATCTGGACCCGAACGGGCGTCCGGTCCGCTGCCGCGGCGTCATCATCGACATCACCGAGATGCAGCATCCGGGCGGCGAGCGCTACGTCTTCAGCAACCTGACGGCGCCGGCCGATCCCCTGGAGCGGGCCGCCGACCTGGCCATCGCGCTGAAGCGCACGCTCGACGCCGAGACGCCGCCCGAGATTCGGGCTGCCACGGATGTGCTGCTGATGAGCCTTGGCCGCGTGCTCGCGCGGACTGACGGCAAGCGCTGAACCGCCCCGACCCCGGCCATCACGCTTGCGCCTGCCCCCGAGCGCGGGACCATGCCGCGCTCCGTTCGTCCTGGCCCTCCCCGGATCACCCGGGCGGAGTCTATGGGCGAGGACGTCGACGCGGCACGATCGGCTGACGCATCCCATCCGGCTGCCGCTTTCTCGGATGACGGACCGGGAGGCGGCGGCCTCGGCCCTTGCTCGCCCCTCGGACCGCCTCGACGGACGATCCAAACCCTGCCGTTCCCGCCCACCGTTGTTGAAGGGACTATGTTTCGCAGGGCCCTAGGTCGGTCGGCATATATTCAAGCAATAATTTTTTGGAACCAAATGTGTTCGGCATCAGAAGACGTAATGCTTGATCTGTAAATACCAATTCAATGGAACGCATCATGGATCGGAGGGATTGACGGGGTCCGGAATGATCGACGGAGCCCACCATGCGTACCCCTCTTGCTGCCCTTGTTGTCGCCACGCTGTTCGGATCGAGCGCCCTCGCGCAGACCACCGTGACCGGCACGCCGGCGGCCCCCGACGCGAAGACGAGCCAGCAATCCGGCGGGCAGGAGAGCGTCACCCGGCCGAACACCGACAAGATGACCCCCAACGGCGGCGGCACCGCCGCCCATGGCAACGTCCAGCTCGAGAAGGGCGCCAACAGCTTCACCGAGGGTGAGGCGCGCGCCCGGCTGGAGAAGGCCGGCTACGCGGACGCCAAGAGCCTCACGAAGGACGGTGACGGCATCTGGCGCGGCACCGCCATGCACGGTGGCAAGCCGGTCAACGTGGGCCTCGATTTCAAGGGCAACGTGTCGGCGCAGTGATCTCCTGATCCGGCCCCCGACCTCGACGTGCACGAAGGAAAAAATTTCATGGCTCAGCAAACCATCACCGCCCTCTACGACCGCTACGAGGATGCCAGCGCGGCTGTCGGCAAGCTCGAGGCCGGCGGCATCCCGCACGGCGATATCAGCCTCGTCAGCAACAATGAGGGCGACCGCCATGCCGGCCGCACCGGCACGGATGGGACCCACGTCAGTGCCGACACCAAGGAGAAGGCCAAGGACGGGACCGGCACCGGCGCCACGCTCGGCACCGTGGTCGGCGGCGCGGCTGGCCTTCTGGCGGGTCTTGGCCTGATCGCGATCCCGGGCGTCGGGCCGGTCGTGGCCGCGGGCTGGCTCGTCGCCACCTTGACGGGCGCCGGGATCGGTGCCGCCGCCGGTGGCCTCGGCGGGGCGTTGACCGGTGCCGGCGTCAGCGAGACGGATGCCCATGCCTACGGCGAAGGCGTGCGCCGGGGCGGAACGCTCGTTACCGTCCGGGTCGACGACGCGCGTACCACGATGGTGCCGATGGTCATGGACGTTCTGGAGCAGCACGGTTCGGTCGATCTCGACCAGAAGGCCAGCGCTTGGCGGGCCGACGGTTGGGAGGCACCCGCCGCGGGTGCTGCGCCCACCGGCGCGACCGACGGTCGGAGCCGGGTCCGGGCCTATCCGGGCACCACGAGCCTCTGATCGGTTCGGCGGGCACTATCGTCCAGGCAGCCTAAGCCGGATCGATCCTCGGCCTAGTGAGACGCTTCCATCTCTACGTCGGCGGCCGGGACCTGTGTTCCGGCCGCTTCTCGTTCGCGACCTGCTGGCCTGCCGACGCTATCGCCGGCGCGCCATCTTTCTCCGGAAGCCGACCACCATCTTTCGAGACGATGTGCCACCATTTCCGGCGCGCGGCCTGCAGCGGAGCGGACCGTGGGAACAAAATAACGTTGAAAGTCGCATTTGGTGTGTTGAATCCCAGGTCGGTCCGAAACAACAAGGGTGGTGTTGTAGGGCCAAAAGGGATCAATATGAACGAGACATCCTATGGGAAATCTTCCAACTTCACCGAGTTGACGGTTGATCTTGTCGTCGCCTATGTCGCGAACAATCCTGTCCCGGCTACAGAGCTACCGGCGCTGATCGCCCGGATATACGGCGCGATCGCCAGCCTGGCTGCCGGCACGGCGCCGGGCGAGATCGGTACGGCCGCGTCGGTCTCCGTCGACAAGCCGAGCCCGGCCCAGATCCGCAAGTCGGTCCAGCAGGATGGGATCGTCAGCTTCCTCGACGGCAAGACCTACAAGACCTTGAAACGGCACCTGGCCGCCAACGGCCTGAGCCCGCAGAGCTACCGCGAGCGCTACGGCTTGCCGGCCGATTATCCGATGGTCGCCCCGAGCTACGCCGAGCAGCGCTCCGCCCTCGCCAAGGCGATCGGCCTGGGCCAGCCCGGCGCCATGGCCAAACGCAAGGGCGACGCCGCCTGAGCGAGCCGTTCCCGATGGGGCAGGCCGTGCGCCGGCCGTCATCGCATCCGTCGACGATCGATCCCCTGGAACCTGCCCGTCTCGACGGTCAGGCGATGGTTTGCTGCTGAAGACGCGCGCGTTCGGACATTCCGGCGGGTCCGCGGAGATGTCGAACCTGCCTTCTTCGCCCTCGGGCCCGATCGTCAGGTCGGTCCGCTCCAGCCTGAGAGCCGCCCCGGCGCGGCCGTGAGCCGGGCTCACCGGACAGGCCGCCCCGGCCGATCCCCGGCCTTCCGACCGCCGACGACAGCAGGGCGCCCGTCCTCGCACCGAGCGCAACGGCTGGGTGAGACGGATCTCCACAGCCGGTTCGTGCGGTTGTGCGTGCACCGCGTTCCTGTCTAGTCTAGAACATATAGGGAACATGATGCGCGGCCGGCCCGGTCGGCTGTCCCGATGCCGCGGCCTCGAACTGGAATGGAGGGCTGTCGATTGATCGAGGAACGGCCGATGCCGACGAAGCTCTATCGCTTCCACTGCACGGACGGGCACGAGCTGGTGATCGACCTCAAGGGCCGGCGCGTGCCGACCCTGGCGCAGATGCGCGTCCAGGCCGAGCGGGTCGCCCTCGGGCTTATGGAGCGGGTCGAACGGTTCGACTGGTCGGGCTGGCAGGTCGAGGCCTACGATGCCAAGGGGCGGCGCGTCTGGATCCGGGCGTTCGTCGACGTGAACGTGGATGTGCAGGCCGCGTGAGACGCGGCGGCTCGCGCATCGTGCCGGATACCGGAAGGGAGACAGACAGATGGCGTTCAAGCCGAAATCCGCCGCGGAGACCAAGGCGAAGGATCTGGGCCTCGCGCTCGCCCGGATCGCCGAGGGCGACGGCACGCCGGCGAGCATCGGGGTGGATCAATTGCGGCGGGTGAGTCCGCGCCTGACCCCGCTGGCGATCGGCCAGATGGTGCGCAAGGAGCGCGCGACCGTCGAAGAAACGCTCGCCGCGCGCGGCTTGGCCCTGGTCGACTATGCCGACCAGGGGCCGGGCCGCGGCATGGAATTCGTCATCGACGCGGCGGACTGATCCGGGTGGGGCCGGTCAGGCGACCGCCGGACGCGCTCGCAGCAGACGACCGGCCAGCCGGAACGGCAGGAGCGGCAGCTTGAACAGGGCCGTGACGGCCAGGACTGCGACAACGGTGAGGATCGCCAGGATAGAGTTGATCAAGCGGTGCGCGCTCCCATGAGAGGGCCGCCCTCGCGGGCTGATGACGACAGGGGGCGCCCGGAACGCGGCGAGACTATGGACGCCGCAGCTTTCGATTGCAGGCATGCGCGGCCGGCCATCCGTCGCCCGGAACGCGGAAACGGATGGCGCGCAAGGGGTTTTCCTGATTGCGCAGGGTTCATCCGCCCCGGTCCCGGCGATCCGGGGGCCGGCCCGGCGACACAGGGCCGCAACTGCGGATCACGACGGGTGAGACGACGGGGCCGACATGAACCAGCGCGGTGCAGGCAGGATCGGCCTCGTCCCGGCCGGGCTGGCCGCCGCGGAGGTCCAGACCTGCAAGGCTGCGCCGGGGCGCTTCACGGATGCGGAGAACCGCTTCGCCTCGGGCCAGCCGCTCCGGGTGAAGCTGGCCGAGCCGACCCGGTTCCTGGTCGATCTCGGCAAGGCCCGGCTGCGCCCGGACGAACGCCTCGACATCACCGTCCTCGACATCGCTCGCGCCGGGTTCGACGGATCGGGCTTCGCCTCGCCGACGGGAATCCGCATCGTGACCGATGTCATCGCAACACGCGCTTCTCCACCGGCGGTCTGGAGTACGAGCGCGGCTTCTGCGCGACTGGTTCGCAAAGCGGTTTCCCGCGGGGGCTGAGCGGGGCTGAATCACCGTCGGATCAGGGATCACGTTGCTCAAAACGCTGCGCTTTTCCCGCCTCCTTGTGGGGAGGAGCGCGCGTTGCGCTTCGCAGAAGGCGACGTATGACCATCGTCGCCTGCACGGGTGAGGGTGGGATTGGCAACCGGGATGGTGCTTCACACCGTCCGAGCCGTTCAAGGCCCCGCGCGCAACCGATCGGCCAACATCACTCCGCGGCGGTACCGCTCAGGGCCTCCCGGGGGGCGCCGCGCGAGCGCGCGGGTCGGGTGCCGTTGGAGCGGGCGGCCTTGCCGGCGGCGAAGAGCAGGAGGGCCGCCAGGCCGAGCAGGACGAGGTCGACCCCGAGGAACAGCGGATCGACCGGGTCGCCGGCACCGTAGGCCCGCTGCATCCGCCAGCCATCGGCCGCGGCGGCGGCCGCGTACAGGGCGGCGGCCGCACTCAGCACCTCGGGCCAGGCCCGGCGCCGCGGCCGCAGCAGGCCGACCGCCGCGATCAGCACCCAGACGGCGAAGAAGCCGCGGATCTCCCAGAGCGCCCGGTCGGGCATCGCCACCGGCAGGATCCGGTTGGCCAGGAAATAGCCCGCGATCGCCGCCGGCAGCCCGGCGATGGTCGCGATGTTCAGGCCCTGGACGAGGCGCAGGCCCGGATGCAAGCCGACCCCGACCTCAGGTCCGGCCTCGGTCCTGGCCTTCTTGGGCAGGCGCGCCACCGACCACAGCAGCAGGCCCGTGGCCACCATGGCGCTGCCGGCGAGCCCGCACAGGAAGAACAGGATCCGGAGCGCCGGCCCGGCGAAATGCGCCTCGTGCAGGCCGACCATCGTGGTGAAGGTCTTGGCCGCCGGCTTCAACCCGCCCGCCCGGACCTCCACAACGGCGCCGGTGGTGCCGTCGAAGGCGACCTGAGGATGCTCGTGCGAGAGCCCGTGCGGCTCCTCGAACACCACCACCACGGTGGCGTTGGCGTCCTTCGGGTTGACGATCGAGATTCGCTCCAGGGGCTTGTGGATCGTCTCCAGGGCGCGCAGCACCATCGGGCCGATCGGTGCCAGCGTGCCGGGCCGGCCCGCGGGCGGGCGCGGCACGGTGATCTGGCCGGCCTCGGCGAAGAAACGCTGCGTGTCGCCCCGATAGGCCGTGTACATGCCCCAGGGCATGTACAGGAACGAGAGGGTGACCAGCCCGGTATAGGTGATCATCAGGTGGAACGGCAGGGCGAGGACGCCCGTGACGTTGTGGGCGTCGAGCCAGCCGCGCTGGGCCGACTTGTCCCGCCGGAAGGTGAAGAAGTCGGCAAAGATCCGCCGATGGGTGATGATGCCGGAGATCAGCGCCATCAGCATGATCATCGCGCAGATGCCGACGACCCAGCGGCCCCAGAGGGGCGCCATGTTCAGTTCGAAGTGGAAGCGGTAGAGAAAATCGCCGCCGCGGGTGTCGCGCAACGTAGCCGGCGCACCGGTCCCCGGGTCCAGGAACGCCCGGTTCGGCGGCTGGCCCGGCCCGGTCCGCCAGAACAGTTCGAGCAGGGGCATGTCCGGGCGCGGCGGCGTGATGAACCACGCCCGCGCGCCACTCGCCTGCGCCTGGAGGTAGGCGACGCCGCGCTCCACCGAGGCCGCCATCGCGTCGGGGCCGAGCGCGACACCCGCGTGGATCTCGGGCCGCATCCAGCGCGAGATCTCGGGCCGGTAATAGCTCGCGGTCCCGGTGATGAAGACCGAGAACAGCACCCAGCCGACGATCAGGCCGGACCAGGCGTGCAGCCATGCCATCGACTGCCGGAAGCTGTTGCGCATGAGGGGGATCTCACCAGCGGTAGCGCAGGGTGGCGTAGACCGTGCGCGGCAGGCCGTAGAAGCAGCTCGAATAGCTGAAGCAGCCGGTGACGGTGCGCTCGTCGAGCAAATTCTGGATGTTGAGCTGCGCGCTGAGACCACTCAGGCGCGGGTCGAGATGCCTCATGTCGTACGAGGCCACGGCGTCGACGAGCAGGCTCGACGGCGTGTGGAACGTGTTGGCCGGGTCGCCCCAGGACGCGCCGAGATAACGCACGCCGCCGCCGATTCCGAGCCCCAGGAGCGGGCCGCCGGTGAAGCGGTAATCGATGAACAGCGAGGCGGTCGTGTCGGGGATCTGGACCGGGCGGCGGCCCAGGAGCGGGACCTGTTGCCGGGTCAGGTCGTTCTGGGTCGTGCTCGTGTCCCGCGTGTTGCGCGCGTCGAGCAGCGAGAAGCCGCCGATCAGGCTGAGCCCCTCGGCCACGGTCGCCCGGGCCTCGAACTCGACGCCCCGAACCCCGACCTCGCCGCTCTGCAGGTTGAAGCCGGTATTGGCCCGGTCCGGCGTCAGCGAATTCGACCGGCGGATGTCGAAGGCCGCGGCCGTGAGCAGGATATCCGTGCCCGGCGGCTGGACCTTGATCCCGGCCTCGTACTGGTCGCTCGAGATCGGGTCCGGGATGCGCCCGATGGAACCCAAGGCCGGGTCGAAGAGGCGCCCGCTGGTGATCGGCTCGAACGCTTGGCTGTAGGAGACGTACGGGGCGACGCCGTTCTCGAACAGGTAGAGCAGGCTGGCCCGGCCCGTGAAAGCGTCGGAGGGCACGTCCTGGTAGGCGACCGCGCCGGTGGCCAGCGTCCGGGTCGGCCCGGATTGCCGCGCCACGTCGTAGCGTCCGCCCAGGGTGAGGACGAGGCCGCCGAGCTTCATCTGATCCTGAAAATACACCCCCGTCTGCGCCGAGGTGATCTTGGCGGCTGACGTGAAGTCCGGGGTCGGGATATTCATGGCGTAGTTCGGCGCCAGCACGTTGAGGTCGGGCGCGCTCGGGAACGGCGTGGCGAGGCTCCAGGTCCGGAAGGTCCGGTGGTCGACCCCGAGCAGGGCGGTGTGCGCCACGGGGCCGGTGTCGAAATCGGCCACGGCATTGTTGTCGATCGTGTAGGCGTCGATATCGACCCGGGTTGCGATCCGGGCGCGGCCGAGCAGCGGCCCGCTGGCGAACGGGCCGTTGGCATCCGCGAAGGCGCTGTAGACGCTGCGGTAATCGCCTTCCGTGCGCAGGTAGCGGCCGGCCGCGTGGAACCGCAACCAGTCGGTGACGCGATGATCGAACAGGTACGCGACCGAGCCCTGTGTCCGGTCCGAGCGCTCGAAATTGCGGTCGCCGTCGTAGAAATCCACCGGCAGGCGGCCGATCCGCCCGCCGCCGAAGTTCCGGGCGAAGACCGTGCCGACCGCCGGAAAGCCGCCGTAGAAGCCCGAGAATGGATCGCGCTGGTAGTTGCCGATGATCGTCAGCGACGTGTCGGTGGAGGGCCGCCAGGTGAGGCCCGGGTTGATGAAGGCCCGCTCCACCCGGGTGGTCACCGCCTGCGCGTCGCCGTTCCAGCCCAGCCCTACCACCCGGTAGGCGAACTGGTCGGCCAGGCCCGGGATGTCGGAGGCGATCGGCCCGCCGACGTCGAAGCCGCTGCGCACCTCGTTGAAGCCGCCGCCCTGGACGAAGACCTCGCCGTGGCGGACGAATTGCGGGACCTTCGAGACGAGGTTGACGATACCGCCGGGCCCGGATTGCCCGTACAGGACCGAGGCCGGCCCCTTGATGATGTCGATCCGCTCCAGCCGATAGGCATCGACCGACGGGAAGGCGTCGCGGTTGGTGGGCAGGGCCAGCCCATCGAGGAACAGCGGCGCGACGAAACCGCGGATGTAGAATTGCTCCAGCCGCGTCGCGCCGGCGCCGCCGCGCTGCTCGGTGGTGACGCTCGGGGTGTAGCGCAGGGCCTGGGTGACCGTCAGCGCGTTCTGGTCCTCGATCTGCTGGCGCCTGATCACCGACACGGATTGCGCCGTCTCCAGGATCGGCGTGTCGGTCTTCGTGCCGACCGTGCTGCGGCTGGCGACGTAGCCCGGAACCGGGCCGGCCGGCCCGCCGGCGCCGTACAGGTCGCCGTTGAGGGTCCGGCCGCGTCCTTCGCCGGTCACGCTCAGTTCGGACAGCTCGATGTCGGTCGCGGTCTGCGCCCGAACGGGGTCGGGCGCCACGACCACGCAAGTCGTCGAGAGCAACGCGAGATACAGAGATCCGGCCAGCGACCGTTCGACTGCGTTCCAGGTCGCTTCAGCCCGGGACCGGTTCATCAGGATGCCTCTAGCACGAGCACGAAAACGCCTGCGCTCTCTACGAAAACTTCGGCCTCACGTTGCCGTGATCGTGTTGCCACCAGAGTACTGATCGAAGCAACCGCTATGTTATAGAAGAATTTTAATATAACTTGGATCAATTCCAAATCATGCTGGCCAAAGTCAGCCGATCCTCGGGTTTAAAACCCATCCCCGGTGCCGGGAACGCCGCGCCCGGAGCCGCCCTGCTGTGCTACGGGTAACCCGGGACGGTATTTGCGGATCAGCTCCGTGCGCCCGTCCCGCCCGACGACGCCGTGACGCGGTGACATCGGCGCACCGATACGGCCAAGATATGCGCGTTGCACAAGCGGGGGTTGCATCGCGGTGTGAAACTCAATCGTGCACGATGCAGTTAAGCCGCCTGTAGATTGTAGCCGACCTCGCCTGCACGCCGTGAAAGACCGTTCCGATATGACGACCGTGACCAAACCGAAGCTGGCGACAGACGCCGACCGCGCGATCGGGAGCCGCATCGCGGCGCTCCGGGCTGCGCAGGGCTTGAGCCAGACGACGCTTGGTCACGCGATCGGCGTGAGTTTCCAGCAGGTTCAGAAATACGAGAAGGGCCGCAACCGCGTCGGCGCCAGCCGCCTGCAGATGATCGCGGACCAGCTGAAGGTTCCGGTCGAGACGTTTTTCGCCGACAAGACATCGGTTGATGCCGGCGCCGCGTCCGTCCAGACCTATTTCGACGATCCCGAGATCATGGACCTCATCGTGGCGTTCCGGTCCATCTCGGACCAGACGACGCGCAGCGGCGTCCTGTCGATCGTGAAGGCCGCCGCCGCGCTCCGGAACGCCCGCACCGAAGCCTGACTGGATTCCCGCCGGCGGCCCGGTGATCAACCCTCACGTCTCACCGGCGAGCAGGCCGCCCACTGTCCTCTCGAGGTGCTGTGCGATGTCGGGGGCGCCGGTCATCTCGCCGAAGCTGCCGCGCGTCATCGGCCCGAAGGCGTAGAGGCCGGGCCGGGGGTGGCCCGAGGCATCGCGCACGCGGCTGCGGCGATCCACGGCAAGCCCGAGCCCGACCGCGTCGAGGCTGGCCGTCCCGGCGGCCAGCAGGGCGGCGACCAGCGGGTTGCGCGCGACATCGCGCTCCGGCCCGGTGCACAGCACCACCGCGTCGAACCGGCGCCGCTCGGTCTTGCCGCGGCCGCGGCGCAACTCCGCCTCCAGCCGCCCGTCAGCACCGAGATCCAGGCCGGTGATGGAAGCCCGCTCCACCGCGAGGCGCCCCTCCGCCCGGGCGCGGTTCAGCGCCGCCTCGATCTGCGGCGCGATGCGGAAGCGATGGACCTCCCAGAACGGCAGCAGGCGGCGGACGACGCGCCGTTTCTCAGCAATCGGCAGGTTCCCCCAGAGATCGGGCAGGGCGGTACGCAGGGAATCGACCACTGGGTGCCAGCCCAGGGCCGGATCGACCGCCGCGATCTGCCGCCGGACCAGCCGGAGCAGGTCCAGGGCCGTGGCAGGCGGATGCGCGCCGACCACGTCGAGATCCATCCTGAAGATTCCATGGGCCTTCGGGAGGAGGCCCCGTCTCGATATGGCGGTGACCAGCCCGCGATGGCCCTGGGCGCCGAGGCTCGTCACCACATCCGCCATGGTCAGCCCGGTGCCGACCACCAGCACGGAGGCCTCCGGGTCGATCCCCGCAAGCGCGTCGGGCGCCCAGGGATCGGCCACGAACCGCGGAGCGTCCGCGACGCCCGGACCGAGCCGGCAGGGCAGGGCGGGCACCGCATGGCCGAAGCACAGCGCGACGCGGTCGGCCACGACGCGCTCCCCCGAACGGGTGACGACGGCCCACGCCCCGTCCGCTTCCCGCACAGCGATGGCGGATGTGCGCAGATGGCGCAGGCGCACCCGGTCTGCCGCCACCGCGAGGGTCCGGGCCAGGACGTCGCCGATATAGGCGCCGTAATCGGCGCGCGGCACATAGGCGCCGGTTTCGTCCTGGCTCTCGGGATCGGGCAGGATGCCGTGTGCGTGAAGCCAGGCGGTGGCGGCCCCCGCCTCGCCGGCGGCGATGTCGAGGCGGTCGCTCGGGACGTTGATCCGGTGGCTGCGGTCGCGAGTGCTGTAGGCGACCCCACGCCCAAGCTCGGCGCGGGGCTCCAGCACGACGATGTCGAGGGGCCCCGTCGATGCCCGCACCGCGTGGATGGCGAGCACCGCGCCGGTGAAACCGCCGCCGACGATCGCGAGGCGCAGAGGGCTTGGCGTCGATGTCGCGATCACGGACGGTCCCCGAAGGTTCGTGGAACCTTCGATCAGGCATGCGGCGTGCGCGCAACCCCGACGGGGGTATGGGCTGGCTGGCGCGCCGAGCGGGGCCGGCAGATCCGGGATGACGGGGCGCGGGCCGATGTTTCACGGGAAACATCGGCCGCCCGTGCCGATTCGTTATCCGCGGTTTCCTTGACCGACCGGCTCGTTCGCTTGCCCGGGCCGTTAAGTCGCTGCGGGCGTGAACTGGACGAAGGCGCCCGCGAAGGCCGCGAGCCCGGACAGCGCTCCCGCCATCTGATAGGCGCGTGCCTGTAGCCTGCGCCCGGGCAGCATCCAGCTCAGCGCCGGCAGGGCGATCAGGTTCACAATGAGACCCGCTAGCACCGCCGCCGCGATCGCCCCGAGCGATAAGGAAACCGCTCCGAGAAGAACGTGCGGCACATCACCGAGGCCGGTCACCATCCGGGCACCCCCGCCGGCGAGGAATCCGATGGCCGCCGCCGCGGTTATCGTCTCGCGGCGCATCGCGCATCCCGACCGTCCGAATTGACGTCTCTCGATCTCCCACATGGTGGCCCCTTTCGATTGCATGCCGCCGATGGTTCTCGATCGGATGACGGAATGCAATCGAAAGTTGTATATTAACCGGCAATACACGCCGGCGGCCTGCGTCGTGGTTAAATCCGAAACGCCGGGCGGAAAGTCATCATGCTCGGCCCAGGCATGCGTCCCGATGACGGCAACATCGCGTAGCCAATGCCGTCGGGCGCTGTGGGTCGAACTGGAGCGGCACGGCTTGTCCGACCGCCTGTCGCGCCATGGCGCGAAGCGTTTCAAGGCAACGACGCTGAAGGCGGGCTAAGCCAGTCAGACCACCCCAACCGCGGGCCGACCGAAGACGCCGCCCCTCGGCACGCGCCCCGGCCAATCCCCGCGGATCAGATCCAAACGTTCCGGCTGCGGCCACCCGTAAGGGAGCCGCAGCCAGGGATGGCTTCACCACGCCGCCTGCAATCCGGCCGAGAACACCTGGGCGTTGGCGCCGGGGCGGACCTCGCCGGAATAGCTCGCCGAGACGGAAACACCCTCCGCCACCGGACCGGACAGGCTCACGCCCAGCACCGCCCCGTCCCGCGCCAGGGCGCTCGTGCGGGTCGTAAACGGCGACCCGAACAGGCTGGAGTGCACCGACGCGGCGGCGTCCGCCAGTTCGTGCGCCCAGTACGCTCGCGCGTCGAGGCGCAGCCCGGCGGTCTCATCCAGCGCCAGGCTGGCGAGCCGGCCGCCCGCCAGAATCCGCGCGCCCTCGAGCGCCGCCGTGGTGAAGGCCTGCGCGGCCACGCCGCCGCGCTCGGCCACGCGGCCCCGGCTCAGCCGGTCGTAGCTGAAGCCCAGTTCCGGCACGAGTTCCACCGGCAGGCCGGTGCCAATCGCATAGCCGGCAAATCCGGACAGGCCGAAATCGGCCCCGCCGGGCGAGCCCCCGGCCCGCACCAGAGCCGAGCCCAGGGTCACCGTCCGGTTGACCCGCCCGTCAGCGTAAGCACCGCCGGCGGTGCCGCGCAGCACCACGGAGCCCAGCCGGGTGCTGCCATAGAGCGTGCCGCCATAGCTGTCGGCGCTGAACGTCCCGAGCCCGATGCCCGTCCCGCCGTTCCGGGAGGTGCCGGTCTCGCGCAGGTAGCTGAACGCGCCGCCCACCAGCGTGTCGCGCCCGACCTGGCGGTCGACCCCAAGCAGCAGGCCGCCGGCATCGAGATCGGACCCGCCGGCGGTGCGATCGCCGCCGCGGCTGCCGAAACCGTAGAGCGCGTCCGCCCAGATCCGGCCCTCGCCAATCGCCAGGGGCTGGTCGGGGGCTCCGGCCCCGCCGCGTAGGTCGAGCGCGGTGCGGTTCGGCCCGAGGCCGGCGCCGCCGGCGCTGAAGCTCGCGCTGCCGCCGCCCAGGGTCAGGTGCCGGTCGATCGTGGCGGTGACCAGCCGGCGCGCCGTCAAGTCGGCGACCAAGGCGTCGCCGTAGCTCTGGCCCGACAGGCTCGCGAGGCCGCCCGCCAGGGTGGCGGGGGCTGCCGCGTAGAGCGGATCGAACACCCGCGCCCGCACCGCATCGGGCCGCGTCCCGGCATACGGCCGGGCCAGGTCGAGGGCCGCGCCCACCGCCCGGGCATTACCGGTCTGGGCCAGGCCCAGGGGGGCGAGGTTGCCGTAGGCGGAGGGCGTCACCACCAGGTCGAGGCCGGTGGCACCGTAGAGCGCGTCGAAGCGCGTGGCTGCGGCCAAGCCGGCTGCCGGCTGGGTCAGCCCGCTGAACGAGCCGCCGAGACCCGCCTGCGCCACCAGCACCGAGAAGCGCTGGCCGAGCCCGGGGGTGAAGCCGTTGCCGGCGTTGCCGGTGATGCCGCGCAAGCTCGGCACCAGGGTGCCGTTGGCCGCCACCGCGCCGCTCGGGCCGATCGCCAGCAGGCGGGCATAGTTGCCCGCTCCAGCGCCGGTGCCGGTTTCGTCGATGTCGAGCCCGAAGACGCTGCCGGGGGCGAAGCTGACCGGACCCGCCACCGTCAGGGTACCGGGCGAGTTGCCGGGCCGTAAGGCGCCGGCCACGACGACCGGGGCGGCGACCGTGCCGGTGCCGCGCAGGGTCCCGGCTTGCGCCACCGTGACCGGGGAGGTCCAGAAACCGTTGAGCGACAGCGTACCCGCCTGGATCGTGGTCGGGCCGGAGAAGCGGCCGGAGCCGGTGAGGTTCAACGTGCCGGTGCCGATCTTGGTCAGCGTCGTGACGCTGCCGCCGTCCACGATGGTGCCGGCATAGGTCGACGAGCCGACGCTGCCGACCGTGAGCCGGCCGTTGCCGAGCACGGCCCCGGCCGAGCCGGACAGGTTCGCGATGCTGAACGCGCCGCCGCCGAGGTCGAGCGGGCCGGTGGTGGCGAGCGCGGTGATCCCGGCGATCGGGCCGGTGAAGCGCAGCGAGCCGGTGTTGCTCAGAGCGCCGTTGAGCTGACCGGACAGGCGGGCGGTGCCGGTGTTCGACACGGGCCCGTTCAGGGTGCCATCGCTGACCAGCAGGCCGGCATTGCCGATCTCGGCGGCCGAGAGGCTCGCGCTCGCCGACACCGCGACCGTGCCGGCATTGCTGAGCGCGCCGGCCAGGCCGTAGGCGCCACCGCCCGCCACCGCCAGGGTGGCGCCGGCGGCGTTGGTGAAGGCGTTGTCGCCGGCCACCGTCCCGGTGACCGTGAAGGTGCCGGCCGCGTTCCGGATCGCGCCGTCGACCCGGCCGGCGCTGGCGACCAGGGTCCCGGTGTTGGTCACGCCGCCGGAGAGCGTGCCGCTGGTGGTCAGGGTGCCGGCATTGGCCACGCCGCCGGCGATGGTCCCGCGATTGGCCGTAGAGCCGGCATTGGCCAAGCCGCCCGAGAGCGTACCGCTGGTGACCAGGGTTCCGGCATTGGCCACGCCGCCGCCGATCGTCCCGGTGTTGGCCGTGTACCCAAAGTTCGCGAGGCCGCCCGAGACGCTGCCGCTTGTCGCCAGGGTGCCGGTATTGGTCACCCCGCCGGCGATCGTGCCGGCATTGGCCGCGGAGCCGGAATTCGCCAGTCCGCCGGAGAGAGTCCCGCTGGTCGTCAGGAGTCCCGCATTGGTGACCCGCCCGGCGATCGCACCGGTGTTGGCCGTGTAACCGGCATTGGTGAGGCCACCGGAGACGCTGCCGCTGGTTGCCAGGATGCCGGTATTGGTCACCCCGCCGGCGATGGTTCCGGTGTTGACCGTGTAGCCGGCATTCGCCAGCCCGCTCGACAGGGCGCCTCGCGTGGTCAGGAAGCCGGCATTGGTCACCCGGCCACCGATAGTGCCGGTGTTGGTGGTGGAGCCGGCATTGGTCAGGCTGCCGGAGGCGGTGCCGGCATTCACGAAGCTCCCGGCTGTTCCGACGGTGATCGGCGAGACGAGGCGGCCGGTCGCCGTCAGCGCCAGCGTGCCCGCCGCCACACCGGTCGGCCCCGTATAGGTATTGGCCGCCGACAGGCTGGCGGTGCCGGGCCCGGTCTTGATGAACGCGCCCGCTGTCCTGGTCCCGTCCGTTATCTTGCCCGCGAAACGCGCGGTCCCGGTATCGATCTGAAGCGTGCCGGTGCCGTTGAGCGCCACCGGCCGGGCCGTAGCGAAGCCGTCGGCCAGGACTTCGAGGGTGCCGCCGCCGAAGCTGAGCCCGCCACTCGCCGCGCCGAGGTTGCGGTCGGCCAGCACGCCGAGGACGCCGCCGTTGATGGCGGTGCCGCCCGCGTAGCTGTTGGTGCCGGTGAGATCCAGGATGCCGGCGCCGGTCTTCACCAGGCCGCCAATGCCGGAGATGTCGTTGGCGAAACGGCCGTAATAGGCTTGGCCCTTGGAGGTGGTGTTGACCGTCCAGGTGGAGGTGAACTGGCCCGGCCCGTCGATCGCCTTGCCGAGGTTGAGCAGACCCCAGCCGAACACGGCATTCGGCGCGTTGCTGGGCCCGGCACCAAGATGGGTGGCGGTGGTGAACATCGTCTGGGCGATCTGCGGCGCCGTCAGGAACGGGAACGCCTGCATCAGTACCGCGGCCGCACCGGACACGTGCGGCGTCGCCATCGAGGTGCCGCTCATCAATTGGTAACGTCCGCCAGGTGCGGTCGACAGGATGTTGACCCCGGGCGCTGCGATGCACCAGGCGGCGGTGACGCCGCACCAGTTGCTGAACGACGCGATCTTGTTGTTGCGGTCGGTCGCGACGACGGAAACGATCGAGCCGGCGACACCGGAGAAGTCGATCTTGCGCTGGTCGATCGGTCGACCTGCATTGTCGTAGAACTGGTAGACGCCGCTGTTGGCGTGATCGGGCCGTATGTACGGGTAGAATGCCGCCCCGCTCGGGTTCACGGAGATGACAGGCTGATCGATGCGATCGTTGCCGGCCGCGAAGACGAGCAGCATGCCGCTATCGGCGGCGCGTTTGAGCGCGTCGTATTGGGATTTCGTCCGACTGAATCCATATTCCTGAAACTGTAATGCTACATAATCTGGATTTTTGATCCAATTTCCTTGATCGTCCTCAATGTATAGCTTCGGCAGTGTCGGCCCATAGCTGCCGTTGAAGATTCTTGCGCTTTGTCTTGTCGCGTGGTCGATCGCCGCGGGACCGTCGACCCGAAAATCGGAGAACGTATCCCACGCGTAAGCGGGGGGCAGCGCGTAGAGGGTCAGGATCGTGCTGTCGTAGGCGACACCCATTGTTCCGACGCCGTTACGGGCCGCACCGATCGTGCCCGATACGTGCGTGCCGTGGCCCTGCTCATCCGTGACGAAGTCGGGAGGGAAGGTGGTATCGGAGGCTGAGAAGAAATTTCGCGAGGCCCGAGAGATGCGCGCGGCAAATTCCGGGTGGGTTCGATCGATGCCGGTATCGTAGACCGCCACCAGCACCCCAGCGCCGGTGAAGCCGCGGGCGTAGGCCGTCGCGGCATTGATCCGGGCGAGGCCCCAATCGGCCCGGTACTCGGGCGTGTCGAAATCCGACGCGGTCAGACCGAGGGTGAAGGGCAACCGTCGCGTCGGGGTGCTCTGCGCGGTGGCCGGCCCCATCGCCGTCGCCAACACGGCGAGTGAGCAGCCGAGCATGAGTCTGTGACGCGAAGACCCCTTTCGGTGCGTGAAAGAGAACGAACGTGCCCGCCCAAGTTTGAAATCGCCAGCCAAAACTGATGGCTTTTGCACAAAGTTCATTTGTACGCTCGCAATGTATAGAGGTAAAACAAAGCATATTTTATCGGCGCGACCGGTTTTATCTCCACATTAAGTCGAGTCAAATCTTTCACAGGCTAAAAATATCGATTCTATTCGGCTGTGATCGGAAAACATCAACATGCGTTAAGGATAGTTGGGCGCGATCTATGTCATAACAACTTGCAGTGATGATTTTAGACTGAGTGTGATATCTGCCGCCTGTATTATCCGCCGTGTGCTGCGGTGGGTCGTTCCCCAGCCTAAGACGAAACGAGTGACCGCATGGAACGGTCCGGATATGCTCCGGGCGGACGCGGTATCGATGCTGCGCAACTCGTGCGTTGAGACGCCATCATCCTCGCGACGGGACGAAAAACGAGACTTTGGTTGCGTCGATGTCTTCTGAAGAGTCAGAAAACGGAATCGCCGCCGGTGCTGGCGAAGGTATCGCGGCGGATACCGACCGGCATCGCCTGCCTGCACTTCGAACCGCCTGACGATCCAAGTGCGCGGGGCCGGACCTGGCAGGCGCACTTGGCGCCGATCTTCGCGGTCGGCTTCGCGCCGGCGCATATCTTCGAACGGTCGCCGGAGATGATCCGCCAGCAGGGGATCGATCACATCCTGCTGCAGTTCTGCCGGCGCGGCCACGGCCTGGTCGAGACGGACCACGCCGCCGGGTCGGTCACCGAGGTCCAGTGCAGCGTCGCGGGCGCCGTCGATGCCGCGAGCGTGCCGATCCCCCGCGTCCCGCCGGAAAAGCAGGGCCGCCGCCCGGACGCCCTGCATGGCCGTGACGGCGACCCGTTCCGGCGCCTGGTCCACACTTCGTCGCCGACGCCGTGGCCTGCGGCGACCGCCTGGACCGGCGCGAGGCCCCGCCGGCCGCCTTCGCGATCACAGAGCATTCCCGAAGGCGATGGCTGAACTGTGAGCGCGGCGTCGGCCTGGCCCCCGACGCGGCAGCGCCTCTCGCGAAGCGCGGCCGCGTCGGGCGGTCATAAGCCTCGCCCGGGGCGGGGCCTGGAGCGCCCATCCCAGGGCGCGGCGCGAGCCGACTCATTGAGACGGCCGACACGGTGTCCGGAACGCATGGTCCCGAACGGGGCCGCCCCGGTCAGGCTCGGCGCCCGACGCCGAGCTCGGATCCGCCAGAGCGTCGCAGCAGGCCATGGAGCGCCATGCCGATCAGCATCGCGGCGACGAAGACCAGGACCGGGATCGCCCCCGTGGACAAAGCCGCCACTGCGGGGCCGGGGCAGAAGCCCGAGAGACCCCAGCCGATCCCGAACAGGGCGGCGCCGAGAAGCAGGGGCGCGTCGACCCGGCGCCGGGTCGGCAGGTCGAACCGGGTTTCCAGCACCGGGGCCGGGAGGCGCCGGCTCAAGGCGTAGCCAAGCCCCGAGACCGTGACGGCGCCCCCGAGGACGAAGACCAGGCTGGGATCCCAGGCGCCGGCCACGTCGAGGAAGCCGCGGACCCGGGCCGGGTCGAGCATGCCCGAGAGCGCCAGGCCGAGCCCGAAGGGGAGGCCCGCGGCCAGGGCCGCCAGGCTGCGCAGGGCCGCGCTCATGCGAGCACCCGGATTGCGGCCACGGTCAGCATGCCGGTGGCGAGGAAGACCAGCACCGCCGCGATCGAGCGCGGCGACAGCCGGGCGAGCCCGCACACGCCGTGCCCGGAGGTGCAGCCGGATCCGAGCCGGGTGCCGAACCCGACCAGCAGGCCGGCGAGCGCCAGGACCGGCAGGCTGGCAGTGATCCGCATCGCCGGCCAGTGCCCCGCCAGCAGCGCGAAGGCCGGCGGACCGAGGATCAGCCCGATCAGGAAGGCGGCATCGGCGAGCCAGCGCGTGCTTCTCGGCCGGCCAAGCCCGGCGACCAGGCCGCTCATCCCGGCGATCCGGCCGTTCAGCAGCAGGAGCATCGCGGCGGACAGGCCGATCAGCAGGCCGCCCGCGAGCGGCGGAAGAAAGGTGCTCATGCGAGGTCCCGTGTCGTGGTCTCGTATCGCGACTCGAAAGGCCGCTCCGGCGGCCCCCGGCCATTGGGTTAGCGCCGGGGACCTCGGCGAACAAGCCTTGCCAAACGCCGTTGAACCGGTAATTATCAAGTAAATACAGTGTCTTATTGAAGATCATGCTCTTTCTGGAGCACTCCGCGAACGAAACCTTCTCCTCCGGTGCCGAGCAAACGGAAGGGCTTTCCTGGGACGAGCCGGTGGCTCACGGGGCCGCCTTCGGACACCGGAATCAGGCCGGCACGATCGGCTCTCGCAGGGACGGCAGCGCGAAAGGTTCAGCGACGATGGCGCAGGGTGATCAGGTGGTGTTCCAACGGCTCGACCTCGCGGAGATCCTGGGGATCTGGCGCCACGCCAGGGGGCGGATCGTCGGCATCCACCAGCAGCACGGCCATTCGGCCACGATCGACGTGAAGTTCGAGGGGCACGAGACGCTGGAACGCTACCTCGCCGACCTGTTCCAGCTGGTGCATTGATGACGCCCACGATCAAGGTCCGTGAGACGTGACCGCCTCGGCCGCGATCCCGTCGCCGCGCGCCACCAACCGCGGCACCGTCGAGGGCGACCTGTGGGCCGAGCTCCGCGCTGAGGCCGAGGCCGTCCTGGTCGAGGAGCCGCTCTATGCCGGGATCGTCCAGGCGACGATCCTGGACCAGCGCAGCCTCGCCCAGGCCTTCGCGTACCGCCTCGCCCATCGCCTCGGCGATGGCGACCTCGCGCGGCTGTCGATGCGCGACCTCTGCCTCTCCGCCTTCGAGGCCGATCCGCATGCCGGGGCGAACGCGGCCCGCGACCTGATCGCCATCCGCGAGCGCGACCCGACCTGCCGCCGCTACCTCGACCCGTTCCTGTTCTACAAGGGCCTGGCCGCGCTGGAAGCCTACCGGGTCTCCCACTGGCTCTGGCACCAGGGCCGGGCGACGCTGAGCCTGCATGTCCAGAGCCGCATCTCGGAGGTGTTCGGCTGCGACATCCACCCGGCCGCCCGGATCGGCTCCGGGGTGTTCATCGACCACGCCACCGGGGTCGTCATCGGCGAGACCGCGGTGGTCGCCGACGACGTGTCGATCCTCCAGTCGGTGACGCTCGGCGGCAACGGCAAGGAGAGCGGCGACCGCCACCCGAAGGTCGAGCGCGGGGTGCTGCTGAGCGTCGGGGCCAAGGTGCTCGGCAATATCCGAATCGGCGAGGGGGCCAAGGTCGCCGCCGCCGCCGTCGTGCTCCACGACGTGCCGCCCCACACCACCGTGGCAGGCGTGCCGGCCCGGGTGGTGTCGCGCCTCGCCGCGGACGAGGAACAACCGGCGCGGAGCATGGACCAGTCCTTCGGCTTCGGGGACGGGATCTAGCCCAAGCCAGGAAAACTTTTCTCTGTAGAGTCTGACGCCAATCCAGGACGATTGGCGGCTCATAGAGAATGCCGTTCTCCCATCACGGGATGCAGCGCCAGTTTATTTCTAAGAGAACGGTTTTTTGAAGCGATGCTTTCCACCAAATGGAATTAAATAAGAAAAAACCTTTCGTTGACCGCACGCAGAATCAGGCCTTACCTTGGCTTTGCTGGATCGCAGCGGCGGTCAGCACAGCGTCGCGATAATGTCGCGCCGGACGATGACTATGCGGCTGCCCGACTAAGCGGATCCTGTTCAGAACGGCGCGGCCATTCGGTCTTGCCGGCATCCATCTAACCTTGCGCCCGGCCCGCATTGCTGCGTGGCGGCCCGCCGAGTCGCGGGCCGATGCGGCGCGCCTGCTATCGAGAAGAAAGAGGACACACGATGAGTGGACCGGGTCTGAGCGTGAGCGCCACGGCGGCACGCAATCTTGCGACAGCCACCGTCACGTCGGTCCAGAACGCGGCCAACACGCCGCGCTGGCTCCTTCGGCTCCTGCCCTTCGTGGACGTCGCGGGCGGCGTCTACCGCGTCAACCGGCGCGCCGTCGTCCTGGCCCGCCCCGGCCGCGTCGACCTCGTCACCGAGAACAAGGATCGCGCGATCCGTCCCGCCTCGCTGCGGGCGGTGCCGCTGTTCAGCCGCCTGGGGGATGCCGAGCTGGCCAAGATCGCCGAGCGCTTCACCGAGAGCAGGCACAAGGCCGGCAAGATCATCCACGAGGAGGGCGCCGGCAACCGCAGCCTCACCATCGTGGCGGACGGCACGGTCGAGCTGACCTTCTCGGGCCCGTACAAGAACCGCCTGCGCCAGGGCCTGGCGACGCGCGGCGACTATTTCGGCGCCGGTGATCTCCTCGTCGCCGGCGCGCCCGCCCCGGCCGTCAAGGCGCTCTCGGCGGTCACCCTCCTGACCCTCGATCCGGACGCCCTCGAGAACGACGAGATCCGCGCCAAGATCGCCCAGTACCGGGACGAGCAGGAGCGGCTGAAGGGCCATACCAGCTCCCACGGCGAGCAGGGCATCGAGCTGCTGGCGGTCCATACCGGCGAGCCGCGCCTGCCGACCACCTTCGTCGACTTCGAACTGCATCCGCGCGAGTATCACCTCTCGACGATCCAGACGATCCTCAACACCCATACCCGCGTCACCGACCTCTACTCGAACGAGATCGACCAGCTCCGCGAGCAGATCCGCCTCACCGTCGATGCGGTGAAGGAGCGCGAGGAATGGGAGCTTCTCAACAACTCGCAGTTCGGCCTGCTGGGCGAGGTCGGCCCGCGCCAGCGCATCCCCACCCGCGGCGGCCCGCCCACCCCGGACGATCTCGACGAGCTGCTGACCCTGGTCTGGAAGAAGCCGGCCTTCTTCGTCGCGCATCCGCGCGCCATCGCGGCCTTCGGCCGTGAGGCCACCCGCCGCGGCGTGCCGCCGGTCGTCGTCCACCTGTTCGGCGCGCCGTTCATCACCTGGCGCGGCGTCCCGCTGGTGCCGAGCGACAAGCTGCCGATCGACATCGATCCGGTCACCGGGGCCGAGACGACCTCGATCCTGCTGCTGCGCGTCGGCGAGGGCGAGCAGGGCGTGGTCGGCCTGCAGAAGTCCGGCGTCACCGGCGAGATCGAGCCCGGCCTGTCGGTGCGCTACATGGGCACCAACGACCACTCGATCGCCTCGCACCTGGTGACCCGCTACTTCTCGGCCGCCGTGCTGGTCGAGGACGCGATCGCCCGCCTCGATAACGTCCTCCTCGGCAACTACCATGACTATGCCTGAGGGACTGGCCTTCGGTCGACCGGAAGCGAGCCCGGCCGAGCTCGCCCATAGCGATCTCGTCGGGCGCCTCGCCCGTGAGATCTACCAGCAGGGGCAGGCCGCGAGCCAGCCCCTCGCCCCGACGCTGCCCGCGGGACCCCAGGTCCCGCAGGCCCTCGAAGGCCTGCCTCAGGGACCGGGCGGCGCCCCGTTCCCGAGCGCGGCGACGGGGATCCCCTCGGTGCCGGCCGGGGGGCAACCCTCCGGCCTGCAGCCGGACGCCTCGGCGCTGGCGGCTCGCTCGTTCGGCGGGCCCGCCCTCGGCGTGCCGGGCCTCAGCGGCCCGACATTGCCGAACCTCGCCCCCGCGGGCCCGGCCTTCTTCGACGTTGCCGCGATCCCGCCGGTCCATCCGGCGAGCCCGCGCCCGGTCCTGCCGGACTTCGCGTTCCCGGGTGGTCCCGACCTGCAACGCCAGGTCGCCGGGGATCATCCCCACGCCTTCGCGCACGCGCTCGCGCCGCAGCTGGTGCCGGCCGACCCGTCGCGGCCGGACGGCGACGTCGCCCAGGAGAGCTTCACGCGCACCGGGCCCCTGTCCCGGGCGCCCGAGTTGCCGGTCTCCGACTATTACTTCCTGAACGCCGGCCCCGGCCCGGCCCGCAAGGCGCCGGCGAACCCCCGGGTCGAGCCCGCCCGCTATCCGGGTCCCGCCCCGCGGCTCAGCGCCCAGGGGTCGAGCCCGGCGGCGGCACCGTTCGACGTGGAGCATGTCCGCCGGGATTTTCCGGCCCTGCACCAGAGCGTCAACGGCCACAAGCTGGTCTGGCTCGACAACGCCGCCACCACCCACAAGCCGCAGGCCGTGATCGACGCGACCTCGGAGTTCTACGGGCGGCACAACTCGAACATCCATCGGGCCGCCCACACCCTGGCGGCGCGCTCCACGGACCTGTTCGAGGGCGGCCGCGAGGCGGTGCGCCGCTTCCTCAACGCGCCCTCGAAGGACGACATCGTCTTCCTGCGGGGCACCACGGAAGCGATCAACCTCGTCGCCAATTCCTACGGCCGGGCCAATATCGGCGCGGGCGACGAGATCATCGTCTCGACCATCGAGCACCACGCCAACATCGTGCCGTGGCAGATCCTGGCCCAGGCGACCGGGGCGACGCTCCGGGTAATCCCGGTCAACGACCGGGGCGAGATCATCTTCGAGCAATACGCGGCGCTGCTCTCGGGCCGCACGAAGATCGTCTCGATCACCCATGTGGCGAACGCGCTCGGCACCGTGAACCCGGTGCGGGAGATCATCGCGCTGGCCCATGCCTACGGGGTGCCGGTGCTGGTCGATGCGGCGCAATCCTCGCCGCACATGCCGCTCGACGTGCAGGCCCTCGACGCCGACTTCCTGGTCTTCTCCGGCCACAAGGTGTTCGGGCCGACGGGAATCGGGGCGCTCTACGGCAAGACGCACCTGCTCGCGGCGATGCCGCCCTGGCAGGGCGGCGGCCACATGATCGAGGACGTGACCTTCACCCGGACCGTCTACAAGGGCGCCCCGGAGAAGTTCGAGGCGGGCACGCCGGACATCGCGGGGGCCGTCGGCCTCGGTGCGGCGCTCGACTATCTGGAGCGCATCGGGTTGCCGGCGATCACCGCCTACGAGCACGACCTGCTGGAATATGCGCAGGGCGGTCTCGCCGAGGTGAAGGGCCTGCGCCTGATCGGCACGGCCCGCGAGAAGGCGAGCGTGATGTCCTTCGTGATCGAGGGGCAGGAGAACGAGGCGGTGGCCCACCACCTCGACGCGCACGGCATCGCGGTGCGCTCGGGCCATCACTGTGCCCTGCCGGCCCTGCGCCGGTTCGGGGTCGACCACTCGGTGCGGGCGTCGCTCGCCTTCTACAACACCAGGTCCGACGTCGACGTGTTCCTGAAGGCGCTGCACACCCTGCCGCGGCACTGAGCCGGACCGCGACGGACGAGCTTACCAGACGAAGACCGGCCGGACCCAGAAAGGTCCGACCGGTCTTTTTTGTGTTTTGGAATGCGGCGTTTCCCTCAAGGGTAGCGCCTCGCCGGCGATGGTGATCCGGTGCATCACCCGGCGCGCGACATGGTCATCGTCGGGGCCACGTGACTCGTCGATCGCCCAGACCTGCGGTTGATCGGGTCATGCAGTGAGGCCCGCTCAAGCGTGAAACGCGAGATCGTTTACGATCCGCGGCCCCGACGGGCATGGTCTTCTCGTATTGCGTGGGTAGCGGCGATGACTTGTTCTTTCATCCCCGAGAATTTCGGAAAACGCTTTCGTTGACGCTCCGCGTCTCGGGGCGGACCATCGCGGCATTCCTGGCGGACCTTGCGGCAGCCCCGATGGCCTGCCGTGGCCATCGCCGCGCCGGCCCCGACACGGAGATTGTCATGAGTCTGCTACCCCCGGAGGCCGTCGAGTTCATCGGCTTCGTCGCCCCCCGCCACACCTCCGAGATCCACCCGGCTGAGGGTTTGTCCATCGACCGGGATTACCTGAAGCTCCTGGCCCAGGCGCATGAATGGGGCGGGTTCGACCGGGTGCTGGTGGCGTTCCATTCGACGTCGCCGGACGCCCTTCTGCTCGCCGCCCAGGTCGCCACTGTGACCGAGCGGCTCGGGCTGATGATCGCCCACCGCACCGGCTTCACGGCGCCGACCGTCGCGGCCCGGCAATTCGCGACGCTCGACCAGCTCACCGGCGGCCGGGTCGCGATCCACGTGATCAGCGGCGGCGACGATCGCGAGCTCGCCCAGGACGGCGACCACCTCACCAAGGACGAGCGCTACGCCCGCACCGGTGAGTTCCTAGACATCGCCCGCCAGAGCTGGACCGCCGCGGCGCCGTTCGACTACGCGGGCGCCTTCTACCGGGTGGAGCGGGGCTTCTCCGAGGTGAAGCCGGTCGAGGCCATCCCGGTCTATTTCGGCGGCGCCTCGCCGGCGGCTCTGGCGGTGGCGGGCCGCCACGCCGACACCTACGCCCTGTGGGGCGAGACCCAGGCTCAGGTCCGGGAGCTGATCGGGCGCGTCCGGGACGCCGCCGCGCCGCATGGGCGCAAGCCCCGCTTCAGCCTGTCGGTCCGGCCGATCCTGGCCGAGACCGAAGAGCGGGCCTGGGCAAGGGCGGAAGACATCCTGGCCCGGACCCGCGCTGCGCGGGCGGCCAGGGGCCTCGGCGCGGCGGCCGCGCCGCAGAACGAGGGCTCGCGCCGGCTGCTGGCGGCGGCGGCCGCGGGCTCGCGCCTCGACAAGCGGCTGTTCACCGCCATCGCGGCCGAGACCGGGGCGGCGGGCAATTCCACGGCCCTGGTCGGGACGCCCGAGCAGGTGGCCGAGGCGCTGCTGGACTATCACGACCTGGGGGTGCGCACCTTCCTGATCCGCGGCTTCGATCCGCTGGAGGACGCCATCCAGTACGGCCGGGACCTGCTGCCGGCCTTCAAGGCGGCGCTCGCGGCCCGCGGCCGCGCTTCGGAGGCCGCCTGATGCGCGCCGCGCTTCTTTTGGTTCTCGCCCTCCTGGCCGCCGGGCCGGCCCGGGCCGAGGACGTGCTGCGGATGGGCGACCAGCGCGGCAATGCCCGCGCCCTGATGGAGGCGGCGGCCGTCCTCGACGGCCTGCCCTATCGGCTCGAATGGAACGAGTTCCCGGCCGCCGCGCCGCTTCTCGAAGCGCTGAATGCCGGGGCGATCGATGCCGGCGGCGTCGGCGACGCGCCCTTCACCTTCGCGGCCGCCGCCGGAGCGCCCGTGAAGGCGTTCATGGCGTTCCGCAACCGGCAGGACGGGCTGGCGATCCTGGTGGCGAAAGACTCGCCGATCCGGACCGTGGCGGATCTCAAGGGCAAGCGCATCGCCACCAACCGCGGCTCCATCGGCCACCAAGTGGTGCTGGCGGCCCTGGAGGAGGCGGAGTTGCCGTTCGACAGCGTCGCGTTCAGCTTCCTGCCGCCGGCCGATGCCAAGATCGCCCTCGCCTCCGGGGCCGTGGATGCCTGGGCGACCTGGGAGCCCTATACCTCCGCGGCGGAACTCGCCGGCCTGGTCCGGGTGGTCCGCGACGGCAACGGCATCACCCCCGGCCTCACCTTCGCGGTGGCGCGCGACAGCGTCCTGACGGACAAGCGGCCCCTGCTCGCCGATTTCGCTGCGCGGCTCGCCCGGGCCCGGGCCTGGGCGCTCAAGGACCCGGCGCCCTACGCGGCGGTCTGGTCGAAGCTGATCGGGCTGCCGGAGGCGGTGCCGTTGCGCTGGTTCGGCCGCGCCTCCTATCGGACCGTGCCGATCGACGCCGACGTGATCGCCGACGAGCAGCGCACCATCGATCTCTACGTCCGCGCCGGCCTGATCCCGAAGGCCCGCGCGCCGCAGGCGGCGGCGATCTTCGACACGGGGTTTTCCCAAGCCTTGTTGGAAGCTCCGGCGGCGGTGCAATGATGCGGTGATCCCCCGGATCAGAGGTCCTGACGATGCAAGACACCGGCGACGGCCATACCCACGATCATCACACGCACGATGCCGGGGCAGGGGAGGGGGCATCCGAGGCGCCGCGCTGGAAGCACGACGGCGTGCGGGTGATCCCGGGCGACCAGCTCGACGGCAACACCGCGCAGACTCCGGGCATGTTCCGGCAGGCGGCGATCAACGCCGCCCGGGTCGGCGCCCAGAAGATCTGGGCCGGCACGGTGGCGATCCAGCCCGACGCCAAGACCGGCGTGCACCATCACGGCGCCCTGGAGAGCGTGATCTACGTGGTCTCCGGCCGCGCCCGGATGCGCTGGGGCGAGCGGCTCGAATACGTGGCCGAGGCCGGGCCGGGGGACTTCATCTTCGTGCCGCCTTACGTGCCCCACCAGGAGATCAACGCCTCCACGGACGAGCCCCTGCACTGCGTGCTGGTGCGCTCGGACAACGAGGCCGTGGTGGTCAACATCCCGGATGTCGAGCCGGTGGAGCGGCCCGAATCCGTCCACTGGGTCGACCCGATCCACAAGCACCCGTGAGCACCCGCGGAGCGCAGCCATGAGTCGAGACCGCCAGCTGCATCTGGGCGCGTTCATGCGCCCGGTGGGGATCCACACGGCGTGGTGGCGCTATCCCGGCGGCTACCCGGACGCGAACTTCAACTTCGAGCACCTGACGCACTTCGCCCGGCGGCTGGAGGCGGCGAAGTTCGACGCCTTCTTCATGGCCGACCATCTGGCGGTGATGAACATGCCGGTGGCGGCCCTGCGCCGCTCGGCCACGGTGACCTCGTTCGATCCGCTGACGCTGCTGCCGGCGCTCGCCGCCCTCACGTCGCGGATCGGGCTGATCGCCACGGCCTCGACCACCTACAACGAGCCCTACCATGTGGCCCGGAAGTTCGCCTCCCTCGACCACATCTCGAGGGGCCGGGCCGGCTGGAACCTCGTCACCTCGGGCAACCCGGACGAGGCGCTGAATTTCGGCCGCGACGCCCATCTCGACCACGCCGTGCGCTATGCTCGGGCGCGCGAGTTCTACGACGTGGTCACCGGCCTATGGGATTCCTGGGCCGACGACGCCTTCCTGATGGATCCGGAGAGCGGCCTGTTCTTCGATCCGGAGAAGATGCACGTCCTCGACCACCAGGGCGCGTTTTTGAAGGTGAAGGGCCCGCTCAACGTCGCCCGGCCGGTTCAGGGCTGGCCGGTGATCGTCCAGGCCGGCGCCTCGGAGGCAGGGAAGCAGATCGCGGCCGCCACCGCCGAGATGGTGTTCGGCGCGAGCGCCACCCTGGAGGCCGCGCAGGCCTACTATTCCGACGTGAAGGGCCGGATGCCGGAGCTGGGGCGCGATCCCGACCACCTGAAGATCCTGCCCGGCGCCCTGGTGATCCTGGGCGAGACCGAGGCCGAGGCGCAGGCCAAGCGGGCGCGCCTCGACGACCTGGTCCATCCCGATAGCGGGCTCGCCAACCTGTCGGTGCGGCTCGGGGTCGACGCCTCCGGCTTCGATCTCGACGCACCCTTGCCCGAGATTCCCGAGACCAACGCCAGCAAGACCAGCTAGGCACAGATCCTGGACTATGCCCGCCGGACCGGCGCCACCGTGCGCGACCTCGCCCGCAAGGTCGGCGCCTATGCCGGGCTCCATTTCGTGGGGACACCCGCGCAGGTCGCGGACCGGATGGAGGAATGGCTGGAGGGCCGCGGCTGCGACGGCTTCAACGTCATGTTTCCGTTCGTGCCCGAAGGGCTCGACGACGTGGTCGACCGGCTCGTGCCGGAACTGCAGCGGCGCGGCCTGTTCCGCCGCGACTATGCCGGCACGACCCTGCGCGACCATCTCGGCCTGCCGCGCCCGCCGAACCGGTTTTTCCCGTCCGAGACGACGGGGCGCGCGTAACGGAGAGCCGCGTCCGCGGCGCTCAGCGCGGGCCCTACCGCTTGACTTTGGCCTTGCGGGCGGCGAAGCGCGCGTCGCGCACAGCCTTCTGTTCGGCGGCGAGGGCGGCCTGCCGCTCGATCTTCTCGGCGGCCTGGCGGACGATCTCAGCCGCGGCGCGCTCCTGCTCGGCAAGCTCTTCCGCCGTGCGGATCGCCTCGGCGGCGGCGCGGGCCGTTTCCCGCTCGCTCACCCGCACCTCGCGGGCCTCGACCAGGGCCTGGCGCTCGGCCTGGCGGGCGAGGACGGCCGGATCGTCCGCGGCGGGGCGGGCACGGAACTGGGCCAGCCGCTCCTCCTTGGCCTTCGCGCCGGCCTCGAGACGATCGGAAAGCTGCGTTTCTTTGAATTGACCCACGTACACTCCTCGCGCGCCGCAGCGCGGGTATCGGAAACAGAAGAAGCCGCTCCATAGGGAACGGCTTCGAAACGCATCTTCAAGAGAGGCGCGAGGTTCAGGCGGCCTGGAGGCTGCCGGCGGACTGCTTGCCGCTGCGACGGTCGGTTTCCAGCTCGAAGGAGAGCTTCTGCCCCTCGATCAGGTTGCGCATGCCGGCGCGCTCGACCGCCGAGATGTGCACGAACACGTCCTTGCCGCCATCGTCAGGCTGGATGAAGCCGAAGCCCTTGGTCTCGTTGAACCACTTAACGGTGCCGATGCTCATAAATATTCCAACTGCTTCAGAGCATGATGCGAAGAACCGGAAGCCGGTTGCCCGAGATCATCATGCCGTAACAAAGATCCGGGATCCGCTGCGGGTGCATGGCACGGGCGGCGAACGCTGGACGATCGAATAGGTCGAGCGCGTGCCTGAGCGTGCGCCCGTCCGTGGTCGTCGAAACTGGGAGAGATGCAGAGCGCTCGCCCTGTTGTGGCGAGACGGCCGAATATCTGGCCAAAGATCGATTTATGATCTGTAGCGCATCGGCGAGATAATCACAATCGTGAAACGCATCGAGCGGAAGTTTGGGGCGGAGCACCGGTGAAGGCTGATTTTTCACGGTGCTGTTCTGAGTTACAGCCCGAGATATTGAAACCGTTCGGTGCGACGGCGCGCCCGGACAGCCACCGTTTTCGAAGTCCGTATTCATGTCGAAGCGTTGGCGCGACCGCTGAAAAGAATCCCGTCTGCGGCCCATCGACCGTGAGACGCGTTAGCACTCTTGGCCATTGAGTGCTAAGACGGGGTCGACCCGGCGCGGGCGATTCGGTCCGCCGCCGTCTTTCCCGCACGGGCTCCGTCATGCCGACGCGAGGCCCCAGGCGGGACGACCAGGATGCCACACATGAAGTTTCGCCCGCTGCACGACCGCGTGGTGCTCCGCCGCATCGAGGGCGAGGAGAAGACCAAGGGCGGCATCATCATCCCCGATACGGTCAAGGAGAAGCCGCAGGAGGGCGAGGTCGTCGCCGTTGGGCCCGGCGCGCGCGATGAAGCCGGCAAGATCAATCCCCTCGAAGTGAAGCCCGGCGACCGCGTCCTGTTCGGCAAGTGGTCCGGCACCGAGGTCAAGATCGACGGTCAGGACCTCCTGATCATGAAGGAATCCGACATCATGGGCGTCGTCGCCTAAGGGCGTCCGCCCGCTCCAACGCTCCTCAAGCCCTTCGAGGCGCCCGCACCGGCGTGCCTCGGGGCCGAACGACAACAGAAGAGACTCTCCATGTCAGCCAAAGACGTTCGTTTTTCCGTCGATGCCCGTGAGAAGATGCTGCGCGGCGTCGAGCTGCTCGCCAGCGCCGTGAAGGTGACGCTCGGTCCCAAGGGCCGCAACGTCGTGATCGAGAAGAGTTTCGGCGCCCCGCGCATCACCAAGGACGGCGTCACCGTCGCCAAGGAGATCGAGCTCGCCGACAAGTTCGAGAACATGGGCGCCCAGATGGTGCGCGAAGTCGCCTCGAAGTCGAGCGACATCGCCGGTGACGGCACCACCACGGCTACCGTGCTGGCAGCCTCCATCGTCCGCGAGGGCGTGAAGTACGTCGCCGCCGGCATGAACCCGATGGACCTGAAGCGCGGCATCGACCTCGCGGTCGCCGCGGTCGTGAAGGATATCGGCGAGCGTTCCCGCAAGGTCGCCTCCTCGGAGGAGATCGCCCAGGTCGGCACGATCTCCGCCAACGGCGACAAGGAGATCGGCGAGATGATCGCCCACGCCATGCAGAAGGTCGGCAACGAGGGTGTCATCACCGTCGAGGAGGCCAAGACCGCCGAGACCGAGCTCGACGTCGTCGAGGGCATGCAGTTCGATCGTGGCTACCTGTCCCCGTACTTCATCACCAACGCGGAGAAGATGGTCGCCGATCTCGAGGATCCTTACATCCTGATCCACGAGAAGAAGCTGTCGTCGCTGCAGGCGATGCTGCCGGTGCTCGAGGCCGTGGTCCAGACCGGCAAGCCGCTGCTGATCATCGCCGAGGACATCGAGGGCGAGGCCCTGGCCACACTGGTGGTGAAC
>NZ_JAKSYJ010000032.1 GCF_022829365.1 Methylobacterium sp. J-077 | reverse complement strand
TCCGCCACCGAGTTGCAGGCGACAGCACAGACGATGACGGCCACCGCGACCGAGACGGCCAGTCAGTCGACCACGGTTGCAGCAGCGGCCGAGGAGGCTGCCAGCAACGTCAACACCGTGGCGGCCGCAGCGGAAGAGCTTGGCTCGTCGGTGCAGGAGATCAGCCGGCAGGTCGCTGGCTCGGCTGAACTAGCACAGCTTGCCGTGCACGAAGCGGATCAGACAGGTGCTTTGGTGCACGAGCTTAGTGCCGCGGTGGCGCGGATCGGCGACGTGGTTGGACTAATCTCGACCATCGCCGGACAGACCAACCTGCTGGCGCTCAACGCCACCATCGAGGCCGCACGGGCTGGCTCTGCCGGCAAGGGCTTCGCCGTCGTCGCCTCCGAGGTGAAGGCACTCGCCGAGCAGACGGCCAAGGCCACGAGTGAGATCTCGGGTCAGATCGCCCGTATCCAAGCCTCGACAGGCCAGGCCGTCACATCGATTGGCGGCATCACCGAGCGGATCCGCGAGATCAGCGGTGTGGCGACGTCGATCGCGGCTGCCGTCGAGCAGCAGGGCGCGGCCACCCAGGAGATCGTGCGTAACGTCAGCCAGGCTGCGATGGGCACCGGTGAGGTGACCAGCAACATCTCAGGCGTGGCTGGCGCAGCCGAGGAGACGGGT
>NZ_JAKSYJ010000025.1 GCF_022829365.1 Methylobacterium sp. J-077 | reverse complement strand
ACCCGGGATGACGAGCCCGTCGTAATCGGAGGCCGAGGCGCCCTTGATGGTCGCGTCGACGGCGTAGCGGCCAGCCGGGTCCAAGTCGTTGTTGACCGTCTCGGCCTCGCCGGCCTCCAGCCCGATCACGGTGACGCTCGCGCCGGCCTTCGTCAGCGCATCGCGCGGCTGGACGAATTCCGGCTCCTCGGTCCCGCGCGGGGCGATCAGGATGGCGATCTTCTTTCCTTGCAAGGACATGTCGTCTTCCTCGTTATAGGGGTGGGGGAGAGTTCGGTGCGGCTGCGGCGCCCTTCAGGCCCTGCGGAGGGCATCGCCGAGCAGGCGGGCCAACTCCTCGGTCGCCGCCAGGCAGCGCCGGGAATGCGCGGTCATCTGGATGAAGCCGTGCGGCAGGTCCGGATGGTGGACGTAGGTCAGATCGTTGCCCGCCGCCGCGAGCTTCCTGGCATAGGTGTGGCCGACGTCTCGCAGCATGTCGAAGCCGCAGGTGACCAGCAGCGCCGGCGGCAGGTCCGCATGGCTCTTCGCGTTCATCGGCGTGACGTAGGGCTGCATGTAGTCAACGTCGTGCGGGAGCAGGTGCCAGAGGAACTGATGCACGCCCGCCGTATCGACGTAGGCGCCCGTGCGGTTCTCGATCCCGGCCTTGGTGTCGAAGGGGAGCGCCGTCTCCGGGTAGAGCGGCACCTGCAGGGCGAGACGCGGGCCGCCGGTGTCGCGCAGGCGCAGGGAGATCGTGCAGGTCATGTTGCCGCCGGCCAAGTCGCCGCCGAGCGCGATCCGCGCCGGGTCGACCCCGCGTTCGGCGGCATGCTCGAACAGCCAGCGGACGACGAACTCGTTCTCGTCGATCTGGACCGGCCACTGGTACTCGGGCGCGAGCTTGTAATCCACGCAGTAGACCTGCGCGCCGCTGCCCTCGGACAGGCGCCTCATGGCGGTCTCGAACTGGTCGAGCGATCCGACGACGAAGCCGCCGCCGTGCAGGTAGACCAGAGAGGCACCTTCGGCCGGGCCAGGCTTGGAGGGGTGGTAGACGCGTACGGGTACAGTGCCGTGCGGTCCGCGAAGGCCGAGATGCCCGATTTTGCCGATGGGTGGCTTGTCGGCATCGATGAAGCCGTCGTGGGCGCGCCGCTGCTTGTAGAACGGCTCCGGCACTCCAAGCACGGGTCCGGTCTTCAGCCATTCCGCGACCTCGGCATCCATGGCGGTGCGGGCCACCGTCTCGGGCCGGTCGCGCGCGGCGTAGACGGGCATGGGCACGC
>NZ_JAKSYJ010000023.1 GCF_022829365.1 Methylobacterium sp. J-077 | reverse complement strand
TCGCGTAGAGGCGCCGGTCGGCCGGGGCCAATTCGGCGGTCTGGCCGATGATCGCGCAGCCGACCCGGCCGACCACCTTGCGGAAGGTGTCGAGCCCCGGGGTGGCGTCGTAGCCCGGGATGCTGGCGAGCTTGTCCAGCGGCCATAAGCTAGGTGGTATCACACCACACGCACTGAAGCTGCCGGGACCCCTGTCACCGCGACCTGCGTTCTCAAACCGAAGCCGATCGAAGCAAGGTGCATCAGGCCGAAGCCGCGCGGACGTTCTCCAACGTTCGCGCCTGCTCGGGAACGCTCGAAGATGTTCTCTGCACACCTGTGCACCCCAGTGCGGATCGGCTCGTCCGGCACGACCCATGACTACGGGTGCCTTGGTCTGTAGGCGGAATAACCCCGCCTCTGCACCCCTGTCCTGTTCCGGATGAGCACCGTTCGTGGCCGCCTCATGGGTCCTCGTCACTCGACACAGCGGCCGCCATCTTGAGCTTATGCCCGCACAGCGCGGCCCAGACCTACGATCCCCGCGCCTGGCCTCTCACCCCGGCGTTTCGCAGCATCCCGTAGAACTTGCCCGGGTCGAACATGGCCCTCGCCTGCTGCAGCGAGATCGGCCGGCCGCCCGGTGCCTCGCCCCCTGCCATTCCGCCGGCCTTCTGCTGGCCCTGCTTCTGCTGGCCGCCGGCGATGCTCTTCAGGGCGTTGCCGATCTGCGCGTAGGGGCTGGCTTCCTGCTGCGGCTGTGCGGCAGGGTCGGCTGAGAACCCGGTCGGTGGGGGAGCAACCGCGAGCGGTTGAGCTGACAGGGAAGCTACGCCCGGCATGGCCGACGACTGTCCGGGAATGGGAGGCGGCACGCGATGTCTATGCTCAAGCCATTCAGCGGCAGATCGCGGTCTCAGACGCTGCTGACGATCGCCCTGGGCCCGCGCCGGCCGGCTCTGGGCCGGATTGGCAGGCGTGGTTTGAGCGCTGTCAGGCGTGGCGCGAGCGGACCGGCGTCGAGGCCGCCGAGGCTGCATCCGCCGAAGCCCTCGATGAGCTGTGCGAGATCGAGGACCGCATCGCCGAGTTGCCGACTGCGTCCCTGGCTGGTCTGCGCCTCAAGGCTCACGTCGCCCAGCGGAATGAGGACGTCGCCTACCCGGAGGATCTGGTCGACGGCCTGATCCGGACTTGCTCGCCTTCACCGGGCCGGCCGCCGTCGACTGGCACAACCCGCCGCCCGGTTTCATGGCTTCGCCAGCGATCAAGCCCACGAATTTCGCCCAGATCCCGCAGGGCCTGGACATGGAACTCCAGCGCCTGCGCGGCATCGCCCGAGCCGAGTTCCGGCGGCGAACCGCGGACCTGCACGAGCGCATGGGCCACGAGG
Source organism: Methylobacterium sp. J-077 (assembly GCF_022829365.1). Taxonomy (GTDB): domain Bacteria; phylum Pseudomonadota; class Alphaproteobacteria; order Rhizobiales; family Beijerinckiaceae; genus Methylobacterium. Next base: position 9,906 of record NZ_JAKSYJ010000023.1, on the reverse strand, counting down.
AAGCCCAGAAGCACAGGGCCAAGGTCCGCGCCGAGCTGTTCCTGCCGGCGCTGACGGCCGCGGTCGATCCCGGCAGCGTGGAGGCGCAGGCCCTGGCTGCGCTCGGCCGGCAGAGCGGCCCCGACCCAGTGTTCGCGCTGATCGAGGAGCACCGCGCCGCCTACGCCGAGTGGGACCGACTATCAGACGTGTGGGGCGAGATGGCGCCGAACTCGCCGGGCTACGCCGAGGCCATGGCCGCCTCTGACGAGCCAGGCAAGCGCGAGGTCGCGGCCTACGACGCGCTGTTCACGGCTCGGCCGAGCACGCTGCCCGGGGTCGCGGCTCTCGCTGAGTACCTGCGGGAAGCCACGAACCGCACCAGCACCGACCTCGTACCGTCGGCGGGCGAACGGGGCCTGTCTACCGTGGCTGACGCTCTGCGCGCGGTCCTGGCGACCCGCGAGGAGCGGTCTCGGCGCGAGACCAGCCTCGTCAGCATGCTCGACCTCGCGTCGGCCACGATGGACGACCTGCAAGCGCTCCACAATCTCGCGGACCTCGTTGGCGGCGTTGCCTATGCAGTCTGCTGGCAGAGCCGGGCTCGCGGCAACGTCGCCGGTGAGCTGATGCAGTGGCTGGGCGATGCCCTGACCGACGTCGAGACCACGGCCAACGACGAGGCGCGCCGCCGCTGTCCGACCACGGCCTGCGACCGCGAAACCCGGCTGGAAATGCTGGCCCGGCCAGTGATCCAGAACGGCGACCCCGACGAGACCGCGGCCTTCGCCCGTGAGCTGCTGGCCCACGCTGAGGCTGAGAGGGCAGGGCGCTAAACGGCGCCCGCCACCCCTTCCTGTCGCCGTGCGTACCGCCCCGGCCGGATCCCGCCGGGCCTCCCCTTCATCGCGACCCGAGACCGATCATGGGCGACGTGCTCACCTTCACCCCGCGTCCGAAACCGGCCGCTCCGGATCTGGAGCCGCTGGCCGGCGGCGCGCTCCGCGCCAGCCTGGAGGCGGCCGCACAGGTCGCCCTTGACGCCGCGGACCGCATCATCGCCGTGCTCGACCGCATGGACGAAGATCCGGACCTGGAGGACGGCGGGGACGCCGAGCCGTCACTGGCCGCGCCCGAGAACCACACCGGCAGTCAGGTCACGTGGCTGCGCGGCAACGACCAGGACCGCGAGGCAGAGGCTCCCGAGACCACCTTGCCGGAGGTGATGTTGGAGACCGTCGTTTTGCCCTGGCGGGGTCGCGGCAACATCATCGCGGCCGTCGGTGTGGCGCTCCTCGACATGGTTGGGAACCGCTGATGCCGGCCCGTCAGTCACCCGGTAGCCAATACAGCGCGCGCCGCAGAGACGATGGTATCGCGTTCAGCCCTCTCACTATCAGTCGTCTGGCGGATCTGGCCGTTGCGCAGCGTGGAAGGTGCAAACAGGCTCCTGCCGAAGTGGCGCGTGCGGTCATTCCTCAGGCCCCAGAACCGCGCCGCCCTGAGGCAGATTACGACTCTCTCTCCGGCCTCAGCTTGAGGGAACAGCACCGTCTGCGCCCAGTCGAGGCAGACACGACAAGAAGGCAGGGCAGCAAGCATGTGCGGGCTCTTGAACGCCTGCGAGTGATAGGCCGCAATGTTTAGGACCGCGGTGTTGTGCTGGACAGTCTCCCAGGGTCCGAAATCCTTGGTGATCGGCGCGAGCCACTTGTAGGCACGGGACTTATCTTCCGCGCCACGAAGCTCTCGGGTTCCAGCACGCATCTCACGGTATTTGTTCTGGGCCGCAGGATCCGTCGCCTCCTCAAGGTCAACGGCATCCATGCCAGGGTTCACAAACAAAAGGACCAGCTTCGCGTCCTTCAGCCGGCCATCGACGTTCGAGGGCAGGCACCGTAGGTCGAAGCCGTGATCCGATCGGGCGAGCACGTCTCTATCGGCGGGGTGCTCGTGAGCGTCACCCGACACGTCAGCCCAGAAGTCGAAAATGTCGACGTTCACAGCGTGCCCCGTCATCAGCATGTCGGCTTGTGAAGTAGTGGTTTTGAAGCTTCAGCTTGAGCCACCAGCTATGTCGACCGGGATCGCAGGGCGAGCGTCGAGATCAAGGACGACGTCTGAGTGCTGCTTCAACTCCACACGGACGTTCGAGCCCATTGGGTCCAAAAACACTTTCACACCCTCTCGGCGAACGAACTTGAACGCCGGCACGAAATCGGAGTCTCCTGTCACCACAACCACCGCTCGGACCATCTCGCGTAAAGCTAGCCGCGCCATGTCCATGCCGATCCGCATGTCCACGCCCTTCTGCGAAATGTCGAGGATGAAGTCGTCATCTTGCAAGGGGCGCGGCGCACGCAATAAATCGCGAGCAGCTCGAGGTTTAATATTCCACTTTTCTGGCGATAGTCGGACCTCGCCCATGCGCAATGCAACGTGTGGCTTCAGTACCAACTGATCGAATAGGCTCTGTGCCTGTCTATAGCGTTCTGTCGTAGAGAGATTATAGTTAGTTTTGCTAACTGGATACTTAAGGCTTTCGGACGATGGTGCGGCGTCGTAATAATAGATGCGCAGCAACTCGTAATTGCTCACTTCTGGCAAACGCTGGAGTCGCTCGCAGACGGACATCACATCGTCTGCGGTAGCGTGTCGGCCAAGTTTGGCGTGAAGCTTCTTGGTGAGGAACCCGCCATCAAGCATGATAGCGTAGAGCGACCGCTGCAACCTCCGCGCCCTTCCCCTAAAACAGACGGAGCCGGCTCACTCCCTGCGCTCTCGCGCGCCGCATCGCGGCTTGTCGGAATGGGCCGGCTCACTCGTCTATCTTTCGCACCTTAAGACCGGCGCGTGAACGTCACGTAAACCTTCGGTTGACGGCGTCAAGTGATCCAAAGGCACGGTAGGGCATCCTTGTGAGACACACGCGCGGCGATCGTGCCTAGTGACAGCCTATGATCGCTAACCGCTTCGGATGGCCACGAGCTTCGGCTTAGCCCATTGCTCCCAAACGCTGACCTTAGCCGTACTGCTCGGCTGGCGCGCATCGTCACTGAGGTTCAGCAGCCGCTGCAGATCGGCTTGGCATCCCGATGACCGTCCCTTTCGAGGCGATCCATCGCGGTCTCTGCGTTGTAGGATTGTGCCTCGGCGCCACGTCGAGCGCTCTTCTTGGGCGGGGCTGCCGTACTGTTCGTGCTCGCAAGGCCGAGTGTGCCCCCTCCTGCACCAGCGCTGCCAGCCTGAGCGGACAGCGACTGCGGTAAGGCGAGATCCGAGGGGCGCTGGTCCTGCCAGGCCGCCCTGGCGCGTTGAGATTTTAGCAGGTCGTCGTTTGGGTTCACGCCCCCGCGGGTTTTGCCCAGATCGGGGTTCAGAAGCTGCCCGGGCTCGGTGACGGGCTGCAGGGTATAGTTGGACACCGCTACTGCTGGCAGGGCTGTGTAAGAGCCGGTGGTCCCGGCTGACGACAGACAGCCGCCCAATGCCAAGCCACATCCACACAGCACGACAATCCGCGTCACAACCATGCTGACCTCGTCTTGCTGAGAGCTCACGCGAGATGGCGAACCGGCGGGACTGCACGCGGCCGACTGGCATCGGCGCCAAACTACGCGGGGGCGCTGCTGCGGTGCAACCCGACGAGCTCGGGCTCTAGCGTTGACTTAGCTATGCGCCCCGGTCGACATGGGCGGTCACGGCCATGCTCGCGTAAGCGAGTCGCGGCCGCCATTCAGGAGACTACGCCGCCGCAAGTCGACCCCTGAAAAGCCAACGGCCCCCCAGTCGCCAAACTGGAGGGCCGTCGAAATCAAAAGGGCCTGTGAGGCCACCTGCAACTCCTCACAAGCCATGAGACGCCCCCGGGCGTCAAGTCGGAACGCCAATTCCGACGACGATGAGGCTTTGCCTTGTGGACCGGACGCCCCTGCGGCGGCCCGGAACGACCTGTTGCGGCCCTTTCACGGGGCCGAGGATCATGTTTGCCGACGAGTTGAGGCGCGCCATCGAGGCGGCCAGCCGAATCACCCTGCCCCAAGTGACGGCGCTGCTCTGGCGCGCCTACGGGGACGGGAAGGTTACGGAGGCCGAGGCCGAGGCACTGTCCGGGCTGATCGAGGCACGGACCCTTTCCGCCCCGCGGCGGGGCCATAACCTGTGCGTTACTCAGGTTTTGCGCTCCCCAGTTTCGGGGAGCTCGCCGGATCCGGCGAGCGCGGCTTACTCGGGAAGCACCGAAAAACCCCAGAGCAGCCCCAGGAGGCCCGGCGTCGGCTCCCGGCCACGCACGGGCGCCAGCATGGAGCGCCGCCGCCGCTGGGCCGCCTCTGGCCGCATGCCGCTAGGTCTCGCCGCCAAGTTCACCCACGCCGAGCAAGGCGTGCTCGCCCTCGTCGCGGCCGAGACGGCCCGGCGCGGCGATTGCCGGCTGGCCATGGGCCACGTCGCGGCGATCGTGGGCGTGTCCGAGACCACCGTGCGCAATGCTATCCGCGAGGCGCGCAAGCTCGGGCTGGTCACGGTCGAGGAGCGCCCCGTCACGGGGTTTCGCAACCTGCCGAACATCGTCCGTATCGTCTCGGCCGAGTGGACCGCCTGGCTGCGCCTGTCCCGGAAGGGATCCATCCCTCAGGGGGGAGGGTGCAAATCCCCGCAGCGCACGCCTACTGAAGTTCTAGTCCTGTCAGAATCGGGGAAAACGGAGCCGAAGAAGGGCTGCCGACAAGCGGCGGGCGACCTCGGCCGAGCGACACGTCCTCGAATCCGTGCGGGTGGTAGGGCTGGCCGAGCCATGCGGTGAGGGTCTGCGGGCGGGCGGTATGACGAACGGCGCTGGGATGGAGGCGAGGTTATTGCCTGTCGTGCGACGCTCCACCTCAAACTATTTAAGCATTCTGCATCAGCATTGCGCACGAGCACGATTTTAACCGTGTTCGGCTTGCGAAGATTCTGAATCACCCTGGCCTTGAACTATTTCTTGCTCAAACCAGTTCTGAGAGGATGTTACAGCGTGGTCCCGTCTTTGTAGGCGATCTGAAGCCTGTCGGTGCTGCCCGGCCGCTCACGGTCGTTAGGCCTAGCAGCCACCTGTCATCTTGGGCCACGATCTCGATTTCCTGCCTCTCTACCCTCGCACTGATTGCCGTCGGCGCGACCTGGCTTGTTCCGCGCAGCAGCTGGATTTTGCTGACGTCGCCGCGTCGCACGACATCTGTCGTGCCCGTCGAAGCTTCGACACCCGCTATCTTCCCGTCGTGGGTCGAGGTCCCGCACCTGACAGGGCCGCTATCGACCAGGGACTATCCGGATGTTTCGCCGTCTGCAGACGGACCACGCACCTTCCTGGATCCGAACCCCGCCGATACGGCGGAGCAGCCGGTGTTCCTGCCGCCACGCGCCGACCCGCGCCTGCCACTGATCGGCCGCGCACCCCTTGATGCGGCTCATCTGATGCACGAACAGCCGACTGTCTGGAACGAGCCCACTGAACGCCGGGATGTCAGAACATCGGTCCCGCCGTCAGTGGTCGCGACGCTCGAACCAGATGTCTCGCAACAGTCGCAGGATCGAACCGAGCCGGGGCCGACGCGAGCCCTGTCGACGAGGCCGACCCCTGCGCCGATCCTGCCGCCCCGATCGATCCAGGCGCAGGCTCCGATCGAGGTTCTCGGTCGTTCTGCACCGACGATCACCGCTGTGCCCCCGCCCGGACGCGTGGCGACGCTCAACCCGGATCCTGCGCGGCAGGTGGTGGATCGAACGAGCCCGATCACGACGCCCCACGACGCCGGGGGCGTGGTCGCGCCGATCCTGAACCCCGGACCAGCGAAACACGTGCAGTCGCTCAGACGGCCGAAGCCGGCGACAGCAGCCTCGCGAGCCCGAGTGCCGTATCGCGACACTGAGCAGACGGCGGGCATCATCAACCTGCCACAAGCGGTCCGGGCGCGGATCGATGCGGGCACAGTCGCACATACTTCTCTGCACCGGGCGAGAGCCGATCGCTCGCCCGTACCATCAACTGCTCCTGCGCCGTCCGCACCCTGGACGCTGCCACCCGCCCTCGCGCCGACGGATTAGCTCGATGCCGCGGCCCCTCGTTCACCCCCGCAAAAAGGAGAGCCGTGATGTCCCTACGTTCGATCTGCTGCGTGTCCCTGATCTCTGCACTGGCCGGCCCGGCGCTAGCGCAGGATGCCCCCGCCGCGCCGGACAGCTCGGCCGCCACATGGCAGATGCCCTGGCAGATCGCGCCGATTGGACCAGCTTCGGCCGCGGCTGGTGAGCAGACCGTCCTATCGATGGTACCCGGTACCGGCTTGGTGAAGGGCACCTCCGCCGCGCTGCAGAGAATAGGACAGCCCCTGCCTGAGGTACCGGGCCGCAATCGCACGGTGGATACCTGCCGGGCCACCGTCATGAGCGAGGCCGGTAAGGCCGGCATGAAGCAGGTTGAGGCGGTGTCGGCGGGCGCGGACAAGACCGACAAGAAGGGCGACTACTTCGCTCCTGTGCTGTTCCGCATCACCTACGATCGTCCCATGATGTACGAGGTGCGGGAAGCGGCGATGATCTGCGTCGTGAACCGCAAGGGTGCCATCGTCGACGCCTACATGCCGGCCGACGAGTCAGTCGTGACGCAATGGACGGTCCTCAGCCACCGGTGATCTGACGGCGACAGCACCTCCTACGCTTGCTACAGGCCGACCTCTTCCCGTCGGCGCGCCCGAGGCGTTCGCGACACCGCAAGGTGTGCGGCGGGCAAGCATGCGACGACAGGCGTTCTACGGGCCAGTTCCCCGTAGGCCACCCGTGAATCCTCGGCCGGGCAGTCGCGTGAGGGTCGGTGCGGCGGCGGGACTGGAGACCGCAAGCGCCGGCTCACGGCCCGTTATTGTAGGCGGCTTGATCCGGCGTTGACTCTGATCCAACGGGGCGAGAGGATGTCGCCGTCCTCCGTAATGATCCAGGGCTGCGCATCCTCAGCGTCTATGGCCTCAGCTGCGGCCGCGAGAGCTTGGCGTAGCGTCGGGAATTCGTGACCTTGTGCGACGTGTGCGGGCCCTCGGCCGGGCCACACGGTCAGCTCTGCGCGCTTGTCGAGGTCGGCTCGCGTCATGCTCTGCTCTCAGCTGTTGCAGGAGCGAGAGTGCCTACCGCCGACATGCGGCGAGCGAGTGACAATCCGGTTAACGGTCGGTGTCTGCAGGACCGTATCGCGACCAAGCGGATGCGACCGCACACTCAATCGGAATAGTTAAACCGTGAACGGGGAGGCGGTGAGGCCGCCCCATTAGATCGATGTTTAGCGGTTGCCAGGCGTTCCGCTGGTCCCGCTTGGCTTCGAGCCTGACCCGGCGTCGTTGGCCCCTGTGCTGTTGGTGGTGCCAGAGCGGCTCATCCCGCCAGTAGAAGGACCACTGCCGGACGCACCGGGTGATGAGCCTGAGCCGGCATCATTCGGACCGGTGCTGTTCGCGGTCCCTGATCGGCTTGAGCCACCTGAGCCACTTTCAGCAGCGAATGCTGGGCTGCCGAGGGCGAGGATGGCCGCGACGACGAGCAGTGCTTTCATAGGCGTATCTCCCTTATGTATCCGCCGATCGGGCGCAGAAGCCCGCCATGCGGTAACAAGGCAATCACGCGTCGGCAAACCCGTTCCTCCCCCTAGGACTCAGGCGTCCCTGGGATGAGTTTCGACACCTAAGGAATGTTGATGGAGATGCAGTGCACAATGACGTGATCTGGAGCTACTGCTGCTGCCTATGCCTAAACTCATATAATGTCGCGTCTAAGTATAAAATACCTAATGTGAAATCCTTGTTAGGAATTGTTTTAATATCACACAATTGGTTCCCTGGATACAATCAGTTACATCGATAACCTATCTTAGGTATCAGAATAAGTTGCATGATAGCTTGATTACGAAGTTTCATTTCGCTAAGAGTGCCTTAATAACCAATCATCAACCCTCCGCCATTGGCCTCATCCGAGGATTTGAGACCATGCAGAGTCATGCCGAGCTCTCTACCGCCATTGGGTTTCGTGCGCCGCAGCATTCTATGGAAATGTCCGAGGTAACCGAGCATGTTGTGGTGCAGGTAAGCGAGGCGGCCGAGACGGTCGTGGAGGCAGTTTTGCCTTCAACGCCGTTCGTGGCTCGGGGACTGCGGCTCGACTGGGCGGCCAAGCGTGGGTTCGACATCAGTGTCGCCGCTACCGCGCTATTCCTGCTGCTGCCGCTGATGCTGCTGATCGCCGGTCTGGTCTGGGCGGGGGACCGCAAGGCGCCGGTCTTCCGCCACATGAGGCTTGGCCGCGACGGGCGCAGCTTCGGCTGCCTGAAGTTCCGCTCGATGGTCATCGACGGCGAGGCCGTGCTTGCCACCCACCTCGCCGCCAGCCCCCAGGCCCGAGCCGAGTGGGCGGCCACGCACAAGCTCAGCGACGACCCGCGAATCACCGCCATAGGCCAGGTGCTGCGCAAGACCTCGCTCGACGAGCTGCCGCAGCTGTGGAACGTGCTGCGCGGGGAGATGAGCCTGGTCGGGCCGCGCCCGATCGTGCAGGCCGAGGTCGCCCGCTACGGCCGGGCGTTCGCGATCTGCTTTGCCGTGCCCCCGGGCGTGACCGGGCTGTGGCAGGTCTCAGGCCGGTCCGACACCAGCTACGCCGAGCGCGTGGCGCTGGATCTGGACTATGCCAGCCGCTGGAGCCTGCGCCGGGACATCGAGATCATGCTGCGCACCGTCCCGGCCGTCCTCGCACAGCGCGGCAGCAAGTAGCTGTGATTGGGTCTGCTGGTCCTGTTCGACCTGCTGAACGCTATCCTCGTCCCGCATGAGCGGAGCGTCCTCGCACAAGTGCCAGAACTCGACGAAGCCGACAGCGTAGGCAGCAAGGACGATGGCGGCCCAATGCATCATTGGGTTCCTTAACACGGCTAGGCTGGCACAGTGCCGGCAAACTTTGATAATCTACAACCCCCAGGGTGTGTATCGTTGTCCCATCACCCGGCACGTCACCAGCTATCCAATGGTAGCCTGAAGAAGACTCACCGTCAGGCGTAGGGGCCGCCGAACAGGTCGCCCATCGCCTTCCTTCGGAACAGCGTGCGCCTGCGTCGTCTCTGATGCTCCGGCCGGTCGTGGATCATGTGGCAGCGCTGGCAGAAGGCCGCGGGGTTGGCGTCCGCGTTGTTGGTCGTGTCGTGATCCCGGTGGGCGGCGGCCAGGACGACATAGGTCCGGCGAGCGCGACCGAGAACGTCCAATGCCCCGGCCTTGAGCCGGATCCGGCGCCCCCAACCAGCGCGCCAGCGGGCGGCCTCAGCATCCCACCAGCGCCCGTCGCCGAGGTGGTAGACATCTGCCCGTGCGGTCGCCCGCAGCTCTCACACCGGCCCTGCGCCCGGCCAAAGCGGATCGCCATCGACAGCTCGCGCCAGTCGATCGGGTAGAAGAAGCGGTGCTCGGGCCGGATCGGCATAGCGGGGGCACTGTGCCACCAGGCGTGAAAGAAGCGTAGCATTAGGACGAGCTACGGATTGCACATGGACCTATCCGACCTGGCGTTCTGGGCCTTCCTGGCAGTGGCGATCCCCGCCCTGTTCCTGCCGGTCATCATCGCGTGGTGGAAGGGGCGGCCAATCGGGCCGATCGCCCTGCTCAGCCTGGTGTTCTGGCCCGGCGCGCTGATCCTAGCGGAAGCCGGGAGGTGCCAGGCGCGGAACGCCGCGATGAGATCGGCGCGATGGCATCGGCAGTTGAGATCTTCAAAGACGGCCTGATCCGCATGAGGGCGCTGGAAGAAGCGACGGCGGAGTCCCGCTTGGACGCCGAGGAACAGCGCAGGACCGGCATGCGCCAGATGGCCGAGAACTTCGAGCGGGCGGTCGGCGGCATCATCGGCATGGTGTCTTCG
>NZ_JAKSYJ010000020.1 GCF_022829365.1 Methylobacterium sp. J-077 | reverse complement strand
GGCTAGGGACGCGCGGGGGTGCTGCGCGGAGCAGGCCCGTGGAGCGCCTGTCGTCGCGGGCTTGCCCGCGGCACGCTTTGCGGTGTGGCGAACGCCGCGGGCGCGCGGACGGGAAAGAATGGGGCTGTAGCAGAGCCTGCGATGACGGGTACAGAGAGGGGTGGCCCTAGGCGGCCTCCGCGGAGAAGAGGTCCCTCTGAGCGTCGGCGAGGTGGTGCAGCGGGCGCGCGGCGATAGTGGGACTGGCGCGGGCGAGCCAGACCGGAACGGGCAACTCGGCTTGCGCTACGCCGGCGATGACGGATTCAGCCTTCAACGCAGCCTCACGCGGCGTG
>NZ_JAKSYJ010000019.1 GCF_022829365.1 Methylobacterium sp. J-077 | reverse complement strand
CATCACCGCCCTCTACGAGGAGACCCCCACGATCCCGGTGGAGCAACGCGCCCATGTCACGATCCTGGCGCCGGACTTCTACCGGGTGATCCTGCGCTACGGCTTCATGGAGGATGCCTCGATCCCGGAGGGCCTCGCCTGCGCGGTCGCCGCCCGCCACCTGCCGGCCAACGCGATCGAGGACATGACCGTGTTCGTCGGCCACGAGACGATCATCCCGAAGGACGACCATCGCGGGATGGCGGCCTGGCGGGAGAACCTGTTCGCCTTCATGCAGCGCAACGCCGAGCGCACCGGCGCCTTCTTCGGCGTGCCGACCCGGCAGGTGGTGGAGGTCGGCACCGAGATCGAAATCTAGGGCTTCCGAGCGGCGCGGGCAGCCAGCCCGCAGCCTGGAACGCATAAAGACATGTTTATGTCTTGATTGCTTCATATCCCGCGAAGTGGTACGGGCTGGCCCCGAACCGCAACGCGAACACGGAGCCGCCGACTCATGGCCAAGGATTACATCGTCAAGGACATCGGGCTGGCCGAGTACGGCCGCAAGGAGATCTCGATCGCCGAGACGGAGATGCCGGGCCTGATGACGGTCCGCGAGGAGTACGGCGCGGGCCAGCCCCTGAAGGGCGCCAAGATCGCCGGCTCGCTCCACATGACGATCCAGACCGCCGTGCTGATCGAGACCCTGAAGGCGCTCGGCGCCGACATCCGCTGGGTCTCCTGCAACATCTACTCGACCCAGGACCACGCCGCCGCCGCCATCGCGGCCGCCGGCATCCCGGTCTTCGCCGTGAAAGGCGAGACCCTGGAGGAATACTGGGACTACACCTCGCGCCTGTTCGACTGGCATGACGGCGGCATGCCGAACATGATCCTCGACGACGGCGGCGACGCCACTATGTTCGTCCATCTCGGCCTGCGCGCCGAGAACGGCGACACCGCCTTCCTCGACAAGCCCGAGAGCGAGGAGGAGGAGGTCTTCTTCGCGCTCCTGAAGAAGAAGCTCGCCGAGAAGCCGAAGGGCTGGTTCGCCGGGCTGGCCGACAGCATCAAGGGCGTCTCCGAGGAGACCACCACGGGCGTGCACCGCCTCTACGTGCTGGCCAAGGAGGGCAAGCTGCTCTTCCCGGCGATCAACGTGAACGATTCGGTCACCAAGTCGAAGTTCGACAACCTCTACGGCTGCAAGGAGTCGCTGGTCGACGGCATCCGCCGCGGCACCGACGTGATGATGGCCGGCAAGGTCGCCATGGTCGCGGGCTTCGGCGACGTCGGCAAGGGCTCGGCCGCGTCGCTGCGCAACGCCGGCTGCCGCGTGCTCGTGTCGGAGATCGACCCGATCTGCGCGCTCCAGGCCGCCATGGAAGGCTACGAGGTCGTGACCATGGAGGATGCCGCCCCGCGCGCCGACATCTTCGTCACCGCCACCGGCAACAAGGACATTATCACCCTCGACCACATGCGGGCGATGAAGGACCGGGCGATCGTCTGCAACATCGGCCACTTCGACAACGAGATTCAGGTCGCCGGCCTGAAGAACCTCAAGTGGTCGAACATCAAGCCGCAGGTGGACGAGATCACCTTCGCGGACGGCCACCGCATCATCCTCCTGTCGGAGGGCCGCCTGGTGAACCTGGGCAACGCGACCGGCCACCCGTCCTTCGTGATGTCGGCCTCGTTCACCAACCAGACGCTGGCGCAGATCGAGCTCTGGACCAACACGACCAAGTACCAGAAGCAGGTCTATACCCTGCCCAAGACCCTCGACGAGAAGGTCGCGGCCCTGCACCTGGAGAAGATCGGCGTGAAGCTCTCGAAGCTGCGCCCCGACCAGGCCGCCTATATCGGCGTGTCCGAGTCGGGCCCGTTCAAGTCCGAGCACTACCGCTACTGAGCCGGCCGCGGTCGGGAACGGCCCCGGTTCGGCGTGCGCGTCGAACCGGCAGTTGAATTCCCGCCCGGCGAGGCGGCGGCCGGCACGATCGCCGCCGCAGCGATGAGACGTCAAAAAGGGCCCGGCGCGCTGCGTCGGGCCCTTTCGTTTGTCAATCCGTTTTGCCGCAACCGCACTGTGTCTTCTGAGTGTCGTTAACGGATGATTGTGAGCGACCGGCGTATAGCCACGCTTCGTTCCCCTTCCGGGTCGATTCCGCCGCACGGTAAGGTGCGAGCGAATCTTAGATCGGTGGGTCCGCGACGGTTCGAGAGAATCAGCTGCGGGAACGGTGCGTTCTGCGCCGCGCGGTTGCACGCGCGTTCGGATCGCCAGGGTGGGGGCAGGGCTATCATGGGTGTCGGTCGTGCCGCGCACGTTCGAATCTGCGTGGGTACGCTCACATTGACCGCGGCGAGCGCAGCGCTCGCCGAACTGCCCGAGACCGCCGCCACGCATGCGCCGCGCGAGATGCACGGGGTCGCCGCCCTGGCGATCTTCGGCGGCCTGGTCGCCTTCGCGGTGATCCTGTCGCTGCTCCACCTCTACGAGCGCGGGCGCTGGACCCGCCGGGAGCGCGAGCTGGCCGGCGCCCTCGACGTGCTGCGCGGCGCCCATGACCGCGCCGAGATGCTGCTCAACGCCGAGCGTCAGATCATCGTCACCTGGGACCGGCGCAGCGAACCCGTGGTCGAGGGCGATATCAGCCTGGCGATCTACGGCGAGCGGCCGACCTCGGGCTATGCCCGCCGGGTCCTGGCCTTCGGTACCTGGCTGGTCGCCTCAGACGCCGCCGCGGTTGAGGCCGCGGTCGAGACCCTGCGGGCGCGGGGCACGAGCTTTACCGTGAGCCTGCGCACCCAGACCGGGCGCAGCATCGACGCGCACGGGCAGGCCGTGGCCGGCCGGGCACTGCTGCGCCTGCGCGAGACCAGCCAGGAGCGCTGCGAGATCGCCGACCTGCGCGCCACCCTGGACGAGACCCGCCGCGGCCTCTCGGCCCTGGCCGGCCTGCTCGACGCGATCCCGCAGCCGGTCTGGCGGCGCAACCGCGAGGGCGGCCTGAGCTGGGTCAACGCCGCCTACGTGGCGGCCGTCGAGGCCGAGACCCGCGAGGCCGCGCTGGATGGCGGCGTCGAGCTGTTCGACCGTCCGGCCCGCGAGGCGATCATCCGCGACGAGGCGGCGCGCTCGGCCGGCCTGACCCGGACCGTCCCGCGGCTCTCGGCCGTGGTCGCCGGCAGCCGGCGCATGCTCGACGTGTTCGAGACCACCCTGGACAGCGGCCGCGTCGGGATCGCCATCGACGTGTCCGAGCTGGAGAGCGTCCGCGCCGACCTCCAGCGCCAGATGAACGCCAACGTCCGCACCCTCGACCAATTGCCCACCGCGGTGGCGATGTTCGACGTGTCGCAGCGGCTGATCTTCCACAACGCCGCCTACCGCCAGCTCTGGGACCTGGATCAGGCCTTCCTCGACAGCCGCCCCGCCGACGGCGAGATCCTCGATCACCTCCGGGCCGAGCGGAAGCTCGAGGAGCACGCCGATTTCCGCGGCTGGAAGCAGGGGGTGCTGGCCGCCTACCGGGCCGCGGAGGCCAACCAGAGCTGGTGGTACCTGCCCGACGGTCGGACGCTCCGGGTGGTCGCGGATCCGAACCCGCAGGGGGGCCTGACCTACCTGTTCGACGACGTCTCCGACAGCCTCAACGCCGAATCGCGCTACAACGCCCTGCGCCGCCTGCAGGCCGAGACCCTGGACACCCTGGCCGAGCCGGTCGCCGTGTTCGGCGCCGACGGGCGCATGACGCTGGCCAACCGGGCGTTCTGCACCGTCTGGCAGCTCGATCCGGCGACCGTGGAGGAGCGGCCCCACGTCGATGCCGTCATCGAGGCCTGCCGGCCCCTGGCGCCGTCCGAGGAGCCGTGGCTCGACATCCGCGACGCGGTGGTCGGCCTCGAATCGCGCACCGCCCGGTCCTGCCGCCTGGCGGTGGTGGACGGCACCGTCCTCGATTGCGCCGCGCAGCCGCTGCCCGAGGGCGCGACCCTGCTGACCCTGATCGACGTCACCGCCAGCGTGAACGTCGAGCGGGCGCTGACCGAGAAGAACGACGCGCTGGAGAAAGCCGCGCAGCTGCGCGACACCTTCGTGCACCACGTCTCCTACGAGCTGCGCTCGCCGCTCACGAACATCATCGGCTTCACCCAGCTCCTGGGGGACGAGACGGTCGGGGCGCTCAACGACCGCCAGCGCGAATATTCCGACCACATCATGCGCTCCTCGGCGGCGCTGCTCGTGATCATCAACGACATCCTCGACCTCGCCTCGATCGATGCAGGCTCCCTGGAGCTCCAGCGGGAGGAGGTCGACGTCCAGTCCACCATCGAGGCGGCCGTGCGCGGCATCGAGGATCGGCTGGCCGAATCCCACATCACCCTGGCGCTGGACGTGCCGGAGGATATCGGCAGCGTCCACGCGGACGGGAAGCGGGTGCGGCAGATCCTGTTCAACCTGCTCTCGAACGCCGTCGGCTTCTCGGAGGCCGGGCAGCGGGTCGAGGTCCGCGCCCGCCGGGACGCGAACGAGCTGATCCTGAGCGTGCGCGACCATGGCCGCGGCATGCCGCCGGAGATCGCCGATTCGGTCTTCAACCGTTTCGAGAGCCACACTCTGGGCACCCGCCACCGCGGCGTCGGTCTGGGCCTGTCGATCGTGCGGTCCTTCGTCGAACTCCATGGCGGGCGTGTCCATCTCGAGACCGCGCCCGGGGCCGGGACCCAGGTGACCTGTACCTTCCCGCTTTTTCCCAGTGAGGGGCCGGCTCGCCTCGACCGGCGCGAGGTGAGCCGGCCCCTCATGACCCCAGCCGCGACCGCGACCACGACCCGCAAGCCGGGTCTCGCGCTTCACTGAGGGCAACATCGCCGGGCTTGATTAATCCCCCGGTCGGGCTCAGCAGGGCGCATGTCCCAAAAAGATCGTTCCGGCTGGGCCGTCTTCGGCATCGGCGATTTCCGCCTGTTCGGCGCGGCCCGCTTCCTGACGGGCCTCGCCTACCAGATGCAGGCGGTGGCGATCGGCTGGTTCGTCTACGACCTCACCCATTCCGCCCTGGCGCTCGGCCTCGTCGGGCTGGCGGGCTTTTTGCCCGCTGTGATCTGCGCGCTGATCACCGGCCACGTGGCGGATGCCTATGACCGCCGCCTCGTCGGTGCCGCGGCCTTCGCGCTCCAGAGCCTGGCGAGCTTCGGGCTCCTGACCTATGCGCTGGCCGGCTTCCAGGCGGTCTGGCCGATCTACGCCCTGGTGATCGTGGTCGGCACCGCCCGGGCCTTCGCCAATCCCGCGCTGCAGGCGCTGTTGCCGACCCTGGTGCCGGGCCCGCAATTCAGCTCGGCCATCGCCTGGAACGCCTCGCTCTGGCAGAGCGCCTCGGTGATGGGTCCGGCGCTCGGCGGCCTGCTCTACGCGCTCGGACCATCGGTGGTGTTCGGCGGCGCAGCCGCCAGCTTCGCCCTCGCGAGCCTCCTGACGGCGCTGATCCGGTTCCGGCCCGCGGCCGTGACCGAGCGGCCGCCGATCACCTGGGCGGCGCTCTCGGCGGGCATCGGCTACATCCGCTCGCAGCCGGTGGTGCTGGGCGCCATCAGCCTCGACCTGTTCACCGTCCTGCTCGGGGGCGCCACCGCGCTCCTGCCGATCTATGCCGGCGAGGTGCTGCATGTCGGTCCCCTCGGCCTCGGGGCGCTGCGGAGCATGCCGGCCTTCGGGGCGGTCGCCACGGCGGTCCTGCTGGCCTATCGCCCGCTCCGGCGCCATGCCGGGGTGCGGATGCTCAGGGCCTGCGCCGTGTTCGGCGCGGCGACCGTGGCATTCGGCCTCTCGACCTCGCTGCCCCTGTCGATGGCCTGCCTGTTCGTCACGGGCGCCGCCGACATGATCTCGGTCTATGTCCGCCAGACCTTCGTGCAGGGCGAGACGCCGGACGCCATGCGCGGCCGGGTCTCGGCGGTGAACACGGTGTTCATCGGCGCCTCGAACGAGCTCGGCGAGTTCGAATCCGGCGTGCTCGCCGCCGCGATCGGGGCGGTGCCGGCGGTGGTGGTCGGGGGTGCCGCCACGATCGCGGTCGCGCTGCTCTGGGGCCGGTTTTTTCCAGCCCTGCGGGCGCGGGACCGGTTGCTGGTGCAGGGGTAGCGGCCGCCAATCATTTCTCGGGCACGGCTCGGCATTGAGCAGAATTTTCCGACCCATAGGCGGGTCGGCGAAGCCAAATCCGATTATCCATTTTGTGCCTCCGACCAATCGGAAAACGGATAACGCATTTCCAATCATAAGCTTAGATGGTATGCATTGAGTCCTAACGTCTGCACGGACGGGCACGATGCCGTACAGGGAACTCGACGACGAACAGGCCCGGCAGCTCATCAATGCCGAGCAGGTCTTCGATGCCTATCGCGCGGCGCAATCGACCTTGCAGAGTCGCTTCGCCGGCTCGATGGCGTGGAAATCCGTCGAGGGGCGCAGCTACCTCTATCGTTTCAAGCGTGGTGTCTGGAAATCGCTCGGTCCTCGTTCGGAGGAGACGGAGGCCATTCACCAGCGCTTCGTCGATGGCCGTTCACATGCGAAGATGCGCAGCGCTTCGCTCGCGCAACGGCTGAACACGATCGCGGCCGTCAACCGAGCATTGCGCCTTGGCCGAATGCCGGTGATGGCCGCCCGAATCCTGCGGGCCCTGTCCGATGCCCGCCTCACGGAACCGGTGGTCGCCACGGTCGGCACCAATGCCCTGTTCGCCTATGAACGGATGGCCGGCGTCCAGATCGACCAGACGGTCCTCGAAACAGCCGATTTCGATCTGTTGTACGATGCGCGGGCCAGCCTGAAACTCATCGTGCCCGAAGTCGCAGCCTCGGGAATCGTCGGCCTTCTCAGGAAGGTCGATCACTCCTTCGAGGTCATGGGCAAGCGCGGGTTTCGTGCCGCAAACCGCGACGGCTACATCGTCGATCTGATCACACCCGCTCCGAAGGACCCGATCAGACCGAGTGAGGTCAGACAGATCGGGCGCGACCCGGACGATCTCGTCGCGGTCGAGATTTTTGGTCTCGCCTGGCTCGTGAACAGTCCCAAGGTCCGAGCCACGGTGCTCGATCTGCGCGGCTACCCGGCCGAGATGATCGTACCCGACCCGCGCGCCTTCGCTCTTCACAAAGCCTGGTTGTCGGAGAGACCGGATCGGAATCCCGAGAAGCGCCGCCGCGACGCCGCACAGGCCAAGCTCATTGCCGGACTCATCGCCCGCTACCTGCCGCATCTCGGCTTCGACGATCCCGTCCTCGGGGCTTTGCCGAAAGCACTGCGGGATCAGGCCGCGACGCTCACCCCTGCCGTCACGGGCCGCGAAACGAACGACGCCCTGGAGCCCGACTGGTAGCTGGGCTCCAGAATCCCAAAAGGACTCAGCGTCCCGCCAGTAGCGGCGACCAGGTCGGGTCGGAGGCGTAGGAGGGCGTCGGGATCGGCTGCTCCACCTTCCCGGTGATGTCGACCATGAACAGCTTGCCGCCGCCCTGGCCGCCCGGATCACGGAAGAACAGCACGTACTGGCCGTTCGGCGCGAAGGTCGGCCCCTCGTTGTGGTAGCCCTCGGTGAGGACGCGCTCGCCGGTGCCGTCGGGCTTCGACACGCAGATCGCGAAGCCGCCGTTGCGCTGGCGGGTATAGGCGATCAGGTCGCCGCGGGGCGACCAGGCCGGCTGCGAGGCGGAGCCGGTGCCGAAGGTGATCCGGTGCGGGTTCGAGCCATCCGCGCCCATCACATAGACCTGCTGCGAGCCGCCGCGGTCCGATTCGAACGCGATCTGCGCGCCGTCCGGGGCGTAGGTCGGCGAGGTGTCGATCGCCATGCCGTTGGTGATCGCGTGCTGGGCCTTCGAGGCGATGTCCATCGTCACGATGTCGGCGTTGCCGCCCTGCTGCACGCTCATGACGAGCTTGCGCCCGTCCGGCGAGAAGCGCGGGCTCGCACTCATCGAGTCGACGCTGCCGAGCGCCTGGCGCGCGCCGGTCTCGAGGTTGATCACCTGGACCCGGGGCTGGTGCCCGGTGGCCTGGGCCATGAAGGCGATGTCCTGCGTGGCCGGCGAGTAGCGCGGTGCGACGATCGACATCTCACCGCTGGTGATCGCCCGGACATTGGCGCCGTCCTGATCCATCACCATCAGGCGCTTGCGCCGGTTCTCCTTGGGGCCGCTCTCGTCCACGAAGGCGATGCGGCTGTCGAACCAGGGGCCGAGGCCGGTGATCTTGGTATAGACCGCGTCCGAGATCAGGTGGCCGGTGCGCCGGGCGTTGGCGGTGTCGGTGCCGTATTGCTGGCCGGTCATCTGCTGGCCCGACGTCACGTCCCAGAGGCGGAACTCGACCTTGAGCTTGCCGGAGGCATCCCGGGAGACGCGGCCCGTGACCAGGCCCTGGACGCCGGTGGCGCGCCACGCCTCGAAGTTCGGCGCGGCGTCGAAGTTCGGCTGCTCGGGGAAGCGGCCGTGGTCGAGGGGCGTGAAATACCCGGAGCGGCGCAGGTTGTTGGTCACCACCCCGGAGACGAGGCCGCCGAGGCTCGGATCGCCGCCGAAATCCGCGATGGCGATCGGCATCGGCTGGAAGTTGCCGCCGCCGATGCGCAGCTGCAGCTGCGCCTGGGCCGGCGCCGCGATGAAGGCCGCGAGGAAAGCCAGGACGGCCATCAGGCGCGCGGCGTAGGACGCCGGAAGAGGCCCGGCGGAGCGAGAGTTATGCATGGGTCGGATCCGAAGTGGCGATCAGACGGGGAGGCGGTTGGCGGAAATCTGCGCGGGTGACGACCTCAGGTCGCCGTGAACTCGAACTCCGCGTTGATGGCCTTCCAGTCGTTGTAATACGGCGCGTAGGTGGCCGGAATGTTATACGGCGCACAGCGGCGCACCGCCCGGAGCGCGGCTTGCGCGATCGACTGGTCCACGCCGCTGGAGCCGCCGCGCATGATCCGCGGCTCGGTGCTGAGCGAGCCGTTCGGGTTCAGCCGGATGTCAAGCACCGGCAGGACCACGCCCTGAGCGGCGCCGGGCGGAGCCGAGTAGCAGCGCTCGATCTGCTGCTGCAGCAGCCCGACCAGGGCGTCGCGCAGGGACGGCGACAGGCGCTGCGCGGTCCCGGTCGCGGCGCCCAGAGCCGCCACCTTCTGCACCGTGTGTCCGGTGGCGCCGGTCGATTGCGACGGCGCCTTCGAGGCCAGCATCGAGCGGATATCGCCGGCGTTGAACTTGTCGGCGAGCTCGGCCTGCTTGCGCGCCTTGGCCTCGCCATCGGCCTTGGCCTTCGCGTCCGCCATCGCTTTGGCCTTCGCCTTGGCGGCGGCCTCGGCCTTGGCGGCGGCGTCCGCCTTCTCTTGGGCGGCCTTGGCCTCGGCCATCTCCTTCTGACGCTCCGCCTCCGCCTCGGCCTTGGCTTCGGCGGCCTTCCGGGCGGCTTCCCGAGCGGCCTCGGCCTTTGCGGCATCCGCCTTGGCCTTGGCTTCGGCCTTCGCGGCGGCGGCCTTCTCGGCCGCGGCGACCGCTTCGGCCTCCTGGCGTTCGATCAGCTTGTCGAGCTGCTCGCGCTTCTCGGCTTCGGCCTTCGCGGCGGCCTTCGCCTCGGCCTTGGCCGCCGCAGCCGCCTTGTCGGCCGCGGCCTTCTCCGCCGCCTTCTCGGCGGCCTTGGCGGCAGCCTTCTCGGCCTCGCGCTTCTCCTCCGCGGCCTTGGCAGCCTTGGCGACCTCCTGCGGATCCGGCTCGGCGCGCAGGGGCATCTCCTCCGCGTTGGCGAGCTTCATCTCGGCCGTGCGCTTGGGCGCGGTCGGCGCGTCGGTCTTGGCGTTCTCGGGCTCGCGATCCTCGACCTTCTCGGCCTGGCGATCGGCGCGCGGCTGGGCGTTCGGCATCGGCTTGTCGGCCTGGCGCTCGCCCTTGGTGATCTCGGAGAACTGGTTCTCGGTGATCACCTCGACAGGCACGCCTTCCTGCGCCTCCGGCAGGGCCGGGGCCGCCACGCTGAACAGCGCGAAGGCCAGCAGCGCCACGTGGGTGCCGGCGGAGATCCAGACACCCGGTTCCTTGCGGTCGAAGCGGAACTCCACGGTTCAGGCCCTACTGATGCTCTGGCTCGGTCACGAGGGCGACCTTCTTGAAGCCGCCGCCGGTCACGATCGCCATCACCTGCGCGACCCGACCGTAATCGACCCGCTTGTCGCCGCGCACGAACACGCGCTCCTCGGTCCCGGTCTTGGCGGTCTCGAGCAGCTTCGGGATGATCGTGTCGTCGGTCAGCTCGTCCTCGCCGAGGAAGACCTGGCCGGTCTGGCGGATCGAGATCGTCACCGGCTTCACGTCGGAATTGAGCGGCGAGGCCTTGGATTGCGGCAGGTCGAGGGGCACGCCCACCGTCATCATCGGCGCTGCGACCATGAAGATGATCAGCAGCACCAGCACGACGTCGATGAACGGCGTCATGTTGATCTCGTTGATCGGCCCGCCGCGCCGGCCCCTGCGCCGCCGCCTCTTGCCGCCGTGGGATGCCCCCGCCGCCATGCTCATGGATCAATCTCCTGGAGCGGCCCGGTCAGGCGGCGAGCGAGAGGCGCTCGTCGATCTGGCGGGAGAGGATCGCGGAGAACTCGTCGGCGAAACCCTCCAGCCGCGATTGCGACTTCGAGACCTCGGCCTGAAGCTTGTTGTAGGCGAGCACCGCCGGGATCGCGGCGAACAGGCCGATCGCGGTGGCGAACAGGGCCTCGGCGATGCCGGGGGCCACGACGGCGAGCGAGGTGTTCTTGGAGGCCGCGATCGAGGTGAAGGCGGTCATGATGCCCCAGACCGTGCCGAACAGGCCGATATACGGGCCGGCCGAGCCGATCGAGGCGAGGAACAGCAGCCGCGATTCGAGCCGCTCGACCTCGCGCTGGATGGTGACGTCGAGCTGCTTCTCGATGCGCTGCGACAGGGACTGGACCTGACGGCCCGAGCCCTCGAACGAGCGCTTCCACTCGCGCATGGCGGCGACGAACACCGCCGCGAGCCCGGTGGCCGGGCGGTCGTTGAACGAGCGGAACAGCTCCTCCAGGGAGCGGCCGGACCAGAACGCGTCCTCGAACGCGTCCATCTCGGCCTTGGTGCGCCGGAACAGCAGGGTCTTGTCGACGATGATCGACCAGCACCAGATCGACGCGCTGAGCAGCCCGACCATCACGATCTTCACGACGAAGTGGGCCTGCAGGAACAGTCCGAGCAGCGTCATGTCGGCGACAGGCGCGGCCTGCATCGCGTCGGCTGGGTTCATCCGTCGAGGTCTCCTGCTCCGGATCGCGATGCGCCGGGCGAGGCCCGCGTCCGCCGGATCCGTGAGCGATATCAATGCTATCGCCCGCGAATCTGTCGAAAGTAAGGGCCGACTTCACCCGATTACCCGGCGACATCGCACCGACTTCGTTAAGGGCGCGGCAGGGTTAAGGATCGGTTTCGATCCGGGCGATCCCAAGGCATTCCAGGACATAGGCGGCGACATGGGTCGCGCGACGTCCGGCGAAGACTGGACCTCGCGAAACCCACGCCGTTATTCTCATCCCCACGGCGAGTCGGTGCGCCGAGAGCCTCAGTCCAGGACGTGTCATGACCCTGCCCGTTCCGAGCCTCCCCGGCCTGCTGCCCGCCGGGCCCGCCCGATTCCTCGGCTGGTCCTGTATCGCCGATCCGGCCATCGCGGGCGCCCTGGCGCGCTCGGGCTTCGACGCCGTGCTCCTGGACCAGCAGCACGGCGCGCACGACTACCATTCATGTTGTGCCGCGATCACCGAGGTGGCGCTCGCCGGCAAGCCGAGCCTGGTCCGGGTGCCGGTCGGCGACTTCGCCATGGCGTCGCGGATGCTGGATGCCGGGGCCTCGGGCATCGTCGCGCCGATGATCAACAGCGTGGCCGATGCGCGGGCGCTGGCGGCCGCCACCAAGTACCCGCCGGTCGGCCAGCGGAGCTGGGGGCCGGACCGCGCCATGTGGATGTCGGGCCTGCACGACGCGTCCGAATATCTCGCTGGCGCCAACGCCCGCGCGCTGACCATCGCCATGTGCGAGACCTCGGAGGCGATCGACGCGCTGGAGGCGATCCTGGCGCTCCCCGGCATCGACGGCATCCTGGTCGGGCCCGCCGACCTGTCGATCGCCCTGTCCAAGGGGACGGCCATCGACCCAGCCGGTTCGGCGGTCACGGCGGCTCTGGGCGAGATCGTGCGCAAGACCCGGACGGCGGGCAAGCTGCCCTGCGCCTTCTCACCGTCCCCGGCGCGGGCGCGGGAGATGGTCGCGATGGGCTTCCAGCTCGTGTCGATCGAGTACGACGCGATGACCATCGTCAACGCCTTCGCCCGGCTGCTGCACGAGGCCGACCCGTCGCGGGTCGCCTGAGCCAGCCGGGTCAGTCGATCCCGGACGGGGCGAGGAGCCGGCGCAGCGCCTCCGGCAGGCGGATGGCGCGGCCGTCGCGCACGCAGGCGACCGTGACCTCGGCGGCGACCAGGAGTTCGTCGCCCCGGCGGACCTCCTGGGCCAGCTGCATCGAGGCGCCGCGCAGATGCTGCGTGCGGGTCACGATGGTGAGCAGGTCGTCCATGTGGGCGGGGCGGATGAAGTCCAGGGACATCCGCCGCACCACGAAGACGAGGCCGCGTGCCTCCCGGTGCAGATCGGATTGGTCGCCCGCCAAGCCGCGCAGCAACTCGGTCCGGCCGCGCTCCAGGAAACGCAGATAACTCGCGTGGTAGACGAAGCCCGAGAAGTCGGTGTCCTCGTAATAGACCCGCACGACCATCCGGTGGGCGGCAGCCGGATCGTTCGTCGGCGCGTGCTCGGCGGAGTTCGGAACGCTCATGGGCTTCGTTTACGGCATGGTGCGGGAGCGGGGAAAGCCACGCGCCGAAACCGTCCGTAGGCCTCCGGTTTGCCGAAGGCATACGCCCGACACGACGAGGGCCGCCCTGGGGCGGCCCTCGCGTGGTCAGGTCTGGGCTGCCGGATCAGCCGCCGATGCGGGCGGCCAGGCTCGCCGAGTGGGCGTGCTCGTCGGCGATGTAGGGCAGCGCCTCGCTGGCGAAGCGACGGCCCTGGGCGCTGTCGCCCGACTTGGCGTAGGCGTCGTAGAGCGCCAGGGTCTGGGCGTCGGACCGGGCCTGCTGGTCGATATAGGCGCGGTCGAAGGAGCGGGCGTTCGGGGCCGACTGGAGCTGCGCCAGACGAGCCTGGCCGCGCTCACCGAGGGCGACGCGACGACCCGGCTCGGTCGGGCTGTTGTCGACGATGCCGACCGCGCCCAGCGCGCCGCCGACGATGCTGGTGCCGAGGTTGGCGGCGATCGTCACCGGGGCGAGCACGAAGCCGACCGGGTTGCTCAGGTCGGTCTTGAGACCCTGGTTGTCCGAGACCACCGTGCCGCTGCGCGACAGGGAGGTGTTCGGCGGCAGGAGGGCGTCGGTGGTGGCCTTGCGCTCGACCAAGACGCGGTTGGCGTAGTTGCGGACCCGCGGGTTGCGCGAACGCTCGAGGGCGATACGGCTCGCCTCGATGCTGGTGGCATCGGAGCGCAGCGCCTCGGCGCGGAACGCGGGGGTCTCGGTGGCGGCAGCGCCGACGCCCTGCTGGTTGGCGAAGGGCAGGATGCGGATCGGCAGCGCGTCCTGCGCGAGGGCCGGCGTCGAGAGCGCAGCGGCGGAGAGGCCGAGAATGGCGAGCGTGATGTTCTTCATGTCGGAGGATAGTCCCTGGTGTTCTTATTGAGGGCTCAAAGATCAGTCGGGATTCCACGGTTGACGCCGTAGTCCCACGATCTTGTCGGCGCCACGCAGACTAGGCGCGGTTGCCTCCACAACTGCCCCGTTTCCCCACCGTTCCAGGGATCAGATCGCTTTTGCGTGATCGAATTGGAGGTCTGAGTACGTAAAAGCTTGGCGATATTTGCGACGCGATCGACGCGAAACCCGTGACCCGTCAGACGCTTGCTGATTGTGCAGCGCACCTAGAAGTCGATGGAGCGGTCCGGCGCGGCCAAGGTCGGCCATGAACCAGGCGTGAACCAGCCCCGTCCCGACCGCATGGACGGTACCGGAAATCAGGTCAGGCCGCGTCGCCGTCGTCGAACAGGCCGTCCTGCGCGCGCCGCGGCTCGGCGAAGCCCATGTGCCGGAACGCGTGCTTGGTCAGCACCCGGCCCCGGGGCGTGCGCTGCACGAAGCCGCGCTGGATCAGGTACGGCTCGATGATGTCCTCGATGGCATCGCGCGGCTCCGACAGGGCGGCCCCGATCGTCTCGATGCCCACCGGACCGCCGCCGAACGAGGTCGCGATCAGGGTCAGGTACTTGCGGTCCATCACGTCGAGGCCGACCGAATCCACGTCGAGCAGCTTCAGCGCCCGGTCGGCGATGGCGCGCGTCACGGTCTCGGCCTCGGCCACGATGGCGAAGTCCCGCACACGCCGCAGCAGCCGGCCGGCGATGCGCGGCGTGCCGCGCGCCCGGCGGGCGATCTCGTTGGCGCCTTCGTCGGACATGCCGATCCCGAGCACCCGCGCGCCGCGGGCGACGATCTTCTCCAGTTCGTCGATCTCGTAGAATTCGAGCCGGATCGGGATGCCGAACCGGTCGCGCAAGGGCGTCGTCAGCAAGCCGGCCCGTGTGGTCGCCCCGACCAGGGTGAATTTCGGCAGCTCGATCTTGACCGAGCGCGCCGCCGGCCCCTCGCCGATGATCAGGTCGAGCTGGTAATCCTCCATGGCCGGATAGAGGATTTCCTCGACCGCCGGGTTGAGCCGGTGGATCTCGTCGATGAAGAGCACGTCGCGCTCTTCGAGATTGGTCAACTGCGCGGCGAGGTCGCCGGCCTTGGCGATGACCGGGCCCGAGGTCGAGCGGAAATTCACCCCGAGCTCCCGCGCCACGATCTGGGCCAGGGTGGTCTTGCCCAGCCCGGGCGGCCCGACGAACAGCACGTGGTCGAGGGCCTGGCCGGTCATCTTGGCCGCCTCGATGAAGATCTGCATGTTGGCGCGCGCCGCCTTCTGGCCGATGAACTCGGCCAGGCTCAGCGGCCGGATCGTCTGGTCCACGTCCTCGGCGCGCTTTTCCGGCGTCAGGAGCACGTTGGTCGGGGGCTTCGGCTTGCTCATGGACCTTCGCTCGTGGACCGGCTCGCCCGCTGGTTCAGGGATCCACGGGAGCCGTCGCGTCCGGGCCATGTCTCCTAATACGCGTGGACTGCGAAGTCTAAGCGCGTCGCATGGCCCGTACCGCAGCAGACCGTCACGGCCGCCGACGCCGATTCGGGAGCCGGAAACGGTCGTCCCCGATGAAACCGAAATGCCGCGCCGCGCATTCGGTTGAAGAATCCGTAAACTCGGCCGCAGGGCATTCTTCGACCATGACCATCCGATCGACCGCAGCCGGCGCGGCCAGCGCCTTCCTGCTTCTGGCCGGCCTGGCGACCGCTCAGGCCGCCCCCACGGGCACCGAGACCAAGGTCGCCGAGGCCGCCCCGACGCAGGTCCATCCGGTGGCCGCCGTCGAGCGTGAGGACGACGCCACCTGCAGCCGGGCCCGGCGTCGGCTGTGGATCGAGGGCGAGGGCTGGGTGGTCCGCCGGATCACCACCTGCCGCTGAGGTCGCCCCTCACACGCTTACGCAGTCTGCCCGGCTGGTGGACCGGAACGGCCGGTGATCGTGTCGGTTGCCCAAGAACGTTCCCGACGCGTTCCCCCGTCGAGCATCGGAGCCGCCCGCATGATCACCCGGACAGCCCTCGCGCTCCTCACCGGCCTCGCCGCGGCGCCGGCTTCTGCGCAGGGCGTCTATCCCTACGCGCCCGTCGCGACCGGGGAGGGCGACTTCGCCGGCCCGTTCGTACGCGGCACCTATATCGGCGCGCCCCTGACCCGGGTACCGCGGCCGAGCCAGATCGTGCCGGCGCCCTGGAGCTACGGGACCTACGGGGTCCCCACCGTCTCCGGCATCGCGGCGGCTCCGGCCCAGCCGCCGACGATCACGGTCATCAACGCCACGAACACGGCTGCGAACCGCGCGGCCGGCGCCCAGGTCATCTCGGTTCAGGTTCCCCGGCGCTGAGCGCGGCGAACCAGGCGGCGTAGGGCGTATTCCGGACCAGGCGGCGGTTCAGGTCGGGGGCGTCATCGTCCCACCAGACCGGGCCGCGCTCGCCCAGCCCGGTCTTGGCCGCGTCGACCGCGGCCCGGGCGGCGGCCATCGTGGCGGCGGCCTCCGGGTCGCCCTCGCGCTCGGCACCTTTGGCTGCCTTCACCGCGCGGCGCGCATCCATCAGCGAGGCCACCAGCGCCGCGCGATGCGCCTCCGACAGGTGCGGATTGGCGCGTCGCCACAAGCGGCCACGGACTACGATATAGCGCAAGTCGGGCGTGGTGATGACCTCACGCATGCCGGAATCAGACCCTGCTGTTGGGTTCAAGTTAAGTCTTGGCGCATAGACACCAGATATCGGGTTCGGGCCATCCCATGCAGATCGTTGTCGTCGATTCGAGCCGCGTCGTCCTCCAGATCATCGCGTCCCTGATCGAACCGCGCGGTCACGCGGTGCACGCGTTCACGGATTCCGCGCAGGCGCTGGAATACCTTGCCGCCACGCCGTCGGTCCGCGTCCTGATCACCAGCGTCGAGGTCCGGCCGCTCTGCGGCCTCGAACTCTGCTGGTCCGCGCGGCTGCTCGCCGAGGAGCGCCGGCCGCTGCACGTCATCACCATGTCGTCCGCCCGCAACGTCCGCAGCCTGGCCGAGGCGCTCGACAGCGGCGCCGACGACTTCATCGAGAAACCGCCGAGCGCCGAGGAGCTGAACGCGCGGCTGCGCGCGGCCGAGCGCCTGATCACCCTGCAGGAGGAGCTGATCCGCCTCGCCGAGACCGATCCGCTCACCGGGGTCTACAACCGGCGCGCCTTCTTCGATCGGGCGCGTCTCGCCGCGGAGCAGGGCGGGCGCCCGGGCGGGATCTCGGCGATCCTGGCCGACATCGACCATTTCAAGCGGATCAACGACGAGCACGGCCACGATGTCGGCGACGTCGCCATCAAGGCCGTGGCCGAGCTGATCGCCGGGGACGGCATCGGCGGGCGCCTGGGCGGCGAGGAGTTCGGCATCGTCCTCCCGGGCTGCAGCCTCGATGAGGCGACCGCCCGGGCCGAGCGCCTGCGTGAAGGCATTCAGGCTCTGCGCATCCGTGGCAGCAGACATGCGATCGGGTTCACCTGCAGCTTCGGCGTCAGCACCTGGATCGAGGCCGACGACGTCAACGCGCTCCTCAAGCGGGCCGACCTGGCGCTCTACGCGGCCAAGAGCGGCGGACGTAACCGCGTCGTGCCGTACCAGAACGACGTCACCTTGGCCGTCGCAAGCTGAGACGGCCGAGCCGCCCCAGCGTGGGACGATCCAGTGCGGGACGGTTAAAGTTGGCGGCCCACATTGGCACACCAAATCGTGGCACGAAGACAGGAATCGACAGAATCTGCGAATATAAAGCTTAATATTCGCCCCAAACTCGTGGAATGGATCTTGGAACTACGCATCCGATCCCGGCCCCTTTGTATCGCCGGGAGACGAAAGGTGCGAGGTCATGAGTACGGCCGTTGGCGTCCTGATCCTGGATGAACCGCAGGACCTGAGCGCGACTGTTCGCGCCACTCTGGAGCATATGCCGGAGTTTCACACGATCGGCATGGAGGATCTGGACCAGGCCGATGCCGCGAATGCGGTCGCCCTGATCTTCCTCGACGAGATTCGGCTGGCCGATGGCATCGCCCGCCTCGTCGGCCTGAAGGAGCGGCAGCCGAACCTGCGCACGCTCGTGGCGTTCGGGGCACTCACCGCCGACGACCTCCGGGCGCTGCTGGCGGCGGGCGCCGACGCTTTCGTGGCCCGGTCGAAGTCGCCGCGGGAGCTGGGTGCGGCCCTGCTCGCCCTGGCCGAGGGATCGGATTGCCTCGTCCCCCCGGAGCAGCAGGCCGTGGTGCCGGCGGAACAGGGCGACGGTCTCGGGCTCACGCCGCGCGAAGCGGAGGTGCTGCGCTTCCTCAGCTCGGGCTTCAGCAACAAGGAGGTGGCCCGCCGCCTCGCGCTCAGCGTGCGGACGGTGGAGACCCACCGGCTCAACCTGCGCCGCAAGACGCAGACCGGGCGGCTGAAGGACCTGGTCTCGCTGGCCCGCCAGCTTGGCCTGGCCCCGGTGGTCGACAGCGACCAGAACCGCCGCGGTGGCTCCGGCAGCAACCAGTCCCGGCATTGACCGGGATCCCGGGCAGCCCCGGCGGGGCTGCCCCCCTACACCACACCGACCTGCGCCCCGGCGCGGCCCCGCGAACCGCCGGACGATCGTTTCCCGCTCGCTGCCGAGTTGGCTGACGACTTGGCCGCCGACTTGACCGCCGACTTGGCCCGGGACGCCGACTTCTTCGCCGTACCCCGTTTGCGAACCTGAGCCGCAGCCGGCTTGACCAGTTTACCCGCCTTGGCATCGTCCTGCGACGCGGCCAGTCGCGCCTGAAGCAGCCCGAGCACCGCCGCCTCCTCGGAGCGGAGCTTGCCGAGATCCCCGCTCAGCTCGGTCTCGACCGCGTCCTTGACCTGAAGCAGGAGATCGCCCTCCAGGTAGCAGTCGAGGATCTGGGGGTGGATGTAGCACTTCCGGCAGATCGTCGGCGTGTTGCCCAGCCGCCCGGCGACGCTCTCGATCGCCGCGCGGACGTTGCGCTTGGCACCCGCCTCGCTGTCGAAGCTCTCGAACTCGCGCAGGGCCAGGGCCGCCAGGACCGTCCCGGCCCAGGTCCGGAAATCCTTGGCGGTGAAATCCTCGCCGGTGACTTCGCGCAGATACGCGTTCACGTCCGACGAGGTCACGTCGCGCTGGATTCCGTCGCCGTCGATGTACTGGAACAGCTCCTGCCCGGGCAGGTCCTGGCAGGCCTTCACGATCCGGGCGACACGCCGGTCTTTCAGCGACACGTCCCAGGTCTTGCCGCTCTTGCCCTTGAACCGGAACGACAGCTCCGCGCCTTCAATGCGGACATGCGGATCGCGCAAGGTCGTGAGGCCGTAGCTCTTGTTGGTGCGGGCGTAATCGTCGTTGCCGACCCGGATCAGCGTGGTCTCGAGCAGGTGGACCACGGTGGCCAGCACCTTCTCCCGGCACAGGCCCGGCCGCTTCATGTCGGCATCGACCCGCTGGCGGATGCCGGGCAGGGCGTCCGCGAAGGCCATGATCCGCGAGAACTTGTTGGCTTCCCGCGCCTGTCGGAAGTCGGGATGATAGCGGTACTGCTTGCGCCCCTTGGCGTCCCGGCCAGTGGCCTGGATATGGCCGCTGCTGCGGGCGCAGATCCAGACGTCGGTGTAGGCCGGAGGGATCGCCAGGGCGCGGATGCGGGCCAGGACCCGCGTGTCGCGCACCGGGGCGCCCTTCGCGTCGAGATAGCGGAAACCCGTGCCGCTGCGCTTGCGCGTCAGGCCCGGCCGGCTGTCGTCGACATAGACGAGGCCGGCTTCCTCGGCCGCCGCCCGCAGGGTCCCGCCGTTCTGGTCCGTCTCGACATCCGCCATCGCCGCCCCTCCCGGATACGCCGCCGGGACCGCCCGGCGAGAAGGCGCTGATCAACCGGCGGCGCCCGACCGCCGTTCCGGGTCTGCGCATCCGTCGCAGGCCGATCCGCTGCGCCGTGCTAGAGGGACGGCATGGATTCCGAACCTGCCCGCGAAACCCTGCCGACCCCGAAGCGAAGCCTCGTCTTCGTGGTGACCGAGGATTGGTTCTTCGCCTCCCACTTCCTGCCCATGGCCCGCGCCGCGATCGGCATGGGGCTCTCGGTCGCGGTCGTCACCCGGGTGCGGGCGCACCGCGCCGCCATCGAGGCGACCGGCGCGCGCGTCGTGCCGCTGGAGGCGGAGCGGGCGAGCCTCAACCCGATGGCGGCCGGCTACGCGGCCGGGCAGCTCGCCGGGATCCTGAAGGCGCTGAACGCCGACATCGTCCACTGCATCGCCCTGCGGAGCATCCTGGTCGGCGGGACCGCCGCCGCCATGGCCGGTATCCCGGCGCGGGTCTACGCTCTGACCGGGCTCGGCCTCGTCGGCGCCCGCAGCGACCGGGTCGGGCGCGCGGCCCGGCTCGGCCTGAAGGCGCTGATCCGGGGGCCGCTGGCCTCGGCGCGCACCCGCTTCCTGTTCGAGAACCCGGACGACGCCCTGGCGCTCGGCCTCGACCCGTCCGAGCAGTCGGTGACGGTGGTCGGGGGGGCGGGGGTCGATTGCGACGCGTTCCAGCCACGGCCGCTGCCCGCGATGCCGCCGCTCAAGGTCGCCGTGGTGGCGCGCATGCTCTGGTCGAAGGGCATCGACGTGGCGGTCGAGGCGACCCGCATGGCCCGGGTCCGGGGCGCCCCCGTGGACCTCGCCCTGTTCGGGGCGCCCGACCCGTCGAACCGCCGAGCGATCGACGCGGCGACCCTGCGCGACTGGAGCCACGACGGCGTCGCGTGGCACGGCCCGACCTCCGACGTGGCCGCCGTCTGGGCGAGCCACCACGTCGCATGCCTGCCGTCGCGGGGCGGGGAGGGGCTCCCGCGCAGCCTGCTCGAAGCGGGCGCCTGCGGCCGGGCGCTGGTCACCACCGACGTTCCGGGCTGCCGCAGCCTCGTGCGCGACGGGATCGAGGGCCTGCTCGTGCCGCCCGGCGACGCCCCGGCCCTGGCCGACGCGCTGGTCCGCCTGAGCGGCGATCCCGCTTTGGTCGCGAGCCTCGGCGCGGCGGCCCGGACGCGGATCGAGGCGGGCGGCTTCACCGAGGCCGCCGTGACCGATCAGGTCTGCGCCGTTTGGCGCGACCTGCTGGACGCTTGATCATGCGCGCCCCGGACGATCCGCGCGGCTTCATCGCGGCCCATACCCGGCTGCTGCCGGTTCCTTACGCGCCGGAGATCCGGCTCCACGTCGCCGACGAGGCGACCGAGCTCTGGCAGAAGACCGAGGACGAATTGCAGGAGATCGGGCTGCCGCCGCCGTTCTGGGCTTTCGCCTGGGCCGGCGGGCAGGCGCTCGCTCGCTACATCCTCGACCATCCCGAGATCGCGCAGGGGCGCAGGGCCGTGGATTTCGCCTCTGGCTCCGGCCTGGTGGGGATCGCCGCGGCCCGGGCGGGCGCAGAGCACGTCGTCGCCAGCGACCTCGACCCGTTCGCCGTGGCGGCGATCGGCCTCAACGCCGGCGCGAACGGCGTCGCCGGCCTGATCCAGCCGGTCTCGGCCGACCTCCTCGGCACGGTGCCGGAGGCCGATCTCGTCTTCGCGGCCGACGTGTTCTACGAGCGCGACCTCGCCCGGGCGGTGACCGCCTGGCTGACCGACCTGAAGGCGCGCGGGCTCACGGTGCTGATCGGCGATCCGGGACGCACCTACCTGCCGCGGGAGCGCCTGGAATGCCTGGCGACCTACGCCGTTCCGGTCTCCCGCACTCTGGAAGATGCCGAGATCAAGCAGAGCCACGTCTGGCGGTTGCACGGCTGAGACGATGGCCTTGGCGTGACGCGTCCAATCGAACCGGCCACGGGATCGAGGCTTCATCCACGGCCGGAATGCGTTACCGTGCCGCCGGACTACGAACTGCGGGCGCGCCTCTCTGCGAAGCGCCGCCGGGCGCTCGGCGTCTGAAAGACCATGTCCAGGTGAGCGTCGAGTCGTGAGCGTCAAGCCGAGCCTTCCCCGTGTCGTCGCCTTCTCCGGGAGTGCCAAGCGTCCCTCTCGGACCCGCGATCTCGTCGAGGCGGTCGGCGCCGAACTCGCGCGGCTGCGCCGGATTGAGCTGACGGTCTACGACCTGGTCGATGCCGGACCCGGGATCGGGGCGTCCATCCGCGCGGATCTGCCCCTGCCGGCGGAGCACCTGATCGCCGCGATCGAGGGGGCGGACGCCCTGATCGTCGGGACTCCGGTCTACCAGGGCGGCTACGCCGGACTGTTCAAGCACGTGTTCGACTTCGTCGATCCGGCGCGGATGGCGGGCATGCCGGTGGTGCTCACAGCCACGGGCGGGGGCCTGCGCCATGCCCTGGTGGTCGAGCACGGCTTGCGGCCCTTGTTCGGCTTCTTCGCGGCCCACGTCGCGCCGACCTCGGTCTATGCCGGCCCCGAGGACATGGCCGACGGCCGCATCACCGACGCGACCGTGGCCGCCCGCCTCGCCGCGGCGGCGGTGGAGCTGGCCGCGCTGATCGACGTGGCCCGGACGATCGATGCCGGCGCGGCCGCCTGACGCAGCGGCATCCTGAATTTGCAGCCGGCCCGGAGCGGTTTTACAACGGTAACCTGGGATCGTTCTAAAACGTGATCGGGCTCGGCGTTGGTTGACCAGCGCCGGTCTGCTCAGGTCCACGGTGGACGACGCCCAACCGAGAGGGATCATGGCAGGTTCAAGCATCACGGCCGGCAAGAAGGCGGGGACACCGCTGCCCGCCACCTACGTCACGGCCTCGGGCCTGCCGCGCTACCATCCGGTCTCGCAGGCGCTGCACTGGGTGACGGCCGCGCTGGCACTGGCGGTGCTGCCGCTCGCCTGGGTGGCGATGAGCCTGCCGCCCGCGCCCCTCAAGGGCAATATGTTCGTGCTGCACAAGTCGGTCGGGCTGACGATCCTGGCGATCGTCGTCCTGCGGATTGTCTGGCGCATGGTCCGGCCGGCGCCGCCCGATCCCCAGGCGCCGCGGCTGCTGACGCTGATCGGCCGCGTCAACCACTGGCTGCTCTACGCGATCTTCCTGATCATGCCGGTCAGCGGCTACCTGCTCAGCGCGCTGTCGGGGCGGGACACGCCATATTTCTGGCTGTTCACCATCCCGGGCCTGGCCAAGGACGAGGGCGCGCAGAAGATCGCCGAGTCGATCCATCTCGTCGGGCAGTGGTTCGTCTACGCCCTCGTATTGCTGCACATCGCCGGGACGATCTGGCACCTCGTGATCCGCCGGGACGGCCTGCTGGAGCGGATGCTGCCGGTTCAGGACGGCCGCGGGTCCCGGTAGGATCAGTCGACCCGGCGCAGCACGAAGGTGGTACCGACCTCGGGCTCGCGCCGCCAGCGCCCGTCTCCGCTCGACACCAGGTCGATGGTGTGGCCGCGCTTGGCGGTGAGCGTCATGCGGCCGTTGGCGTAGCGCCAGCGGACCGGATCGAACACCTCCAGGCCGCCATCGTGGCAGCCTGGGACGACGTGGACGCCGCCGCCGGCCCCGTCGAGAGTGATGCGGCAGGTGTCGCGTTCCTGAAAGCGGTCGAGGGCGTAGACCCCTGGGGCCGGCCCGGGCGCCGCCGTGGCGGTAGAGGTCGGTGGGCGCTGCAATTCGGCCGGCACGGACGGCGCGGTCTGCAACGCGGACGGCGGCGCCGGTGCTGTCTCGATCCCGGCGATGTCGGGCGCCGTGGACGCGGCCGGGCGCATCGCCGCGATGTCGAGGGGGACCAGGCTATAGGTCTCGCCGCCCTCTGTCTTGGCGACGAGGCTGCGCTGATCCGGCCGCCGGACGAATTCGAGGATCGGGCGGACGTTCCGGTCGACCAGGCGCACGCTCCGGTCGCTGAACAGCCAGCCGGCGATGCCGCTCACGACCGGCAGGGCGCGCCGGCAACCGGCCGGGAAGCTGATCCGCTGGCCGGCATCGCCGTTCTCGCTCCGCAGGGTCATCACGCAACGGCGATTGGTCCCGTCGCGCGATAGATCCCAGGTCCCGGGCACCTCGCTGAGCCGTTCGGGCAGGCTCGCCGGGGCAGGGGGTGCCGCGGGCATCGCGATCGGGGGTGCGGCCAGCGTCCCCGGATCCAGGAGGCTCGGCTCCGGCGCCGCCGAGGGGGCGGCAAAGTCCTCCTGCGACGCCGCCGGCCTCGGGATCAGGGCCAGGGCGGCCAGCAGTGCGGCCAGGGCGGGTCTCACGCGGGCGGGCTCCAGGGTGTCTCGGGTACGGGGGTCAGCGGGCCGCGCCCCTCGAACCACGACAGGACGTTGTCGACCACGAGTTGCGCCATCGCCGTGCGGGTATGCTCGGAGGCGGAGCCGACATGCGGCAGCAGCACGGTGTTGTCGAGGGCGGCGAGCTCCGTCGGCACGTGCGGCTCGTTCTCGAACACGTCGAGGCCCGCCCCCAGGATCGTGCCCGCCCGGAGCGCCGCGATCAAAGCGGCCTCGTCGACCAGGCTGCCGCGGGCGACGTTGATCAGGATGCCCTCTGGTCCCAGCGCTTCCAAGACGGCGGCATCCACCAGGGCGCGGGTGTCGTCGCCCCCGGGCGCCACCACGATCAGGATATGGACCGCCCGCGCCATGCCGATCAGGCTGTCGTGGTAGGTGTAGGCCACGCCCGGCTTCCGGCTGCGGCCGTGATAGTCGATCGCGACGCCGAAGCTTTCCAGGCGATGGGCGATCGCCTTCCCGATCCGGCCGAGCCCCAGGATGCCGACCCGCCGCCCGCGCAGGGAGGCCGTCAACGGAAACGGCGCCTTCGGCCAATGACCCGCGCGCAGGTAGCGGTCGGCCTGCGGCAGCCGCCGGATCGTCGCCAGAACCAGGCCGACGGCGAGGTCGGCGACCTCGTCGGTGAGCACGTCCGGGGTGTTGGTGACGACGATGCCGCGCCGCTGCGCCTCGACGGCGTCGACGGCGTCGTAGCCCACGCCGAAATTGGCGATCAGTTCGAGCTTCGGCAGCTTGTCCATCAGGGCGGCGTCGACCTGACCGCCGACGCAGAGGCCGCGGATCCGCGGGCCGATCTCGGCGAGCATGGCCCCCGGATCCGCGGCGGCGGCGAGCCGGTGCACGGAGAAGCGCCCCTCGAAGGCGGCCTCGACCAGCGGGTGCATCGTCTTGAGCAGCAGGATCTCGGGCGGCGCTTCGGGCATCTCACACTCCCTTTTTTTCCGAACGGCCACTTATGCGGCTGGTCACGCTCGACCCGGCATAGGGCCATGACCCGGTGCAGCGCCAGCCACGTCCCTCGCCCGGCGGTGACATCCGGGGGCCAAACGCCGAGCGGCCAAGTGACAGGGCGAAGACTTGCCTCTTCCGAAAACCGCGCGCGATGCCTACTAAGGAACCCGCATTATCGCGAGAGCTTTGCACCGATCCCATTCGAAGACGAAAACCGATGACCAGCCCGCGCACCCTCTACGACAAGATCTGGGACGACCACGTCGTCGATGTCCAGCCGGATGGCACCAGCCTCCTCTACATCGACCGGCACCTCGTTCACGAAGTCACGAGCCCGCAGGCGTTCGAGGGCCTCCGCGTGGCCGGCCGCAAGGTCCGGCACCCCGAGAAGACGCTGGCGGTGGTGGACCACAACGTCCAGACTTCCGACCGCTCGAAGGGCATCGACGATCCCGAGAGCCGCACCCAGCTCGAGGCTTTGGCCGAGAACGTGCGCGACTTCGGCATCGAGTTCTATGACGCCCTCGACCGGCGCCAGGGCATCGTCCACATCATCGGCCCGGAGCAGGGCTTCACGCTCCCCGGCCAGACCATCGTGTGCGGCGACTCGCACACCTCGACGCACGGCGCCTTCGGGGCGCTCGCGCACGGCATCGGTACCTCGGAGGTCGAGCACGTGCTCGCCACGCAGACGCTGGTGCAGAAGAAGGCCAAGAACATGCGCGTCACGGTGGACGGCGCGTTGCCGGCCGGCGTCGGCGCCAAGGACATCATCCTGGCGATCATCGGCGAGATCGGCACCGCCGGCGGCACCGGCCACGTGATCGAGTATGCCGGCGAGGCGATCCGCGCCCTCTCGATGGAGGGCCGGATGACGATCTGCAACATGTCGATCGAGGGCGGCGCCCGCGCCGGCCTGGTGGCGCCGGACGCCACCACCTACGCCTACGTGAAGGACCGCCCGAAGGCGCCCAAGGGCGCGGCCTTCGACAAGGCCCGGGCCTATTGGGAGAGCCTGCTCACCGACGCGGGCGCGTTCTTCGACCGCGAGGTCCGCCTCGACGCCGCGAGCCTGCCGCCGATCGTCAGCTGGGGCACCAGCCCGGAGGACGTGATCTCGGTGCAGGGCCGCGTGCCGGATCCTGCCGCGATCGCCGACGAGAACAAGCGTCAGTCCAAGGAGAAGGCGCTGGCCTATATGGGCCTGACGCCCGGCACGCCGATCACCGACATCACCCTGGACCGGGTGTTCATCGGCTCCTGCACCAACGGCCGGATCGAGGATCTGCGGGTCGTCGCCAAGATGGTCGAGGGCCGCAAGGTCCATGAGAGCGTCTCGGCCATGGTGGTGCCGGGCTCGGGCCTCGTGAAGGCGCAGGCCGAGGCCGAGGGCATCGACCGGGTGCTGAAGGCGGCAGGCTTCGACTGGCGCGAGCCCGGCTGCTCCATGTGCCTGGGCATGAACTCCGACCGGCTCAACCCGCTGGAGCGCTGCGCCTCGACCTCCAACCGGAACTTCGAGGGCCGTCAGGGCCATCGCGGCCGCACGCACCTGGTCTCGCCGGCCATGGCGGCGGCGGCGGCGGTCGCCGGCCGCTTCGTCGACATCCGGGACTGGCCGCGCGGCTGAGGCCAAAAAGGCCGAAATCGCGATTGACGGACCCTGTCCGTCCGCATAAACGAAGCCGTCGCCGGCCGAGGCCGGCGACGAGCCCAGGTGGCGGAATTGGTAGACGCGCTGGTTTCAGGTACCAGTCTTGCAAGAGGTGAAGGTTCGAGTCCTTTCCTGGGCACCATCTGATTTCTAACATGTTGAAATCAGAAGCTTTCTACCGCCCCATCCCGCACCGGGCAAACAGGTGCGGGATTTGTTTTTGAGGAACGGCGCGCTTCGCGGGCCATCTTCGCCCGGTTCGCGGTCGTGGTGTAGACCGCGCTCTCCTTGCTACCGTCGGCCCATCCGAACAGCGCTTTGAGCTGTAGCCATGCCGGCGATCCGAGCATTCGACGCGCTGGACGTTGGGCACGCCGCAGGGATCGCTGCGCGCGATCCGGACCGGATCCTCGCCGTCGGCGAACGGGAAATCGTCGTCGGTGAGATCGTAGACCAGCGTGACGTTGGGCAGGTACGTCACGGTCGCGCCCGAGGCCGTGGTGCCTGGCATGGCCTGGTCGCCGTAGGGGACGATCTTGAGGAGCGAGCCCGACCAAGCCGCTGCGCCGTTCGTCCGCTTCAGCCAGCGCGACAGGATCGCGTTGGCGGCCTCGGCCGCGGTCAGCGCCGGGCTCAGCCCGAGCCCGAGCGCCGCGCCATAGGTCTGGTAGGACGAAGCCCCCGAGGCGCCGAACAGGGCCGCACCGCTCAGCGCGGCGGCCGGAAATCCGACGCCGTACTGCGCGCTGGTCAGGAATTCCGAGACGATAGCCGCCGGGCCCACGTCCTGCCAGAGCGGGCCGGCGGTGCCGGCGAGCCGTCCGACGACCACGGCTTGAGCGGGCGAGAAGGCATGCACGAGGGTCAGAGGGGGCGGCTGATGTCACGATCCCCCGTGCGCGTAGGCGCGCCCGTCGCGGAACACGATCACATCGCCGGGATCGGGCCGGGCGGCCTTGGCCGCCCGATCGAACACGAAGCCGAGATAGCGCTCGCCGTCGCGGTGCAGGTGCGAGTCCGGGGGGTAGGGCCGCGGGTCGAAGGCCGGCACGAGGCCGGCGCCCACGAACACGCGGACGATCAACAGGCCGCATGTCACAGTTAAGACAAAGATCATATGCTATCGCGCACAAGCACCCGTAGGTTAAGAAAAATCATTCTTCGAATAATATAGCATCAATACATCGGATTAATTACATACTTAACCTGCGTTTGCAAATAATAACTGCATAATTCAAATAAATAATCGAAATTTGGTCTGCCCCCATTCGGTGGCCCAGGTTTGAAGTTAGTGCATCGTCGGTCTGGAGTTGACCCCGTTTGTGGTCCACGGCCTATGCAAGTTCTCGGGCGGTGACAGCTTGGTTGGCGAAGGCTCGGGGCGTCAAGCCGCCCAAGGCCGTGTGAGGACGATCTTCGTTGTCGTGGCACCTCCAGTCCTCGATGCGCTCGCGGGCATCGGCCAGCGACAGGAACCACGAGGCGTTCAGACATTCCGCTCGGAGGCGGCCGTTGAACGAC
Source organism: Methylobacterium sp. J-077 (assembly GCF_022829365.1). Taxonomy (GTDB): domain Bacteria; phylum Pseudomonadota; class Alphaproteobacteria; order Rhizobiales; family Beijerinckiaceae; genus Methylobacterium. The sequence goes on along the minus strand of NZ_JAKSYJ010000019.1, from coordinate 1,144 downwards.
ACGATGTCGGCTTTGTCGGTCGGCTTGCCCGGTCGTGAGAAGTCGATCTCGACCCCGTTCAGGTAAGCCCACTGGTCGAGCATGCGGCCGGCGAACTCCGGCCCTTTGTCGACCCGCAGGCTCTTCGGCCGCCTCCGCAGCCTGACCAAGGCGTCGAGCGCCTCGGTCACCTGGAAGGCGCGGAAGTTGGCTCTCGGCGTGAGTGAGAGCGCCTCTCGCGTGTGGCAATCGACGACGGTCAGGATCCGGAACGGACGCCCGTCGAAGACGCGGTCGGACATGAAGTCCATCGCCCAGACCTCGTTGGGCCCACCGATTGCCGGTCGCCCCTGGCGATAGCGTCAGGCGCGCTTGCGCTTGGGCAGCTTGGGCCGGATCGACAGCCCCTCGTCGCGGTAGATCCGGTACGTGCGCTTGTGGTTCACGGCCCAGCCCTCCCGTCGCAACAGGATGTGCAGCCGTCGGTTGCCGTAGCGGACCCGTGCGGCAGCGAGCTCCTTCAGCCGCATCCGCAGTGCCACCCGCGGGTCGGAGCGCTTCCTGTAACGCTGGGACGAGCGGCCGAAGCCGGTGGCCTGGCAGGCCCGACGCTCGCTGATGTCGTAGGCCGCCTGCAGATGGCCGGCGACCTCGCGGCGAGCGGCGGGCCTCACCACTGATCCTTGAGCACATCCTGCAGCATGGAGCGGTCCAGCGTCAGGTCGGCGACCAGCCGCTTGAGCTTGCTGTTCTCATCCTCCAACTGCTTGAGCCGGCGGATTTCCGGCACCCCCATGCCGACGAACTGCTTCTTCCAGCGATAAAACGTCGGCTCGGACACGCCCATCTTCCGGCAGACCTCGTCCACCGTCGCACCATTCTCCGCCTGCCGCAGGGCGAAGGCGATCTGTTCGTTCGTGAAGCGTTTGCGAGGCATGGCATCCACCCCCTTCAGGGTTCAGGATGCCCGAAAAACTTGCGCTCAGCGCGGACCAGTTTGCTGGGTCAGGGTCAGTCTGAGCATGGGGCAGACGAAAGCGATCAGGAGAAAACAAGCGAGCGTGCTGGCATAACGCTCATAGTTTTTGGCCAGACCCCGACAGCGCGTCGCCCAGGCGAAGGAGCGCTCCACCACCCAGCGCCGCGGCAGCAGGACAAATCCACG
>NZ_JAKSYJ010000212.1 GCF_022829365.1 Methylobacterium sp. J-077 | reverse complement strand
AAGAACCGCGCCTGAGGCCAGCGCCTACGACGCCAAAGCTGGACGTCGGATCAGCTCAGCCGCACCGTACCGTACCCAGCTTGCGAAGGGGTCCCAATTGCACGCCGATCCGGGGTCCCATTCCAACGCCTTTTGACACGCCAGCACACTGGCAATGAAAGGAGTGGCGATGGGTGTCATCGCTGCCCAACTCGGCCACGCCGACACCCGCGTGACGGAGAAGCACTACGCTCATCTAGCTCCCAGCTACGTCGCTCATACAATCAGGGCGAACTTCCCTGAGCTCGGGCTGAACGAACCGTCGACTGTACGACCGCTACGCCTCGTTAGGTCGCAGTAGCGCCGCCCGAAGATGCCGAAGCACAAGCAATGCGAAGAGCCGAACAATCGGCAAACTGAGATTTTCATAGAGAGCGATCGTGTGTTCTCCGAAATTGACCAGCGCGGCTTGCGAAGCCTCGACAGATTACATGAGATAGATGACCCGTTACCGAAGGACGCCCCAATATCTCCCCGCCTCCTCCCTGAGGCCGAGGGCACCTTTCTAGTTGATAAATACATCGATGCCGTTCCATTCAGCACAGATGTCGACCGAGAGCGCAGACTGATAAGTGTCCGGTATGCAGTTTGCATGGCTCGGAGCCGAGCCAACACTAAGATAGGCCAGTATCGGGGGCTCATAGAAGCCAAATTACGACTCAAACGCATCGCCAACGATTTGATGAAGAGAGACAAATCGATACTTTTTGATAAGTTGAAGCAATCCTATCTAGCTATAGATATAACGCTAAATTTGACTACCATCGACAGGTGCGAGAGCTTGCTTCCGGACTTTCGACAGAATGTATTACCGCGACACCGATCAGTGCGCGGAGGCATTTGCGAGCAGACTATCACAAATCAAATTAAAGCGCTCGAGAATGGCTTAGCGCGGAGCAGCACGCTAGTTATTCTGGGCAAGCAACTAATTCTTAAATCCGATCTGAGCGCGGGCACGAAACTCGATTTGCAGAAGCGAGTTTTTGTCTCGGAGATCGTCGGCTGGTGGTATAGAAATACAGGAAAATGGCCGGCAAAAAACTACAGTGCTAAAGCATCTCCAACGACGGACGACGGTGCGTTAAATTTCTATGATTTCCTGGAGGCCGCGCGCCAGGATGCAGGTTTGACAAAAATCTCACCCTCGAAAACCGGAGCGTCTGGGCCATTCGAAAGAATGGTCCGCGATGTGATCTCTGAGTTGAAGTCAGCGATAGACCGCCGCGCGCCTGCCCGGCAGCCGACACGGGGCAGCTAACTACCTGATTTTAAGAGACAAAATTTCTTCGATTCCCGCACGCGACAGCATCCGGCAATCCCGTATCGTACCTTTTGAGACGCACGAAGTGTCCCGAGGACGATACGCGATGGAAAAGCAGTACTACACGATAGCAGAATTAGATAAGATTGGTCCCCTGTCACGATCATCGTGGTTCAACGCCATCAGAGACGGCCTGATTGTCGCGCGCAAAGCCGGGCGGAGGACCATCGTGATGCGGGAGGACTATGATCGCTTCTTGAAATCTAGGCCAGCAATACGGCCGCGTGCGCCGTCACACTGACCTACTGAAAAAGCGGCCCGCCCTTTTAAGGGGAGGGCGGGCCTCTGAACGCCGGTAAGGCACGACCGGCACATTATCGAAATACTCTCAGCCGGAGACTATCTCGATGAGCGATTCGATCGCCCATTTGCTGACTCATGTCAACAGACGCGCCAATATAGAACCGTCGGGGTTATACAGCTACTCCCATTCTCTGAGCATTGATGCCTCGGTTATAGCTGACGGGTGGGCCCACCGCGATGGCATTTCGCCCCTTAACGAACCGCCACCGGGAAAGCCTGATGGTAGGTCTTCAGAAGATCGACGCTCGATTTCGGAGCGTGCCCATGAGGGCAGATTGGCGGCAGGCCTGCCCCATAGAGCTCCTCGGCCGAGGCATCAGCGAAGAGCCCCGCTTCGGACGCGCTCCGGTCGGCCGACCTACTGGATCAGCACCGCAATCTGCGAAGCCGTGCGTCTCATCAACGATCGTGGTCCGCTCCACCAGGTAGACACCTTCAGACAGGTGTTTGTGCCAATCCTTGCCCTTCACATCCTACGGGAACGCGCCAACCCAGACTCACTACTGGACGCCGGTGCCGCTGCAGCAAGGCAAGCGCGGCTGCTCGTGGGCGCCGACGTTGCAGCTGACTGCGAAGAATGGGTCCGCGCCCACCTATCTACCCTGAGAGGCGTAGAGCCGTACCGTCTCTGGCGTGCGGCTGGCAGTCGGTCACGTACGGGAGGGCTCAAGGAACTCGGCCTATCCCTGGGCCAGCACTTCGGCTTAACCCAGGCCGAGCGCCAGCGCCTCAAAGTGCGGATGATCCGCGCTGTCGATGTGACGCCAGCCGACCAACGCGAGACCAAACGTGAGGCCGATCGCGTGCGGGCGGAAGCAAAACGTCGAGCCGCAGGGGTCAAGCCACGCGCTGCATCCGAAGCCATAACAGCGATGATGCGCGAAACCGGGCTCTCTCGCGCAAGTTGCTACAGGAGGATTGCAGCAGTTAAGGCTGCTAAACCCGACGAAGATCACAATGCAGAAAGGATGCGTAGCGTTCAAGCGGACACGTCTTCGTATTTATTGGCATAAAATTAGGTTGATCAAACCAAATTCGTCAACAAATAACTGCCGTCGAGAAACCTATTCCCGATAGGTATGCCAAATGATGCGACGACTCACAAGGAACAAATCTAAATTATCAAGCGCACAACCCAATGCCCAGATATATCAGCCAGACGCATCGGCCGTTGGACTAGATATTGATGACTGGGAAGACTCGTCGATGTACGACGACCTTTCACTCAGCTACCGCGAATCGGAACTGCCAACGGGGAGGCTAGCCAATCGTATTTTCCGATGGATCTCCATGCGATCGGAAGGCTTCATCGTCTCTATGTTCCATCAACGCGTTCAGAAGCGCAGAGATGATAGATAACTCGCGATCGGGCGCACCCTGCAGTTTCAGTACCAGCTCCTCCCATAGCTCTCGGCGCGGCGCTAAGTATCTAGACATCCACTTAGGGCCCTCGAAAAAGGCGCGCGCAGGGATTGTGAGAATGCGACCATATGCGGTTGCGGCTCTGCTACCCTCCGGACTTTCAGACAGCCCCTCGCTTGACTGACAGATGCATCCACGCTCGTTGCACTCAGAACGTGGCATGGCGGGTTCAAGCAAATGGAAATCGACCAGCTCAGGTACTCGCCGCTCTGGCGCTATCACGACGCGGCCTGCGAAGTTGCAATCAGCCTGTTAGCTTTCTCCCGCATGGACATCGCGTCACATGAGGATCCCGCCATCGGCTTGCGTGCACGCATCATGGTCAAGATCATGACTGACATGCACCACTTTGCGTTTAATGCACGTAAGGCGATTGAACTTGCAGGCGTCCATGATGGTCAGGTTATACAGCTCGCGAAAGATTTGGTCCCCGCATCCATGTCACCGGCATCAGCGGGGAGGAAGCTTGCGCCTACCGACAGCAGTTCGCATCCGACGTGCAGGTTTGGATCGTGCCTCATGCTATGCTGACGCATCGCGCGCCCAGACCATTCCATACCGCTGAGCGAGAGCGTCAAGGTTCGCCGTTCGACATGCTGGTGCTGGACGAGGCACCCTGGCTCGGCCTGTTCGGCGGTCGCGATCGTCAGTCCGCGTCGGTAACGGTCAGCGAGCTGAATGCCCTCGCGCTGAAATTGGCAGCCTCCGAGAAACGCAACGTTTATCGTCGGATCGTGGACAAGATGTCCGCCGCACTTACCGGGCAGAGCGGATTGCTCAAGCGCGCGCCATTCATGTCCTGCGATCTGAGCGTGGCCGAAGCTGACCACGCCGCGCGCCTGACGCAAGGTTTGCGGCAGAGCATCGCGGTTAATCACGACCTCGCGTCTGAAGCCGCGGCGATCACCGTGCGCGAGACCTACGAGAAAAACCGGTCGGTGATCCTAGCCGCCCGGTTTTGGAGCCTTCTGGCAGCGTTCCTGCGCTCGGGCGAGGCGATCGCGCCCTGGTCATTGTCCGTGGACGAGGATGCTGCCGGTGAGCGTACCGTCCTTCTGCGTTGGAAGGAGGAGCTGAACGGCGACTGGGCTGCAGGCCCGGTTCTGTATCTCGACGCGACGGTGATCCCGGAGGTCGCGAGCGCGTGGCTGCCGAACCTGCGCATTGAGGCCGCGGTCCGTGCGCGTGAGACCCACGTTCACCGGGTCGCTGTGATCGACCGAGTGTTCGGTCGGTCGAGCCTGCTTACGGCTGAATGCGGCGGAGACGCTGCCGAAGCGAAACGACAAACCAACACGATCGGACAGATTGTCCGGTTCATAGAGCGCATCGCCTTTCGGTTCCGCGGCCAGGGAGCGCGACCCGGCCCTGATGTGGCGGTTGTGACGTACAAGGATCTAGAGCCGCGTCTGCGCGGGCAGCTGCCGGCGAACGTCGCGCTTGGCCACTTCAACGCTCTGCGCGGTTTTGACGGCTGGCGCGGCGTGGCCGCGATCGTCGTTCTCGGCCGGCCGGAGGCGTCACCGCGGGACGTAGAGATCATGGCCTCTCTCGCCACCAACAGGCTCGTGCCGCCTAATGCCGGCTATTACCCCCGCGGTGACGGAGTGCAGCTCATGCGTGACGGAACCGGCCGGCGGGTAACGGCTCACATACATCCCGATCCGCAGGCTGAAGCATTTCGGCGGCAGATCGCGACGGAACTCGAACAGATCGAAGGAAGAGCACGGCCGGTGCGACGGGGGCCGGGGGCGCGGCTCTTCTCGGTGATGCTAACAAGCACGCCGACCGCGCTCGCCCTCGACGCTACCGTTGCCGCTGGTGACCTATTAGACGCCGGCGGAATAATCGACGCCTTGTTCGCCCGGGGCATCGTGCCTGAGACGGCGCGGGACGCGGGGCATGTGCTGGCGGATGTATTCGTTAACGGCGATCCTGCGGCGGCGGTCCGGCAACGGCTTCATCGCGAGGGTGAGATCGGTGCCTTGACCGGCCTATTCAGCGGAGCGGCGGCGTGGGGCAAGGGGTCAGATCGAAAGTGTGACAGGTCCATAAGAGATCTTAATAGGGCTGCGTCACACTTTCAGGCGCAGTCAGTTGAAGGCCGGTGGTTCGAGGCACCCCTCGCTGGCCTGGAGTCGTTCCGCTGCTTTCGCTACAGGCTACCGAGGGAGCGGCGCAGCGGGCGCGTCCTAATCGACATCGATCGATACCCCGATCCAAGACAGTCACTGACGGATAGTCTTGGACCGCTTGAGCATTTCGTCTCGGAAAAAGACCCCGTCGGTTTGGCGGACGTCCGGGCGGCTCTCGCCGGCAGAGGTCCTCACGCACCAGCTTCCGAGACTCCGCCGATCGTCCTGGCCTTGCCAGTCGGTCGGACTCCCTTTCATGAACTGCTTTGCATCAGCGACCGGACCGCCGAGCGTCATAGCCCGGTCCCGCCTGCTGCGGACGACATCTATCGGGTAGAGAGTCTGAGCCTCACCTTGCGCGTGCACGACCGGCATTCTACTCAGCCGCTGTACCATCGCGTCCGAGATGGCGCATTCTGGCCGCCGCAGCGCACGCCGATCATCGCGCCTCCGCCACAGGCCGCCGAGCCTCGGATGTCAGCGGTCGAGCTTGCTATCGAGCTAGGGGCGAAGCCCCGCTCCCTGATGGTCGGTCCTTCCTTTGCGAAGCTCCAGCGGGATCACGGCAAAGAGCAGGCGCTGGTGATAAAACTGATCGGACGTTTTGGCCGAGATGCTGTGCTCGCCGCAGCATCGTGCTTCTTGAACCTCCGCTCAGAGGCGAAATAGCGTTATGTTACAACATCTGCTAAAGTATTCGACGATAAGTCGGTTTCGGGTTACGCTATGCCGTTGAAGTCCGGAGCACTCACGCCGCAGGAGCGGAAGTTCGTTAGCCACATGGTTCGGGGCAACGACGCGACAGCGGCTGCTGCCTTTGCTGGCTACGCACAGCCTTCCTCGCACGGCGGAACGCTGATGCGACGGCCTGTAATCATCACTGAGGTGCGGAAGGCTGTCGCGCAACGATTGCGCACCGCGGGTGCCGGTGTTGGCGTCGGCATGCTGATCGAGATCGCAAATGACGATGAAGCGCCGAAGAACACGCGGGTCATGGCGGCGGCGCACCTGGCCAAATTGTCCGGTATCGGAGCGGGCGAGCGCGAGGCTGAGGAAAAACCTTTGCTCGAGATGCCCCGTGCAGAGCTTTCGAAAGCTCGTGAGCGCGCGATTGCCTACCTCGCCGAACTCGGTGCGCCAGTGATTGAGGGCGAAGAGATCACGGATCCGCCAACAGGCGATCTGTTCGCTTGATTGCGCCACTCTTCCATGGTTCGATAAACATGCAGTTGCTGCAAAGCTACTTTTAATTGCGCGCAGCACGACGCCTTGCGCTCGATAGCTGAATAATATCGCATGAAGTCTGTAGTTTTTCCCGACCGTCAGTAAGAGCGCCTTTAGATTGGCTTACTGGCTCGGATGAATACATTGTCCGCTTAAAGACCTGATGCGCCCATTCATCCAATATAAAATTCCCCAGGAAGACAGCGGCGCACAATTCATTTTTGTGTTTTGTCGTCAAACGTTTAGTTCGGCGGCCCTCCATCCAATGAACGTAGTAATAGCCATTAGAATGCTGCTTCAAGGTGGGAATCATCGCTGCCTCGCTCCATAGAGCAGCAATATGCAGTGATACCTCATTGAAATCAACAGGCGTTTCTCGCAATTACATACTTGATACAACTTGTCTGATTTTGAGATCTGGCATCAGACAGATCAGACATATCGGACGCGCGGTGGCCTACTCTTGAAATGCGCGCCTATTGAGTCAGCGGATGGATGGCTTCACAAGCCAAGGCGTGAAGCTCAATGCGCCTCGCCTTTAAAGTAGCTTGCCGAAGTTACGGCCAGCTCAGCCACCGTTCGGCGGTGTGCCGCTTGCGGATACGAGACGGCTCCGCAGCCTCTTCACGGCCGTCGGGGTCCAGCTGCCGGTACCGCTCGACGTCGGAACACCTTCTAGCTCAAATGCTGCGGCTACAGCACGTAGTGACGCGATACCTTCTGGATCTAGGCGTGCCAGAATCGGTGCGAGCGCCTCCGCCTGCTCTTTAGCTCTGCGAGTGCGGGCGAGGCGAGCCTTGGCGGTGTCCTCAGCCGTGCCCGCGCGCCCCCTGAATCCACCAAGCCTTTGGCCACGCGCCTTGGCAGCCGCTAAAGAAGCCTTCGTACGGGCGGAAATCATCCGACGCTCCTCCTCGGCGACCACAGCCATGATGCCGACGGTCATCCGGTTCGCCGACGGCATGTCACAGGCGACGAAATCGACGCCCGCCTTGCTTAGGCCCAGGAGGAAATGAGCGTCGCGGGCCAGCCGATCGAGCTTGGCGACCACGAGCGTCGCGCGGTGCGCACGGCCCAAGGCCAGCGCGCGGGCCAGCTCCGGCCGCTCACTGTTTGCACCGCTTTCGATCTCGACCACCTCGGCGATCAGGGTCCAAGCCCCTCCGTTCAGAAAGTCTGTGACGGCCGAGCGCTGCGCTTCCAGGCCGAGCCCGGATCGACCCTGCCTATCGGTACTGACGCGCAGGTAAGAGATGAAGCGGCCAGAGATCATGCTTGACCTGTATCGCACTATGCATCGGACGTTGCTCACAATGATATGTTTGGAAGCGAGGTCAATTCCAATCGTCTGAGCATCCCGTGTTCGGGAGCATTTGTATCTTGGGGCAACTACCCCCCGGGTACACCCGTAGAGCAATCCGTCAGCGCTCGCTGGACCTGCGGACAAAATTGCACTGGTCGAGGTTTTTCGGACAAAATGTCCGGACGACCTCCAACGTCTGAATCTGGCCGAAAGCGGTACGGCTGCTTTCAAAGGGGAACAGGCGCAGAAGCAGACGGCAATTGCTTCAGGATCCGCGTGATCGATCGCTCTGTCCGGCTGATCAGTCTCCGTGGCATGCCATCTGCACGACGAGCGTCACCCGTCGGATTGGAGGCGCTTGATGAGGCGACGCGATTTTCATACTGGCGCCGCTGCCGCCCTCATATCCGCGCCAAGTCTCGTGCCTGCGCAGGCGACCACGACCCTCAAGTTCGTCCCCTACGCCAACCTTGCTCTGCTCGATCCCCTGGTCAGCGCCTTCATTACCCGCAACCACGTGATGATGGTGTTCGACACTCTCACCCCCCCCGGATGAGCGGGCGACGGTGTCGTGCGCGGGAGGAAGATGGCCCGGGCTTCCGGTTATTGAAGCCTTGTCCCCGTCGGCCGCGATCTTGCAGGCAGGCGCGGGTGACGCCTGCGGGCGATACCTGGGGGATCGAAATGCGCGCTTCCATACTGGCCGGGATCCTCGGCCTCTTGATGGCCGGCTCTGCGCAAGCTCAGGTTAAGATCGGCATCGTCGGTGCGATCACGGGTGCCAATGCGGCGTTCGGTGCCCAGATCAAGAATGGCGCCAGTCAAGCGGTGGAGGACATCAACAAGGCCGGCGGCATCAACGGACAGAAGCTCGTAGCCGTCATTGGTGACGATGCCGGCGATCCCAAGCAGGGCGTCTCGGTGGCCAACAAGTTTGCCAGCGACGGCGTCAAGATGGTTGTCGGCCACTTCAACTCAGGCGTGTCGATCCCGGCCTCGGACGTCTATCTCGACGCCGGCATCATCCAGGTTACCCCCGCCTCGACGAACGTGAAGTTCACCGAGCGCGGCATGTGGAACACGTTCCGCACCTGCGGCCGCGACGACCAGCAGGGCGCGGTAGCCGGGGCCTACCTGGCCGATCACTTCAAGGGTAAGAAGATTGCCTTCGTCCACGACAAGACCCCCTACGGCAAGGGCCTGGCCGACGAGACCCTGAAGGCGCTCAAGGCCAAGGGCGGCAAGGACGTGATGTTCGAGGGCATCAACCCGGGCGAGAAGGACTACTCCGCCCTCGTCTCCAAGCTGAAGTCGGCCGACATCGATGTCGTGTACTATGGCGGCCTGCACACCGAGGCCGGCCTGATCATCCGGCAGATGCGAGGCCAGGGCCTGAAGGCGCCGATGATGAGCGGTGACGGCATCACCGACAAGGAGTTCGTCCAGATCGCCGGGCCGGGCGCAGCGGGGACGCTGATGACCTTCTCGCCGGACGCGCGCAAGAACCCCAATGCGAAGGACGCGGTCGCCGCGTTCAAGGCCAAGAACATCGATCCCGAGGCCTACACGCTCTACTCCTACGCGGCCGTGCAGGTGCTGGCCAAGGCGATGACCGAGACCGGCTCGAGCGACGGCAAGAAGCTCGCAGACTGGCTGCATCAGGGCAAGCCGACGCAGACGGTGATCGGCGAGATCGCATACGACAAGAAAGGCGACATCACCCGGCCCGACTACATCATGTACGAGTGGGCGAAGGGGACAGACGGTAGGATCGACTACACGGGGCACGAACTGACGCAGTGATCCCACGACGCGCGGTGCGGCGAGGGTTAAGGATGAACGCATGGACGAGCGGGATCTGCGCGGCCTTATCGGACGTGTGAAGGACGGCCGCCTGTCGCGGCGCGCCTTCGTACAGCGCATGATGGCGGTCGGCCTCACCGCGCCGGTGGGCGAGTGCTCGTTTGCCTCGGCGTGATGGTAATCGGCGGTTCGCTGATCGCCTTCTCGATATTCCTCTGGCTGGTGCGAGACTGGGGCGCGTTCCGCGCCGGCCTGTACGCCTTCGTCAGCCCAGTGATCGCGGTCACGATTGGCATCCTCTACGCGCACGAGCCCTTCGGATGGGCGGAGGCATCGGGTATGGGGATTATGCTTGCAGCGGCCGCGTTGGCGCTCGCTGAGCAATCAGGTGTGCAGGTCGGCCAAGCTGCTTCTTGAGCGGTTCGTGACGAGAGGCGCACGCAATTGCTTCCTGGTTCGGCTGCGCCGCCATTATACTTGGCGCTGTAAGATCGCATTTGGCTGCAGTGGGTCCGAGGCGGTCGACCGGATCTGGCCGAAGGTGGCCTGCCCGCTTCGGAGCGAGAGATGCAGAAAAGCAGCCTTGATCGTGCCGAGAATTTTTAACCGACGGCGGTCGCGTCAATTTGGGCAGACATTATTTAGGGAGAGGATATCCGGCCTGACCTGATCGAGACGGTAAGCCTTCCTCGCAGCGGGGGCTGATTTGGCATCCGAGTTGCTCATCCTTCCGGTACGCGTCCGGAAAACATTTATGGCTGAGCAGATCTCTCCACCCTTCCAGGCAGGCGTCGGAATTGGGCGCCCCCGGCTCGGCTTCGCCCTCACGGCGATCCTGATCGTCTTCTACTTCGGCTTCGTCGGGCTCGGCGCCTTCGCGCCCGCCGTCCTGGCCAAGCCCCTTGTCGATGGCGGTACGGTGACCGTTGCTTTTGCGTACGGTCTGTTCGTTATCGCGCTCGGCGTTGCCCTGACCGGAATCTACGTGCTCATCGCGAACCGCGAGGTCATCTGATGAGTGTTTCAGCGGCGCGCCGTACGCTGATCGGTCTCGCTCTCCTAGCGCCAGCACCGGCGCTCGCGCAGACGGGGGGCGCCGGCGGTGGCCTCAACCTGACGGCGATTGCGCTCTTCACCACCGTCGTTATTGGCACGCTGTACATCACCTACAGAGCGGCAAAACGGACGCAATCGGCTTCCGATTTCTACACCGCCGGAGGACGGATCACGGGCTTCCAGAACGGACTCGCGATCGCCGGCGATTTTATCTCGGCAGGGGCCTTCCTCGGGCTTGCCGGCCTCGTCTACGGTAACGGCTTCGACGGCCTCATCTATGCGGTCGGATACACAACGGGGCTGCCAATCGTTGTCTTCCTAATGGCGGAGCGGCTCCGAGCGCTCGGCCGCTTCACCTTCACGGACGTCGCTTGTACGCGCCTTCAGGAGAAGCCGGTCCGCATCTTCGCGGCTTCGGCGTCCTTGGTCGTGATCGCATTCTACCTCATCGCTCAGATGGTGGGAGGCGGGCAGCTCATCCGTCTTCTGCTCGGCCTCGATTACATTTACGCGCAGTTTATCGTTGGGATTCTGATGATCTGCTACGTCCTGTTCGGCGGCATGGTCGCGACGACCTGGGTGCAGATCACGAAAGCGGTGCTGTTCATCATCGGCGGGACCGTGATCGCGCTGCTAGTAATGGCCCATTTCGGCTTCGATTACGGCGCCCTGCTTCGGCAAGCAGTCTCTCATCACCCCCGCGGCGAGTCGATCCTGACACCGCAATTCTTGTCCCGTGATCCCATTTCGGCGATATCGCTCGGTCTCGCGCTGATGTTCGGGACCGCGGGCCTGCCCCACATCCTGATGCGGTTCTTCACGGTGCCCGACGCCCGCGCCGCCCGAGTATCCGTATTCTGGGCGTCCGTATGGATGAATTACTTCTTCGCGCTCGTGTTCATCATCGGCTTCGGAGCGCTCGCCCTAGTCGCCAAGAACCCCGCCTACGTGAACGCCGCAGGTGGCCTGATCGGCGGCGGGAACATGGCGGCGATCCATCTCTCGCACGCGGTCGGCGGCGACCTGATGTTGGGGTTCATCTCGGCCGTCGCCTTCGCGACGATCCTTGCCGTCGTGGCGGGCTTGACGCTCGCCGGGGCGACGGCGGTGTCGCACGACCTCTACGCCAGCGTGTTCCGGGGCGCCGGCGCGAGCGATGCGTCCGAGGTTCGTGTCTCGCGCTACGCGACCGTGGTCCTGGGGATCGTCGCGATCGGGCTCGGCGTCGCGTTCCAGAACCAGAACGTCGCCTACATGGTGAGCTTGGCGTTCTCCATCGCCTGCTCGTCGACACTGCCGCTCCTGATCCTGGTCCTATACTGGCCAGGGCTCACCACGCGCGGCGCCGTGACCGGGGGATGCGTCGGGCTCGGGACAGCACTCCTGTTCACCATCCTAGGTCGGCCAGTCTGGGTCGGCGTGCTGGGCTACGCGACACCGATCTTTCCAATCGATCCGCCGACGATCGTGACCATGCCGCTCGCGTTCCTCGTCTGCTACGTCGTGTCCGTCATGGACAGAAGTCCGCAGGCGCGGATCGATCACCAGCGCAGTGCCTCAATCGGCCGGACAGCACCGCCCGCTTCCGTGCCGGCGGAATGAACCAGCTTAGGATTGCAGCACGATGAAACTGATCAGTGCAACACCGAGCCCGTATGCCCGCAAGGTGCGGATCGCGCTCGCAGAGAAGGGCATCCCCTTCGATCTTGAGACCGAAGTGCCGTGGCACGGCACGTCCGCGACGCCGCAGTACAATCCGCTGGAGAAGCTGCCGGTTCTTATCCTCGACGACGGCAGTGCCGTCTACGAATCGCACTACATCATGGAGTGGATCGAGGCGAAGTACCCGACGCCGCCGCTCGTTCCAGCGGACATTGACGGTCGGCTCCTCGCGCGCAAGTTCGAGGTGTTGAGTGATGGCACCTGTGACGCGTTCGTGCTCATGTTCTTCGAGCAGATGCGTGAGCAGGGGCGGCAGAGCCCGGAATGGATCGCCCGGCAGCGCCGAAAGGTCGATGGCGGCGTGCGCGAGATAGCCCGTCTGATTGGGGACCGTGATTACGCGGTCGGCGACAGCTTCGGGCTCGGGGACATCGCGGCCGGGACGGTCGTCGGGTATCTCACCGTTCGCTGGCCGGATTACCCCTGGCGTGAGCAATACCCAAGCCTTGCCGCCTACAGCGATCGCATGGAACGCAGGCCTTCCTTCCAAGAGACGAAACCCACGCCACAGCAGATCACCGAGAAGGTGGTGTAGTCTGCCATGCGTCTGTTCCGGCCGAGCACGTCATCGTGGGGAGGTAAACCATGATAGGCCACGGCCTTGAACAGGCAGCGCGGATCATCGCCGAGAACGTCGCCTCGACCTTCGAGAGCTCACCGAATCGGAGATCGTTTCAGATGGGCGAGCGCGAGATAGTCGTTGCTGGCCTGATTCGCGAATTGCTGGCCGTTTTACCGTTGGCGGAAAGCGATACCCTGGCCCAAGCATGCAACCGATATCTTGCGGTTATGGCGGAGGTTGGGATCTTCGGCCCACGTGTCGAGGCAATCGACCCCGGCGACGGATCAGTGACAATGCGGCGAGCGTGAACACGATCAAACTGAAAGCCGTCAGAGAATAGTCAGTCACGATTATTTGATACCAAGTCGCGATCGACTTCGATCAACGCTGCCGTAGCTAACTTGAGGCTTGTCAAATTATTGCCAATCGAGCGCAAATGTTTTTGGATACAAATTGGCGTAATTACTCAGGCCCTTGCGCGGGTCTGGTTTCGCTGATTCTTTCGCAGGATGGGGCGCAGCGATCTTGAGCGGTTGAGCCGCGAGGAACTGATCGAGCTGGTGCTGCGTCTGCAGCGTCCGGACAAGACCTCTCGCACGTCCTCGAAGCCGCCCGCCACAGACCGCAAAGAGCGGCACGAGCAATCCAAACCTGGCGGGGCCAAGCCCGGCCACGAGGGCCATAGCCGTGTGATGAGCGACGATCCCGACGCGGTCGTCGATCATCGGCCCGACCGCTGCGCGTGCTGCGGCGGCGCCCTGCACGGAGATCTTCCTGTCGAACTCGTGAGCGTGTCCGAGCGGATCGAGTTGCCAGAGGTGACACCGGTCGTGACGCAGCATCGTCGGTTGGCCGTGCACTGCCCGACCTGCGGGGTGCGGGTCGTCGCGCCGGTGCCGGAGGCGGCGCGGGGCACGCCGTTCGGCCCACGGCTGCATGCGGTGGCAACGTATCTCAAGACCTTCCAGGCGCTGTCCTTCGAGCGACTGCAGGCAGCCTTGTCGGACCTGTTCGGTCTGACGCTCAGCCAGGGCGGGCTGATGAACCTGCTCCAGCGCGCGCAGAGGCACTTCCGCTCCGGTCGCGAGGAGGCCGTCTCGACGCTACGCCGGGCCGCTGTGATCGCCTCGGACGAGACCGGCGTCCGGATCGAGGGCAGCAACGCTTATCATTGGGTGTTCCACGCGGCCGACGCCGTGGTGCACACGGCCTCGCCGACGCGGGGCGCCATCGTGATACGGGAGATGATGGACGGCCACCGGCCCGCGGTGTGATCTCGGACCGCTACACCGCCCAGCAGGGCCACGCGGCTGCGCACCAGACCTGCCTCGCCCATCTCGCCCGCGACGTCGCCTACGTCGTCGAGGTCAGCGACGATCCCGTGCCCTGGCGATTGCAGCTCTGGTTGCAGACGGTATTCGGCCTGGCCGAGCGCGTCACCGATCTGGCCGCCTCGACGCTCGCCGCCAAGCGCCGGACCTTGGATCGACAGCTCGGCGCCATCCTCGCCACACCGAGCCGCTGCGACCTGACCCGCGACCTGCAGGCCAAGTTCGGACGGGCGCGTGATCAGCTCCTCGTCTTCCTCGCCCATCCCGGCGCGGTCGAACCGACCAACAACGGCTCAGAGCGACTGCTGCGCCCAGCGGTCATCCAGCGGAAGGTGACCAACGGCTACCGCGCCATGTAGGCCGCCGAGGGCGAGGCCGCCATCCGCACCGTCGTCGATACCGCACGCCTCGCAGGCCACAGCCCATTCGGCACCATCCTCAAGACCGTCGGTGCCTGATCCCAGCCGTCACAGGCCTGGGTAATTACAAATTGGCAACATACGGGCAGATTCTTATGAAGAGCTCAAGTGCTTTCATTTCGCGCCTGCGGTCGTATTGATCAGATATGATGCACAATGAGCACTAAGCTTAAAATTGTTGCTCGACTGGCAGACAGTATGGGCTAACGATGCACTTTAGAACGGCGCCAAACAGGTGGTTCGATCGGTCAGGTTCTGGCTAGGTTCCTGCAGTTTGTGGTCGTCTTATTCACTTCCCGGTCCGGGGATGGTTCGGGTGTTGGGATCCCGCGCGACCAGTAGGGAGGAGCCCCAAACAATTCCAGACAAGCGGATGTGGCGAGCGTCGCATGGCCGATATCAAGATACGTATCCCATCGGGCACCTCTAGGCTGCCCTCAAACGAAGCAGATCCCAAACGTCATTGGTGAAACGCCTCCGGATGCGCTCCTTCAATGCGCTTCCCGCGTTCCCGGCTGCCGACAAGCTGCCCCCGCTTTTTAGTCTGACGCCCTCTCCATCACAAGGACGAGGCGGGGCCGCGGCCCCGGAACTTTACCAAGGATCAAGATCATGGAATCTATCCCAAAGTTTCTCCAGGGCGTATTTGAATATTTCGGGTCCGGACTTGATAAGTCGGCCCTCCTAGCATCGACATTAATCTACACGGTTCCAAGTACCAAGCGCGCGCAGTTTGTTTATCTTCGCGCAGGCAATTCAGGACCCGAACTGATCTGCCTGTCGCTGGTCATCGCCGGGAAGGCCGCCCGTTACCTACCGATCGGCGCTAAGGCCGGCATGAACGTGCCGCTGACGATCGTCGAAGATCTGCCGCCGGACACGCAGGTCGAGGTCCACTTCTCCGCCCCCGAGGGAGCCACCGGCCAAGTCGTGGTCGACGTCGGCCTCCTGGAGATCTGAACGGTCCGATCGCGCGAAGAACCGAGCAAGAGAGCCTTCATGAGCAAGCAGAGACTCGTGGTCGTCGGAAACGGCATGGCCGGCGCCCGTGCCGTGGAGGAGGTATTGGCCCGGGGCGGCGCCGAGATGTTCGACATCGTCATGTTCGGCGACGAGCCCTACGGCAACTACAACCGCATCCTGCTCTCCGAAATCTTGAACGGGACACAGGATACCGACGGGATCACCATGAACCCGCTGTCTTGGTACGCCGAGAACGGTATCACGCTCCATGCCGGCCACCGCGTCGAGAAGATCGATCGCGCCGCCAAGGTCGTCATCGCGAACACGGGCGTGCGGGAACGCTACGACAAGCTGATGATCGCCACCGGCAGCCGCGCCTTCATTCCGCCCATGCAGGGCGTACGGATAGAAGACGGTAGCCTCAAGCCCGGTGTCTTCGGCTACCGCACGGTCGCGGATTGCCAACAAATCGTCGACTACGCCCGAAGCAGCAAAGTCGCCGTCACGATTGGCGGCGGCCTTCTGGGCCTTGAAGCGGCGCGCAGCATGACTGTGCTGGGCTGCGAGTCGCACGTGGTCCACCTCGCCGGCCATCTCATGGAGATGCAGCTCGATGTGGCCGCGGGTGGGCTCCTGAAGAAGACCATCGAGGGTATGAACATCCAGGTTCACACCGCAAAGCAGACCACCGAGGTACTTGGCTCCGACAAGGTCGAGGGGCTGCGCTTCAAGGACGGCACGGAGCTGCTGTGCGACCTCGTCATCGTCGCGGCCGGGATCCGCCCGAATTCCGAGATCGGCCAGTTCTCGGGGCTGACTGTCGAACGCGCCATCGTCGTCAACGACCACATGCAGTCGGTAGACGACCGCGATATTTACGTGGTCGGGGAATGTGCGCAGCACCGTGGCCGGCTCTACGGCTTGGTCGCACCGCTTTACGAACAGGCGAAAGTCTTCGCCGAGCACGTCACCCAAACCAACGTAAACGCTGCCTATCACGGCTCGAAACTCGCCACGAAGCTGAAGGTGATGGGTGTCGAACTCGCGTCGATGGGCATCACCGATCCGACGGACGACAACGACGAGGTCGTGCAGTTCACCGAGCCGAAGCGCGGCACGTACAAGAAACTTATCGTACGCGACGGCCGGTTGGTCGGCGGCATCCTGATGGGCGACATTTCCAAGGCGCCGTTCCTGATGCAGGCCTTCGCGCAGAACGCACCGCTGCCGGACGAGCGTCTGTCGCTGATGTTCGACCTCGGCACACCGTCCGCGAAGGTCACCTATGACGAGATGCCGGCGGAGACTCAGGTCTGTAACTGCAATGGCGTAACCAAGGCCGGCATCGCGGCCTGCGTTATAGCTGGCGCTAATAGCTCCAAAGCGGTGATGACCCAGACCCGCGCCGGCATGGGCTGCGGCGCCTGCAAGGGTGAGGTGACCGAACTTGTTTCGTGGCTCCTGGGCGGTGAGGTCGAGGAGGACCCGTCGGTCCACTACTACGTGCCGACTATCCCGCTGCGGAAACCGGAACTGATGAGAGAGGTGGTCGCCCGCGGCCTCAAGTCGGTCTCCTCGGTGTTCCGCGAACTCGGGAACGGCGAGGTCGATGCCGGCGCTAAGCCGGCGCTCGCCTCATTGCTGATCACCGTATGGAAAGGCGAGTACGACGACGAGCGCGACGCCCGTTTCATCAACGACCGCGTCCACGCCAACATCCAGAAGGATGGCACCTTCTCGGTGATCCCGGAGATGCCCGGCGGCGTCTGCACGCCCGACGAGCTGGTCCGCATCGGCCAGGTGGCGCAGAAGTACAACGTCCCGCTGGTGAAGCTGACCGGCGGGCAGCGCGTCGACCTCGTCGGCCTCAAAAAGGATGATCTGCCCAAGATCTGGAGCGACCTGGGCTTCAAAGCGGGCTATGCCTGGGGCAAGAGCTACCGCACCTGCAAGAGCTGCATCGGCACCGATTTCTGCCGGTTCGGGCTGGGCGATTCCATGGGCTTCGCCCAGCGCATCGAGCGGCGCTACCGCGGCATCGACAGCCCGGCTAAACTCAAGCTTGCCACCGCTGGATGTCCGCGTAACTGCTCCGAAGCCTACGTGAAGGATGTCGGCTTCGTCGCGATCGGCGACGGTAAGTGGGAGATCTACGTCGGGGGGGCTGCCGGCGCCCATATCCGCAAGGGCGACCTGCTCACCACCGCCAAGGACGAGACTGAGGCGATGCTGATCGGCAGCCGCTTCATGCAGTTCTACCGCGAAAATGCGAAGTGGAAGGAGCGGACCTACACCTTCATGGAGCGGGTCGGCCTAGAGCGGGTCCGCGCCGTGGTGGTGGAAGACAGCGAGGGGATCTGCGCCGATCTCGACGCGGCCATGGAGGCCTCGATCGCTGCCTGTGTCGATCCCTGGCTCGAGGCGGTCGCCCCGAAGACTGCCAACCAGTTCACTTCGGTGATCCCAGCAAAGGAGGAAGTGTGATGGCGGCCGGCGAAGTGCTGCTCGGCGCGGTCGAGCAAATCCCGACCGGTGAGGGGCGCACCTTCCGCGTCGGCGAGCTGGAGATCGCCGTATTCCACACAGCAGAAGAACAAGTCTACGCGACACAGGCTCTCTGCCCGCATCGCCAGGGGCCGCTGGCAGACGGTCTCCTGGGCGGGACCACGCTGATGTGCCCACTGCACGACCGAACTTTCGACCTAAAATCCGGTTGCGGCACGAGCCACGAGCATCTCGGTCTCGTCACCTATCCAGCTTGGGTCGTCGACGGCCAGATCTGGGTGCGGCCGGAGCCCGTCCAGGCCGAGGCGGCGGAGTAAAATCGGCGACTTCTTTCCAAACAATCAAGGAGTCTCTGCCATGGTCTCGCAGAAAGCGATCCGGATCGAGCTCTTCAATTTTAGGACTCCGCAAATGCGGGCCTTTCACCTGACCTGGATGGCCTTCTTCGTCTGCTTCTTCGCTTGGTTTGCGACCGCCCCGCTAATGCCGATCATTGGCGCAGACCTCAAACTTACCAGCGGGCAGATCTACAACATCACCATCGCCGGCGTGTTCGCTACCATCTTGGCTCGAACGATCATCGGGCCAATGTGCGACAAGTACGGGCCACGGCTCACGTATACGATCCTTTTGGCACTGGGCTCGCTGCCGGTCTTTGGTGTCGCGTTCGCGTGGGACTACAGCTCGTTCCTGATGTTCCGCCTTCTCATCGGCATCATCGGTGCGAGCTTCGTGGTCACCCAGTACCATACCTCGGTGATGTTTGCGCCAAACGTCGTTGGGACCGCCAACGCAACCGTCGGCGGTTGGGGCAATGCCGGCGGAGGATTTACGCAAAGCGTGATGCCGCTCGTCCTCGGCGCGATCGTGGCCGCGGGTGTCAGCACAGGTACCGGTTGGCGCTACTCAATGATCGTACCTGGTGTGCTCATGCTTGTCATGGCAGGTCTGTACTGGCGGTTCACACAGGACACTCCAGAGGGCAACATCCCGGAACTGCGCCGCCAAGGGGTTTCGGTCGATAGCGGCAAAAAGGGCGGCTGGGAGGTGATGAAAACCGCCGCACAGAACTATCGGGTCTGGCTACTCGCGGCCTGTTACGGAGCCTCGTTCGGCGTCGAGTTGTTCGTGCACAGCATCGCGGTCACGTACTACTACGACCACTACCATCTCTCAGTGATCGATGCCGGGTACGCGGTCGGCGCGTTCGGACTGCTCGCACTGTTCGCGCGTGCGCTTGGCGGCCTGTTGTCCGATCGTGTCGCCCACACCAAGGGACTCGACGGTCGCACATGGCTGCTGTTTGGCCTGATGATGGGCGAAGGTGTCTTCCTTGTAGCCTTTTCTCAGGCCAGCGCCGTAAGCTTGGCCATTACGGCCATGCTCGTGTTCGGCCTATTCACGCACATGGCCTGCGGCTCGCTCTATGCGCTCGTGCCGTTCATAGATCGGAAGGTCCTCGGTGGCGTTGCCGGCATTATCGGTGCTGGCGGCAACATCGGTGGCGTCGCGGCAGGTTTTCTGCTTCGCGGTACCGGCGACGTGCAGCTCTGCTTTCTCATCCTCGGCTGTGCCGCGATCGCGTGCGCGTGCGGAGCCGCCCTCATCCGATTCTCGATCAAACATAAGCAGGACGAGCAGGCGCTCTACGATGCGGCCATCGCACAGCGCTATGCCTTGATGGGCGGCAGCGCATCTGTCCTAACTTAATCTTCAGTCATCCGTAACGCATCAAAACAAGCCACCTATATCAATGCATTTCTAAGACAGGTATTAATGGTCATTAACGACCAATGCAGTACGGGAGTAGAATGACTACTGGTAAATTTAACATAATTTTTACTATCGTCAAAACAATCCACCGTCACGCATCTGAGATGCTGCCGTCCGTCAATCTGAGCTCAGCATGAATAGTTGTGATTGCATAATAATTACGCACTTGTTTTTCTTATGGTGCCAGGCTGAGATTCCCACCGAAATTCGGTGAGCAACATGCCGTCGGCTGCGAATGTGCCTTGCCAACCCAGCCTGCCGACGATGATCGTAATCCGTGATCGGCCTTTGTCTTTGCCATATCCGCGCGCGATGCGGCTCTCAACGCACCCAAGATCAGCTTGTCTTAACAGCACCCATTCTTCTACGCCAAACCGCTGCGCCAGTTCTGCAGGCGTTATAAGCCAACCTCCATGCTCGTCGAGATCGAGGCGCACTGGCTAGTCCTCCGCTTCTCAAGCGGTTTTGCAAGCACCAGACCACGTTCAAACGGTGTGTACCCACGCATCTTCACCAACGAGTGCCTCCGCCAAACTTTGTGTCGTAGTCGACGGCCCTCATAGCGCCCCCAAGCATTTCGATCGCAATCGATCAGACTCGAACCGGGAGCCCTAACTGGAACGGCGCTCCGTCTTGATTTTCCTGTGCACGGGCTGAAGTCGACGCAGCGCGTCCTGAACTCGCCTGTGTAATGCTGGGGTCATCGACGGGTCCAAACGTTCATGTTGGGTTCGATCTCTGTGCTCAAATGGGTCCGAGTTGAGACGTACCTCGCGCTTCGATCGTGCAGGACAGGCTCTCGGTCTCCATGATCTTCCCGCCCCCATAGGAGCGCCCGAGCAACGCTGTAGACCGCTGTATGGCCCTTCGATGACACGTCTCAATGGCGCACCTTGAATGGCCGGCAGATGAAGCTTACGACGAGTTGGCTGATCATACGCAGGAGATACCGCAGACTGCTTCAGATTTTTTTTTGCACTGCCCGCGGCCATGTCATGAAGGCTAACCTGGCCTTGCGTCTATCGCCGCTGAGAAGGTGGTTGTGATCTGCAACCCTTAAATAATGGGCCGCCACATTATCGGTGGGTCTTGATCGGGCATCGTGCTGCCGTCCAAAGGAGCCCACTCTTTTTGGATGGCCGCTATGTTCCCGCAATCGGAGAAGACAAGGTCCCGCCTCTTAAACCTGGCTTCGATTGTGATACCGCTCATGAGTTTGAGCACGACGGGCTTACCATCGAAGGGCCCCACGATGTCCATCCATTCTGGCATCGCCTTCCACTCAGCCAAGTCGGTCACGGTTCACCTCTGCCGATGATCGCGAACATCATCGGCAGATTCCACGCACGAGATGGGCCAGGTGCAATTGTCGGGCTTGATCTCAGTTTTACGCAAATCCCTACTGCGTGGCGCGGCAGATCATCCCGTGATGGGCTGGAGGCCGGTCTCGGGGAAGCCGCGGGGTGTTAACGCGGTCCCTGTGACCAGGCGTTTCACTTGATAGAGCGCCTACCCGGACCGATGTCCGTTCGCTAATTCGCTCGGATGCGAATGGTCCTGCGTCGGGGCCGTTTTACGAATGTCCGCAATGCGGAAGAGACCGATGCCTATGAAATAGCTGGGATGGGCGCGAAGCGGCCGGAAGGTACTGGTCTAGAGCGGCCTCTGGACGAATGAGGCGGGCAACAGACGCTGCCTCTCACAGGGGGATCTGGTAGGTCACCTCAGCCGCCGTCAATCCCCTGGCATGCCATCTGCACAATAGACGCCACCCATAGGATTGGAGGCGCTCAATGAGGCGACGCGATGTTCTTGCTGGCGCCACGGCTTCCCTCATCGCCGCGCCGAGCCTCGTGCGTGCACAGGCTGCTACAACGCTCAAGTTCATCCCCTACGCTGACCTTGCTCTGCTCGATCCGCTAGTCAGCGCCTTCGTCACCCGCAACCACGTGATGATGGTCTTCGACACCCTCTACGCCCTCGACGCCGCCGGTGTGCCCCGGCCGCAGATGGTTGGGGCTGAGAACATTGAGGACGGCGGCCGGCGCGTGCGCCTTACCCTGCGCGACGGCTTGAAATTTCACGACGGTAGCCCTGTGCTCGGTCGGGATGTCGTTGCCAGTCTCAAGCGATGGGCGAGCACCGACTCCTTCGGCCAAGCGCTGATGGCGGCAACCGACGAACTCTCGGCGTCGTCCGACACGATGGTCGAGTTTCGCCTGAAGCGCGCGTTCCCGCTCCTGCCGAACGCTTTGGCCAAGCCGACGAACCTCATGGCGGCCATCATGCCGGAGCGGCTGGCCGCGATCCCGCCTACCACCCGCCTGACTGAGATGGTCGGCTCAGGCCCATTCCGCTTCGTCGCCAACGAGCGCGTGCCGGGCGCGCGCAACGTGTACCGCCGCTTCGAGGGCTACGTGCCGCGGACTGACGGAGCGCCGAGCTTCTGCGCCGGCCCCCGCATCGCCCATTTCGAGCGCGTCGAGTGGTTGACGAACCCGGACCCGGGCACGCAAGTCGCTGCTCTCCAAGCCGGCGAGGTAGACTGGGTCGAGCAACCGCTGATGGATCTCGTCCCCAGCCTGCGCACGAATAAGGCGATCAAGCTGCAGGTCGTGGAGGACAAGGGTCTGATCGGCGTCTTGCGCTTCAACTTCCTCCACCCACCCTTCGATAACCCGGCAATCCGGCGCGCCGTACTGCGAGCTGTCAATCAGACTGAGTTCATGCAGGCGGTCGCGGGCGACAACGCCGCCGTGGACATCCGCGTCGGCGTGTTCGGCCCCGCCGGCCTGCCGATGGCCAACGACGCCGGAATGGAGGCCCTAGGTGGGAAGCACGACCTCGGCACGCTCAAGCGCGACATCGAGTCGGCCGGCTACAAGGGCGAAAAGGTCGTATTCCTGACGGCGACGGACGTCCCGCGCATCAACGCGATCTGCAGCGTGGGCGTCGAGATGATGCGTCAACTCGGCCTGAACGTCGACGAGGTCTCCACCGACTGGGGGAGTGTCGTGCAGCGTTCCACGAGTCAGCAGCCGATCGACAAGGGCGGCTGGAGCGTGTTCGGCTCGTTCTGGGGCGGCTACGACATGATGAACCCAGCCGGCCACCTGCTCCTGCGCGGCACCGGGCTAAGGGCGTGGAACGGCTGGCCCACGGACGAGCGGCTCGAGAACCAGCGCCAATCCTGGATCGACGCGGCGGACCAGGCCGGGCGGCTCGATATCGCGCGGCAGATCCAGGTCCAGGCGTTTGAGGACGTCCCGTTCCTGCCTTTGGGGTCTTACCTCCAGCCGACTGCCTATCGTGCCGACCTCGAGGGGATGCAGGTTGGTCTGCCGCTGTTCACAAACATCCGGCGGTGTTAAATACGGATCTTGCGCCGCGAACCTGCGTATGTCCCGGGCTGGCCGAAAGCCGCCGATCCGCTTTTGGACGGCTGATGCGGATAAGCGGACAAGCCGCTACCGACCCAACCTCGTCGTAAAAATCGATCTATGGTGCGCCCGAAAGCGGTTGTTCAACTCCGTCGGGCGAGGATTGGCATGACGTCGGCACCGAGGTCGTTTACGCGGCATGGGACTAGAGCCGAGCGGAGAGTGCGCGCGATGCCCTGCGTTTTCAGGGGCAAGAGACGCGGGTAATCGCGTTGTTTGGTGCTCTGAACGTCGGCCTCATTGATCCATCAGATCCAGGCGCGCGCTAGGTGGGGCTAGGGCGAACCTGCGTGAGGACGATCCGTACAGGGATTGGCACGAACCGGAGGTGCCCTGGACAGAAGCTACATCCTTCGACCTCTAACCAATTGACTGCGTCTGTCAGTCCGGCGCCGTCGAGCACGCGAGCTACCTCGCGTTCGCCTCTCGCGTGGTCGACGGTCCTTCGACATAGTCGACACGATCAAACTACATGATCGGATTTTGATTCAATTATAATCTATGTAGATCGGCTTTGCAGAAAAAGTACTTTATTTATCGTGTATTATAAACATTATTTATCTGGCGCCGACGGCTTCCAAATTTGTGCTGCTACTTCGACCGCTTCGGTAAGCGCTGCTTGGAGATCCTCATCCGCATCGTGCTGCCCCTCTCGGATGGTTCGGACCAGATTCTCCATCGGATTGTCGGGCGCGCCTGCGCCATCGAGCACGCGCGCGCCGGCCTTTGCGAGCCGGTCCGCCTGCACGATTTCGCGGGCGGCAATGCCGATGGCGTTGGTGACCATCAGGGCGACGTAGCGCGGGCGGCCGGTGAGGCCGGGCACGACCTCCTCGGTGAGGGCGCGGCGGGCCGCGTCGAGGAGGGCGGCGCCGGAGGGTTCGTCCTGCATGCTCAGCTCCATGCCGCGGGGGCGGTCGCCCGCAGGATCGCCCGTTCCAGGTCGGGCACCATCCGGCCGGTCAGTGCCAGTTCGAGGGAGAACTCGCGCCCGGAGACGTGGCGCGCGCCCTGCTCCAGCGCGATCACCGCCCAGCGCACATGGGCCATCACCTCCCAGTAGGCCACGCGCGCCGGATCGACCGTCCGCCCGCTCTCGGACGTGTAGCCCCGGTAGAAGGCCGCGCGGGAACCGACGCCGCCCGCCTCACGCTCGGGCCGGCCGAAGCGCCAGCAGGCGGCGCAGAACCAGCCGAGGTCCTGATCCGGGTCACCCCAGCCGGCGAACTCCCAGTCCAGCACGGCCGTGAGGCCGGATCCGTCGACCATGTAGTTGCCCGTCCGGAAATCCCGGTGGACGAGGGTCGGCGCCGGGCAGGCCGGGGCGCGGACCTCCCCCCAACGCAGCCCCCACTCGATCGCCGGGCGCCGGACACCAATACCGTCGAGGCTCGCGCGCAGACGCGCGATCTCGGCTCGTGCGGGATCCGGTTCGGGCGCGCCCAGGAAGGCGAGCCCGCCCGGCAGCGCCCGTGGGTCGAGCGTGGCGTGGATCTTCGCCAGTTCGCGGCCCAGGGTCTCGGCGAGCTGCTCCCGGTCGCCGCCGAGGCTCGGATCCTTGGCGATCCGCGGGCCCAGCCCCACGCCCTCGACCAGCCCCATGACCGCGAACGGGGCGCCGATCACTTCCGGATCCTCGCAGAAGGCGACGGGTTCGGGCACCCGGACCCCGGCGTTCCAGACCGCCTCTAGGATCCGGAACTCCTCGGCACGGGTCCGGCTCGACGCGATGGTGGCGGCCGCATCCATGCGCAGCACGAAGGCGCGCACGTCGTCGCCGACCCGGCAGCTGACGAGCCGATTCTCCTGAATGGAGCCGCCGCCGAGGGGACGCGTATCCGCGATGGCGAGGTCCGGGCAGCCGAGCGTCCCGGCCAGCCAGATGCGCAGCCGATCCTGATCCATCCGCTACAGGCCCGACACGAGGTGGCCGCCATCGACCGCCACGACGCTGCCGGTCATGTACGCCCCGGCATCGGAGGCGAGCAGGAGGAGCGGCCCGTCGAGTTCGGCCGCCTCCCCCAGACGCCGCTGCGGCACCCGCTTGATCAGGGCCTTACCGGGCTCCGATTCGAAGAACGCGTCGTTCAGCTCGGTCTTGATGTAGCCGGGCGCCAGGGCGTTCACCCGGATGCCGTAGCGCGCCCATTCGAGGGCGAGGCTCTTGGTCAGCTGGACGACCCCGGCCTTCGAGGCCGCGTAGGGCGCCAGTCCGCCGGTGACCCGCAGGCCCAGGATCGACGCGATGTTGACGATGCTGCCGCCCGCGCCGTGGCGGACCATGCGCCGGCCGGCCGCCTGAGCCACCAGCCAGACGCCCTTCAGGTTCGTATCGAGGACCCCGTCCCAGTCGGCCTCGTCGAGGTCGAGGGCGGGCTTCGTCGCGGTGATCCCGGCATTGTTGACGACGACATGGACCGGACCGAAGCGGGCCTCGGCGGCGTCGAGGGCCCGCTCGATGCTGGCCGCGTCGGTGACGTCCATGACGACGGCCTGCGCTTTTCCGCCCTCCCCGGAGACGCCGGCGACGGTCTCGGCGAGGGCGTCCGCCCGGCGCGCGCAGAGGGACAGGTGCGCCCCCGCGCGCACCAGCGTCCCGGCGAAGTGGCGGCCGAGGCCGCTGGAGGCGCCGGTCACCAGGACATGCCGGCCGGCGAGATCGAAGAGGTCGGCCATCTCAGCGCAGCCGCTCGACGGCCATGGCGATACCCTGTCCGCCACCGATGCACATGGTCACCAGCCCGTAACGTCCGCCCGTCCGGGCCAGCTCGTAGAGCGCCTTCACGGTGATGATCGCCCCCGTCGCGCCGATCGGATGGCCGAGCGCGATGGCGCCGCCGTTCGGATTGACCTTCGCGGGGTCGAGGTCGAGTTCGCGGGAGACGGCGCAGGCCTGGGACGCGAAGGCCTCGTTCGATTCGATCACGTCGAAATCGGCGGCCCGCAGGCCCGTCCGCTCCAGCAATCGGCGCACGGCCGGGACCGGACCCATGCCCATCTCGGACGGGTCCACGCCGGCATGGGCGTAGCCGACGATGCGGGCCAGGGGCGTGCGGCCGTCCCGCTCCGCCCGGTCGGCGCTGGACAGGACGAGGGCGGCGGCGCCGTCGTTGAGGCCCGAGGCGTTGCCGGCCGTCACGCTGCCGGTCTTCGAGAAGGCCGGGCGCAGCTTCGCCAGATCCTCGGCGCTCGCGGCCTTGGGGTGCTCGTCGGTGTCGAACGCCACCGTCTCGCGCTTGCGCTGCACGGCGACCGGCAGGATCTGGTCGCGGAACCGGCCTTCGCGGATCGCCCGCGCGGCCCGGGCCTGGCTCTCGGCCGCGAAGGCGTCCTGCTGGTCGCGGGAGACGGCGTAACGCTCCGCCACGTTCTCGGCGGTGACGCCCATATGGCCGTTGCCGAACGGGTCGTTCAGCGCGCCCAGCATGTAGTCGACCAGCACGGCATCGCCCATGCGCTGGCCGGTGCGCCCGACCTTCAGCAGGTGCGGCGCGCGGCTCATGCTCTCGGCTCCCCCGGCGACCGCCGTGTCGGCATCCCCGAGGAGGATCGATTTCGCGGCCGAGACGATCGCCTGCAAGCCGCTGCCGCAGAGGCGGTTGACCGTCATGGCCGGCACCTCCTTGGGGATGCCGCCCTCCATGGCGGCGACGCGCGCGAGGTAGGCGTCCCGCGGTTCGGTAGGAATTACGCTGCCGAAGACCACGTGGCCGATCGCTTCGGGTGCGGTCGCGGCGCGCTTAAGTGCCTCCGCCACGCACTGGGCCGCCAACGCCGCCGGCGGGATCGCCGCGAGCGACCCCCCGAACGTGCCGATCGCGGTCCGTACCGCCCCTGTGATCACGACATCGGTCATCGTCATAAACTCTACGCTTCGGTGCGTCTGTCAGGTCCTGTCGCGAGACGCGGACATCCGATCCCGGCACCGCGTGCCGCGGTGCCGGGCCGCGGGCGCGGGCAGATCAGGATGCGGGTACGGGGGCGTGACCACCGGCGCGTCGTCCCCGTCCCGGCGGTCACGCCCCGACGGTCCACGTCCAGAAGGCATCGCCCTCCGCCTCGAGATTGCGGTTGAGCACCATCTTGTGGACCTCGTCGGCGCCGTCCACCAGCCGGGCCTGCCGGGCGTAGCGGTAGATCCACTCCAGGGGCGTGTCGGTCGAGTAGCCCCGGGCGCCGTTGATCTGGATCGCCACGTCGGCCGCCGCGTGGAGGAGATTGGCCACGTGGACCTTGGCCATCGAGACTTCCTTGCGGGCGAAGCTGCCCTGGTCCAGCGCCCAGGCGGCCTTCATGACCAGCAGCCGGCCGATCTCGATCCGCATGGCGAGGTCGCCGAGCATGAGCTGGATGCTCTCCCGGTCGGCGAGCCGGATGCCGAAGCCATGGCGCTCCGCCGCGTAGGCCCGGGCGATCTCGACGCAGCGCTTCGACAGGCCGAGCCAGCGCATGCAATGGGTCAGCCGGGCGGGGCCGAGGCGGATCTGGGTCAGCTTCAGGCCGTCGCCCTCGTTCATCAGGACGTTCTCGGCCGGGATCTCCAGACCGTCGAACAGCAACTCGCAATGGCCGCCATGCTCCTCCGGGCCCATGATCGGGATCCGGCGCAGGATCTCCCATCCGGGCTGGTCCTTGTGGAACAGGAAGGCGGTCAGCCCCCTGCGCGCATCGTCGGAAGTGCGCGCCATCAGGATGAAGTGCGCGGCCTCCTCGGCCCCCGTGATGTACCATTTGCGGCCGGTGACCACGTAGGTGTCGCCCCGCCGCTCGGCCCGCGTCTGGATCATGCCGGGATCGGAGCCGCCGCCGGGATGCGGCTCGGTCATGGCGAAGGCGGAGCGGACCTCGCCGCGCACGATCGGGGCGAGCCACCGCTCCTTCTGGGCCTGCGTCGCGACCTTCTCCAGCACCATCATGTTGCCGTCGTCGGGGGCGGCGGAGTTGAACACGACCGGCCCGAAGATCGAGCGGTTCATCGCCTCGTAGCAGACCGCCATGCCGACCTTGTCGAGGCCGGCCCCGCCGGTCTCCGGCCTGAGCTGGAGGCACCAGAGACCCTGCTCCTGCGCGAGGCCGCGCAGCCGGGCCAGTTCGCCTAAGCCGATGTTCCCGTGCCCGTCATAGGCGGGCGGGTCCGCCTCCAGGGGCAGGATGTGCGTGTCGACGAAGGCCGCGATTCGGGCGCGGTACGCCTCGACGCCGGCAGAAATGGTGAAATCCACGTCGTACCCTTTAGTCCTGCTGCGCTCGATGCGCCCGGTCACCCAATTCTGGAATGCGCGGTCAGCGAACGGCTCTTGTGCCGGGCCGCCGTCTGCTCCTGGAGCGCGCGCAGCTGGCCCGAAAACTTCTTCGAGGCGCGCGCGATGTGGGCGCGCCCCAGCGTCTCGGCCTCCGCGGGCTCCCCCGCGATGATCGCGTCCAGTATGGTGGTGTGCTCGTTCCAGATGTCGCTGGAGATGTCGCGCTCGACCCGCAGCACCGCGCCCATGATCCGGCGCATGAAGTGCCAGTGCGGACGGGCTGCCTCCTCCACCGACCGGTTGCCCGATATTGCGTAGATGAACTGGTGGAAATCCAGGTCCGCGGCGATCTGCCGGGCGACTGATCCGCCGCTGATCGCCTCCCGGCCCCGCGCGATGAGGGCAGGGCCCTCGGCCTGAGCGCGATCGGAGCCCCGCTCGGCTGCCAGCCGGCAGGACAGGCCGTCCAGTACCTCCCGGGTCTCGTAGACGTCCCGCAGCACGTCAGCGTCGAGCGGCGTCACGATCACCCCGCGTTTCGGGGCGTCGGCCACGAAGCCGCGCTCGCGCAGCAGCATCAGCGCCTGCTGCACCGGCTGCCGCGAAACCTCATAGGCGGCCGCGAGCTCGTCCTGGATCAGCCGCGCGTTCGGCGCGAGCGTGCCCTCGCAGATCTCGGAAAGGATCCGCTCGTAGACCTGCTCGACCAGACTTAGCACTGGCGCCCCGCCCGCCATCTTTCCCGCCCGCCGTCTTTCCCGCCACCCGTTAAAGCGATCCTGCACCATTTCAGCGCTTGTGCAAATTCAAAACTCGCATACCATATTCGAATTCAAAGTGAGTCGGCGAGGGTTCCTAAGGCGCTGGGCCTGGAGACGCGATTGGGCGGATGCTGAGCGCCATCTCAGTGTTCACGCCGATGAGGTCTTTGCCCGGCCGCTGGATGCGTCACCTGACGCTGTCCGGCGGGAGCCGGCGGACTTATACAAAGCCGCGTGCGACGGTTCGCAACGCGGCGAGCATGGGAGGAACGCCGTGACCACGCCAACCAACGCGTCCATTCGCCCGGATCGGACCGCTCCCCTCGGCCGCCGGGCTTTCCTCGGGCTCGCCGGCGCGGCAGCGCTCGGCGCAGGGACCGTGCTCAGCCCGGCGGTCCTACGCGCGCAGGGGGCGCCGCTTAAACTGAAGTTCGGCAACGACGTGCCGCTGACGCACTCACTCAACGTCCGGCTCGCCGAGGCGGTTGGCGCGATCGAGAAGGAGACGAACGGGCGCCTGTCGATCTCCGTGTTCCCGAACAATCAGCTCGGCAGCGATACGGACATGATCTCGCAGCTGCGCTCGGGGGCGCTCGAACTCGCGACTATGCCCACGACCCTGCTGTCGACGCTGGTGCCAGCGGCCGCGCTGCCGGCCATCGGGTTCGTCTTCCCGAGCTACGACAAAGTCTGGCCGGCAATGGACGGCGAGGTCGGTGCGTACATGCGCAGCAGCATCGAGAAAGCCAACCTGCATCCGTTCGAGGCGATGTGGGACAACGGCTTCCGCCAAGTCACGACGAGCACCAAGCCGATCAGCCGTCCCGAGGACCTCAGGGGCTTCAAGATCCGCGTGCCCGTCGTCCCATTGTGGGTCTCGCTGTTCACGGCGCTGGGTGCCGCGCCGACCAGCATCCCCCTGAGCGAGGCCTACGCCGCACTTCAGACCAGGATCACTGACGGGCAGGAAAACCCGCTGGCGATCATTAACGCGACGAAGTTCTACGAGGTGCAGAAGTTCTGCTCGCTCACCAATCACGCCTGGGACGGCTTCTGGCTGCTCGCGAGCGGCCGCGTCTGGAAGACGATCCCCGCGGACTTGCAAGCGGTAATGGCCAAGCACTTCAATGCCGCCGCCCTCAAGCAGCGCGAGGACAACCTCAAGGATAGTGCCGACCTGAAAGTGGCGCTGGAGGGAAAGGGGCTGGCCTTCAACACCACCGATCCGGCGCAGTTCCAGCAGGCTCTCGCCAAGACGGACTTCTACAAGACCTGGAAGGGCAAGTTCGGGACCGAAGCGTGGGCGTTGCTGGAGAAGTACGCCGGCGCCATCGGCTGATGCGTCCGAAAGGCGGGAACCACCAGGCGAGAACGATCGAGGAGATGGCGCCATGAAGGAG
The DNA here is from genome assembly GCF_022829365.1 of Methylobacterium sp. J-077. GTDB lineage: Bacteria > Pseudomonadota > Alphaproteobacteria > Rhizobiales > Beijerinckiaceae > Methylobacterium. The sequence goes on along the minus strand of NZ_JAKSYJ010000212.1, from coordinate 43,525 downwards.
CTCCTGACGCTCGGGCAAATGCTCTCGGTGCATGCGCGGCTCGCGCCGGAGCGCCTCGGCGCGCGCGACCTGGAACGATCGATGACGTTCCACCTGTGGAACGCGCGCGCCTGCCGCTTGGCGAACGCGCTGCTCGGCCTCGGCCTCGGGAAGGGCGCGCGCGTCGGGGTGCTCGCCTACAACTGCGTAGAATGGGCCGAGATCTACGCGGCGACCGCCAAGGCTGGCCTCGTCGCCGTGCCGATCAACTTCCGCCTCGTCGGGCCCGAGATCCGCTTCATCATGACCAACGCCGAGGCGTCGGCCCTGATCGTTCAGGACGAGCTGGCCGGCGTCGTCGAGGATGTGCGAGCTGATCTCGGCCTGCCCGAGGGCAACGTCGTCCATTTCGGGCCCACGCCTTGCCCGAAAGGCTACCGGGACTACGAGGCATTCCTCGCGGCCGCCAGCGACGCCGAGCCGGACGTGGCCGTCGCAGCGGCCGATCCGTGGATGCTGATGTACACCTCGGGCACCACCGGCAACCCGAAGGGCGCAATCCGCAGTCACCGCGGTGCCAGCCTCATGGCCCTATGCACGGAGATCGAGCTCGGCATCCACCGCAATGACAGCGCGCTGCTCGTCATGCCGATGTGCCACGCCAACTCGCTCTACTTCTTCGGGGCGTTCAGCTATTGCGGCGGTGCGACGACGATCTACTCGCGCAAGAGCTTTGACCCAGAGCACTGCCTGCGCACCCTGGCCGAGGGCGGCGCGACCTTCACCTCGCTCGTGCCGACCCACTACATCATGATGCTCGGCTTGTCCGCGCAGGAGAGCTCGCGCTACGACCTCGACCGCGTCACCAAGCTGATGATCTCCTCCGCGCCCGCCCGCCAGGAGACCAAGCGGGCGGTGATGGGGCTGTTCCACAATTCCGGGCTGTACGAGCTCTACGGGGCGACTGAGACCGGCTGGGTGACGATGCTACACCCCCGCGACCAGTTCACGAAACTCGGCTCGGTCGGCCGCGAATGCGTCGGCTCCGCCCCAATCCGGATCCTCGACGCGGATGGCGACGAGGTGCCGGACGGGGAGCCCGGCGAACTCTATTCCTGCAATCCCTACACCTTCGACGGCTACTGGAAGCTGCCGGAAAAGACCGCCGCCGCCTTCCGCGGCGCGTACTGCACGGTGGGCGACATGGCCCGGCGCGACGCGGACGGGTTCATCCAACTCGTCGACCGCAAGAGCAACATGATCATCTCGGGCGGCGAGAACGTCTATCCCTCCGAGATCGAGGCGGCGCTCGGCACCCATCCCTGCGTGCAAGACGTTGCCGTAGTCGGTCTGCCGGACGCCAAGTGGGGTGAGCGCGTCCACGCCGTCGTCGTACTGCACCCGGGCACCGCCCTGACCGAAGCCGACCTGATCGGCTGGAGCCGGGACCGACTGGCCGGCTACAAGCGGCCGCGCACCTGCTCTTTCATCGCCGCCGAGGCCGTGCCGCGCAACGCCACCGGCAAGGTGCTCTACCGCGTCCTCAAGGCGCAGTTGAGCGCCGAGGCCGGCGCGGGCACGCCGGCTTGATGGGTGCCCGCGATGCCCGTCGATTCCCCCGCCCCAGTCCCCGTCGACGGCCGGTGCGATGCAGGCCGTCCTGAACGCGGCCGTCCCGATCTTTGCGCTGATCCTGGTTGGGTTCCTGTGCGGCCGCTTGGGCGGGTTCACGCGCGAGTCGACCGACAGCATCAACCGCTTCGCGGTCTACCTCGCGCTGCCGGCGCTGATCTTCACGACGATGGCCCGGATCACGCCGGCCGAGATCGGGCAGGTCGGCTTCGCGGCGGGATTTGCCGGTGGCATCAGCCTCACCTTCGCCTTGGCCTTCTGGTTCGGGCTACGCCGCGGCGGCTCGATGGCGGATGCCAGTATCGAGGGGCTGGATGCGGGCTACGGCAACGTCGGCTTCATGGGCATCCCGCTCTGCCTGCTGGTGTTCGGGCCGGAGGGCCTCCCGGCAGCGGTGATCGCCACCCTGTTCACCGCATGCGTCCTGTTCCTCACGGCGATCGTGCTCGTGGAGTTCGACCTCCGCCGGGGCGTCGACCGCCGCAACACCGTGCGCCGGGTCCTGGTCTCGCTCCTGCGCAACCCCTTGTTTCTGGCGCCGGTCGCGGGGCTCGGCGCCGGCCTCACCGGCCTGCCGCTGCCCCAGCCGCTGGAGACCGCCGCCAAGCTCCTCGGCGGCGCGGCGTCCCCGTGCGCACTGGTTTGCATAGGCCTGTTCCTCGCCCAGGAGAGCGCGCTGTCCGGCGACCGGAGCCGGATCGGCCTGCTAGTCGTCCTGAAGCTGCTGTTCCAGCCGGCCGTGACGGCCCTGCTCGTCTTCTGGATCTTCGACGTGCCGCCGCTCTGGGCGCGGGCGGCGGTGCTGCTCAGCGCGCTGCCGATCGGCTCGGGCCCCTTTACCATCGCCAAGCTCTATGGGTTGCGGGCGGGCGTGACCTCCGGGGCGATCCTGATCTCGCACCTCGTCTCCGTCCTCACCGTCTCGACCCTCGTGGCATGGCTCGGCTGAGCCCCCTGAGAAAGGATCATCCGCATGCAGGTCACCCCAGATAGCGTCGCCGCCCTGATCGCCAAGTCGCTGAAGGCGCGGGGCGTCGAGCGGGTCTTCGCCCTATGCGGCGGCCACATCATGCCGATCTGGATGCGCCTCGACGCGGAGGGCATCGACATCGTCGACGTGCGCGACGAGCGCGCCGCTGTGCACATGGCGCAGGCCCATGCCGAGGTGACCGGGAGAATCGGCGTCGCCCTGGTGACGGCGGGCCCCGGCATGACGAACGCGGTCACCGGCATTGCCAACGCCCACGTCTCCCGCGCGCCCGTGCTGGTCATCTCCGGCACCAGCCCGCGGGCCCAGGAGAACCGCGGCGGCCTGCAGGACCTCGACCACACGGCGATTGTGCGCTCGGTCACCCGCTACGCCCGCACTGTGCGCGAGTCGACGCTAGCCCTGGCCGAGCTCGACGAGGCGATCTCCCGCGCCTTGGGCGAGGGCGGCGAGCCGGGACCCGCCTATATCGACTTCCCCACCGACACGATGCGCCAGCCCGTGCCGAAGGCCATGCAACTGCCCGAGCACCTCGCGCCCCGGCCGCGCGCGCAGGCGCGGCCAGATCCCGACCGGATTGCCGAGGCGGTGGAGTTGCTGTGGTCGGCCCGGCGCGTCCTGGTGATCTCGGGGCGCGGCGCCCGCGGGGCCGGGCCGGAGCTGACCGCGCTGCTCGACCGCCTCGGCGCCGTCTACCTCGACACCGGCGAAAGCCGCGGCCTGGTGCCCGACGGCCATCCCGCCGTGGTCGCGGCCATGCGCGGAGCGGTGATGGGCGACGCCGACGTGGTGCTCACCGTCGGCCGCCGCCTTGACTTCCAGCTCGCCTACGGGTCGCCGGCCGTGTTCGGGGACGCCAAGTTCGTGCGCATCGCCGACATCCCGCAGGAGCTGCGCGACAATCGCCGCGGCGCGGTGGAGATCCTCGCATCTGCCGGCCCGGCACTCAGCGCGCTGGTCGAGACCGCTGGCAACCGGCCCTCGGCGGTCGACCCCGACTGGGCGGGCAAGCTCCGCGCGAGCCATGTAGGGCGCGCGAAGAAGCTCCGCCAGACGATGGCGGAGGCGCCCAACGGCAGCGATGGCCGCCTTCACCCGAACCGGGTGATCTCCGCCCTCCAGGACGCGATCGGTGACGACGCCATCGTGATCACCGACGGGGGCGATTTCCTGAGCTTTGCCCGCGTCGGCCTGTCGGCGCCGACCATGCTCGATCCGGGGCCGTTCGGCTGCATCGGCGTCGGGGTGCCCTATGGGATCGCCGCGAGCCTGGCGCGGCCGGACAAGACCGTACTGGTCGCGACTGGCGACGGCGCCTTCGGCTTTAACGCCATCGAACTCGACACGGCCGCGCGCCACAAGGCGCCGGTGCTGATCGTCGTGGCTAACAACGGCGCGTGGCAGATCGAGGTGCATGATCAGACAGTCACGCACGGCAAGGTCGTCGGAACCCGGCTTCAGTTCAGCGATCACGCCGCGATGGCCCGCGCCTTCGGCATGCATGGGGAGCGCGTGGAGACCGCAGAGCAGCTTGGACCGGCCATCGCGCGCGCGCTCGCCAATCGGCCGGCGCTTCTCGACATCGTGGTGACCCCCGAAGCTGTCTCATCCGACGCCAAGACCGGCCTCGCCTGGGTCCCCGATCTTCAGCCACTGGCCGCCTGGGACGAGGCGGAACGGACATGGCGTGCGACGCGTACGAGCGAGACACCGTAGATCGACGATGCGACGAACCGGGCGGCAGTCCCGGCGTCGCCGCCTGATGGGAGGGCAGCATGCAGATCGATATCGCGGCGGTCGAGAGCGCGGCCGGGCTCGAGCTTTCGGGTCCGCCCCTGCGCGCCCGGGGCTGGCTGCGCCGCCTCGACGACGGGCTCGGCTACCTCGTCGAGATCCCCGCCGCCCTGCTCGTGCTCGCCGAGATCGCGGTGCTGCTCGGCGGCGTCGTGAGCCGCTACGTATTCCGCGAACCCCTCGTCTGGTCCGACGAGCTCGCCTCGATCCTGTTCCTGTGGCTCGCCATGCTGGGCGCCGTGGTCGCCTTCCGCCGGGCCGAGCACATGCGGATGACCGCCTTCGTGGCCATGAGCGGGCCGCGCCTGCGCACCTTCCTGGAGACGGTCGCCCTGGTGGCGGGCCTGATCTTCGTGGCGCTGCTGCTGGAGCCGGCTTGGGAGTTCGCCAGCGAGGAGACCTTCGTCCAGACGCCCGCGCTGGAGCTGAACAACGCGTGGCGCGCCGCCGCCCTGCCGGTCGGGCTGGGCCTCATGCTGCTCGTCGCGGCGATCCGGCTCCTGGAGACGGCCGACTGGAAGCTGACCGCGGGGGCGCTCGTGCTCGGCGTCGCGGTCGCCGCCGGACTCGTGGCCCTCCAGCCCTGGCTGATGGACCTCGGCAACCTCAACCTGCTGCTGTTCTTCGTCCTAGACGTCGGCGCGCTGGTCTTCTCCGGCGTGCCAATCGCCTTCGCGTTCGGCCTGTCCACCTTCGCGTACATCACGCTGACCACCCACGCGCCCGCAATGGTGGTGGTCGGGCGCATGGACGAGGGCATGAGCCACCTGATCCTGCTCGCCGTGCCGCTGTTTGTGTTCCTCGGCCTGCTCATCGAGATGACCGGCATGGCCCGCGCCATGGTCGGGTTCCTGGCGAGCCTGCTCGGCCATGTTCGTGGCGGCCTGCACTACGTGCTGGTCGGCGCGATGTACCTCGTGTCGGGCATCTCCGGGTCGAAGGCCGCCGACATGGCCGCGGTCGCCCCCGTGCTGTTCCCCGAGATGAGGGCCCGGGGCGCCAAGGAGGGCGACCTCGTGGCGCTGCTCGCCACCACCGGCGCGCAGACCGAGACGATCCCGCCCTCCATCGTGCTGATCACCATCGGCTCGGTCACCGGCGTGTCGATTACGGCCCTGTTCACCGGCGGCCTGCTGCCCGGTCTCGTGCTCGCCGCGACCCTCTGCGCGCTGGTCTGGTGGCGCTACCGCCGGGAGGACCTCAGCCACGTCGCCCGGCCGTCCGGACGCATCATCGGCCGCGCCTTCCTGGTCGCGATCCCGGCGCTGGCCCTGCCGTTCGTGATCCGCTTCGCCGTGGTCGAGGGCATCGCCACCGCCACCGAGGTGTCCACCATCGGCATCGTCTACGCGGCGCTGGCGGGTCTGCTGATCTACCGCCAGTTCGACTGGCGGCGGCTCTACCCGATGCTGGTGACCACCGCCACGCTGTCGGGGGCGATCCTGCTGATCATCGGCGCGGCCACTGGCATGGCCTGGGCGCTGACCCAGTCGGGCTTCTCGCAGACGCTGGCCGAGGTGATGAAGAGCCTGCCCGGCGGCGCGCTCGGCTTCCTGTTCGTCTCGGCCCTCGCCTTCATCGTCCTGGGCTCGGTGCTGGAGGGCATCCCGGCGATCGTGCTGTTCGGCCCGCTGCTGTTCCCGATCGCCCGGGCGGTCGGGGTGCACGAGGTCCACTACGCCATGGTGGTGATTCTCGCGATGGGCATCGGCCTGTTCGCCCCGCCCTTCGGCGTCGGCTACTACGCGGCCTGCGCCATCAGCCGGATCCACCCCGATGCCGGGATGCGCCCGATCGTCGGCTACATCGTCGCCCTCTTGATTGGCCTGCTCGTCATCATCCTGGTCCCCTGGTTCTCGATCGGATTCCTCTAAGCCAGCGAGATGAGAGGACACGCAGCGCACTGAGGCAGTTCCAATCCATGTTCGGCTCATGGGGAGATATGAACCGTGCTGTGCACCGCTTGGACGTCCGCTTAAGAGAAGCGCATCGTAAGGGAGGAATGTCTGAGATGGGCGCAAAGCTGCCGAACTTTGTGGCTCAGCCAACCTCAGCTTCGCGCCAGAAGTGGAACTCCGGTGCTTGCCGGAAAGCGGACACCTACAGTCGCGCAAACGAGGATTTTCGAGACATGTACTATGGCCTAGCTGGCCAATCGCTTCGGTCGCATGAGACCGTGTCTGTTAAGGCTGTTGCGCAATCTATGTCACGCGCAGATTGCGCAAGGGGTGTTATTGCAGAGAATCTGACCTCTGCCCCCAGGCGAGTTAGATCAGCTCAATGGACTACGTTCACATCGCCATTCCCGCAATGATCAGGGAGCAAGCGCGAAACCTGCTGGCTGTGGTCACTGATCGAGGCTGCTCAGCCCACCATCAAGCTGCATGCTTCCGACGTCCACTTTGGGCGGCGCGGGCTGCCAGAGGGCTTGGCGGACAAGCCGGACATCCTATGGGCTGGGCGGAGGCGGTCTCGATGGTTCTACCCATTGGCGCGTCAAACTGGCCGTCCACCAATTGGTCGATTTGAACAGCGAAGTCTTCTGGTTGGACCGAGTACATCCCCCCACGCGCGCCTTCAAAGCCGCAATTCCACGAGGCGAGCGCCTGTCCATATCGCAGAGCTGACTGGACGCCACTCGTGCCGATCCTGCGCAGCCCATCCTGTCCCCCGACGGCCGCTCTAGCTATGAAGCCAGCGGTGCACCAGTCGCCGGATCCACAAGTGTCCGCAAGTCGTGGAGCAGGGATGGCGCTCATTTGCTCCCAATCGGACACGCCTCTATTGAGCCGGTGACGATATTTGAGGCCCTGTTCACCCAAAGTTTGGACTTCGAGCAGCGTGGCCGAGCTATCCGCCATGACGCCCTCGATGCCTGTCAACCGCTCGTCGGCGTACTTGACGACGTGGGCAAGAGCGATCGCCTCCGCCATCAGCTTGTCCGTTGATTTGCCCGATGGCTCGAACACGACCAGTGCACCCCGGGATGAAGCCTCGGCAGCAAGTGTGAGCGTTGCACGCGAGAGCCGGTCCAGGAAAAACACCGACGCGCCGTCGAGCGCCGGTATGATCGCGTCTGCCGCAGTGACGGTGATCGCCTTAAATGACGGCAGCCACTCGCCGCAATGCGGGCACGCCCACGAGAAGCGGTGCTTGGGCCGACCGTCCCGTCCACGGCGGATCTCTTGAACGATGATGGGCGTGTGGCTCGTCGGCATGCAGTTCGCCCAGTCCAGATGAACGCCCCACCGAGCCATGTCCGAGCGCACGCGATCGGATGCCGGATCGCTGTTCATGCGCGCGATCGGGTAGGCGTCCCAACCAAGGAAAGCTAAGATCGACAGGACGTTGCCGCACGTCCCACCGGCCCAGGAGCGCACTGGCTCGCCAGGGTCGGGACCAATCACCAAGTCGAGCGCGATGAGACCAGCCCCGAAAACCTTAGGAGTTGTGACAGAAGTCATGGCGCACTCTTCCCTTCTGCCAACAACGCCGATCTCGGCCGAGGATAGACCTCGCCCTCCAGCCAGATATGAACAAGATTCGGCTCGGCGATTTGCGCCGGAATCGACCCCTCCATCTCGTAGCCGATCGGCTCGAGGTGGGCGACGGGCAAATCACGCTCCAACGCCGCCATCAACGCTCCGAGTGCCATGACCTTGCTGCCGAGCGGCGAAAGGACGAGCATCGAGCCGCCGGTTTCAGTGAAAACCGGCTGACGCAAGTCATCCAGCCGCAGGATCGTCCGATAAAGATCCACCGGATCGCTTTCGTCGGCGTAAACGATGTTGCGCGTGTCCACTGACCAGGTGCTCTCCAGCTCGGTAATGTACTCCGCAGCCAGGGCGTCGCCGAGGCGCGGGTCGCTCGCCGGGAAGGGAAGGATGGGGCAGGTGTCGTGCGGCTCGACAAAGTCGTACAGCCGTCCGAGCGCGCCCCGCCGTCCGCTCGCGAGTTGCGGAAGCCAGAGTCGCGCCGCTTCGGCGGCGGCGAACAGCGTCGAGCCGCCCTTGAAGCCATGAACATAGCCCGGCGCGTCGCTGGGGATCGAACGGATATTGGCGTCGAGCCGAGGATCGTGCGCAACGAACACATGCAGGTTGGCCGGTCCCCTGCCGCGGCCGATCCGCTCGGCGAAGTACCGGATGATCGGAAAGCTCGTCCCCACCGACAGGGCGCTGACGTCGACGACGATGTCGGTCAGGCCTTCGTGGTTCTGCCGGTTGAGGATCCCGATGATGTTGCGGCCGCCGATGACGGCGCCGTCGGGACCGAAGATCTCCACCGGCGCGATCTCCCGCTCAGGAACGGCCGCCAGTAGCGCCGTCGTGTTGGCGCCCGCTCGATCAACCTGGCCTTGAGGCGGGTTCGGTCGGTTCTCCTGGACGAAAAGAGCTCGAACAGACGCTCCAACCTCAGATAGCCGTGAAGCGACGGCGCGCGAGCGCGGATCGAAGCCGGCGCCGGCCAGCAGGAGGATTCGGCGATCCTCCTGGGCGAAGTAGTCGGCAAGGAAGCTATCCACCTCTCCCCCGCGGTGAGCGACACACGGATCCCAGCGGCGCAGGCGAGTCACCTCAGACCTCCGCGAGCAGGCGGACGAGATCGTCGGTCCGCCGCTCAAGGAAGCCGCCGCGCTTTAGAGTCAGCCCGTGGTGGAGAAGCAGGACGCCGCCGAGCTCGATCAGACACCATAGCCGCTTCTTGGTGCCGTGGTTGGGTACGAGGACGAAGGCGTTATAGGCCACCCCGAATTGCAGAACCCTCGCAAGGTGCGGGTGGGTTTCGGGGATGGTGTCGAATTCCTCCTGGAGGATGCCGAACGCGGTGGCGCCGCCGCCGAGGGACGCATTGCCTTCCAAGCTCTTCGCCAGACATTCGGCCGCAAGCCCATCAGCGAGGCGTCGAACGAGCTGGAACTGCGGGAAGTCCCACTCGCGAACCATCTCGCTCGCCCGCTCACGGAGCAGCTTGTTCTGCACGCCGCTTGACAGCATGGCGTCCTTGCCCCGCCGGATTAGCTGCGTTTCCGATTGCGAGACGAGCCGCGCAGCCAGTTGCAGAAATTGCTCAGCATTCTCGGAGCTCGCGTCACAGAGCGTGTCGATGCTGAAGAAGTAGGGCCGATCGTACCTGTGAAGGAGGTGGATTCGAGCGCCGTCAGCGATCCCTGCGTCCGCCGTCAACGGGCGGCTGGGTTCGGCGTCGCCGTCGGCCTCCTCGAACAGGCCGCGTTGCGGGATGCGTTTGGCGTAACGCTCTAGTAGAACCGCGAGCATGCCGAGACGCAGATCCTCACCGTTGTCCTCGGCGGTGGCGAGATAGTTGTCGACCTCTCTCTCTAGACCCCGCCGCCGCTCCGCAGACACGCCGTATCGGCGTTGCAGCGCATCGACGTGCTCGGCAAGCTTGGCGCGCTTCCCGGGTGCGATCACCTCGGAGGTCGTTGACAGGAGATCGCCTAGATTGTGCAGGCGACGCCTGTTGAAGACCTCCATCTGGCTCAGGTAGCGCCCCGCCATGTCCTTCGCCATTTTGCGGAAGGCCCGACGCTGGTTGCCTCTTTCCTCGCCGCTCTGCATCCAGATGTCGGTGATCTCGCGCGCCCGTTTCAGTCCCGGTTCCTCAGCGTCCGCCGCACGGTCCAGCAGCACGTCGCCGGGTGTCAGCGCATCGAGGCGGGTCAGCACCCAGCGCGCCACCTTCAGCTCGCGCCGGGTGAGCCAGCGGCGGAGGGCGGCGAGCTGGGTGGGATGCAGACTGTGGGCGTCGTCGAAGATGACCAACGGCCGGAGTTCGAGCACCTCCGCGCCGTCGGCGATCCGAAACGCTTCGATCACATCGAACGGGCGGTAGACGGCCACCGCATCGCGGTCGATGTCCTCGACGTCCGGCGGCACCAGCGCGGCCGAAATCTGGTAGATGGCGAACTCCACCTCACGGGCGCGGGCGAGCAGAGCCGGCCCGGCGGTGCCGCCGATGGCAGCCAGCGCGGCGTCGGCGTCCACGCGCGGGACGATCTCCACGTGCTCGAGCGGCACGCCCGAAGCCTGAATGTTGCGCAGCCAGGCTAGCACAGTGCGGGCCTGGAGCAGCGCAATCATAAGACCCGTCTTGAGGTCATCGGAATACGGGAACTCCCAGAACTCCCGGTACTCCGCCTCAAGCGGAAGCCGTCCGCCGACAAGCGTCGGCCGCTCGTCAACGATCGCCCCGCAGGCGGTGAGCGTGTCGATCAACGGCTTGTAGCTCGTGATGCCGCGGTTGCGCAGCAGCGTCCGCAACGTCGTGAACTGGAAGAGGCGCGCCAGCGTGGTCTTGCCGCTGCCGGGCGTGCCGATGATCATCGCCAAGCGGTCGTAAAGTCGCCCCTCCTTGGCAGGTTTCTGGAAAAAGGTGGCGAGGGGCTCAGGGGTGACGACGGCGAGAAAAGCTTCGTCGTCTCGGAGATACTCGGTCGCACGCTTTTCGAAAGGGTTAGCCATGTTGCGTCCCCCTACGCGTGCCGTTGGCGCCGCCGAAAGAGCGGACGCATGGCTGGCGCGTTGACGCCTTCGCGATCGCCGCCGTCGGTCTCCGCCCATAGCAGGGCGACCGCGTTGTTGGGCGTGTTGTGGTCGAGCACGAGCGGAAGCGCGCACGCGCCGTACCCGAGACCGAGATAAGTCGCGCCGCCGACGTCGGTGTGTTTCGTCCGGATCTTCGGGTCGTAGTACGACTCGGTGAGCTTTAGAAAGTCGTCGTAGCGGCCGGGCACCGAGTCTATCGGCAGGTCGGGCGGCAAAATCGTGCCGAAGGAGGCGTGCATAGCGCGGGCCCAACCGGCGCCGAACACCTCGGCCGTCCTGGCCAAACGACCCTCGATTGCCTGAGCCGCCGCCGCTGACGCGACATAGTGATGGATGCAGAGTTCCCAGCCGTCCTCGAACAGCGCGTCTCCTTCCAACGCCTCCGTCGCATTCTGGACAGAGTCTTTAAAGCGGAGGAGCTTGCCCTTCCACTTCTCCTTCTTCTCGTCATATCGCAGGAACGAGGTGCCCGTGCCGGCGAAGTCGTCGACAAGGTATACAAGGCGGAAGCGCGCCTCAGGGTCGCCCAGGTCACTGCGGAGATTGTCTAGCAGGTCCCTCCACTTTTCCGTGTCCACCTGCGTGCCCTGGACGAGCTGCTCGTTGTTGAGAAGGCCGGCGTTGGCGTGTCGGATCGTGTCGATCCTCGCCCCGTCGCTAAGGCCCATGAACAAAGTCTGGCGGCGCAGACGTTCACCGGCCGCGCGGGCCTCCGGATCGGCGAGAATACGGTAGGGCGGCATGTTGCGTTCAGCGGCGACCGTGCGGATCAGGCGGTCGCGAACTGTCCGCGGGTAGAACTGCTCCACTAGCCGCTGCATCTCGCCGGCGCCGATGTAGACGAGGGTGTCGCGCACGAACGCATAGGCGGTCTCCCGCTCGTGCGGCTCAAACTGCTGGAGCCACGTGGCGAGGCTCTCGATGAACCGCATGCCCGCCTGAAAATCGCGATAGCCGTCGTACTTTAGGCGCGCCATGAGCCTGAGCCACTGGAACTCCTGGCGGGCGCGGTCGTCGTTCCAGTTCATGATCTGGCCGAGGACCTTGAGAGCGAGGTCCTGGTTCATCGAAACGATCCTTGGGCGAACCGCAGACGCCCGCCCGCCACCTCGAGCGCGGTCAGATAATCCAACGTGACGGACGGGCCGCGCTGCCCGGGCTCGCCCAGGTGCCAGCAGGTCGTGGGGTCGACGCTGATCTCGTCGACACCGAGCGCGAATGGCTCACGCAGCAGCTCGTAGTCGTTGCCCGGCCAGCGGCCGCGATCCCCGATGGCGAGGATCGGCTCGTCACCGACCGACTCACGTAATCGACGAATGACGTTCAGCTTTGAGACGCCTCTCGCGACGATGTCCACCGAATGGCTGGAGCGGGTCACGTTAACCCCTTCGGCGCTAGCCATGAGAATGACTTGGCGGGCCAGGTCCCAGAGGCGGCTCTCCGGCATCACGCGGGTCGCCTCCAGCGTGATCTGGAACGGGCGATCCTCCTGGCGCGCGCACTCGGCGAGTTCCGGTTGACGACGCAGCGCCTCGGAAAGCGGCAGGAGGGCGGCGCAAGGTTTCGCCGACCCGTCAGGCGCTCCGTCGTCATCGAGCGAGGCCACCTCGGCGCCATTGTAGTAACCGATCAGGATCCGAGGCCACAGTAGACGAGGAAGACTCTTCTGCAGGTCGAGCCGCACCGATCGACCACGTCCCGTCGCCACGGCGATCCTCGCGCCTGCATCTGCAAGGCGAGCGAGTTCGGCGATCATAGCTTTTGGGGCGGGTTCGAACCGGTGGCGCGTGTCGACCACGGTGCCATCGTAGTCGAGCACGATCCCGGCGAAGCGCGCCTCGGCCAGCCGACTCTCGAACCCTGTGAGTGCTTCGTGCCAGCGGTCGAGTTCGCCAGAGGCCGCCAGATCGCCAGGCTTCACGCCCGACTTCCGCGCGATCGCGGCGGCCTGGCGCGGGCTCAGGCGACCCGGCGTGGCGCTGCGGCGCGACCTAGGCAAGGAAAGGTTGTAGAGCTTGCGCCCGAACTCGGGTACGCCTGGACGGCCTGGATCAATACCGCGCGTGAACCCGGCCCACCCCGTGATCCGTAACGCCGCCACCAGCGATGCCAGAGCACAAGCGCTCGGCCCACTGGCGAGCTCAATGCGTGCTTGGGGAATACCTGTCGGAATGTGCTCGAGTGTTCGCTCCGCGAGGACCCGATCCGCCTCGGTGACGAACGCGAGCACGCCGCTCGTCTCCCCGCGCTTGGCGAGCCAATGATGACGGCCGTGGGCGAAATTGCGATAGTCCGCGACCTGGAGGTTGCCGATAGCCGCTTCGGTGAATTTGGATTCGAGGTCCACGGCGCCGATTCGGGTGGAGGGGCCGTGCAGGACAAGGGTGGTCGATCGCGCCCAGAGCGGCGCCGTCGCCGCCTCCCATGCGGCGACAGTGCCACTGGCTTCCACGAGCAGCGCCTCCAGATGCGCGGCTGCGTCGTCCCAGTCGGCGTCGGCCCCAAATTCACTAGCGTAGGCGCGCGTGAGGACGGCCGTGAATGCGAGGAGAGAGTTGGTAGCGAGGAACCCGTCCTTGCCCGCTGGCGGAGGGTAGAGCATCAGGTCGACGAACGGATGCTGGCGGCAGAGCTCGGCCAGCGGGCTGTCTTCGCGGCCGCACAGGATGCCAAGCTGCCGAGGCTCGCGCAGGATCAGCCCCTTCGCTGCCGCCATGATGTCGACGTTGCCGCCGCCCGCGCTGAGGAGCCACGTCGCAACACTCGGGTCGAGCGGCTCATCGGTGGCCTCAAGGGGCGTGGCGACCGCGGCCAGCCGTCCGGTAAAGCGCTGGTGCAGCGCAGCTAATGCGTGAGCCGCCGTGAGCGAGCCGCCTGACCCGATGGCGCGGAGCGACGAGCGACCAGCAGTACGGACGGCGCGGCGCATGGCCTTGAGATCGGCCGCAGCCGCCCAGGCGAACGTCTCACCCAGTTTCGACATTTCGTTCGCATAAGGGCGCGCCATGGTCCTCCAGCAGCTTCATCCGGTGGTTCACAGGCCGGATTTTAGCAGCGACCATGAACGGAACGGGAACGGGGCTCAAGCCGAGTTTTGGGCCGCTGTCCTTTTAACAGAGCGGCCCACCCCCCCGCCTAACCCGCTATGAGCCACTTTCAAGAGCTTTCCCGTGCGCACGTTTACGAGCCCGACGCGGCGCACACCGGGTAGGGTTTCTCGACACGAGCACAGCAGGAGCGTAGCGGTTTCACCCAGGTCATCCTGAAGGGTTCATGTCGCTGTGAGAAGGTCCGCTGAGCGTGTTTGTGGCCGCTCTCGGCGACCATCGCGTACGTTGCGCCGCCCTCACGTGCCTAGGGTGAGGGCAATCTCAGAGTAGAAGGTATTCGTTTCGTCCAGCTAAGGGCGGCTGGATAGATCCGAACTTTCGGTATCGTTTCGATCCGCAACTCAGCCATTCGCGCTGAAAAGCGGACATCCTGAAGTTCGGCCTAGGGTCAGCATGCGCCATGTTTGGGCGGCGGCATCACGATTCGGATGATTCGCCGGCCGCCCGCAGCTGGCAAATCCGTGAGTAGCGCGCAGCGCTGGCTATGTGAGACGGTTCTGTGAGCCAGCTCGAAAAACCTAGCTAAGTGCTTGATTTTATTGGCGCGCCCTACGGGAATCGAACCCGTGTTTTCGCCGTGAAAGGGCGTAGCCAATCGTCCAGAAACGTCCAACTACGTCCATCTAACCCATTGATATATCGATATTCTAGTCCAAACTGGCGTTTGGCCTATCCAACTTTGTGTGTCATGGTCCGAGCACGCCCACGGGACACTGGCGGGACACCATGGTTCGTAACACGCGCTCATCGAAGCTCGAAACTCGCACCAGCCGGCTACGCCTGCCAGTGGCCAAAAAGCCCGTCTTCGCTCGTGTCGCGCCCGGTGTGTCGCTGGGCTACCGCCGCAACGAGACTGCAGGGACCTGGGTGCTACGTGTTGCTGACGGGAAGGGCAGTTCCTGGACCAAGCGGATTGGGCAGGCCGACGACTTCGAGGATAGCAACGGCCGGAGCGTGCTCAACTTCTGGGAGGCACAGCAGCAGGCTAAGGCGACAGCGGGTGGCGAGAAAGGGGAGGGGGCTCAGAAGACGCCGCTCACCGTCGAGGTTGCTGCTCAGACCTACCTTGCTGGGCTTGAGGCCCGAAACCAACGTACAGCTTACGACGCCCGCCGCCGCTTGGAACGCCTCTTCCTGCCCCGCTTCGGTTCGAGCCGCATCGAGAACCTAACGCGCCGCCAGCTCGAGGCTTGGCGCGATGGCTTGGTGCGGACCGTCAGTGACGCTGAGCAGCGTCGCCGCAGCCAGGACACCGCCAATAGGGTGCTCAGCATTGTCAAAGCGATGCTCAACCACGCGGTGGGCGATCCAACAAATGGTTTATCGGACGACAGCGCTTGGCGGCTGGTGCGCCCGTTCCAGCGAGTTGGCCGAGCCCGTGAGGTCCACTTCACGCCCGTGGAAGTGCTGCGTCTCCTTGAAGGCTGCAGCGACGCGAGCTTCCGCGACCTGCTAACGGCCGGGTTTCTGACGGGCGCTCGCTATGGCGAACTCGCTGCCTGTCAGGTCCGCCACTTCGATGTCGAGGGGGAAACGCTGAACGTGCCACGGGGCAAGACGGGTGCGCGAATCGTCATCCTGCAGCCCGAAGCAGTAGGGTTCTTCTCACGGCTGGTGGGCGACCGCCCGCAGGAGGCCCCGCTTCTGTGCCGCATCGATGGCGGAGCCTGGGGGGCAAGCCACCAGGTTCGGCCGATGAAACGGGCGCTCGTGGCCGCCAAGCTCGATCCGACTGGGACGTTCTATGCGCTGCGGCATTCGTACATCTCACGCGCGATCGAGGCCGGAGTGCCTCTGAACGTGGTGGCGGAGAACTGCGGCACCAGCGTGCGGATGATCGAGACAACCTACGCCAAGGTGCTCGCGGCCAAGCGGCGCGAGTTTATCGTCGCCGGAGCCCCAAGGTTGTTCGCCGCCTGATATTTGTGCCCGGAGATAGCCCCAAAAGGAAGTTGAATGCGTCCGCTTTAGGTGGTTCTAGGGGCCGCGTAGAACAGCCGCCTTCTAAGCGGCAGGTCGTTGGTTCGAGCCCAACCGGGGTCGCCAGAAATTCACCCGCCCAGTCAATGACTTGGCGGGTTTTTCTTGGCCCGTATCCGGCAGCCTAATCGCGCAACACGTAGCAACACGGATCGTTGTTTTACAAAGGCTTACAACTTGAGCCGAGGCGCTTGCGGGTGCTCCACGCAACACGGATGCAACACGAAAGGCATGTCTGTACGCCTCAGCGTGAGCCTCTACGAGCGGCCGACCACATGTCCCAAACCTGAGCGTTATGCCTTGCAGCCGCCGTCGTCACCGCTAGCTGGCGGAACGACCGGCACAGTCCGGTGTCCGAAGCCGGAGAGTCTGATGCGTGTTCTGATGGTGGGCTATGAGCCTGACTCGGTCGATTTCTCGGACCCAGCTCTCCCGCCCGGACTAAATGCCGAGAAGATCCACCATGGGATCGAGGTGGCGCTTAAGGATATGCGCGACCGCGGCTGGACGGCTGAGCAGTGCTTCATACAACCGGACGATCAAGCCGGCCCAATCCTGCAGCAGATGCTCACTTCCGGCTCCTACGACTGCCTTGTGATCGGCGCCGGCGTGCGTTCCTGGCCGCGGCACCTGGCGGTATTCGAAGTCCTCATCAACGTAGCTCGGGAGGCTGCGCCGACAGTTCCGATCGCCTTCAACACGCGACCTGAGGATAGCGGTAATGCCGTCGAGCGCGTGTGCAGCAGGCATCGGATCTGAACGTACGCCGCGACCCATACTTCACCGCCGCCCGACCAGCACGACAGTATCGAAAAACGCGAAGGTTATAGCCATCATAACAACAGATTTCAGGACCAAAAGGGGTCTGCTGGATCTTCTCTGACGCTTGGCGGACTATGCTGGAGCACGACGGCTCGCTGAGACGAGTCCGCGCGTTTGGAGGAACTTCGATGGGCGTGCTCAAAACCGGCCAGACTGTGGCGCTGGCTGTCGTCGCGGCCTCAGGTGGCTGGCTGTCTGCCCAGACTTCCTGGGGAGCATCCGACCACCCACCGCGGTTCCCGCAGCTAACCCTCGAACAGCTTACGCCTGCTCAGCGTCCGGTTGGCGAGAAGATCATGAAGGTCTCGAGCGTCGGACTTGCCGGCCCGTACAACCCGATGATCCGAAGCCCCGAGATGGCTCAGCGGATGTACGACCTGCTCGACTACCTGCGCTGGCACACCTCCGTGCCGACGCGACTGAATGAGTTCGCGATCCTGATCCAGGGACGCCTCTGGCGCTCGCAGGTCGAGTGGTACGCCCATTACCCGCTGGCGATCAAAGCGGGACTCACCGAGCAGGTGGCGGCGGATCTCAAAGCGAACAAGCGGCCGGAGGGCATGAAGCCCGACGAGGCGGCCGTGTACGACTTCTGCATGGAGCTCTCCACGCAGCATGCAGTCTCGGATGAAACCTTCGCTCGGGCGAAGGAAGTGCTGGGTGAGCAGGGCGTAGTGGACCTGACGGCTCTCACCGGCACCTACGTGACGGTGGCCATGCTGCTGAGCATGGCCAAGGAAGGCGTGCCGCCGGGCAAGGAACCTCCGTTCAAGCCGGGCGAACGGTAGGGCGAGCGACCGCCGGTCTTGGCGGATCGCTGCCGGGACCCGCTGGACCCTGGCGCGGCGGACATCCGCCCGCGCACGCCTTAACACCTGTCGTAGCGCCCGCTCCATGGCCGAACGGCAGGTTTGCTCGCGCGTCTGCCACGGCGGCGGGGCGACATCGTTCCAGGATCGACGCTCGGCGCGGTTGACGGTTCACGGATCGCCGCCCGAGCAGACGAGGCTACAATCCGCTATCGGGCCTTCCGCGTGCTCAGGGCAACGCCAAGCAAAACGGCGGCGCCGACACCGGCCCAAACGATCCCGGCGCTCATCGTCCCCGCCGACGGTACACCCTTGCGCGCCCGCCAGCCGCCGTCAGCACTCGTTCCTTGTGGGATCGGTTCCCGCAGCGCCCCATGGGTCCGTGGTCCTGGATCGGCCCGGTCCAGTGCGAAGCGGAATCCAGCGCCCATCACACGCTCGGTCAGCGAGGGCGCAAGCGCGTAGCCGGCTTGGGCGAGGCGGGCCGGCCAGCCGACCGCCATCTCGTGTCGGGGATGCCGAACCAAGCGCAGGTAGGCCTCGGCCACATCCTCGGGCGCGTAGTAGACGTGGCCTGGGTTGAGTGTCTTGCCCGTGACGTTGGCCCCGTGCTCCAGACCGGGTGTATCGACGATTGCCGGGAACACGCCACAGACGTGGATGTGCTTATGCCGGGCGAGCTCCTGGCGCAGACTGGCTGAGAAGCCACGCAGACCGAACTTGCTCGCGGTGTACGCGGCCGCGAACGGTGTCGGGGCCCAGCCGCCCATCGAGACCGTGTTGATCAGCGTGCCGTGCCCTTGGCGCAGGAAGTGTGGCAGCACGGCGTAAGCACCGTGAATCGCACCCATCAGATTGATCTCGATCGTCTGCCTGTGCAGGTCGAGCGGAGCGTCGAGGAGCGGCCCGAATACGCCAGCACCTGCATTGTTGATCCAGACATCGATGCCACCGAACGCCCTCGCCGCGCCTTCCGCCAGCGCGAAGACAGCGTCGGTGTCAGTCACGTCGGTTGGGATCGCGATCGCCGCACCACCACCGTCCCGGATCTCGCGCACGATATCGTCGAGCACATCGGCACGCCGGGCAGCGAGGACGACGCGGGCACCCCTGGCAGCAAAGGCATAAGCCGCGGCACGCCCGATGCCGCTCGACGCGCCCGTGATCACGACCGTAGATCCGCGCACTTGCGCCATGTCTCGCCCTCCCGCTCGTTGATCTCGATCAGCGAACCAGAGCAGGATTGTCGTGTTCCTGCGGCAGAGAGACCGCGGGTCGTCAGGTGTAGCAGATAACCTGGTGAACTCGCGAGCGGGGCAACGCGTCGCCATTGTGCCTTCATCAGGCTTGGCCGATCTTCTCGTAGTCGCTGCCCGTCTGCTCCGAGATTTCGAGCCAGTAGCGGTTTGAAGCGTCAGCGAACGCTGCCTGGACGTATCCCATGACTGAGAGAGGGCGGCCGCGGCAGTTTGAACGCGGTCAGCCCGTTGAGGCGCTGGCAGGTACCATCGAGCGCGTCACCTTCCACAGCCCCGAGACCGGCTTCTGCGTGCTCAAGGTCCAAGCTCGGGGCAAGCGTGACCTCGTCCCCGTGATCGGGCATGCCCCCGCCATCGCGGCTGGCGAGTGGATCACCGCCACCGGCATCTGGCACACGGATCGCCAGCACGGCGTGCAGTTCAAGGCCGACACCCTCAAGGTCACGCCGCCCACCGGGGTGGAGGGCATCGAGAAATACCTCGCCTCCGGCCACATGCGCGGCATCGGTCCGGCCATGGCCAAGCGCATCGTCGCGGCGTTCGGGGAGGGCACGTTCGAGATCATCGAGGCCGAGCCGCAGCGACTGCCCGAGGTCGCCGGCATCGGCCCGAAGCGCGCCGCCCGCATCATCGCCGGCTGGGCCGAGCAGAAGGCGGTGCGCGAGATCATGCTGTTCCTGCACGCCCGCGGCGTCGGCACAGCTCGAGCGGTGCGGATCTTCAAGACCTATGGGCACGACGCCATCGTGGTCATGACCGAGGATCCGTATCGGCTGGCCAAGGACATCCGCGGCATCGGCTTCAAGACCGCCGACGCCATCGCGATGAAGCTCGGGCTGACCCCGGAGGCGCCCCAGCGGCTGCGCGCCGGCATCTCGTTTGCCCTGCAGACGGCGACCGACGGCGGACACTGCGCGCTCCCTGTGGCGGAGCTGATCAAGCTCGCCGGCGAGCTGCTCGGCGTCGAGGCGGCGCTGATCCGCTCGGCGCTGCTCGACGTGCTGGAGACCGGCGAGGTCGTGCAGGACATCCTCGGCGACAAGGCGTGCATCTTCCTGGCTGGGCTGCACGCCGCCGAGCGGATGATCGCCGAGCGGCTGCTCCGCCGAATGAAAGGCGCACCGCCCTGGCCGGAGATCGACCTCGCCCGGGCGCTGCCCTGGGTCCAGGACAAGACCGGCAAGACGCTCTCGCCCTCGCAGGGGGAAGCCGTGCGGCTGGTGCTCGGCGCCAAGCTCGCGGTGATCACCGGCGGTCCGGGCGTGGGCAAGACCTCGACGCTCGACACGATCCTACGCATCCTGCGGGCGAAGGGTGTGCAGGTGCTGCTTGCCGCCCCGACCGGCCGGGCGGCCAAGCGCATGACCGAGCAGACCGGGCTCGAGGCCAAGACGATCCACCGCCTGCTGGAGATCGACCCGAAGCACGGCGGCTTCTCGCGCAACGAGGACAACACGCTCGTCTGCGACCTGCTGGTGATCGACGAGACCTCGATGGTCGACGTGCCGCTAATGAACGCCCTGACCAAGGCGGTGCCGGAGCACGCCGCACTGCTCCTCGTCGGCGATGTTGACCAGCTGCCCTCGGTCGGGCCCGGGCAGGTGTTGGCCGACATCATCGCCTCGGGGGCTATCCCGGTGGCGCGGCTGACCGAAGTGTTTCGGCAGGCGGCCGAGAGCCGGATCGTCGTGAATGCGCACCGGATCAACGCCGGCAAGATGCCCGAGCCGGCCGCGCGGGGCACGGACAGCGACTTCCACCTGATCGAGATTGACGAGCCCGAGCCCGCCGTGGCGACGCTGATTGAGGTGGTGACCAAGCGCATCCCGGCGCGCTTCGGCCTCGATCCGGTCCGGGACGTGCAGGTGCTCACCCCGATGCAGCGCGGCGTGCTCGGCGCGCGCAATCTCAACCACGAGCTCCAGGCGGTGCTGAACCCGAACCCCGCCATCTCGATGGAGCGGTTCGGCTGGCGCTTCTCACCCGGCGACCGAGTGATGGAGAGCCAGAACGACTACGACCGGGAGGTGTTTAACGGCGATCTCGGCACGGTGGCGCGCATCGACGAGGACGAGGGCGCGGTGATCGTCGATTTCGACGGCCGCGAGGTTGTCTACCCGTACGGCGAGGTCGACACGCTGGTGCCGGCCTACGCCACGACCATCCACAAGTCGCAGGGCTCGGAGTACCCGGCGGTGGTGATACCCCTCGCCATGCAGCATTGGACGATGCTGGCGAGGAACCTCCTGTACACAGGGGTCACCCGCGGCAAGCGGTTGGTCGTGCTGCTCGGGCAGCGCAAGGCACTGGGCATCGCAGTCCGCGGCGGCAACACGCGACCGCGCTGGACTAAACTGCGCGAGTGGCTGGCGCGCACAGCGTGATGGATATGGTGTTCCAGGCAGGAAGTCGGAACGAGACCATTGATCCGGAGTAGCAAATTATGGTGCCCCGGAAGGACGCCTACCGCGCGTTCGCAGAGACCGTAGAGAGGCGGCATCGCATCGTTTGGCGCACGGTCAGCAAAGTGGTGCACTGACCCTATCCGCCGCCTCGCGGAAGAGGCGCTAAGGGTCAAGCGGTCGTAAATGGATGAACGGAACCCCATCTATCTACCAAGATGCTGGCGAGGTTTAGGCGATGTCAAATCTGCCGTTCCACCTCCTTGGTCATATCGCGACACTGGCCGATCGAAATGTATTCCGGGAGGAAAACGCTCAAAACATTCGCGATGAGGTTGAAGCTGAGCGGATTGATTTCGATGAGCGGACCATGCGGCTCAAGGCATTGCGGACGGCGCGAGATGCAGAGCTCAAGATCCGACAGTTGGCTCGCCCGATAAAGCTTCGTCCGGGACCGCGACGATCGTGAGGGGGCAGTCCGATGCCAATCCTTACCATAATCCCGTCCATTGTCCCCTGCGCGCTCGCCGTGAGCTGAGCCCACATTGAGTGTGCTGAGTTTCCGCGATTGAAAGCCAAGCCCAAGCCTGCCGACCCGCTCGTGGGTGCCCAATAAAAAGGACCCCATTTTTTATTCGGAGATAGGGATACCCCTCGGGAGAAGCGCTCATTCCCGCGACCTCTAAAAGGCCCCTTTCCCAGAGCGGTCTGTATCGGCGTGGTGTACCGATAGGGGAGGCCGGCGGTATCGGGAGACAGTTGCGAAAGCGGTAATGATTAGCGCGTAGAGGCCTTTAACGCCCAATCAACCGCACTCGACTTCGGATCGCTCATCAACTCAATAATTGTTGATCAGAGCTTTAACGATCCTTTAAGCACTCTAGTCTGCTAGTTAGACTATGGGTCGTGGAACGTTTCCCGTGGGCGAATTGCAGCGTCTCCTAAGAACAGCATATGCGTCATCGGTCGACACGGCCGATGAGCCGCTAGTCGCGCCTCGAGCCGATCTGAGTAACCTTCTTCGCATCGTCTCGTCGACGGACGCTCAGACGCATGTGTCGATCCCGCAGCCGTCCCCGAAAGATTGGAGTGGGCTGATCGATCTCGTGCGGGCTGCCGCACGCCAAGCGCGCGAGGTACAGGCGCAAGCTCGCCAACAGGAAGCCCGTTTCGAGGAGGCACTGCAGCGGGCACGCGACGGCATCATCGCCTCTGACGAGCGGGCACACATTGCCGAAGCAATAGGGCGTGAGGCCCAACTTTGTGCGGAAGTTCACGTCACGG
Organism: Methylobacterium sp. J-077; assembly: GCF_022829365.1. GTDB lineage: Bacteria > Pseudomonadota > Alphaproteobacteria > Rhizobiales > Beijerinckiaceae > Methylobacterium. Next base: position 20,897 of record NZ_JAKSYJ010000212.1, on the reverse strand, counting down.
CCGCCGAAGGTTGGGCAAAAGCCGCTGAAGAGCGTGCTCGCAAGGCGGAACAGCATGCTCGCGACGCGGAAGGCTGGCTGGCTCGTGTGCAGGAAACGATCCTGTCCGAGTTCGCGGATTTGACGGTTCTCCCGGATCAAGCGGCGGCATGAGAAGGCGATCTAAGCCGTCCATTGCTTCCCTGACCGAGATCAAACCCAACGGTGCCTCGAACGACCATGCCTGATTTGCGCCAACTGCCGGTACTCGTGGTCGACGATGTGGCGATGATCCGTGCTGTCGTGCGTGCCGTACTCAATCAGATCGGGGTTCACGACGTGCATGAGGCTCCTGACGAGGCAGCAGCGCTCGCCATGCTGAATGAACGGCCCTACGGCTTGGTGATCTCGGACTGGAATATGTTCCCGATGTCCGGCCTTGAACTGCTACGCACCGTGCGTGAAGACCGGCGTCTGCGTGAAACTCTCTTCGTGGTGATGACCACGAAGGAGCAAGCTCATGCCTTCACGGCCGCCCGGCGCGCGGGGGTAAACGCCTGCCTGATCAAGCCCTTCATGCCCGCGGCTCTGCGCGAGGTCATCGAGGACGTTTGGCCCAGCGACCAATTATCGGCGCTGGCAGCCAGTCAGACCGCAACCACACAGCTGTAGACCCCGCCAGCCCGTGATCAGATCGGGCGGCGGGGCCGAGCGTCCTACGGTGTGACCTCAATGGCCTAGCCGTGATGGTGCTGACGCAGCATGATTGGATATGCCAACGCCATCATCCCTTACCTGCGATGTCCTGTCCGACGGGGCATGGGTAGCCATGCCGGTCGATGAGGCTCAGGCTCGCCACCGTGATGCTGTTAAACGCTGCCCGGCCTGTGGCGGACGGATAATGGTCATGGGCGGCTACACGCCGATGAGGCGCACGTCGCTATCGCACTTTCGCATCCACGATGGCTGCCCATTGACCCCGCAGCACTTCAAGGGTGAGGCGAGGCCACACCCGGAGGCGATCAAGTAGCGGGCAGCGGTTGAACGAGATTTGTGTCCGCGTGCTTCCCATGAGCCAACGAGGGCCCTGCGTCCCAGGCGGGGAGGGATCCCATGCGTCCCTTGGCTTGTCTGCTGGACGCCTACGACAACGCCTTCGCCGAGGATCGCAGCGACTGAACCGGTATCGCTTGATCGCCCTCGACCACCTCGTCCACGCCCTCCAGGGGAGCGATTGGGGTGCTTTCCACCAAGACTCGGATCATCTTGGAGCGATCTTCGAGCATCGCGGCGGGCGGCTCTCCCACCAGGGCTTTCCAACCTGCAATGAACTCGGGATGCGACATCTGGGTGAGCGTGTCCTCGGGCTTGGGAACCGGCTCGGTCGGTATGATGCGTTCGCTGCTCATGAGCGAGGTACGCATGATGCCACAGGCATGTTTCAACACGTTGTGGCCAGGGTAAAGGCGGCGTTGCCTTGATCGGAGCGGCAAGACCAAGCTGGTGGCCAAGGCCAACCCGTCATCGCGGCTCGACCCACAGCAGCAGGAGCGCAGACGTCACCAGCAGCGTCCCGAACAGCAGGAGCGTGAGGACGTCGCGCCGCTCGATCGCCTGGCCCTCCCACGCATCGTCGAGCATGGCCGCAGCGGTCGAGCCTGCGGTCATACCTGAGATGAGGATGGCGGCGAACAGGATCCAGCCAGAGAGCGTCTGCGGCACGATCTACGCTACTGCAGCCGGCCAACGCCGGCGTTCAGGCCGAGCACAATGGCCCAGGCCAGGAGGTCGCCGGCGGTGAGCCAGTCGCCGCCATCGACGCGCCAGCGCTCGAAATCGTCGTCGGCCTCGACGGTGTGGCCGCGGGACATGAGGACGGTCACGGCTTCGGCAATGGGATCCTCCTCAAGCACGAGGCTACGATCATCCGGCGGCGCGCCTCGGCAAGGCGTTCCTCGTCCGGCTGCTCGGGCATGTCTCCAATCACCTTCTCGACGATCGCCCGCGTGGTCGACTCGTCAAGCCCCAGGCCACTAGCAAAACCATCGAGGCGCGCCATCGCCCGGTGGGCCGCGGCTTTGTCTAGAGCGTTGGACGACTCGCTCATCCTTGGACCGGGAAACCCATGATGACAGCGGTCATGACCATCGTGCGCCGCAGGCCGGGCGTGGCGCCCTCCTGCGCCAGCAGCTTCTTGGCCTGGGGGTGCATCTCGATCGCCTTGGCCACGTCGACGCGGAGGCCCGATTTGAAGACGAACGGCTCGGCGTTCCAATCCTTCAGGTAGGCGGCCGTCGCCGCTGCGATCCGTCGTCCGTCACTTCGGAATTGCGGTGCAGGTCGCCGACGCTTGGGATCTCTTTGGCCATTCAGGTCGGTAGCGCGGAGCGACGAATGCGTCGAGCATTTCAGCCACCGCACCGCCCAAGGCTCTTCGCATCACAGATCGAAAACTCGAACTCATCGGGCGCGAGGCGTGTGCCTGACAGGATTGTGAGCAATCGAAGCGTGGGCTTGGCGTCGGTCATGCACCGTGTTCGGAATGCGATCTTTGACCGATTTAGAACAAGCCATTCTAAAGGTGCTGACGGACCACCCGGTCAGCACGAGTGTGGTTAAGTCCCGAGCTGGCGTACCGGTGAGCCAGCGCAATGGCCCGACGCTGGCAGCCTGTCTGGCGCTGGAACGGCATGGCTTGGCTCGAAGTGTCGGCTCTGGATTGTCCCAGCGGTGGAGCCTCCCCGACAGGGCTGACACTCAACAAAGCGTCTCAGCTTAGCAGCAGCGTGTAACCGGCCGGGCGGCCATGTGATCACGGCTCGCGCGGCCATGCGCGCCCGATCAGCGTTAATCGGTACAGCCAAAGTGAGCAGATTGAGCGCACGGCAGCGAGATCTGACGGCGCGATATGACTGGAAGCGTTCTGTGAAGCTCCTAACCGAGCACCTGAAAGCGAAGGGCTACCTGAAGTGATTGTCACGCTCGTCGGCGAGCTGGGAGCGGGCAGATGCGTGCCATCCTGATTGCCGCCGTAGTTGCAATTGCCGTCGTCGCGGTTGTAGTCCTCGGCGGCCTGGTGACGCGCAATGCAGTTTGACTTTCAGACGCTGTGGCTCGCGAACCACGCAAATGCTGAATTGACGAACCGTTAAGATTTATCGCTGGCGGGGGAATGTCCTTCATGGGCATCAGTTGCTCCGCTACTGCGAGCACCCATCCATGCCGATACCTATCTACGATTGCTTGCACCGCTACATTGTAGTGGCGTTGGCGTCCGGCGGTACCGCCATGATGGGAGCGGCCTGGCTCTGGGCTGGGCTATAACGGACTGGCTCACCGGCCAGGGCTACGTGTGGCACCGTAAGGATCCTGAGGGGCGAACTGATGACCCTCACCGACCACTTGAAGGCGAAGGGCGGCCGGAACCACTGGCCGTGGGACTGGGCGTCATGGTCGTCGCAGTGGCTGCGGTCAGGCTCCTCCACGGTGCGGGCTACCACTATGCCGGCGCCATGATCCTGCTGACCGGGCTGCTTGTCGGCGGTCTCATCACGGTATTGGGTAGGGCACGGGCGAACTGACGGAGGCGACTGTGGAGGACGAGGACCGCGAGTTCGAGCTCTCTCCGTTGTCTGGTTCGTTCACCCGCGAGGGTGAGACCGTCGACGTGGAGATCTATCGGACCGCGGGGACGCAGGATCCTTGGGAGCTGGCTGTCATTCACATGTCGAGTGGCAGCACCGAATGGCCGGAGCGCTTTGCAACCGAGCAGGACGCCTACCGTGCATTCGCCGAGGCCGTAGAGCGGGACGGCATCGCATCGTTCGGTGCCGTGCCCATCAGCACGCGGCACTGACCCCATCCCCGCCTCGTGGAAGAGGCGTTGAGGGCAGAATACCTCGAAAGTGCCGGTCTCAGGCTCCACAAAATTGCTTAGCCGATATCACCCACGGCACGCGCATCGACGCGCAACCAAACCACGCATGGGAAGGTACATCCCTCAACGATATGTTGGAGGACGCCATGCTGATGTTTTTGATCGGGGTTGCCTGCGGTCTGATGATACCGCTGGCAGTTGTGGTTGTCGGCGCAGGCACCCTTGGTGCAGCAACTAGCATCTTCGGCGAATGATACTGTTCTGCCCGCAATTGGATTGGAAAAGAGAGATACGGGCTGACCTACCCCTCGAAGCCGCCGGCGTCATCTTCATCAAGGTGGATGGCGAGGGGCCGGGAGTGCGGCTGAGGAAGACCTAGATTAGTCCACCCGTGACGAGACAGCTCGGCGCCCTACTTCTCTCGCCCACAGGTTGAGAGGAGCGCCGATGTCCGAGAACCCCAGTCACGTCCAGGGATACCGGGAGACCAAGGCCGCCAGAGTGGCGGAGAGGAACGATCAAGCCAACACGGTGTGGGCCGAGGTTGAAGCGGAGCGCCGAGATGTCGAAGAGCGGACCGCTAAGCTCCGAGCGATGCGGCTGGCACGTGCAAGCAAAGCGTCCTGATCGGTGGGACTGCGCCGCGTTCTGATCGCCGGCGTCCTGTTGACCTCATGCGCCACCGCGGCCGCCGCGTGCCAGTGCACCGGCTGCGGCTGCAAGGGAGGCCCAGGCTTCCGCGGGCCCACCGGCCACTGCGTGAGCTACAAGCAGCTCGACAAGGTGTGCGGCTCGCCTCCGACAACGCGATGCACGTTCGAGCACCACAAGCAGGAATGCGCGCACGAGGGCTCCATGCCGGACGAGAAGGGCATGGAGCACTACTGGCGCAGCATCGAGGGCCTCACGCAATGAGCCAGCCGGTTCGATAACGATGGCGTAGCAAGCTTTTCAAGATATTTTGTCAAAGGACACAGCAATGGCCGGCAAACGCAAGAGTGGTAACGTCAACGCTCTTGTGAATGCCGAGGTAAGCGGCAAGGCCGATGTTAAATTAACTGATGTCGTAGGTTTAGGTGCCGCTGCGAAATCACCTGCAGGACTGGAAATCGCTCGCGCTATTGCCGCGCCACTAGGCAATGCGTTCGATACGGCCACCACTGCTTTGCTTGGACGAAGAGCAGCTCGCGTCCGCTCCGAAGCGCGAGTTCTCGAAGCGCAGGCAGATGCCCAGGCTCGAAGTATCGCGGCAACGGCTGACGAAGAAATCAAACAACTTCGAGCAGCCGGCCGAAGATTTCGAGGAGAAGAACTTCGGCGACAGTCGTACATCGAGGAGGCTACGTCCGAAGCAATCCAAATCGCTGATCAACGCGCGCAGGAAGGCGCGAAGCCACTTGATGATGAGCTTACATTAGTGTGGGTTGACGGCGTCAAAGAGACCCATTCTGCAGAAGTTCGAAAGCTATATTCGCAAATCCTGGCCAATCAGACAGCGAAAGACTCAGAGAAACTTAGCGGCCCGAGTATGGCGCTTCTCAAAAATCTCGACAGCCGCCTTGCCGAAGCTTTCAAGCGTTATGTAGTATTTATGTGCACATATGGATGCTATCCGTTCATGGATATGGTTGTGCCAGAAGATAAGCATGCACTTGAAACCACCGAAGTGCTCATGCTTTCTGAGCTGCGCTTTATAAAAATCGAAACTCGAACAGAATATGACTTCGGAGAACTTATACTAGCACCAGGACAGAAGTTGGCGTTGTTTCATTACCAAGCACGATTTTCGGAGCGATCTAGAGAACTGGCTTTTGCAATTTACGGCAAAAGCCCACTCAAAGAGGGCTTGAAAGACTCGAAAACTTCGTCGAGCGAGGCCGTCGAGTTCATAGTCAACATAACAAAAAAATATTCAGACGCAATGGCTGGCAACTTCGAGATAATAATTAAGTCGCCGGAGTCAGGACCTAAGCTTCGGCTGTTGATTAAGGCTGGTCTATTGCCGTTAATTATCGGTAATCAGGTAAAAAGACCCGACGAAAGTCGCGATGCTGCCGCATACATACAAGCGGATACCGGAATTTCGAGTGCTCTTACTGGCGCGCTCGAAAAGCTTATCCACCAGTTTTCCCTGGTAGAGATCTACGAATATGGGCCAGAGGGTGTTAACGCTTCGACAGCGCGATTTCGCGCCGCAAAAGGCGCACAAGACAATACATGATTGAGGGATCAGGTTTGCAAAGCGCCGTGGATTGATGTTCTTGAAAAAGTTGCCAGCGGGAACAGCTCCGCTATCATACCGCCATGCGCACAGCCCTCGCCGCCCTCGCCTTCGTCGTCACTGCCGGCGGGGCGCAGGCGGCCGCGAACCGAGCCTGACGTTGCGGCCGCCTATCGGTGCACTGACCGGCGATGCACAAGCTTGCGCCCAACGCTGTCCCGTCTCCGCAGCCTCGCGACGACCGGCCCCCGCTTCTATCAGATCAGCGTCTACATGCGGCGCCTTGAGACGCTCGGACTGGTCGCGGCCACCGGTCGAGAGATCCCGGCGGAAGACAGCCTCGAGTACGAGATCACCGCGGCGGGACGCCAGGAACTGATCGAGCGCTATGGGGCGTCATGGTCAGAGCCTGCCGGAGATAAGGACTAATCCGCCTTCTCCATCTGCTGACCGTGGTTCTGCAATCTCGGCCCCGCCCCGATCTGCTCACGGGGCGGGGTAGAAGTCGGCCCATTAAAAGCGGCGCATGTAATCTCCGAGTTCGAGGGTCATCCCCGCTTGGAAGCCGATGTGCCATGCCTGGACATCAGCAGTTCGCATGCCGGCCTCCTGATGCCCCCGGGCCACAATGATCCCGACCTGCTCGATCCGGCGCACGACGCCCTCAACGCTGCCTGTCTCCGGGCTCAGCGTCTTGATCATCTCGCTCGCTGCAAGCCGGCCAGCTTTTTCGCCTCGAGCGATGGGAGCTAGCGGCTTGTTACGCGGCGGCATGGGTCTCGATTGCCTCACCTCATTGAGCCGATACGCAACGCGGCTCGTGAATCAGGATGGGGCCGGGCGGTTACCGGGGCGTGCCGGTAGTTCGATACCGCTGTCTCGGACCGGGAGCGCGACACGAAAAAGCCCGCGCCGGCGGACCGGGCGGGCGAAGGTTGTGATTCCCAGCTCGGGGGAGTCGAAAATCGCGGGGACCATACCGAGGCCCGAGCTAAAAGAAAGCCCCGCGCGGCGGCTGTCGGCGGGGCTGAAGGTGTCATTGGGCTTCGAGCGCTATGCATGGCTCAGCCGACGCTGATTCGCTTCGCCCGTTTGGATGACGTCAGGGCCTCAGTGCGTCTTCGCCATCTGCCGGCGATCGTTTTGCGAGACGTTGCGAACGCCTTCAGCGGCCGCTCGCGATGTCGTTAAACCAGCCGCCAATCAGATTCCACGAAGTGCTAGGGCTGCCAAGGTATACTACTTAAGCGTAAATTGTTTCTGGTCAGTTTCTCGGAGTATGGGAGATCCAGGCCCATCGAAGCACGGCTTTTAGAAATGCTTCTTCAAATAAAATTACCCAGAATCAGCCTGCGACAAAAAATGACTTCCGATGGAGAATATTGGTCGAAATGTGTGTCGAACTTTTGGCGGCAGCACAAAGAGTCGAACAGCAGAATAAGAATGTTTGTAATTAGAAACCCAATAACTTCGTCAAAGGCAATTTTGGGTCATTTATTTCTTCCAAGATTGACTGCTGATTTAAATCAAACTCGTGTAGGATCGACAATCAAAGAAGTAATTAATCGGAAAATCTTGTTTGGAACATTTTCGCTTGGATTTTTTGGGGCCTGCGTTTTACATATCCCTGTCAACGCCGCCGATTACAGCGCCGGATCACGCAAGCAGACGCTCCGGCGGAAAGTGCGTGCGGCCCGTAAATTAGGCGTGACTTGGCGTTCGGTCATAGATCCTGAGGAGCAAAGAGCATTGATCGACACGCTCCATGCTTACGTGCCGGCCAAAACACGCATTCGGTTGGAAGGTAACGATTGGAGCGGTTTAGTCGGGTCCAAATCATGGACGGTCGGGTATGGGCCGGATGAAAAGCCTCTCCTAATTGCAGTCACGCCACACGATGGCCAATGGGCAATAATAGATTTATTTGTAACGCTGGGCGAGACGCAAATTCATTCCGATGCGCGCTACTATCTCACCCAAGTTGTAGTTGAAAAATTGTCCGCGTTGGGTGTCAGGTATCTTCTCGACACGGATAGTGCGAATAACTTGCCCGCTGGTTTGTGGCATTTTCAGCGAATGATTGGTTTTAGGGTGGCTCGCGTGCGGGTTGCGCGTAGTGCGACAAAAGCTGATTTTCAAAGATCCACCAATAGCCCGTATGTCTATGGGCCTTCTACGAGGCACACCGTGCAATCAGAAGCAGAAATGGCGCGGACAAGCTGAATATAGTACCTGCGTGAGATAGAGATGGATGAACATCTCCAATTCGCCATCCGCTCTAGCCATAGTCTGTCCGCAGGTTCAGCACCACGTCCTTGAGCAGGTTGCCGGCGCCCAGCCTCAATCCGCCCGCCGCATCTGCGCGCCGCTCCCCTGCACACCATCACGTGCCACCAGCCTTCACCAGCTGCCCCCGTGGTTCTGCACGCTGTCGCGGAAGAAGTTGTCACCTCCTGGCTGCGCGTTGGCGTGACGCAGGAACGGACCCTGAGGCGATCGGTTGGCCCCGCTCAATCGACGAGGGCTGCCTTTACCGAGCCTTCGGTCACGGGAGAGCGACGATGGCGAACGCAGGTAAGCACGGGATGCATCCCGGGACCCAGGGTAAGGGGTCAGGTGCGGGCGCGATGACCGAACTGCCAGAAGGCGTGCTCGGCGAGAACGAGGTGCTCAGCAACCGCGACAAGGCTCAGCACGACGACGAACGCGGTCTCGATAGCAAGACGGTTCAGACTGAGCAGTACCAAGACCACGCAGCCAACAAGACCGGCTCTGACAAGGCAGCCAAGCCGGTCGACACCAACGCCGCGGATACCTGAGATCGCACACCGCCATGCTTGGAAAGAAGATGCCGAGAAAGCCAGTACCGGCCAAGCCGAAGCTGGTCGAGAAGGCGCCGGCAAAGGTCGGCATGGCGACCCAACTGGCTGCGGTCCAAGATCGATATCGTCGCGCCATGGTGGCCGCCCTTGATCAACCCTACCGAGAGCAAGGCGATCAGATCCGGGCTGCGTTGGCGATGCTCCTGGGTGAAAAAGCTGCGCTAGGCGTCGAGGACGGCGAGGAGGCTGCGGAGGCTTCCGAATAGCCTTTCTACCCCGCCAGCCCTGAAATTATGGGCGGCGGGGCAGCGATCGTCGCCTCGGGGTCTCAATCTCCACGGCGCCCTTGGCGAGCGAGCCGAATGTGCAACCTCTACAGCCTGACGCGCCCGCAGTCCTAGATCGGCAAGGCGTTCAGCGTCGAGCGTGACGGCACCGGCAACTTGCCATCGCTGCCCGGCATCTTCCCCAACACCGCCGCGCCAGTGATCCGCATGCGCGACGGTGCCCGTACCTTGTCGATGATGCGCTGGGGCATGCCGTCCCCGGCCTTCGCCTTGAAGGGCAAGAAGGTCGATCCGGGCGTCACCAACGTGCGCAACACGGCCTCGCCGCACTGGCGCAGCTGGCTCTCGCCCGCGCACCGTTGCCTCGTGCCGTTCACGAGCTCAGCGAGAACGAGAAGGCCGCGGACGGCTCGCACCCGCCCGTGTGGTTTGCGCTGACCGAGGATCGGCCACTCACCTGCTTCGCGGGCATCCTGGTCGAGAGCTGGCAGAGCGTGCGGAAGGTGAAGGACGGCGAGACGACCGACGACCTGTATGCCTTCCTGACTACCGAGCCTAACGCGGAGGTGGGCGCTGTGCACCCGAAGGCGATGCCGGTGATCCTGACGAAGCCGGAGGAGTGGGAGACATGGCTGTCGGCACCCTGGCCGGAAGCGAAGGATCTCCAGCGGCCCCTGGCCGATGATGCACAGGTCGTCGTAGCTCGTGGCGCTCGCCGGGATGGGCAAGCCGACGATATGGATTTGTGACGCCAGCCTAGCTTCATCACAGTCCTGCCGCGATCGGCGCGCCTCCTGAAAGCGATGGTGGGGGCGGCCCACCGAGAGTATCGAGCCGCCGGGAGTACCTGCATGCGCAACACCCTGTTGGCCCTGCTGGCTGTCATCACCGTCATGGTGGCCCACGCCGCGTACAAGCTCGTGCGGCTGCCCTTCCGGCTCGTAGGCGGCCTATTCCGACACAAGGTGCCCCCGGCCCAGCTGACGGCCCGCTAACCCTCCACCGGCATGATGCAGTCGAGCCGCGTCGCGTAACGGTCGGGCTCACCGTCGGTGAGATGCACAACCTCCCCCGCCAGCCCGTGATCGGATCGGGCGGCGGGGCCGAGCCGGCCAGCGGGAGGCAGGTCGCTATGCAGGTCGAGCCAGACAGGAAGCTATCCGACCAGGAACTCGACCAGCTAGCTCGCGAGCTCTTCGCCGAGGTCCGCGGGGAGACGTCCGAGGCCCAAGCAGAAAGGGCGCTACAGAGCGCTGGCGAGGTAGCCGGGGAGGTCGTCCCTATCCTGCCCGATTGGATCCTCGACGTCGGCGGCGACGATGCCGGGGCGACAGCGGAGGCTGAGCCGGTCGAGGCTCAGCAACCGGCCGCGCGCAACCGAGCGTGGCCATAAGCGTTCATGGGGAGCTGCGCCGCTTGGCGCTTGAGGCTTCCGTTATGCTCATCATCGCATTGCTCGTCGCCGGCACGTTCATGCTCGCCGGCTCGTTCTCGCTTATTGCCATCTTGACGGACTGAGCTTGCGCCCGGCGTGGGTGGTCGGCTTACGAGCCGATCCCCCGCGCCGCCAGAACGGTTCGAAGTGCTTCGGCGAGCCCCTCAGCCGCGAAGGGCTTACGCAGGAAGCGAGCGCCCATGGGCATCTGGTCCGCGCCCGGCCACTCCACCCCCGATACAATCAAGATGGCGAGTTCAGGCCAGCGAGCAGCGACAGCTTTGGCCAAGGTGAAGCCGCTCAGAGGTTCACCGGCCAAGTCCACGTCCGCGACCATGGCCACGAGCTCCGGGCGTGCTGCCAGGTGGGCCTGAGCCTCCTCGATGGTCGAGGCTTCGGCCACCTCGTACCCCGCATCCCGCAGGGCCGCAGCTGCCTCCATGAGCTGCACGGGGTTGTCCTCGACAACCAGCACGGCAAGCCGCGGCGCAAAGGCATCCGCCATTCGGGATCTCCACACAATCGCCGCCGCACTAACGCGGCTGGACCCGATTGCGCCCCGTGGTCATGGAATGGTGTTTGGCTGAACCGGCGTCACCCCATCGCCTGCGGGTGCTTTGATGGCGTGCCGGAGTACGCGGCAGACGTCACCGGGCAGCCCGAATGGCTGCGGCGGTGCTGCAGCTTGTAGCCCCCGCCGGGGGTGTAGTTCCCGGCGATGTTTACCTGGCCGTGGCAGGCCGGGCAGCGCTTGGGCAGCGCTTGGGCAGCATCCCATAGAGGGTGCGCGCTTCCACCAGGCTGACGGCGTTCCACACGCCATCAACCTTCACCTCGCATGTCTGCTGGTCGGCCGCCGGCATGCTGCTCGGAGGCGTCAGACGCGGATCTCTTCCGCGTGCAGGCCACCGGCCCGCAGGTGGTCCGGGATGTCTGCATGGTCGTAGTACCCGGCTTCGTGGGCCATGGCGTCGAGGGCAGCGATCGGGTCTGCGGCTGAGCCAGTCCAGAGGATCGTACCCGTCGCTGCCTGACGGATCTGAAACACCTTCATCACCACACCCTCCCACCGTTGCTGAGCGCTCAAGCGTAGCGGCGTCTCTGACGTTCCAGCGCTACCTCAATCGGTCAGCATGCCGCATGCGGCGCAGGCCGTGGGTGGCGTTGGAACCCACCGAGTGCAGGATGGCATCGCGCAGGCCGCCCTGGCGCATGTCGCACGGCAGCCCTCTTATCGGCTGGCCGCCTCAGGCAAATGCTGAGTGTCTTGAACGGAAAGGTTGCTCAGGAATGTGCCCAGCTGATCCGCCCAGAGATCGGCGTGGTAGATACCCGCGTGGCCCCATCCACCAGGCAAAAGCACGAAGCGCCCTGCGGGCAGGCGCGCGATCGTCTCCCGGGCCACGGGCAGCTGCGCCGGGTTCACCTGGTCGTCCGCGAAGTTGATGGCGAGCATTGGTGCCTTGATGCGGGCGACGTCAGGGGCCGGGTCGTAGTCGGCCGAACTCTCGTAATCGTAGAGGGCGTCCCCGGCGTCTCGCCCCCGGTACTGTGCTGAGAGCTCGTCCTCGTAGGCCAGCGTTTTGGCACGGTCCGGACCGGCGGCCTGCAGCCGATCGGGGGTGCTGACCATGAGCGCGAACATGAGGGCTGCGCTGCGCGTCCAGGCCGTCGGAGGGTCAGCCCGGTCGTACTCACCGCCGTTCCACTTCGGATCGCTGCGCACAGCGTCGGAGACGATCTGACGCCACATCAGGTTCCGCCCGCTGATCTGCATCGGCATGCAGGCGATCGGCATCACCCCGTCCATCGCGTCCGGGAACTGCTCAGCCCAGAGCCAGGCCTGCATGCCACCCTGTGAGATACCGGCGACGAGTTTCAGGTGGTCGATACCCATGGCCTCAAGCATCGCGTGCTGGGCGGCGACCTGATCGCGGTAGCCGTAGTGCGGGAAGCGCCCGTGCAGGCCGTCAGACGGCTTGGTAGAGCCGCCGAAGCCGATGCCGTCCGGCAACACGATGTAGTAGCGCTGGGGGTCCAGCGGCTGGCCCGGCCCAAACAGATGGTGGGCGATCGTCGGCACTAGGAAGGTCTTGCCGGTACCGGTAGTGGCGTGGAGCAGCAGGATCGCGTTCGTGATTTTGCCAGCCGCATCGCGCTGGGGTTTGCCGAGTGTCGAGTAGTGCAGGTGCAAAGGGGACAGGTGCTCGCCATTCCGGAACGTGAACTCGGGCAGGTCCACATCGCCTTCCTGCAGAACGGCTTGAAGATCGGGCCCAGCAGCCGCTATTGGCGCGGCCGCCGGCGGATCCGCGAGGGCGGGCAGGACCGGTGCCGAAAACAAAATGGCAGCTGAAAGGAGGCCCCAGCAATACCTGCCGTGATTGTCCATGCAGTGTCTCCCTCGCCCTCGATTTTTTTGTTGACCGAGCCTCTTTCAGCGCGAGAGCAACCGCAAGTCATTGGGGGCGTGGGCGGTAACAGGGAGAGCATCTGCTCAACGTGGACCTTGGTGGGCTCCTGAGCCTGGGCCAACTGCTGGTCGAGCGTGCGACGAACGATGCCGGGCGACACCGCCTCAGCGTTGCGGATCTGCCGGGCCTCGTGCACCTGCTTGCGGGTCAGGTCCAGGTCCGTGACGGTAGCCCGATCATTGTTCCCGGCCGGAACAATGGTCTTGCGGTCGCCGCCCGGGGTCTGCACCTCACCCCACGACTGCGCCGCGCCGTACTCATCCGCGATCCGGCGCTTGGCCTGCGCCTCAATCTCCAAGGCATCGGCCTGGGCACGGTGGGCTGCTGCTCTGAGGTATGGTGTGGAAGCGCACCTGAGAGGAAAAGTAGCGCCAGTTATGCGCGGGCCACAACCTATGGGCGGTTGTTCGCTGCCCTGCAGGTGCATAGGTTGGTGCTGTGGGACGGCGACGACGTCGTAGTCCTGCAGCCCTCCCAAGGGCGTTTCCTCCCAAGACTTCGGGCCGCTCCTTCGGGGGTGGCCTTTTTTCTGCCCAGGCACCTGCTAAAGCAGCGCTTCCCCCGCTGATGTGCCCGAGGCGTTCGCGACACCACACGGTGCTGTTGCGGGTGGACACGCGATGACAGGCGATGTGCGGGCCAGTTCCTTGCACCTCGCCCTTGAAGCCTTGGCCGGGCGATCGCGTGAGGGTTGGCGCATGCGGGGGAACTGGACACCGCGGGGCGCCAGCCCACGGCCCGTTATTGTAGGCGGTTCGATCCTGTGTTGGCCCTGATCCATCGAGGCGAGAGAATGTCGCCGTCCTCTGTGATGATCCAGGGCTGCGCGTCTTCTGCGTCTATGGCCTCTGCGGCTGCCGCGAGAGCTTGGCGTAGCGTCGGGAACTCGCGACCCTGTCGACGTGCGCTGGCCCCCGGCCGGGCCACACGGTCAGCTCTGCGCGCTTGTCGAGGTCGGCTCGCGTCATGCTCTACTCACGGCTGTTGCGAGAGCGAGAGTGCCTACCGCCGACATGCGGCGAGCGAGTGACAATCCGGTTAACGGTCGGTGTCTACAGGACCGTATCGCGACCAGGCAGCTGTGACCGCGCGCTGAACCAAAATTGCTAAGCCGTGAATGGGGAGGCGGTTAGGCCGCCCCACTCGACCGATGCTCAGCGGTTGCCAGGCGTTCCGCTGGTCCCGCTCGGCTTCGAGCCTGACCCGGCGTCGTTGGCCCCCGTGCTGTTCATGGTGCCGGAGCGGCTCATCCCGCCAGTTGAAGGGCCGCTGCCGGCCGCACCGGGTGACGAGCCTGAGCCCGCATCGTTCGGGCCGGTACTGTTCGCGGTTCCTGAACGGCTTGAGCCGCCAGTTCCACTTTCTGCAGCGAATGCGGTGCTGCCCAGGGCGAGAATGGCTGCAACAGCAAGCAGTGGTGCCTTCATAAGCGTTCTCCCATTGACCCGCCTCTCGGGTGCTTGGAGACCCTTGGACGGCTCAAGGGGTAATCGTGCTTCCGTGAAGCTGTTCCTCTTTTGGATCTCAGCTGTCGGTAGGGTTCGCCAACTGTTCGTGGCTCCTGGCAAGAAGCCGCGATGAAAGCTCGGATCGTTCCCACAACCAGGCTTAACGGCGCCTGTAAAGTCACGGTTAGCTATCCCGAGAGAGCGAGCGGAACGGCAAGCTTGGCCGTCTGTTCCGCCTACATGGAACACTACAGATCCACACTCGCCACCACCGCAATCGCTGCCTTCGGGCTGTTGGTCGCCGCCCACGTCCTACATCCGGGCAACTACGACAGGTCGGAACGCAATGTCCGGGTCGTTGTAGTCGCTGATGAAACGGCGGCTGTACCGATGATCTGGGTCAATCCTCCGAATAGACTACACGGCAGTGAACCTGCTGCTTTAATGGCGGACAGCGGTGCACTGTTGGCACATCGCCCAACGATGCCCCTGCCGCCGGGGGTGAGGACATTGCCCAGGTTGTCGAGCACCCTGGTACATCCAGCCGCCCAAAGCAGGACCACGGACGGCGATCCGATCGGTGACCTGATCCGCGATCTCGACCTCGATCAGGACAGTTGACGGCTCAAGAACAGCTTCCGCTACCCTAAACTCAGGCGTAGGAACCGCCGAACAGGTCGCCCATCGCCTTCCGCCGGAACAGCGTGCGCCTACGCCTGCGCTGATGCTCTGGCCGGTCGTGGATCATGTGGCAGCGCTGGCAGAAGGCCGCGAGGTTGGCGTCCGCATTGTTGGCCGTGTCGTGGTCCCGATGCGCGGCGGCCAGAACGACGTGTGTTCGGCGGGCGCGGCCGAGGATGTCGGTGCCCGACCTGATCCGGATCCGGCGCCCCCATCCATCGCGTTAGCGGGCGGCCTCAGCGTCCCACCAACGGCCATCGCTGAGGTGGTAGACCATCTGCCCATGCGGTCGCTTGCAGCTCTCGCAGCGGCCCTGCGACCGGTCAAGGCAGATCGCCATCGACAGCTCGTGCCGTTCGATCGGGTAGCCGGACCGAAACATTATAGACGTCGTCGGTATCCAGCTTATCACGCAATCTCAAGACCGCTTTAATCGGCCTGGATTTGCAAGCTGAGGAGATTGTCGGGCTGGAAACCCTTGTCGCCGACTTGGGCGGTAGGCTCTCCGTCCCGATCATCTAACAGCGCAACGATCCGCTCTACGACATCGAGCGCGAGCTCCGCGAGCTGCTCGAACTCTTCACGCGGAATGGTCTTGGCGGCTACGCGATGGCCACCCGGAAAGCGGACGACATTGCTCATGCTCAGCCCCAGGCCTTCACGGCTTCCATGAAGAGATCGCGGTCCCGGATCGCCCCCTCGCATAGGATCTCGCTCTTGATGCGCAGGCTCAAAGCGACGCTGCGCTCCCACTCATTCTGCGGTTCTCGCAGGCGCACCTCATCCGCTATTCGGTCTCGGATGAAGGCTGCACGCGTGCCCTCGGCGTCAGCCAGCGTGCCGGCTGGCGTATGGCCACGCACTCCCACTCGGTGATGATCGGTGCAGAAGGGAAGCTCTGAAACAGCCTGCCATTGATCTCTAACCGACGTGTAGACGTCCCAGAGATTGCCTAACTCCTGAATGCGGAGGCCGCTGAGATCGACCGCATAGGCGTGCGGCATCGCCCAGTCATTCTCGTCCTGGGCTTCAGCCGGGCGGGAGCCGGCCTGCCGCGCGGCGAACCGCTCGGCCGCGTCGAGGAGGATGGTGAGGGCTTCTTCCTGAAAGGTGTTGCCAACCTCGATGCCACTGTCCCGTAAGAACCGGCGTAGATGCGTGGCCAAAGCGCAAAGACCGGCTGGGGTCGTCGGTGTGATTGCGGCGAGCGCCTTGTACAGGTGGTCTGCGGTCTGGCAGGCCAACTCGGAGAGCTCCTCCGTCGGCTGTGAGTTGGCGGCGATGAAGGCCTTACGATGGGTAGCGATCGCCGATTGAATTAGATCAACAGGGTCCGATCGGCTCGTGGCGGCCAGGCTGTCGATGCCATCGCAGACTGCCTGGACGGTCGCGAATGGAACACCCTCGTCGAGCGAGTTCAAATCGAAGTTCGCGCGCAACACTTCCACCTGGCAGGCCAGATCATGGATCGTACGGATTGGCGCATTGATGATCGCTTGTTCGGCGTCGGAAACCACTGTGCTCAGTCGCCGGAAAGCCGCCTCAGGCAAGCCAGGCCGGTTCGCAGCTTCGAGTGCCGCACGCCAGCGGTCGCGCAGTTCAGAGATGGATGCGGCGGCGACTGGCTCTGCAGTCGCTTTCACCATGGACGCACGCTTCAGGACACGGGCGGCTGATGCCTCGACGTCGGCGGCGCGCTCGCGCAGGGATGTGCGCGGGCCAGCCGGTGCATTTCTGGAGAGGGATTTGCTCATGGCTCCCTCCCTCACGTGAGAGAAAGGTAGCCGTACCCGGGACAGCTTCCCACCCGTGCTGGGCTGCCGCTTCGGCTTGCTCAGGCGTCACGGCCATCTCACCGTGCACGAGGCGGTCTCCGAAGGCGTCGAGCCACAGATCGCCGGACGGGTCGGCGACTTCGCCCGGCTCAGTGATGGGCGTCGGAATGTGGGGCGATCCGCCAAGATCGAAGGTCGACGGCGGATCGAAGATCCCGAAGTCGGGCCCTGGTATGACGTCCTTCGTCACGATCGACCTCCGTCGCTTGATGTCCGCTCTGCGGTAGCCGAACCGGTCAGCCGGCGATAAGCGCTGGCGAAGGCTTCGGCCGCCTCACGCGAGAGGTCGCAAACGATGAGGCCTGGAAGAGTCACAATCCAGCGGCCGTCGATGTCCTGCGTGAGCTCAATGTTCAGCATCGACCGCCCCTTCTGGTCAGTCCAGATTTGGACGATTTCGGACGCAGCGGCACTAAGTCAATAGTGGGAGATGTCAAGCGCCATTAAAAGCGCAGCTTATCCCGGTGGTTTCGGTTAGATATTTGTACCGATCAGTCTTAGGGCTCCGCTTGCCCGTTCGCTTCTGGACCGCGCTGATCGCAAGCAGCTTACTCAGGCTAAGATTGCGTTGGGTATCGACTCACGCCAGTGTGATAGACGACCTCCTCCGTCAGCTCGTCATCAGATTAAGTGGCGTGGCTGCGGCGGAAGACTTCTGAAATAAAACGATCTTGCGACGCCTCCTACTCGCGCTTCAACTCACCTGGCCAAGCGGGAGCTTCGGATCATGCCTCCCTGCGCGCGTTCCAGGATACAAACTGATCCTCGACAACATCGCGAATGTCGCGCCGGTAGGCGGTTCGATAGAAGTACTGTCCGGTCGGCAGGTACGGCACCTGTCTCATGGCCACCGCCTGTAGATCACGCGCGATCGTCCGCCGACCGGCATCGTCGGGGGCCTCGATCCAGGCCTCGCGTAAGCTCTCGATCTCCGGGATGTCCGGCCAGCCAAAAAAGCCCTTCTGGCCGCCGCAGCGCAGGACCTGTTCGCCGACCGGATTGCTCATGTCGAGACCGGTCCAGGTGGTATTGAAGATGTTCCAGCCGCCCTGGTCGGGGGGCGCCTTGCTGGCACGGCGTGTGACCAGGGTGCCCCAATCGGAAACGACGTATTGCACGTTCATCCCGAGGCGCTTGAGCAGGTCGTTCATCACCTCCCCGAGCGCCCCGAGGACGGGATTGTCGCTTGCCGACATCAGCACCACCGGTTCGCCCTTGTAGCCGGCCGCGATCAGGTCCCTCTTCGAGCGCGCAATGTCACGCACACCCATTAGCACGTCGAGGCCCGCATCGTTTGCCATGGGCGTTTCCGGTGTGAAGAGCCCGACATTGATGCGCCAGAGCTTCCGATCGTCGCCGCCAGCCGCGGCCATGAAATCCTCCTGCGACAAAGCTTCGAGCACCACGCGGCGGATCGCCGGTTTGTCGAAGGGCGGGTAGAGGTGGTTCAGCACCGCAGTGCCGAGATTACCGAGGCGGCTGGCAAGCTGTGTCACGATCTGTGGGCTGCGTTGGAGCGTCGGTAGCAGATCGTTGATCGGGTTCTCCCACCAATCGACTTCGCCGTTCTGGAGTGCTGCGGCGGCGGTGCCGGGATCGGGCATGACATGCCACTCGACGCGATCGAAATGGACCCGCTTCGGGCCCGCGGCCCAGGATACGGCGCCATCCGCGCGCGGCTGATAATCGGGATTGCGGTCATAGACCACACGGGCGCCGACAAGCCGCTCTTTTGTGTTGAAGCGGAACGGACCGGAGCCGATCACCTCCGGGATCTGCTGGGCCGGATCGGTCATGGCCAAGCGCTCGGGCATGATCACAAGTGCCGGCGGACCCAGCTTGGCCAGGGTCTCCAGCATCAGTCCGTAGGGGCGCTTGAGGCGAATGACAAAGCTGCGGTCGTCAGGTGTGGTCATGGCGTCGGTACGTGCCACAAGCGCCTGGCCGAGGCTGTCGCGCTGGGCCCAGCGCCGGATCGACGCGATGCAGTCCCGGCCCCGCACCAACTCGCCATCGTGAAATTTCAGCCCGTCCCGGAGCCGGAAGGTCCAGAGTTTGCCGTCATCCTCGACGGTGTGACCCTCTACCATCTGCGGCTGGGGCTTCAGTTGCGCATCGAGCCCGTAGAGCTGGTCGAACACCATGAGGGCATGGTGGCGGGTGATGTAGGCGGTAGTGGTGACGGGATCGACGATGGTCAGGTCGGATTGTGGGACGAAGCGCAGCACGCTGGCCCGCCCAGCCTGCGCCAGGGCGGACCGGGCGGGCAGGAACGGCGCGGTGCCGGCCGCGGCCGCGCCGCCGAGGAAGGTTCGTCGCAGCATGGTGTCAGACTCCAGACACGGGGTGACACCAAACCGGACTGCAAGAGCCGTTCCCCATACGCCCTGGCGCGGCACATGCCTGCCTTTCGATGGCGTGAAGATCTGCCACTACCGATAGGAGACTGGGCGTGACGCAAGGGACCGAGCCGTACTACCCCGCGGGGACTTGGGGAGGCGTGGATCCTGAGGCTGCCGGCTTTGATCCCACGGCGCTGGCCGGAGCGGTTGCCTATGCCGAAGCGAACGAGAGCCCTTGGCCGAGGAGCCTCTACTACCCTAACGGACGCTATGTTGGTTTGGTCGAGTGGAACGAGCGCGGGCCGTGGAGCGACATCGTCGGGCCAGTACAGCCACGGGGCGGCCCGGCCGGGGTGATCCTGAAGGGCGGTCGGCGCGTCGCGGCCTGGGGCGATACGCGGCGTCCAGACATGACCTTCTCTATCGCCAAGAGCTACTTGGCGGTGCTGGCCGGCCTCGCGCATGATGACGGACTGATTCCGGACGTAGATGCACCCGTACGAGACAGCGTCCCGGATCCGCTGCTCAATGGTTCGCAGAACGGCTCGATCACTTGGCGCCATCTGCTGCAGCAATCCAGCGAGTGGCAGGGCACGCTGTTCGGCAAGTCCGACCAGGTCGATCACTTCCGCCAGATTGGTCCTGGGGCGGACAACAGCCGCAAGGGCGAGCGCCGTGCACTTCATGCGCCGGGTAGCTATTACGAGTACAACGACGTGCGGGTGAACCTGCTCGCGTACTGCTTGATGCGCCTTTTCCGCTGCACATTGCCGGAGGTCCTGCGCACGCGGATCTTCGATCCGATCGGCGCGTCCCACGACTGGGCATGGCACGGCTACGACAATGCCTGGGTCGAAATCGACGGTGCCCGGATTAAGTCCGTACCAGGAGGCGGCCACTGGGGCGGCGGCCTGTTCATCGGCGCGGACGACCACGCGCGCTTCGGACTCCTCATCGCTCGCGGTGGCGTCTGGGCAGGGCGCCGGCTTTTGTCGGAGCGGTGGATACGCGCGATGCTGGCTCCGTCACCCACGCTCTCCAATTACGGCTACCTGTGGTGGCTGAACCGCGGGCCGACGGCCAAGCCTGAACTGTCGGCTACCTCGTTCAGTGCCCTCGGTGCAGGCAACAACGTGATCTGGGCCGATCCCGATCGAGACCTTGTCGTAGTCCTACGTTGGATCGACAAGACCGCGCTGGATGATTTCCTACGCCGCCTCGTCGGAGCTACGCGGGCTTAATCGATCATCGCAAGCTGATATGGATGGATCGCACTCACAGTTCGTTTCCACTCTTGGCCTTTTCATCGGACTTATCTGCGACCGCATCGGCTTGGTGGAGTTCCGAAGCAGTTAGGTGACCTGACCGGCTGGCTTTGGACCGGGCTGATTGAGAGGATCAGCCAGGACCGGAGGAGTCGGACATGCGGCGAGGTCAGAAGACGAACGCGGAGCAGGTGGTGCTCAAGCTGCGCCAGATCGAGGTGCAGACAGCTCA
>NZ_JAKSYJ010000140.1 GCF_022829365.1 Methylobacterium sp. J-077 | reverse complement strand
TCCCCGCCCTGGTCGATCAGCAGCCCGTCGTCGAGCAGGCGTCGCAGGGTCTTCGGCGAGCAGCCCGGAGGCTCACCACAGCCGACGCGGTCGAGGGCGCGGCGCTCGGCCGAGGTGCGGCCGGGGTGGGTCATGCGGTCTGGGTCGGACTTGCTTGGCATGGTCAGTCCTTTCGTGAAGGGGATCGGCTAGAAGCCGCCATGCAGATCAGCACCGAGCTCTCGATCCCAGGACGCGCCGAGGAAGTCTGGGCGGTCCTCATCGACCTACCGTCGTACCCGCGGTGGAACCCATTCATCCGCAAGGTAGGCGGCAAGCTGGTGGAGGGTGCTGCCTGGAAAGCCGAGCTGACCGTAGACGGTAGGGTTTTCCTCAGCGTCCCGATCGTCATCACGGAGCTGTCGCACGGCACGAGACTGACGTGGCGAGGCGGCCCATCCAAGCTGATGACCGGCACGCACAGCTTCGGTGTGACGGAGGCGTCGGGCGTCGTGACCTTGGAGCAGTCGGAGAGGTTCTCCGGCGTGCTCGTACCGGTCGTCTTCCCTTTGCTGAGAACGCCGCTGACCCGGCGCTTTACCGAGATGAATGAAGCGCTGATGTCTGAGGTCGTGAGGCGCAGGGTTCCAGCGCAGGCGTGAACGCGCGAACCGGGATCGAGCCGTGCCTTGTGCTCAGCCGGGTCGTGGTCGGGGCGGGACGGCCTCCGGGTGTCGGCAGCGGGGATCATCGGCGCCTCGTCGGGCACGGATGGGGGTTTGGGGGATTTTGGGGGTCTGTTTTGGCCGCTACACGCAAACTGTCATGTACGTGTGCGCTTGCGGGTGCGGGCACACCCGCAACATGCACGCGCAAATTGATCCTGACAGTTCTTCGCGTTGGGATGAAAAAAACCCCCAATTCCCCCGAAACCCCCATATCTGGCGCGCGCATCAGAACATCGGTTCCGAACAGGGGCGATAATCGCCAGCCGGCCGGCCGCCAGGAAAGCCGTCGGTCTCGCCCACCCGACAGAGCGAGAACCGGTTTCCGTGGCTGCTGTCTTCTCTCATTTCGATCCGGTGGCCGCCGACGACGCGGCCCTTGATCCGAGACAGCCACTTGCCGAGGCGCCGGCTGTTCACGGCGCCGCCGTCGCCGGCCTGCCGCAGCAGCAGGTCCCGAAACTCCGGCGCGCGGAACTCCTGCACGTTGTAGTCGAAGCTCGATCCGGGGCCCTTTTCGCAGGCGGCTTTGGTGATGGCGTTCGTGGTGTAGCCGCTCGACAGGGTCAGATGCTCGCGCCAGTGCTCGAACAACTCGCGGATCGCGGACAGCTCCGGGTCCTCCTCGCGGGCGGTCTCCATGCTCACGACCGGATCGTCATGACCGAGCCAGACGAGCGGTGAGCGCACCATGGCGGACCAGTCCTCGTAGCTCCCGAGCGAGCCGCAGACGGTCGGCAAGCCCGCAACCTGGTAGGCGCGGATCACGGTGAGCGCGGCAGCGACGTAGGCCCCGCGGTCGGCCATCACACGGTCGATTGGGTTGAAGCTGAAATCCCGCAGCTCGGGGCGGTCCATCTCGGCGTCGAGCGAGCAGATCACCGCGCGGCGGGTCATGTCGCCCGTGCACGCCCATAACCGGGCCCGGCGGTACGTGGAAAAGCGGTTCCTCCTCCTGCTCTGGCGGGAATGGAGGGGCGATGGGTGCGCGCGAGCATCGCGTGAAGACGGCTTAAGCGTTGCGGCGTGAGCGGCAACGGGCTGCTTGCGCCGCCGTTCTTCTATCGGCAATGTCGATCGTAAGGCATCGACCCGATAGGCACTGACTATGAGCAATGGTTATGGGGGCCTGCCCTCCTTCACAGGTAACGACACACCACTGAGCCCGGCACTGCAGGATTGGTTGCAGCAGCAGCTCGCCCAGGCCCAGGCACCGGCCGCGGCACCCCAGGACGTGCCGCAAGCCACGGCGCCGGGCTTCACCGGCTACCAGCTGCAGACCCCGCCGACCGGCGCGCCGACGCCCGTGGTTCAGCCTGGGGCACAGGCGGCCGCCACGGGGCTGCTGTCCATGCTCGGGCCGAACAGCGCCGAGGCGGCAACGCCGGATCCCAACGACATCCGCGGCCGGTTCATCTCGACCCTGCAGCAGGGCGGTCTTACGAACCCGAATGGCCTCGGGGCGGTCGCGGCCTACGCCCAACATGAGAGCCGGTATTCACCCTCGAACATCACCGGATCGTGGTCCGACCCAAGCGAGAGCGGTCAGGCCGGCCAGTCCGGCGGCATCCTGTCGTGGCGTGCCGACCGCCTCGCCAACATGAAGGCGTTCACACAGGGCGCGGCCGACCCGGTGACGGCACAGGCCAACTTCCTGCTGCAGGAGAACCCGCAGCTCACGAGCGCCCTGCAGAACGCCAAGAGCCCGCAGGAGGCCAACGCCCTCATGGCGGACGCTTGGAAGTTCGCCGGGTACAATCGCCCTGGCGGTGAGAATGCGGCCCGGCTGGCGACCACACAGGCCTACGCGAACAGCTTCGCGGGCGGGCAGGCGCTGCCGGGGGTCGCAGCCCCTCGCGGCGGCTCGATGGGCTCGACGGCTCAGCAGGGCGGTTTCGGGCTCGGTGGTGTCGTCGGTCAGGGGGCTGCCGTGCCGGGACAGGCTTCTCCGGCCCCGGGCATCGCGGCGCTGTCGGCCCAGCCGCTCGCGGTTGCTTCCCCGCCGGCCGGGTTCTCGACCGACCCCGCCGCGCAGCAGCAGGAGGCCAGCCCCTACGCGCAGATCGGAAGCGCCCTCAAGAGCATCGCCGGCGGCCAGCAGAAGCAGGGCCAAGGGCAGAAGGCCGGCGGGATGGCCGGGGGCGAAGCGCCGGGCGGCCGGCCGATCTCGCTGCAGCAGGCGCGGGCGATGTTCGACCCGGGCAAGTTCTACGGGATGCTGCGCGGCGCCGGGGTGCGCGGCCAGGTGCGGGGATCGTAGGTCTGGCTGCGCTCGCGAGCGTGCACTTAGGTGGGCGATCGGCAGATAGGTGGGCGATCGGCAGAGCGGATATCGGATCCAGCTACTGCGAAGCTGCGATACCCTGGAGATCCTTGATCCGACCTTCGGTCTGCTTGGTCAGGCAGCCGATACCGATCATCGTCGCCATTGTGCCGCCGTAGGCGTCGAAGCGGGCGAGTTCGCATTCGGCATCGCGGAAGGGGATCCACTTCCGCTGGGCATCCTGGAGCGCTTGCCGATAGGCGCGCTGCCCCTCGGGCGGCAGGCCGGCCGTATCAATGCGTCCGAGCGCTTGGCGATAGGCCTCGTTCAGTCGGCGGTCGGCCGCCTTGAAGTCTCGATCCGCACACTCATTAAGGTCGGGCGTCGTGACCGCGTTCTTGCAGTCGAGGGCCCATGCGCGAGCGGTCGGGGAGCCAAGTGCTATCCCAACCATCGCGACGGCGATCGGCCCAGTGAGTGCCTTCGAGGTCAGTCCGGTATTCATGGCCCCAAGGATGGCGAGTGTAGGGGCGGCTGTCGAGGTTGATTGCGCTACCGAGCCCACCGCCCGAGGCGTCGTTTCCAGCGCTCACCAGCTGCCAGAACGGCCGGCGGCTTCGCGGCGCGTATCAGGCGAGGTGCTGGGGCATGCAGAACGAGTGCGGGCGCAGTAGCTGCGACCTCGACCACGGGCTCGGCAAGCGGCTCCACTTCCATCTCGGCAACGACCGACTTGGCTTTGGGCGGTCGCCCGCGCCGTGGCTTCACCGAGATCTCCTCTGCCACCGGTTTTGGCTCCGCCTCGTCCGGTGGAGCCTCCGTCACGATCAGGTTGGGAAGGATCCGGCGCGCCTCGGCGGCAGGTGCCCGTGGCTCGGCCACCGGAGGCCAGGACACGGCTGGCCGCGGGGCGACGAGTTCGGCAGCACGATGCGGGATGATGGGACGTTGGCGCCCACCCGACTTGGTCTCGACGGTGAAAGACCGCGGCGAGCGGTTACGCATGGTTTTGAAACCCTCGGGTCGATGGCGGCCGGCAATTGAGGCAATCACGTTTTGCCGGCTGTCCAAGCATCAGCGCACCGGCTCCATGTCGATCACCGGGCCGTTGAGGTCGTAGAACTCGTCCTCGTACCCGAACGCCTCGTCGTCCCCGTCATCCTGGTCCCGTCGCGGGCCTAACGGTATCACGACCGAGAACATGCCGAGGCACAGCGCGCTGGCGATCAGGGCCGTGAGGATTGCTACCGACATGCTGACCACCGAGCCTCGACGCGCTGTCGGCACGGTGTGGTGGTAGGCTTAAGATCAGGTTCCGGCGGACGCGACTCGCCTTACCGTCACGCTCGGGTACGCTGCGTCTCAACTGCAGGATGCACCTTGACCCGGGCCACCCTGCCGATCCTGCTCGCACTCGCCGCGCCGCTGCTGTTCACGGCCGCACCGGCCTCTGCCACGCCTGGCATGCTGAACGCCCGGGGCTGCCACGGCCATCCGCGCCACTGTCACCCACGTTCCGACTGGCGCACGAACCGGCACGGCAGGCACTACGTCGCCGGACACTTCTTCTGGGACTGAGGCTGGTCATGCCACAGCGCGATCGTCGCCGGGCGCCGGCCCGGCTTCTCACCACCACCTTGCTCGCCGCCACCTTGCTCGGGTCATCGGGCGACGTCTGGGCGCGCGGCGCGTGCAAGCTGTTTGCTCCCGAGGAGCTGCGCCACGGCACCTATACGAGCAGGGACGGATGCGAGGTGCCACGCCCCGAGCAGCCCGAGGGCTCAACCTGCGCCAAGCCGACGGACGCCACCGCGCACTGCCGCGACGGCGATTGGAGCTTCAGCCAGCACCGCCAAGGGACGTGTTCGCACCACCGCGGAGTGGCGTGTTGGGTCTCTGCAAGCCGCGACTGCTGCTAGGCCGAGCTTCAGCCTCCTCCCGCCACGCATCGCGCTCGGCCTGAACCGCCTCGATCAGCGCATGCAGGTTCCCAGCGTCGATCGCGCTCTCCATCAGCATGTCTTGGGCGGTCGCGAGCTGCTGGCGCAGTTCGGCGTTCTCACGCGCGATGGCGACAAGCAGGGCGGTCACGTCGTCGCCCATCGGCACCTGCTCCGGATCACAAGCAGGGGCTCTAGCGGTGCTCAAGCTTGACAGCAACAACATCTGCAGCGAGTGCGACTGCGCCGGCGAGGCCGCACCGAGTATCGAGGGGTGGAGCTCCCAGTGCTGCTCTGCCGGCGCTCAGCCCGCAGGCCGGTCGCTAAGTGCATGGTGGCGTGGGACGGTTAACAGACCTGATAGCAGTGTGAGTTATTCCAGGCCCCAACTAGTTCCACGGGCTGCTCTGGAACGTGGCCGTCGAGGCCCTGCCCGCCAATCAATAGTTCTGTCCACGCTGAGACGTCACATACATACAATGTCAAAGAATTTACACTTCACTTCGGTAGTATAAAAATATTATATCATAATTATGGGATCGTATTTTTAGAGATGCGTAAGGCGAAGCCGCCAGTTATATTGGTTAAAAACTTCTAGCTTGACTGGATATGTGTAGTCAATCTCTTGTTTAGATATGTGTTCAATAAGATTTTGGTCAGCAAGCTCGTCATTCGCCGAGACGCATCCTCCAAGAACAAGTCCAACTAGTGCTGCGACAAGAATAATTCGCATCGACATGTTCAATCTAACAGCAGAGGTCGCAGCCTGAGACAATTGTTCATGTACTGGTCAAACTCATGCGGCGGCACGTCGTTCACCCGGCAAAAGGTTTTTGCTGGCTTGCTCGATGCGCCTTAACCAATCTTCTGCCACGCTTGCTCGCAGTTCAGCAGCGCGTATGCGATCTTCTGCAGTTTGCAACTGAGCATCCGCCTTAGCCTGAATTTCTTGTCTGAGGCGTTCAGCTCCAGCCATTATTTCGTGCTGCTTTTTTTCCGTTTGTTCCCGCACTTCATTTGCAAGAACTTCAAGGTCTTTGATCTTATTCTGAGCTAACTTCAATTCTTGAATAAGAGCTTCATACGCAGCAGCTTGCTCTCGTAATCGATTTTCTTGACGATCCGCAGCGCTTTTAGCTGCAGTGATAGTATCGAGTACGCCGGTCCAATCTGAAGCTACTTGACGTGGCGATGTGGGAGGAGCACCGGAGGGCGCGCTTGCATTAATTAACGGCGATAGGTTGAACACCCCGGACGAAGGAGCAGCCAAATCCTTTGAACGATTAGCTAGAATATGTGCATCGAGGTCTACCCAGAAGGCCTCGTCTATTGCTGCCATCACCAACTCCCCATCCTTCCACCACGCTCAACAAGACAACGATTGGTATAGAGTGCAATCACTTGCTAATTGTGCCAGTTTGTTTTGGAACGGCAGGCTCTATAACAAACTCAGTCTCGATTGTTTGAGAAATCTGAATTAGCCAAGCTTCTGCAACTGCAGCGCGTTTCTCAGCCATATTTGCCCGCTCCTCGGCGGCTTGGATCAACTTGCTGGCGTGCACCTGCACATCTCGGGCGCGTTGCTCCGCATCCTGTACTTTCGCACTGGCCTCCTGCATGTCGGCCTGCACTTGCTCCAATATTTCCTGGACACGAAGTTCCTGCTCTTGAGCGCGATCCTCGACCTCGCGAATATAATGAGCCGCGCCGCGCACCCGCTCCAGTAGCCCAGGCCATTTCCCGGCAGAGGAAATCTCCTTGCTCGTGGTACGATCGATGGCTGCGCTGTCGATAGATGGTGCCAGGACGGTCACATTATTCGTCGGTCGGCTTTTACCTACTCCAAATGTGGAAAATGGAACCACTTCATCTTGCAATGTACAAATCGAAGCGAGTCGTTGTACCTGTTCCATAACTTATTCTCGCTACGACTATTATTACTTTTGTGCAATTAATTGGATTTATCCAATCCGACTATGTCTTAGACGAACACGAATTCATGTGACCACCCAGCAGCAGGTTTTTGGCAGCCGTATCGATGCGTTGAAGCCATTTTTCGGCCGTATCAGCTCTTAAATCTGCGACGCGGGCCTGCTCTTCAGTAGCTCGTATCCAAGCCTCCGTCTCTGCTCGTATCGTGCGTACCCGCCCCTCTGCTTCCGCACGGATTGCTTGGACTTGCGCGTCTGCATCGGCTTGAACTTTCTGCAATCGAATATCTGCCCGAGCCTGGTTCTCGTGCGCGCGCAGTTCAGATAATCGCAGAAGGTGCTGCGCCTCCGTCAGTTCAGTTTTTAGTGCTTGGAGCGCAGCGTCATGGGACACACTCTGTTCGTTCAGGCGCTTCTTCTGATCGTCGGCGATCCCAGCCATTCCGTTGATGATGTCGAGAGTGCTCATCCAATCCGCGACATCCTCTATCTCAGCACTGGAGATGCCGGATGCAGGTCGAGCGTCATTGACGACCGGATCAGGTGTGATCGGCGATGGTCCAACGCTGGCGACCTCAGCGTCTGATCGAGAAAGCGAAGGCTCGAACGTGCTCAGCGTCGGCTTGAGCATCAGGATCTCAGCTGACGGCTTCTCACTGATCCTGTCGAGGCTTTCCGCAACCTGCGTCAGGATATGGGACCAAGAGGCAGTGGGGGCCGCGACCATGCTGATTTGTTCCATCCTAAATGGGAAGCATGGCGGGATAGCGACACAATCATGGTTAATGAGTAGTTAATTTTAAGCGGCAATAGCAGGAATTTATAAGGGATCCTTGATCGAAGTTAATCATACGGTCGGATCATCGCCAGGGTCGATTATCATCGTGGTCGTATGGTCCAAACGGTTCTCAGGAAGGAATGATCAGTGCTCGTCAGCAGCCGCGCCCTAGACTGTCAAGACCACCTCTCGCGGCTATAGCGCCTCGACGTCCGACAAGCTTCACGCCCTTCTCGACTGCCTGAAGGAGCACCAGCGCACGTTCATCCTGGCGATGGCCGAGCACGATGGGTTGCCGGCAAGCAGCGCTCTGCGCCAGGTCGCCGAACTGAAGAACGTGATTGCAGCAGTTGAGGCCGTGTCAGCTCAAGATGCCAACCGGGAACGGCAGCCCAGCTGACGGTCGCCGGGACGGCGACGTCATTCTTGATCACGTGGGCGGCTACCGCGGCGGATGAAGAGGGACGCGATGCAGCTCAAAACGGTATCCTACCCGGGAGCGGCAGGGGCGCGGAAGTGGGGTCATCCCGCCTACAGACCAAGGCACCCGTAGTCACGGATCGGGCTGGGCAGGCCGATCCGCACCGTGGGTGCACAGGTGTGCAGAGAACATCTTCGAGCGTTTCCGAACACGTGCGAACGTCCGAGAGCATCGGCGCCGCTTCGGCCTGCTGCGCGGTGCTTCGATCGGCTTTGGGTCGAGGAAGCCGAGGCGGCAGGAAGACGGCTGTATACAGTTGTATACGGCTGAGGGACGGCAGCCTGCGGCAAGGCGCGGTAGCTGACGGCAGCGCTACGGCAAGAAACACGGTAGTGGGAGGGGTATCACACCAGACGCACTCAAGGTGTGGACGGCTCTTCTCACTGATCCTAAGCCCGCCTGTGCTGGGCAGGCACGAGCTCAAGATGGCGCCGTCGGTGCCAGCGGCGAGGCATGAGATCTATTTCGAAGGCTCCGCTGGATTGGTGCCCGAGGGGGATGCTGTGCGGTTCGGCAGTGGCGCCTGAGGATCATGCGCAGAGTCGCCCGTTGGGTTTGCTGCTGGCACCGGCCGATCCTTATTCTCCGCAATCGAGTGGCCGCCGGGGTTAGGTGCATCCTTGGCAGCCGACTCCTCCCGTGGCACCGGAGCTTGGCTCCAGCCATCCTGGGCGCTTCGGTCCTTGTCGCCCATCGCATCGAAGCCCTTGATCTCGCCGGGCTTAGTCTGGGCCTGCACGGATGCGGTGAGTGCCAGAGTTGCGAACGCGGCAAAGGCCACGCTCAGTGCAAGGGGAGAGCGGACCATCGTCTTGTCTCGGC
>NZ_JAKSYJ010000138.1 GCF_022829365.1 Methylobacterium sp. J-077 | reverse complement strand
GCCCGGACCAACCGGGCCGCGACCTCGGACCTCAACGCCGCCGCCGCCGAGATCCGCGCCTCGGCCCAGCAGCAGGCGGCCTCGGTCGAGGAGCAGTTCGCCGCCGTGCAGGAGACCGCCGCCACCGTCGACGAGATCACTCATTCCGGCGCCCAGATCGGCAAGCGCGCCACCGAGGTGATCGCCACCGCCCAGGCCACCGCCCAGACCTCGCGCCAGGGCCTGCGCGCGGTCTCCGACACCGCCAAGGCCATGGACGCGATCCGCGAGCAGGCCGAGGC
>NZ_JAKSYJ010000187.1 GCF_022829365.1 Methylobacterium sp. J-077 | reverse complement strand
GGCGCGGGGGTGCCGTGTGGGGGGGGTGTGGGGAGGACCCGGGGTGACGGCCTGCCGGGGCGCGTTCCCGCCGGGGACGGGGTGGTTGGGCTGTTTCAGGTGGGGGGGGTGGACCGGGTTCGGGGGGGGGGCGGGGCGGGTGGGGGCGGGGCCGCGGCTTGGGCGGGAATCGTAAAAATTTTGGAGGCGGGCGTGCTTCTTCGTTGGGTCTGCGGTGGGGGCGCGGGGGGGTGGGTGGGTGGTGAGGGGGGGGGGGGTGGGTGGTGAAGGGGGTGGGGGTCGGTCGGGGCCGATCAGGCCCGCGGGGCGCTCAGGACGCCGGGGAAGCGGGCGCGGAG
>NZ_JAKSYJ010000178.1 GCF_022829365.1 Methylobacterium sp. J-077 | reverse complement strand
TCGCGTAGAGGCGCCGGTCGGCCGGGGCCAATTCGGCGGTCTGGCCGATGATCGCGCAGCCGACCCGGCCGACCACCTTGCGGAAGGTGTCGAGCCCCGGGGTGGCGTCGTAGCCCGGGATGCTGGCGAGCTTGTCCAGCGTCCCGCCGGTATGGCCGAGGCCGCGGCCGGAGATCATCGGCACGTAGCCGCCGCAGGCCGCCACCATGGGCGCGAGGGGCAGGCTGACCGTGTCGCCGATGCCGCCGGTGGAGTGCTTGTCGAGCACCGGGCCCGGCAGGTCCCAGGCGAGCACCGTGCCGGATTCCGCCATGGCCCGGGTCAGCGCCACCCGCTCCGGCAGAGCCAGGCCGCGGAAGAACACCGCCATGGCGAAGGCCGCCGCCTGCCCCTCCCCGACCGCGCCGTCGGTGAGGCCGCGGACGAAGGCCGCGATCGCCTCCGGATCGAGGGCCAGGCCGTCGCGCTTGGCCCGGATCGTCTCCTGCGGCAGGCGCATGCGCTTCAGAACTCCCGCGCCTGCATCAGCGCCCCGAACAGGCTGCTCGCCCCGAGCCGGAAGGTCTTGGGGCTCACCCAGCCCGGCCCCATGATCCGGTCGGCGAGCGCCAGATAGGCGCCGGCATCGGCGACGCTGCGCAGGCCGCCCGAGACCTTGAGGCCGGCGGGGCGGCCGCTCGCCCGGATCTCCGCCAGCATCGCCTCCGCGGCCTCGGGGGTCGCCGAGACCGGGCTCTTGCCCGTGGAGGTCTTGAGGAAGTCGGCCCCCGCCTCCAGCGCCAGCCGGCCGGCGCGCCGGATGGCGTCGGGATCGGCGAGTTCGCCGGTCTCCAGGATCACCTTGAGGACAGCGGAGCCGCTCGTGTCGCGCACCGCCTCGACCATGTCGCGAGCCAGGTCCGCGTCGCCGCGCAGGACCGCGCGATAGGGCAGGACGAGGTCGATCTCGTCGGCGCCGTCGCGCAGGGCCTCCGCGGTGTCGTCGGTCGCCCGGGCGCAATCGTCGCCGCCGGCCGGGAAGTTGATCACCGTGGCGACCCGGATGCCGCTGCCCTTGAGCGCCCGCGCGCCCTGCGTCACGAAGCGCGGCCAGACGCAGATCGCCGCGACGCCGCCGCTCAGCGCATCCCGGCAGAGCGCGTCGATCTTCGGCTCGGTGCAGGTCTCGGTCAGATCGGTGAGATCGAGGAGCGGCAGCGCCCGGCGGGCGACCGCACCGGCATCCGGGTCATCCATGGTCCGTCTCCTCGTCCGGCAGGCCCGCGACGAAGGCCCGGACCAGGCGGCCGAGATCTTCGGCGGCCCGGGCCGCCACCGCCTTGGTCTCGGCGTGATGGGGGGCGCCCCCGGCGATCCCGGCGGCGAGGTTGGTCACCACCGACACGGCCGCCACCGGCAGGCCGAGGAAGCGGGCCAGGATCACCTCGGGCACGGTGGACATGCCGACCAGATCGGCCCCGAGGATGCCGGCCATCCGAACCTCGGCGGGGGTCTCGAAGCTCGGGCCGGAGAACCAGGCGTAGACGCCTTCCGTCAGCGGAACCCCGCAGGTCCCGGCCGCCGCCCCGAGCCGCGCGCGCAGGCCCGGATCGTAGGCCTCGGTCATCGGCACGAAGCGGGCGTCGCTGGCCTCGCCGATCAGCGGGTTCAGGCCCGACAGGTTGATGTGGTCGGCGAGCAGGACCAGGCTGCCGGGGCCGAGCTCCGGCCGCAGGGACCCGGAGGCGTTGGTGAGGAGCAGGCGCTCGGCGCCGAGGCCGGACGCGCAGGCGAGCGGCACCCGCATCGCCGCCGCGTCGCCGCGCTCGTAGGCATGCGCCCGACCCTCGAACACCAGCACCGGCCGCCCGGCCATACGCCCGCGATGCAGCCGGCCGCCATGGCCGCTGACGCCCGCCCCCGGGAAACCCGGGATCGCCGCGTAATCCAGCGCGGTCGCGTCCGTGAGCCCGGCCGCGATCCCGCCGAGCCCGGTGCCGGTGACGAGGGCGCAGGCATAGCCGCCGCCGAAGCCGGCAGCCCGGAGCGTGTCGAGGGCGGCGGCCTCAGTCACCCAGGGTCTCCGGCCCGAACGATTCGGGCAGCAGCGCCGCCAGCGTGAAGGTCTTGGCGACGCGGTCCGGCCCGGCGGCGTGGATCGGCGTGTCCGGCCCGGCGAATTCGCGGATGCGCTGGCGGCAGGCGCCGCAGGGCGTCACCAGGCCAGCGCCGTCGCCGCAGACCAGGATCGCGGCGATGCGCCGGCCGCCGCCCGCGATCATCGCGGCGATCGCCCCGGCTTCCGCGCAGGTGCCGACCGGATAGGCCGCGTTCTCGACGTTGCAGCCGGCATGGATCGCGCCGCGCTCGTCGCGGAGCGCCGCCCCGACCCGGAACCGGGAATAGGGCGCATGCGCCCGTTCGCGCACCGTCCGGGCGGCCTCGAACAGGGCCATCAGCCCGTCATCCTGTCGTACTGAATCGGCGGCCTGCATGGCCGATCTTTGGCACCCGCCGGGGCGCCCTGTCGAGGGGCGTGGCAATGGCGGAGGGGATACTGCGGTGCCAGCGAGGGCCGCTGTCTGAAGTGGGCGGGCTACTCGGATGCGGCGTTGAAAATCCGGATCCCTTATTCTGGGACGCCGCAGGCGAGCCCGGACCGCCGGGGACCCACACGTTTCGATCGTAGCCGCATCCATCCCGTGGCCGCAGAGGCCGCAAGTCCCCTCTCCCGGGCGGGAGAGGGACAGGGTGAGCGATGCGACCACTCCGGAAGACCCTGATCCCTCACCCCAACCCTCTCCCGAACGGGAGCAGGGGCGCGTCGCGACCTGCAACAGCGCTTGTGCCTCAAACCTGTTCAGGGCCGTCGTTGGGAATGACGTGGCGACTGTTCGTCCGTCCCCAAAAATCCCTCAGCGCGTCGCCGCCCCGGCCCCCAGCAGCCCGGCGGCTTGGCGCAGCATCGCGTCGTCCTGCGGGCCGCTGAGAGCATAAGCGGTGTCGCCGGCATCCCAGGACAGGAGCGTGCCGTCGTCCGAGCCGGTGAGGGCCGCCGGGCCGCCGCGCAGGCCGCGGGTCGCGAACAGCGAGGCCTCGCCGAGGGGTCCGGCCTCGAAGGCGATCTCGATGCCGGTGCCGTGGCGGCCGGGGAAGATCTGGATGTCGCGCACCTGCCAGCCGGCCGGGAGGGGCGGCAGGTCGATGCCGGTGACCGACTGGAGGCGGGCCCGGTCGTAGACCGGGTATTCGCCCTGGCTGGCGATGCTCTTGCGCAGCTGCGCCACGGCACGGGCCTGGCGGGCCTCCGCGATCAGGGCCGGATCGGGGGTCGCGGCCAGGGTGTCGGGCACGCCGAACCGGCCGATCTCGTCATGGGCGAGCCAGCCTGCGCCGACCAGCACCGCGATCGCGGCGGCGCGCTTGAGCCTCGCCCCGACCCGGCGCCAGCGCTGGTTGCGGTCGAACCGGCGCGCCAGGACGAGGGTGCGGTCGGGTCCCGGCCCGGGCAGGCGCGCGAAGGCGGCCCGGAGGGCGTCGCGATCGTGCAGGTCGGCCATCACCTGGGCGGCGGCCCCGGGATGGGCGGCCAGGTGCGCCTCGACGTCGAGACGGCGCATCGGGTCGATCTGCCCGTCGACGAAGGCGATGAGATCGTCGTCCGTGATCGGATCCGTCATCGGTGAAGTCCTCGATTCCCGCGTGCCGCCGGGGCGGATCCGCCGGTCGTCATCGTCATGTCTCCCGGCACCGGGCGGGCCCGATGCCTCAGGCATCGCCCGCGGCGCGTTTCATCGGCGGCCGGTCCCGGGTCTCGTCGGAGGCGACGAGGCGCAGGCCGGTATAGGTGCCGCGCCGGGGATCCGGCCGGCTCGCCTCGGGCTCGGCCTCGGTCTTGGCCCGGCTGCCCTCCTCGAAGGTCCGGAGCGCCGCCCGGCCGCGGCCGAGGCGGGACATCAGCGTGCCGATCGGGATGCCGAGCACCGCGGCGGCGTCGGCATAGGCCATGCCCTCCAGGGTCACGAGGTGGAGGGCGGCGCGCTGCTCCTCCGGCAGGGTCAGGAACGCCTGCCGGATCTGGGCGAGGCGGACGCGGCCCTCCTGGGCCGGGGGCGCCATATCCTCGCTCATCCGCACCAGCGCGTCGGCGTGACGCGCCTCGACCTGGCGCCGGCGCTGCTCGTCGATGAAGGCGTTGTGCAGCACCGTCATCATCCAGGTGCGCAGGTTGGTGTTGGGGCGCAGGGAGCCCTGCATCTCCAGGGCGCGCACCAGCGTATCGTGCACCAGATCGTCCGCCCGGAGCGCGTCGCGGGTCAGCGAACGGGCGTAGCGCCGCAGGGGCACCAGCAGGTCGACGATGTCCGGATGCGTGTGCTTGTCTGAGGCCATGGGGTGTGAACGCGGCAGGCCGCGGGTTTAATCCCGGCGCTCAGAGCCCCGGTGTCGTCAGGCCTGGTCGAGGGTGGCGGCGATGCCCGAGACCATCCGGGGGTCGGTGGGCTCGACCTGCGTGGCGAAGGCGGCGGCGAGCGAGCCGTCCCGGGCGATCAGGTATTTGTGGAAGTTCCAGCGCGGCGTCTCGCCCGGCCGCTCCGCCGCCGCCCATTGGTAGAACGGATGGGCGCCCGGCATCTTCACCCGGGTCTTGGCGGTGAGCGGGAAGGTCACGCCGTGGTTCTTGCGCGCGGCCTCCGCGATGGCGGGGCCGTCGAGCGGCTCCTGGTTGCCGAAATCCGGCGACGGCACGCCGATCACCGTGAGCCCGCGGTCGCCGAAGCGGGTCCACAGGGTCTGGAGCCCGGCGAGCTGACCGGCGAAGCCGCAGGCGGTGGCGGTGTTGACCACCAGGATCGGCCGCCCGGCATAGGCCGAGAGCGGCATCGCGCCGCCCTCCGGATGCTCGAAGGCGAAGTCGGTGGCCCGCCCAACCGGCGCGGCCCGGGCGGCACCGGCAAACCCGGCACCGAGCAGGATCAGGGCCTCACGGCGCAACATCGTCATGGCGCGGCCTCGCACGATCACGGGCGCTCACGCCCGAGACGAATCTAGGGCGCCCGATGCCGTGAGCTCAACAACCGGGATCCCAGAGGGCCTGCGGCCCTTTGGCGGGGTCCGGGGCGCGCAGCCCCGGGCTTCGCCTACGCCGCCCGCACCGTGTCGAGGAAGCGATGGACCTCGACATCGAGCCGCTCGGCCTGGACCGAGAGTTCGGAGGCCGAGCCGAGCACCTGCGCGGCGGCGGCCCCGGCGCCCTCGGCGGCGCTGGCGACCCCGGCGATGTTGGCCGTGACCTCGCCGGCCCCGGTCGCGGCCTGCCCGACGTTCCGGACGATCTCCTGGGTGGCCGAGCCCTGCTCCTCGATCGCCGCGGCGATCCCGGTGGAGAGCCCGCTCATCTCGGTGATGCGGCCGACGATGATGCCGATCGCGTCCACCGTCTCCCCGGTCCAGGACTGGATCTCGCCGATCTGCCGGGCGATCTCGCCGGTGGCCGTGGCGGTCTGGCCGGCCAGTTCCTTCACCTCCGTCGCCACGACCGCGAAGCCCCGGCCCGCCTCGCCGGCGCGGGCGGCCTCGATCGTGGCGTTCAGCGCCAGCAGGTTGGTCTGGCCGGCGATGCCGCTGATCAGGTCGACCACGGCGCCGATCTTGACGGCGCCGTCACGCAGGTTGCGCACGAGGTCGGCGGACTTCCCGGCCTCCAGCACGGCGGCATCGGCGAGGTCGGCCGAGGCCTGCACCTGGCGGCCGATCTCGTTGACGGAGACGCCGAGTTCCTCGGCGGCCGCCGCCACGGTGTTGACGTTCGCGGCGGCCTGCTCGGCCGCCGCGGCCACCGTGGTGGACTGGCTGGCGGTCTCGGCCGCTGCGGCGCTCATGGTCTCGGCGGTGGATTTCAGATTCGCCGAGGCCGTGGCGACGGCGCGAATGATGCCGCCGACGGCGCCCTCGAAGGAGGCGGCCATCTCGCGCATCGCGGCCTTGCGCTGCGCCTCGAGCCCGGCCTGGGTCCGGGCGGCCTCCTCTTCGAGGGCCTTCGTCCGGGCGAGCCCGTCGCGGAACACCTGCACGGCGCCCGCCATGGCGCCGACCTCGTCGCGGCGCCCGACGCCGGGTATCTCGACCGAGAGATCGTCGGCGGCGAGCCGGATCATGGCCTGGGTCATCCGGTGGATCGGCTTGCCGATGCCATTGTGGAGGAGGAGCAGACCGACCAGGGCCGTGACCACGATCGACCCCAGGCCGACCCAGTTGGCCGCCCGCGACGACGCGATGGCGGCATCCGATGCGACGCTGCGCGCCTTCAGCAGATCCTGCTCGACCTGTGCGATCTCGGCCGCCTTGGCGCGCAGCCCGTCCATCACCGCCTTGCCGACGCCCGCCCCCTCGAGCCGGCGCGCCTCCTCCCGGGTGGCGGGATCCTGCATCAGGGCGCGTTCGCGATCCGCGACCTCCGTGCCCCAGCGCTCGGCCAGGGCCTTCAACGCCGCCAGCCGCCCCGGCTGAGTCGGGTTGTTGGCGGTGAGCTTGCTGGCGGCATCCCAGGACGCCGCGAAGGCCTTCCGCCCGGCCTCCTCGGGTTCGAGGAAGCGCGGATCGGCCGAGATCAGGTAGCCGCGCAGGGCGGTCTCGCGGTCGACCATGGCGACGGTCATCCGGTCGACCTCGGCCAGCACCTCGCGGGTATGGACGGTCCAGGCCTCGGTCTCCTCGATCAACCCGATATTGCGGAGCGAAATCACCGAGACGCCGACGGTGATCGCCAGCATCAGCGCCATGACGAGCGCGATCTTCACGCCGACCTTGAGGTCGACCAGACGAAATCTCATGGCCCGCTCTTCGGTTGAGAATCACCGGGCCCGATCGGGCTCGGTCAGCGGGCCGGGATAGATCAGTTTTGTGAAGGGTCTCTTACCGTCTGGCTTACGTGCTGTAGACGCGCCCATGAGCCGGAAATACAGTTCTGTAAAATCATGCGTGTCCGGTATGGACCGCTTCTCGTTTCGATCCCGTTCCGGATATTATCTGTCGCGGGACGAAAATCGCGTTCGGATTACAGTGTTTTACTGATATGCATCCCGCAGGTTGAGAGTACAGGCCTGCCCGATCGTCCCGTAGGTCTCGGCGAGCCAGGCCTGCGCGGCGGCGCGACCCTTGTCGCGCAGGCGCTTGAACACGGTCCAGCGCGCGTCGAGCTTGGAGGCGGCGTTGTAATCCTCCAGCGCGTCGGTGCCGTCGATCCGGTGCACCAGGACCCGCTGGTAGCCGCCCTGGCCGAGGGTGCCCTCCTCGATCAGGCCATCGATGAAGTCGATCGCCCGCAATTCCCGCATCAGGTTGGCGTTGAAGGTGATCTCGTTGAGCCGGTCGCGGATCTCGCTCTCCGTGCGCGGGGTCTCGCGCCGCTCGACCGGGTTGATCTGGACCAGCACGATGTCGCGGGTCCGGGCGGCCCGGTGCAGCGGGTAGAGCGGCGGGTTGCCGAGATAGCCCCCGTCCCAGTAGGGCACGCCGTCGATCTCCACCGCCTGGAACACCGTCGGCAGGCAGGCCGAGGCCATCAGGTGGTCGACCGTCAGCCGCTCGCGCTCGAACACCGCGAGCTTGCCGGTCCAGACATTGGTGGCCGAGACGAACAGGCCCGCGGTCTCGGCCTCGCGCAGGCGCTCGAAATCGACCTGCTCGGCCAGCGCCTTGCGCAGCGGGTTGATGTTGAGCGGGTTCGACACGTAGGGGCTGGGCGAGAGCATCTTGGACCAGAACTCGGCCACCGGGTTGCCCTTCCACAGGCTGAACAGGCCGCTCACGAAGTTGCGCTGGGCCGGACCGAGATCGCCGTCGAGGCTGACCTCGCGCCAGAACCGCTCGAGCCCGTCCCGGGCGCCGTCCGGTCCGCCCTTGAGCCAGCCGTCGACCATCACGACGCCGTTCATCGCCCCGGCGCTGGCGCCGGTCACCGCCTCGAAGGCGAGGCGCCCGTCCTCGATCAGGGCGTCGAGCACGCCCCAGGTGAAGGCGCCGTGCGCGCCGCCGCCCTGCAGGGCCAGCGCGACCGGCTTCTCGGCCCGGGGACCGGCCAGGATCTGGTGGGGCGGATGGGCGGGAGAGGGCTCGATCCCGTCCGAGACCGGAATTTCGGGGACGGCGGTCGCCGGGTTGTGCGGCTCACCGCCGTGGGGGTGCTCGCTCATGTCGGCCTCCAGAAACAGGATCCCCTAGATGGGATGCTGCACTGCAACATCAACCATGCGCGAAGCTTGGGGCCCGTCCGAGAACCGGCCCGGAACGCGCGATTCGGCAACAGGGGCGGATGAAAACCGGTGTTGCGCACGCGGCAAACTCGACATCCGCATCCGGATACGACATGACAGCCGCGATGCTGTCATGCGCGGTGTCGGCTTGACGCTGCGCGGCGTCGTCCGCAGCTAATCCGCGGGCGGGCCGCAGCCCCGAAGCTCCGGCGAGGCGCGCGCCGCGAAACGCCCGACCAGCCCGAACCCGGGCTCCGGCGCTGTTCCGCGAAACGCGCACGCGAAGGTCCACGATGGAAGTCATGGAAGCCATCCGCTCCGAAAGTCCCGCCGCCGAGGCCGCCCTGATCACCGGGGGTCCGGAGATCGCCGGCCCAGCGCCGCGCCACCGCACCGTCGGCGTCACGGTCGGCGAGGGCGAAGGCGCGGTCATGGTCGGCGGCGGCGCCCCGATCGTCGTGCAGTCGATGACCAACACCGACACCGCCGACATCGACGGCACGGTGGCGCAGGTCGCCCAGCTCGCCCGGGTCGGCTCGGAGCTGGTCCGCATCACCGTCGACCGGGACGAGGCCGCGGCCGCGGTCCCGAAGATCCGCGAGCGCCTCGACCGGATCGGCGTCCACGTGCCGCTGGTCGGCGACTTCCACTATATCGGCCACAAGCTTCTGGCCGACCATCCGGCCTGCGCCGAGGCCCTGGCCAAGTACCGGATCAATCCCGGCAATGTCGGGTTCAAGGAGAAGAAGGACACCCAGTTCTCGTCGATCATCGAGCAGGCGATCAAGTACGGCAAGACCGTGCGGATCGGCGCCAACTGGGGCTCGCTCGACGGCGAGCTGCTCACCCACCTGATGGACGAGAACGCCAAGCTGCCGCGGCCGATCGATGCCCGCGCGGTAATGCGCGAGGCGATGGTGCGCTCGGCGATCGGCTCGGCCGACCGGGCCGTGGCGCTCGGCCTGCCGCAGAACAAGATCATCCTCTCGGCCAAGGTCTCGGCGGTGCAGGACCTGATCGCGGTCTACCGCGAGGTGGCGCGCCGCTCGGATTACGCGATCCATCTCGGCCTCACCGAGGCCGGCATGGGCTCCAAGGGCCTGGTGGCGGCCTCGGCGGCGATCGGCGTGCTGCTGCAGGAGGGGATCGGCGACACGATCCGCTACTCGCTCACCCCCGAGCCGGGCGGCGACCGGAGCGTCGAGGTCAAGGCGAGCCAGGAACTGCTGCAGACGATGGGCTTCCGCACCTTCGTGCCGATGGTCGCGGCCTGCCCCGGCTGCGGCCGCACCACCTCGACCACCTTCCAGGAGCTGGCCCGCGACATCCAGAAGTGGATCGTCACCTCGATGCCGGAATGGAAGAAGACCTATCCGGGGGTCGAGGGGCTGAACGTCGCGGTGATGGGCTGCATCGTCAACGGCCCGGGCGAATCGAAGCATGCCGATATCGGCATCTCGCTGCCCGGCACCGGCGAGACCCCGACCGCGCCGGTGTTCATCGACGGCAAGAAGGCGATGACGCTCCGCGGCGCGACGCTGGCCAAGGATTTCGAGACGGTCGTGATCGACTACATCGAGCGCCGGTTCGGCCAGCAGGGCGGCGGCACGCGCACCGCGGCCGAGTGACGTTCGGGCCGCGGGGGAGTGCACTGCCCTGCGATTCTGCTGTCATGGCAGCTCATATCCGCTGCATATCCTCCCTCCCCCCTTTGCGGGGGAGGGTGGGCGCCGA
Organism: Methylobacterium sp. J-077; assembly: GCF_022829365.1. Lineage (GTDB taxonomy): Bacteria > Pseudomonadota > Alphaproteobacteria > Rhizobiales > Beijerinckiaceae > Methylobacterium. The sequence continues at coordinate 209 of NZ_JAKSYJ010000178.1, read as the reverse complement.
AGGCGGTCGGCAGAGGGGAGCGACGGCGCAGCACGAAGTGGAGGCCTCCATGGTGGACGGACCCGTCCCGGTAGCCGGGCTGGACTCTGCCGTGCGCTGCTGACGCAGGCCGCAGCCGCACCCGGAGAGGGGGGAGGGGGCGCGCGGCGCGCGTGCCAAATGTCAAGTACCCGCCCCAGCGCGGCTTCGACCTGCCCAAGGTGAACGGA
>NZ_JAKSYJ010000137.1 GCF_022829365.1 Methylobacterium sp. J-077 | reverse complement strand
CAGGCGAGGCCCTCCGGGATCGAGGCATCCTCCATGAAGCCGTAGCGCAGGATCACCCGGTAGAAGTCCGGCGCCAGGATCGTGACATGGGCGCGTTGCTCCACCGGGATCGTGGGGGTCTCCTCGTAGAGGGCGGTGATGATCAGGATCCGCTCCATCAGGGCGCGGTTGCGCTCGACGAAGCGCGACAGGTGGAGCGGGATGCCGTGCTCGGCCGCCGACAGGAACGCCGCGGTGCCGGGCAGGCGCATCAGCTCGCGGTGCTGGAGCCCGGCCAGGAAGGCGTCCTCCGGCAGCCGCAGGGCGACCCGCGCCTCCTCGACCAGCTCGTTGCCCTTCTTCCAGGTGAGCATCATCAGCGCGACGAGGCCGGCCAGCACCAGGGGAAACCAGCCGCCCTCCAGGACCTTCACGCTGTTGGCCGCGAAGAACACGGTATCGATGGCGAGGAAGACGCCGTTGACCGCGAAGACCAGGATCGGGTTGTAGCCCCAGCGCAGGGCGATCAGCGCGGCGAGCAGGGTGGTGATGCCCATCAGCATCGAGACCGCGATGCCATAGGCGCCGGCCAGCGCGTCGGAGGAGCCGAACAGCACCACCGCCACCAGGGTCGCGACGGCCAGCAGCCAGTTCACCATCGGCACGTAGATCTGGCCGCGCTCCTCCTTGGCCGTCTGGACGATCCGCATGGCGGGCAGGAAGCCGAGCTGGACCGATTGCTGGGTCAGGGAAAACACGCCGGAGATGATCGCCTGCGAGGCGATGATCGTCGCCAGCGTCGCGAGCGCGATCAGCGGGTAGTGGCCCCAATCCGGGCACAGGCGGAAGAACGGGTTCTCGACCGCGTCCGGCGACGCGAGCAGGAGGGCGCCCTGCCCGAAGTAGTTGAGCACCAGCGCCGGCAGGACCAGGGCGAACCAGGCGATCCGGATCGGCATCGCGCCGAAATGGCCGAGATCGGCATACATCGCCTCGCCGCCGGTCACCGCCAGAAAGGCCGCGCCGAGCATGGCGAAGCTCACGTGCCAGCCGGCATGCAGCATGAAGTCGACGGCGCGCAGCGGGTTCAGCGCCGCGAGGATCTCCGGCTTGCCGAGGATGCCGGCGATCCCGAGGGCGGCCAGGACCAGGAACCAGACCAGCATCACCGGGCCGAACACCCGGCCGATCACCGCCACGCCCTTGTGCTGGACCGCGAACAACGCGACCAAGATCGCGATCGTGATCGGCACGACGAAATGCCCGAGCGACGGCGCGTCGACCTTCAGGCCCTCGATGGCCGAGAGCACCGAGATCGCCGGGGTGATCGCCCCGTCGCCGTAGAGCAGGGCGGCGCCGATCAGCCCGACCACCAGCAGCGCCGCCTTCCAGGTGCCGTGCCGGGCCTGGCGTGCCCCGAGCAGGGCGAGCATGGCGACGATGCCGCCCTCGCCCTTGTTGTCGGCCCGCAGGATCAGCACCGCGTATTTCAGCGAGACGATCAGGATCAGCGACCACAGGATCAGCGACACCGCGCCGGTGGCCGCTTCGGGCACGGACGCACCGCCCGCGGTCGCCGCCTTCACGGCCTCCTTGAAGGCGTAGAGCGGGCTGGTGCCGATATCGCCGTAGACGACGCCGAGCGCGCCGAAGATCAGCGCCGGCTTGAGCTGGCCCTTCCGGGATGCAGCGTCGTCACCGGCACCGGCCCGGGAGTCCGGAGCCGCCGTGGGGGCAAGGGACTGACTCAACGCACGGCTCCCGCGGGATTCAATTTATTTCCCTAGCGGAACAGGTAGAGCGTGCGCCGTCGAAGTGGAAGCAGAGGCGGCCGGATCCGCTTGCGACCGAAGGGCTTGCCATCGGCCCTCACGTCATTGCGAGCGGAGCGAAGCAACCCAGGGATCCGCTACACTCGGAAACCGCGCGCCACACTGGGTTGCTTCGCTGCGCTCGCAATGACGGTGTGGGTATTGGGCGAATCGATCAGACCGGCGCCGTGTGCGACCCGCCCCGCTCACACCAGATCGGCCAGCGCCTCCGGGCAGGCGTCGCCGCGCCGCAGGCCGAAGACCGGGACGCCGGCATGGCGGGCGATCGCCGCGGCCACGGTCGACAGCGGCGCCGGCGCCCCCTCGCTCTCGCTGACCGCCACGGCGAGGAGCGGCACGCCGTGCAGGCGCAGGGTCTCGCGGGCGGTGAGCGCGTGGCTGATCGCCCCGAGATAGCTGCCGGAGACGAGGAGCGCCGGCACGGCGAGTTCCCGCAGCCAGTCGAGCCCGGTGGCGGTCTCGGTGACCGGGCTCATGAGCCCGCCGACGCTCTCGATGATCAGGGTTCCCTCGGTGCAGGCGATCTGCGCCCGGCACCAGGCGACGAGGTCGGCGAGCGCCACGGACCGGCCCTCCAGCACGGCCGCCTGATCGGGGGCGAGCGGGGCCGCGAAAAGCCAGGGCGAGCAGGCCTCGACATGCTCGTCCGCGACGGCGAGGCCCTGCGCGTCGAGCAGCCGGGCGGTGTCGCTCTCCGCGAAGGCCGGGTCGCTCAGCGGCGGCACGCCGCTCGCCAGCGGCTTCAGCGTCCGCACCGGCCGTCCCTGCCCCCGCAGGCGCCGGGTCAGTGCCGCGGTGACGTAGGTCTTGCCGATCTCGGTGCCGGCGCCGGCGACGAAGACCGTGCGGGCGGCCATGGGACGGGCCGCCTCAGGCCTGGAAGGTGCCGTGGCAGTGCTTGTACTTCTTGCCCGAGCCGCAGGGGCACGGCTCGTTGCGCCCGACCCGGCCCCAGGTGGCGGAATCGTTCGGGTCACGCTCCAGCACGGCGCCGTCGACCGACAGGCCCTGCGCAGCGTAGCCGTAGGCCGGACCGCCGCCCCCGTCGCTGCCCGACCCTTGCCCGGCATAGTCCATCTCGTTCTCGCCGGTCACCGGGTCGAGATGCTGGGCGAACATCTGCGGAAGTTCCGGCGGGCTCCCCGGGAAGGCCGGCTGATCGGGCTGCTGGTGCACGATCTCGACGCGGGAGAGCTGCGCCGTCACCTGCTCGCGCAGGGACGTCACCAGGCTGTTGAACAGGTCGAACGCCTCGGACTTGTACTCGTTGAGCGGGTCGCGCTGCGCGAAGCCGCGCCAGCCGATCACCTGCCGCAGGTGGTCGAGGGTCACGAGGTGCTCGCGCCACAGGTGGTCCAGGGTCTGGAGCAGGACCTGCTTCTCGATATAGGCGGTGATCTCGGTGCCGTTCTTCTCGGCCCGCGCGGCGTAGGCGGTCTCGGCGGCCTTGAGCAGGCGCTCGCGCATCTCCTCGTCGGCGATGCCCTCTTCCTTGGCCCAGTCCTCCACCGGCTCGTCGAGGTTGAGCACCTCCCGGACCTGCTCGCGCAGGGCCGCGACGTCCCACTGCTCGGCATAGGCGTTCTGCGGGATGAACCGGGCGACGAGGTCGTCGATCACGCCCTCGCGCATCTCGTCCACGGTCTCGCGCACGCTCTCCTGGGCCATGAAGTCCCGGCGCTGCTCGAACACGACCTTGCGCTGGTCGTTCATGACGTTGTCGTACTTGAGCACGTTCTTGCGCATGTCGAAGTTGCGCGCCTCGACCTTCTGCTGCGCCTTCTCGATCGCCTTGTTGATCCAGGGGTGGATGATCGCCTCGCCCTGCTCCAGGCCGAGCTTCTGCAGCATCCCGTCCATGCGGTCGGAGCCGAAGATCCGCATCAGGTCGTCCTGAAGCGACAGGTAGAATTTCGAGCGGCCGGGATCGCCCTGGCGGCCGGAGCGGCCGCGGAGCTGGTTGTCGATGCGCCGGGATTCATGGCGCTCGGTGCCGATGATGTAGAGGCCGCCCGGCAAGGCCTTCTTGCGGCCGGCTTCCGGATCGGCCGGCTCGCCCGAGGCCAGCACCTTGGCGCGGTTGTCGGCGATCTCCGCCTTGATCGCCTCGATGGCGGCGTCGCGCTCCGGGCCGTCGGCGAGATGGCCCAGCTCCTTCTCGATGCGCATCTCGAGATTGCCGCCGAGTTTGATGTCGGTGCCGCGGCCGGCCATGTTGGTGGCGATGGTGATCGCGCCCGGTACCCCGGCCTCGGCGACGATGTAGGCCTCCTGCTCGTGGAAGCGGGCGTTCAGCACGGCGAAGCGCTTGGTGACCCGGCCCTCGCGGGCGGCCTTGTAGACGTCGGTGAGCGCGTTCGGGTCGGAATAGTCGAGCAGGGTGTAGTCGGCTTTCTTCAGCATCTCGGCCAGGTGCTCGGACTTCTCGATCGAGCCGGTGCCGACCAGGATCGGCTGGTGGCGGGTATGCGCCTTGTCGATCTCGGCGATGATGCCGTCGTACTTCTCGCCGACCGTGCGGTAGACCTCGTCGTCCTCGTCGACGCGCTCGACCTCCTTGTTGGTCGGGATGTCGACCACGTCGAGCTTGTAGATCTCGGCGAACTCGTCGGCCTCGGTGGAGGCCGTGCCGGTCATACCCGCCAGCTTATTGTAAAGGCGGAAATAATTCTGGAAGGTGATCGAGGCCAGCGTCTGGTTCTCGGGCTGGATCGTCACCCGCTCCTTGGCCTCCAGCGCTTGGTGCAGCCCTTCCGAGTAGCGCCGTCCCTGCATCATGCGGCCGGTGAACTCGTCGATGATCACCACCTCGTCGTTCTTGACGATGTAGTCCTTGTCCCGGGTGAACAGGGTGTGGGCGCGCAGAGCCTGGTTCACGTGGTGGACCAGGCTGACGTTGTGGGCGTCGTAGAGGTCGCCGTCCTTGAGCAGGCCGACCTCGCGCAGGGTCACCTCGACGAACTCGTTGCCGGCTTCCGTGAGCGAGACCGTGCGCTGCTTCTCGTCGAGGTCGTAATGCTCGCGCACCAGCCGGGGCAGGATCGCGTCGACCGACACGTACAGCTCGGAGCGGTCATCCACCGGCCCCGAGATGATCAGCGGCGTGCGTGCCTCGTCGATCAGGATCGAGTCGACCTCGTCCACGATCGCGAAGTTGTGTCCCCGCTGGGCGAGCTGCGACAGCTCGTACTTCATGTTGTCGCGCAGGTAGTCGAACCCGTACTCGTTGTTGGTGCCGTAGGTGATGTCGCAGGCATAGGCCGCCTTGCGCTGCTCGTCGTCGAGCCCGTGCACGATGGTGCCGACGGTGAGGCCCAGGAACCGGTAGAGCTGGCCCATCCACTCCGCGTCGCGGGAGGCGAGGTAGTCGTTCACCGTGACCACGTGGACGCCCTTGCCCTCCAGGGCGTTCAGGTAGACCGGCAGGGTCGCCACCAGGGTCTTGCCCTCGCCGGTCTTCATCTCGGCGATGCCGCCCTCGTGCAGGACCATGCCGCCGATCAGCTGCACGTCGAAATGGCGCTGCCCGAAGACGCGCTTGGCCGCCTCGCGCACCGTGGCGAAGGCCGGCACCAGGATGTCGTCGAGGCTCTTGCCGCCGGCGAGTTCCGCCTTCAGCATGTCGGTCCGCGCCCGGAGCGCGTCGTCCGACAGGGCCTGGATCTCCGGTTCCAGCGCATTGATCTGCGCCACGCGCGGGCGATAGCCCTTGACGCGCCGGTCGTTGGAGGAACCGAAAATCTTCTTGGCGATGGAGCCGAGCATCGTTGACCTGCGGACGCGCGAGCCCGTCCACGGGTGAGCGTGGCGGGCCGGCCTTGGCGGAGTTGGCCGGGCTTATAGAGGTAAACATCCGCCGACGCACCTGAAAGAGGCGGCCCCCGACGCGACCGGTTCCTGAAGCCCGAAACGGCAGCGCTTGCCTTCTCGGGCGCCGCGCGCCACCTGTGCCGCGGCCTGCCGCCCGCCTTCGACAGGGGCGGCGACGAGACGTCAGCCGAGGACTACGCCAGCATGCCGAACACCGCTCTCCTCCGGCGCGCGAGCGCGCTCGCCCTGATGCTCGCGATGCCGGGATTCGCGCTGGCCCAGGCGCCTCAGGCGGCCCCATCGACGCCCGCGGCGAACACGGCGGCCCCCACACCGAGCCCCGACACCGTGGTGGCCAGCGTCAACGGCAAGCCGATCACGCAGGGCGACCTCGCCATCGCGGCGGACGACCCGGCCCTGTCGCTCCCGGGTGTGGACGACGCGCAGAAGAAGTCGCTGCTGGTGGATTACATGGTCGACCTGCGGGTCGGCGCGCAGGCCGCCGAGGCCGCCAAGATCGGCGACACGCCGGAGTTCAAGCGCAAGCTCGCCTATTTCCGCGACAAGCTCCTGCTCGACGACTACCTGGAGCAGGAGGCCAAGCGCGCGGTGACGCCCGAGGCCGAGCACGCGATCTACGACCAGACCGTCAAGCTGATGAAGCCCGAGGAGGAGGTGCACGCGCGCCACATCCTCGTGGACAACGAGGGCGACGCCAAGAAGATCGCCGCGCGGATCAAGGGCGGCGAGGATTTCGCCAAGGTCGCCGCCGAGACCTCGAAGGACCCGGGCTCCAAGGCCGAGGGCGGCGATCTCGGCTGGTTCACCAAGGAGCGGATGGTCCCGGACTTCGCCAACGCCGCCTTCGCGATGAAGCCTGGCCAGGTCTCCGACCCGGTCAAGAGCCAGTTCGGCTGGCACGTGATCAAGGTCGAGGAGAAGCGCACCAAGCCGCAGCCGACCTTCGACGAATTGAAGGACCAGATCGACCAGCACATCGTCCGCAAGGCGCAGCAGGACCTGATCCTGAAGCTGCGCGCCGAGGCCAAGATCGACCGCACCGACGCGGCGCCCGCTGCGGCTCAGCCGGCGCCGGAGACGAAGAAGCCGTGATCGGATAGGGACAAAAGGTGTTCCCCCTCGGCCGGTTAGGAGAAGGGGCCGGATAAGTCACCGTGTCATTCCGGGGCGCCGCAGGCGAGCCCGGAATCCAGAGCCGCCGAAAGCGCAAGGTTTGCTCAACCTGTGTTTCTGGATCCCGGGCTCCGCTTCGCGGCCCCGGGATGACAAGGAGAGTGATCGAACGACCAGAGAACTCTCACGTCCTCCGACATCCGGTGATCCCGGACGCCTGAGCCCTCAATACGGCCGGTCGGGATTCAGGTACGACGAACTCCCGGGCGGGGTCGGTGCCGTAACGCCGAGCGCCACGAGCTCAGCCGAACGGCGGCCTTCGGCGATCCGATCGAGCACCGCGATCAGCAGCCAGGGACACGCGATCCCGATGAAGAACGCCATGTGATCCTCCGAGGCCGGATCTGGGAATTGTCCAGCTTCGGACGATGATAGGCCGGCCAGGGCCGTCCGCAAGCGGCGCCCCGGCGGTTTTGCGTCAGAGCCAGCCCTGAAGCTCGCGGCGCACCACGTGCTCGATGACTTTCATCCCGAGGTCGGAATCGTTGAGGCACGGGATGTAGGCGAAGCGCTCGCCGCCGTTGCCCTCGAAATAGTGGCGGTTCTCGCCGTCGAGTTCCTCCAGCGTCTCCAGGCAATCCGCCGTGAAGCCCGGGGCGACGATCGCCATGCGCTTGACGCCGGACTTCGCCAGCTCCGTCACGGTCTCGTCGGTGTAGGGCTTCAGCCATTCCTCGTTGCCGAAGCGCGACTGGAAGGTCACCCGCATGCGCTCGGGCGACATCCCCAGGGCTTCGCGGATCAGCCGGCCGGTCTTGTGGCACTGGCAATGGTAGGGATCGCCCTTGAGCAGGTAGCTGCGCGGCACGCCGTGGAACGAGGTCAGGATCACCTCGGGCTCGAAATCCAGCTTGGCCAGGCCCTGCCGGATCGAATCGGCCATGGCGGCGATGTAGACCGGGTCGTCGTGATAGGGCGGCGACACCCGCACGGTCGGCTGCCAGCGCATGTCCATCAACGCGCGGAACGCCTGGTCGCAGGCGGTGGCCGAGGTGGCGGCGGCGTATTGCGGGTAGAGCGGCACCAGCAGGATCCGGTCGCAGCCCTGGTCGAGCAGCGCCTGGAGCCGGTCGGCGACCTCCGGCTTGCCGTAGCGCATCGCCCAGTCGACCACCACCGAATCGCCCATCGCGGCCTGCAGGCGCTCGCTCTGGCCGCGGGTGGTGGTCTTGAGCGGACCTTCGTTGCGGGCGTTGTTCCAGACGCTGGCGTAGTCGCGGCCCTTCGGCCCCGGGCGCTTGGTCAGGATGATCAGGTTGAGCAGCGGCCACCAGATCAGCCGCGGCACCTCGATGACCCGCCGGTCCGACAGGAATTCCTTGAGGTAGCGCCGCATCGGCCAGTAGCTGGTGCCCTCGGGGGTGCCGAGATTCATCAGCAGGACGCCGACGCGGCCCCAGGCGACCTTCGGGTGATCGGCCGGCAGGCCGCCCGCGGCGGGGACCAGGGTCGCGAGGGGCCGGCCATCCGCCAGCGCGGCGGGTTCGACGCGTTCGTTCATGGCAGCGTTCCGGCGCCGCGCGCCGAGTCCTTCTTCTGGCTTCAGATAACCGGCAGCCGGCGCATGCGCTTGGGCTGGAGCTTTTCGGTGTCAGGCAGAGTCCCATGTAGGGTGCCGCGCCGCCCAGCGAAGGCCGGCTGCGACATGCTGCACCGGGCGTGCCATGCCTGGTCGAGCGCTCCTCCCTAGCCACCGCCGCCCCGCCCCGCAACCGCGAGATCCGATGTCCGACACCCCCGTGGCCGCCGCGCTCGCCGCCTTCCGCGCCTCCGGATCGCCGTGGCTGGCGCTGCCGTTCTTCGCCAGCGAAGCGGCCGACGCGGTGGCGGCCCGGGTCGATGCCCGGATCGCCGAAGGTGCGCGGGTGCTGCCGGCGCCGGCCGACATCTTCCGGGCGCTCAGCCAGACGCCGCTGCCGGCCGTGCGCGCGGTCATCCTCGGGCAGGACCCCTACCCGACGCCGGGCGACGCCAACGGTCTCGCCTTCTCGTATGTCGGCTCCGGCCGCCTGCCGGCGTCCCTGCGGGTGATCCTGGCGGAAGCCGGCTCCGACCGCGCCGCCGGCGGCGACCTGACCCCCTGGGCCCGGCAGGGCGTGCTGCTGCTCAACAGCGCGCTTACCGTGGAGGCCGGCAAGGCCGGCGCACATCTGCGCTATGGCTGGGCGGCGCTGACCGACGAGGCCGTCGCCGCGGTCTCGGCCCGTCCCGAACCGGCCGTCTTCCTGCTCTGGGGTGCCCCGGCCCGGGCCCGGGCGGCCCTGATCGATTCGGCGCGCCACGGCGTCTTCGAGAGCGGGCACCCCTCGCCGCTCAACCGCGCCCGGGACTTCCCGGGCTCGGATCCCTTCGGCCGGGCCAATGGCTGGCTGGCCGAGCACGGGGTGGCGCCGATCGACTGGCGGCTCGGTTAGAGTCTCACTGCGCCGGCTTAGCGGGGTCCGCCGGGGCCGGCGTGCCGGTGGTCTGCCCGACCGGGAGCAGGACGTTCTTGGCGACCGAGCCCTCCGGCCCGTACTCGCCGGCCACCGCCAGGCAGGCTTGGTCCCGGTTCTGGGCCATCTGGTTCGACATCAGCGTGAACATGGTCTGCACGTGGTTGCCGAACGGCCCGCGCGGCTGGACGTCTGCGGCCCGCACGTTCTGCTTCGCCAGCAGAGCCTCGAACGCCTCGGTGCCGATCGGGTAACCGCAGACATTCGCGGCCGCGAAGATGTAGGCGGCAAATTCCAGGGCCCGCGGCGACGGGGCATTGCGGATCTGCGCCTGCGCCGGCAGCGCGGCGAGGGTCAGGGCGAGGGCCGCGGCGTAGGGGGCGACCTGGCGTGTCGGGCGGTGCATGGGACGGCGTTTCCTGAGGTCCGGGGCGACCTCTTCCGGGCCGCCCGCGTCGACCGGGACATAGGCCGGCCCAGGCGCGTCGCCAATGCGACCGAATTCGCCTGCAAATTGCGGTCGGCCGTTCACCATCGATTCGGCATAGGCGCAGTCCCAGCCGCCCGCGGCCCCGAAATCCGCCCCGTGTTCCGGCGATCTGCGAACGTGAGACAGAGTGTTAACCGGCGCACGTCACGCCAAGGTCCACCGTTTATCCAGATCCAGGCGGTTCGCAGCGTATGTTTGGCGTGAACTCCACTGTCACAGACATTCCGGTCCCAACGCCGGCCCCCCGTGATCCCGACTGGCGCTTCCGCTCCGGCCTGGCCTCCGGGGAGCTCCGGCTGCTGCAGCCGCAGGCCGGCCCGGCCATCTGCCCCAACCGGGTCGCGCACTGGGCCTACGGCGAAGGCCTCCGGGCCGGCGAGACCGTCGCGCTGCTGGTCCGCGACCTCGGCCAGGCGGAGGCGATACGCCTCGGCCTCGCCCGGATCGGGATCCACGTCACCGGCCTCGACGGAAGCCGGCGCGGCGAAGCCCTCGCCGACAGCCTGGCCCTCTCGGGCGCCACGCTGGTGATCGTCGATACCGCCCTGGCCGACGCCTATGCCGGGGTGATGGGCCGGCTCGCCTCCTACCCGACCGTGTGGTGGAACGGCCCCGGCGCCGACTTCGCCAGCCTCGATCTCGCCCTGGCCGAGCAGGGCTGAGAAGCATCACGCTCGGGCGGGTTTCACCCGCGATCTGACACGAAGCCCGATCGCGCAGAGGCCGCGCGATCGCCGTTTCCGCGTCGGGCCGCGGTCTCGGCGGCCTCTTCAGCGCAGCCCGAACCGCGCGAGCCAGTCGTCGAGGGCCTCGTACCGGGACGGATCGTCGGGACACAGGCCGCTGCCGCATTCCGCTACCGTCGACACGCCATTGGCGAGGACGACACAGATGAACAGCAGCAGGCAGGCCTTCCGGAAGGCGCTGACGCTGTTCTGCTCGTCCCGCAGTTCCGGGCTGACGGCTCCCTCGCTCAGGAGCAGCACGCCGACGCCTACGATCATCGCCGCGAAGGCGATGAGAGCGAGCGTGTAGAAGTGCAGCCCGGCCAGCGTCGAGCCGTAGCCACCGGTCCCGGGGACAATGTGCAGGGCGACCTGCCGGGCCGACACGCAGGCTCCGGCCACGGCGCTCAAGATCACCACGCCGTAATGGGACGGTCGCGGACCGAAGCGGACGCTGAGCGCGAAGCCGATCCCCGCCGCCGCGAAGGCAGACCGTTGCAGAAGGCATAGCGGGCACGGCAATTCGCCGAGGTGGAACTGATACCCGAACGCCACGAGCAGGACGGCCGAGCAGCCGAGCAGCCCGAGGGCGTTGAGGGTCCGGACGTGAGAGGCGGTCATCACGCGATCCGCTCAGAAATCGAGGTGCAGCGTCGAGGTGGCGTGCGCGGCGAACAGCGCGAGCGTGCCCACCAGCGACACCAGCCAGAGTCCCAGGGCGATCCCGCGCCGCCCTGACAGGATGGCGACCGCACTCCCCGCGAAACCGACGAACGGCAGAACCATCATGGACATCGTTCCCGCTCGCAGGCGCAGCATCCCCGCGCGGGCCCGCCTCAGCCTCACGACCTTGCCGGGATGACGGTTTAACCTTTCGTGAAGCTGCCTTTTCGGGCGAGCGCCATCGCGAAACCGCCTCCGACCTGCTACCCTCCGGCCAACAGACCGGTCCCGTGCGCCAGGGAGGCCGGCGCCGGGAAACGCCTCATGACTGCAGCGGTAACCGCGGCCCCGTCCGCCGCCCCGACCCCAGCGGACGCCCCCGTCCTGCTCCGCCACGATGCCGACGGCATCGCGACCCTGACGCTGAACCGTCCGCAGGCGCGCAACGCCCTGTCGATGGCGCTGATGGGCGCGCTCCAGGCGCAGCTCGACGCGATCCGGGAGGATCCCGCGGTGCGCGTGGTGATCCTGCGCGGGGCGGGGCCCGCCTTCTGCGCCGGCCACGACCTCAAGGAGATGCGGGCCGACCCCTCCCGCACGGCGACCGAGGCGGTGTTCCGCACCTGCGCCCGCCTGATGCTGAGCCTCATGCGTTTGCCGCAGCCGGTGATCGCCCAGGTCCACGGCATCGCCACCGCGGCCGGCTGCCAGCTCGTCGCCACCTGCGACCTCGCCATCTGCGCCGAGGAGGCCCGGTTCGCCACGCCGGGCGTGCAGATCGGCCTGTTCTGCTCGACCCCGATGGTCGCCCTGTCGCGGGCGGTGTCGCGCAAGGCCGCCCTGGAGATGCTTTTGGTCGGCGAGCCGATCGACGCCGCGGAGGCGCGGCGGATCGGCCTGGTCAATCGCGTCGTGCCGGCCGCCGAATTGGACCACGCCGTCGCCGCACTGGCCCAACAGATCGCCGGGAAGGCCCGTCGGGTGCTGGCGATCGGCAAGGAGGCGTTCGGCCGTCAGATCGAGATGGGCCTGGAGGAGGCCTACGGCTACGCCGCCGAGGTGATGACCCGGAACATGATGATGGCCGACGCCCACGAGGGCATCGACGCCTTCATCGGCAAGCGGCCCCCGCGCTGGGAGCCCTGAGCCCCGCGCGATACGACGCAGGCCCCCGGCGTCGGGATCCGTAGGTTCTCGGGCCGCCCTGCCGTAGGATGACGCCATGTCCTGTCCTGCCGGGCGCGGCGCCTCCCTACGGAACGGCTGATGAGCAGCATCGACCTGTTCGGACTGACGCTCGCCTTCGTCGGCGCCATGCCGCCGCCCCGGCCGCCGCGTCCGCGGCCGGACCGCGCGACCTGGGCCGCCGCTCTGCTGTTCGGCGGTATCTGCCTCGGCACCGTCGGGCCGATGATCACGATCTGGAGCTTCCACCGGCCCTATGCCGAGGCCAAGGCGCGCTGCATCGCCGATGGCGGCCGGATCCTGTACGCGGCCCTCGACGGCAGCGGCCCCTACCGCTGCGCGCGCCCCGTAGGCGCTGCGGATACTGGCGCCCAGCCGGCCCTGCGGGCGTATTAAATCCGCGCCTCCGCGTTTCCTTCGGCTATATCCGGCGCCGTCTGACGCGAACCGGATGCCGAGACCTTGGAAGACGCGCTGTATCGATGGCTGCAATCCACCGCCCTGTTGCGGGCGGATGTCGCGGCGCTCATCGGCATCACCCTGGCGCTCGGCGTCACCCTGCATGCCCTGCTGCGCAAGCGCCGGGTCAGCGTCGCGGTCGGATGGATCGGGCTGGCCTGGCTGTCGCCGATCTTCGGCACCGCGCTGTACCTGACCTTCGGCATCAACCGGGTCTCCCGGCGCGCGCGCAAGCTGCGCACAAAACCCTCCGACGCGACGAACCTGCCCGATACCGACGATGCCGTGGTGCCGGAGGCGCTCTGGCCCCTCGACCGGGCGATCCGGCGCATCACCGGCCTGCCGGCGTTTTCCGGCAACGCCGTGCAGATGTTCCGCAACGGCGATACCGGCTACCCGGCCATGCTGGACGCGATCCGCGCGGCGAAGGCCAGCATCGGGCTGTCGAGCTACATCTTTCGCGACGACCCGATCGGTCGCGAATTCTGCGCGGCGCTGGCCGAGGCGCAGGCCCGCGGCGTCAAGGTCCGGGTGATCATCGACGGGATCGGCGGCGGCTACTTTCGCGCGCCGGTCTATCACCGCCTGACGGCGCTGGGCGTGCCGGCGGCGCTGTTCATGCACTCCGCCCTGCCCTGGCGGATGCCGTTCCTCAACCTGCGCTCGCACAAGAAGCTGCTGATCGTCGACGGGCGCGTCGCCTTCACGGGCGGCCTCAACATCTCGCAGCCGAACCGCGTGGCGCTGAAACCCGAGCACCCGATCCGCGACACGCATTTCCGGCTCCGCGGACCGGTGGTCGAGCAGCTGGCCGCGGCCTTCGCGGCCGACTGGGCGTTCGTCGACGGCGAGATCCTGGATTCCGCGCCCTGGTTCGCCGATCTGGAGCCGGAGGGGACCAGCATCGCCCGGGTGGTCACCTCGGGGCCGGATGCCGACGTGGAGAAGATCGAGCAGGTGGTCCTGCAGGCGCTGTCCTGCGCCCGCCGCACCGTCCGGTTCGTCACCCCCTACTTCCTGCCCGACGAGCTGGTCACCGGCGCCCTCGCCCAGGCCGCGACAAGGGGCATCATCGTGGACGTGATCATCCCCCGGGTGAGCGACCACCCGTTCATCGACTGGGCGACGCGGGCGCATCTCGACGCGCTGCTCAAGGCCGGCGTCCGGGTCTGGCTCGACGAGCCGCCCTTCGACCATTCCAAGGCGATTGTGGTGGACGACGTCTGGTGCTTCGTCGGCAGCGCGAATTGGGACATGCGCAGCTTCCGGCTCAATTTCGAGCTGAACGTCGAGATCATCGACCCGGAGCTCGCGGCCCAGCTCGACACGTTCATGCGCGGCAAGATGCAGGCGCGCCTCAGCCGGGAGGATCTCGCCGCGCGCGCATTGCCGATCCGTTTGCGCGACGCAGGCGTGCGACTGCTGCTGCCATACCTTTGAAGCGCGCGGGGGCGTGCGCCTCGGGCGCGGTCCCGAGATGGACCACGATCGGCCGGTGATCCGAGGGGCCGCGGGGCAGCACCGCGTGCGCGTGGCAGATCAGGCCGCGGGCGAGGCAGCGATCGAGCCGCAGCGGCAGCACGTCGACCATCGCGTGGGTCGGCCGGCGGGGGCCGACATCGCGAAAGCCCGGGATCATGGCCGGGCCGACGATGTTGTAGTCGCCGAGCACCGCGGCCCGTTGCGGCAATTCGCCGACGATGCAGCGCAGCTGCCGGCGGTTCAGCATCTGCCCGTGCGACAGGTGGACGTTGGCGATGCCGAACGTGCCGAGGTCGAGCACTTGGCAGACCCGGTGCACCAGGGCGCCGGCCGGGAGCGTGATCACCCGCGGCGGGGTCGGGAACGGTTTCGGGCTCCACATGGCGAGCCCGTGGATCCGCCCCGGGAGCGGCGCCCAGGCGTAATGGCCGCCGATCCGGTCGCGCAGGAAGCCGATCCCCCGGGTCGCCTCCTGCATCAGCAGCAGGTCGGGCTTCTCCTGCGCGACCAGGGCGACGACGTCGTCCACCGCCGCGCCGGTCCGCCGCAGCAGGTTCCAGCTCACGATCTTGAACGGGGCCTGCGGGCGATCCGCCGGCCGGATCGGGAGCGCCGAGGCGAGGCCGGAACGGTCCGGATGGGCGAAGCTGTTCATCAGGCCGGACTCGTACCTCACCGGGCGGTCCCGCCGCCACCGCCGCGCCTCAACGCGCCGGAGGCTCGAGCGTTCGCCAGGGTCTGAATCCGATCCGCTTTTGTGTAGGGTGGCTGCTTGCGCCCGAACCTAGCCGAGCGAGCACTCGTTGGTGCCTCCCGAAAGTGCCCATCCGTCGGTCGTCTGGGCACATCGCCTCAGGGTGGGCAGCTGAAGTCGGCTCGACGCCTGGCGGCGAACCTTCGGCTGTGCACCCGTGGCAGGAACCTGCTTCGTGGGCGGGCCCTGAAGCAAGGTCGAGCGCATTCGGGGATGGTCGATGAAGCAGTTGAGTGGGGCCGAGCCGGGCTCTGAAGATGGGGTTGTCCTACATCCTGCAGTGGACCCCGATGAGGTGACGGCCTCAGGACGCCATGCCCCGGGACGCCTCGCGCACTAGACGGGTCGACTGGTCGACGGCCTGCGTCGAGGAGGCGATCAGTCCGATACTCTGGCTGATGTCGGACACCGCGGCCGTCATCGCCTGCATGTTGGCCGACATATCCTGCGCGACCGCCGCCTGCTGCTCGATGGAGGCGGAAATGGATGCCGAGATTTCGTTCACCTCTCCAATGGTCTGCCCGATGCAAGCGATGGCCGCCGCGGCCTCGTTGGCGGCACCCTGGGTCTGGCCGATCTGGACGCTGATGCTCTCGGTCGCTTTGGCCGTCTGGGTCGCAAGGTTTTTCACCTCGGCAGCCACCACCGCGAAACCCTTCCCGGCCTCGCCCGCACGCGCCGCCTCGATGGTAGCGTTGAGCGCCAGCAGGTTCGTCTGGCTCGCGATCTTGTCGATCAAGTCGACGACCTCGCCGATGCGTTGGGCCGCTGCCGCCAAGCCTGCAACCACCGTCGAGGTGGCGTTCGCCTGTTCGACAGCACGGCCCGCAACGAGCAGGGCCCGCGCGACCTGCTGGCTGATCTCGCCGACGGAGGCTGCAAGCTCCTCCGCACCGGCTGCGACGCTCTGGGCGTTGCTGGATGCCTCCTCCGAGGCGCCCGCTGCGCTCACCGCTTGCTGCGAGGCCCGCGATACCGAGGAGGCGATGCCGTCGAGGTCGGCGTCGATGGCCTTGTGCAACCGCGCGCGTTCCTGGCGAGCCGTGACCGCCGCGGTGACGTCTGTGGCGAACTTGACTACCTTTACGAGGCGGCCCGAGGCGTCCTTGACGGGATTGTATGTCGCCTGGATCCAGACCTCACGGCCGCCCTTGGCGATGCGCCGGTATTCGGCGGACTGGAACTCGCCCCGGCGCAGCGCCTCCCAGAACGCGGCGTAGGCGCCCGAGCGCCGCTCGGCGTCGTCGACGAGCATCGAGTGGTGCTTGCCCCGGACCTCGTCGAGGCCGTAGCCGATGACCGCGAGGAAGTTCGGGTTGGCGGTGATCACGCTTCCGTCGAGCTCGAACTCGATGATGCCCTGCGACCGGTCGAGCGCCTGCAGCTTGCCCTCGGCGTCGGCGCTGCGCAGCTTGGCCTGCGTGATGTCCGTGGCGAACTTCACCACCTTCACGGGCTTGCCGGATGCGTCGGTAACCGGGTTGTAGGTCGCCTGGATCCAGACCTCGCGGCCGCCCTTGGCGATGCGCTTGTACTCGGCGGACTGGAACTCGCCCCGGCGCAGGGCCGCCCAGAACAGCTCGTAGTCCGGGCCCTGCTCGGACTTATCCACGAACAGGCGGTGGTGCTGGCCGCGAACCTCGTCGAGGCTGAAGCCGACGATGGCGAGGAAGTTCGGGTTGGCGGTGATCACGGTTCCGTCGAGCTCGAACTCGATGATGCCCTGCGACCGGTCGAGCGCCCGCAGATTACCCTCAGCGTCGGCGTTGCGCCGCTTCATGAAACCGAACATCGTTGCGCCCATCTTCGTTTGCAGAATTAGTTCCGTCGATACAGGAGAGCGTAGCTGCTGTGTGTTGACGTAAACTGTATTCGATCGCAGGAATGGCGGAATATTTTGCTAAAATTTGTAACGAATAGCGCTCTTTTCAGGACCGGAGGTGCGACGCGTTCTGAAAATGAATGGAAATAACTCAAGGCGGACTGGTTGGTGATGGGGGAATGCCGATATCCTAACGGAAGCTTACGACGCGAATGCCCGAACCGCGGCCTCACTCGTCTCAGCCAGGGCTCGGAAGGCACGGACCATGTCTAGATCGACCTTGCCGGCCATGCCCTTCAGAATGGCGTAGGCTTCACCACCGTTGAGCGCCCGCTTGTAGGGGCGCCGCTCGATCAGGGCACCGAAGACGTCGCAGACCGTGACCAGCCGAACCAAATCGGGGATCTGGTGAGCCCGCAGGTTGTCGGGATAGCCGGAGCCGTCCAGCGCCTCGTGGTGCGAGCGCACCACACCGAGCATCTCGTCAGGATAGTCCTGGCCGCACAGCATTTCGTGGCCGAGAACCGGGTGCCTGCGCATCACGGCCATCTCCTCGGCATCCAGCCGGCCAGGCTTGTTCAGGATGGACAGCGGGATACGGGACTTGCCGAGGTCGTGCAGGAGCGCGGCTTGAGTCAGCCGCTCGCAGTCGGACCGCCCCAGGCCGAGCTTCTGGCCGAAGCCGGCAGCGAGGCCGGCTACCAGCAAGCAGTGCTGGTGCGTCGCGTCGTCGAACCGCAAGACCACGTCGAGCCAGGTGCGGATGTCGGCCTTACTCAGTGCGTCGACGACGAGTATGGCGCCATCGGCAATCAGGGATGCTTCCGGAGCCCTCCCGGAGCGACCGAGGTCGAACATCCGTTCGAGCACGTGGTCGGCGGCGGCCACACTGGCCGTGGTGGCGGTCACAGCATCGGAATCGGGTTTGGCGGCGATCAGGCCGTACAAGGCTTGTGCCAGCGAACCGGCGGCATCCTCGGCCTTCAGGATCCGGTCGGCGCCCAGCGCCTGCGCCTGTGCCCGGGCCCTGGGCGTGTCCTCGTGCATCAAGCACAAAAGGGGAGGACGCCGCGGTCCCAGCCGGTCGAGGTGCTTCCGCAAGCCGGCGACCTGCGGCGAGCGAGAAAGTGACAGATCGCTGACTACGGCCATCACCGCATCCCGGGACGGGACCTCGGTGACCTCGAAGGGGTCAAGAAGGTCGATGACGACCGGAGAGCCGAGGGTCTCCAGGTTCCTGGCGAACCTGCGACCACGTGCGGGCGCGTCGGTGAGGAAGAGGATCGCGTTCATCGTGCCCATCGAACATTGGCGCTCTCATGGGAATACTGATTACACGCCCGTTCCTACCGGCGAATGATGTCTAATGGGAAAGTCCTGGGGTAATCGGCGAGTTTCGCCAGCTGGTATGCCGGAAAACCTATCGCGTTATTCCAACGTTAAGGTTTGGATGGCGTGGAATCGCTCAGTGCAAAGCAGGCAGGTTGGGCAGGAGGGATGGATGCCGACACGTCCGTTGATGCAGAAGGGAGAGGCCAGACACGCCCCATCTCACGCCTTCTCGTCCAGGCACTTCCTCAAGCTGATCGAGGACACGGGCGAGGTCGGCTTCTGGTCGGCGGATATGCGCACGGACCGGCTGGAAGCCTCGGTGGGTCTCTACCAAATCCTGGGGCTCGACCCATCGCAGGAAATGACCTTCGGGTTTGGCCTCGACATGATCCACCCGGAGGACCGAGCTGCCCACGGCGACCAGATCACCGTTCTGCGCAGCGGGCAGCCCATCGCCCGCGAGTTCCGGATCATCCGTCCGGACCGGACTAAGCGCTGGATCCTGCACCGTGCCGAAGTCGTGCTCGGTTCAGACGGCAAGCCGATCCAGGGTATGGGCGTGGTGTTCGACGTCACCGCGCGCCATGACAGCGTGCGCTCGATGGAGCAACGGCACGACAGGTTCAACGCCCTGCTCAGCGCCACTGCGGCGGTGTTCTGGATCAATGGTCCCGACGGGGAGCCGCTTGAGATGCCGCAATGGCAAGCGCTCACCGGGCAAAGCCATGCGCAGATGAGCGGACAAGGTTGGCTCGAGGCCATCCACCCCGACGACCGGCATCGCACGGCGGCGGCCTGGATGACCGCAGTCTCGCACACGACGCCCTACAACACCGATTACCGCATCCTGTGCGCAGACGGGGTCTATCGCTGGTTCAACGCGCGCGGGGTGCCGATCCTGAACCGAGATGGCTCGGTGCGCGAGTGGGTCGGGGTGTGCCTCAGCGTACCAGGGCAGAACCGATACGGTTCATCCAAGAGCTGCGCCGCCGGAGCGCCGTCCATCCCCGACATCGAGCAGCAGATCCTGACCCCGGCGCAGATCCGCGGCGCGCGTGGCATCACCGGCCTCTCGAAAGACGAGTTGGCGCGTCGAGCGAACGTGTCCGTCTCGACCATCGTGCGGTTGGAGGACGGGGCTTCTGGCGTGCGGCCCCGTATCGACACGGTATTGGCGGTGCGACAAGCGCTTGAGCAGGCGGGCATCGAGTTCACCTTTGAACCGAACGGCAAACCGGGCCTTCGCGAGGTCTGATGGGCCCGTTGGCCGTCACCGCGGCAATTCCCGGGAGGGGCTTACAGACGGCTCATCACAGGTGGTTCTCGGCATGGAGCCACAGCACCGTCGTCAGCGCCTCTCGGAAGGGAGGGATGCAGCGCGGTCGGGAACCAGACCTTCAATCCGGAACTGGTCCCGGTGCTGCCAGATCCCGACCGCGCAGAGCCGGCGGCGTCGCCCTTCGTCTCGTGGCTCGGCGTTTGGCTGGAGGCATCCGGGCTGCCCTTTATGCTGCCCTTGTCCTGCATCGCACGCCCGGGTTGTCTGGATGAGGCACTCGGACCGATGCTGTTATCGTCAGCCGCGCGGGCGCCGCCGGTAAACACGAGGGGGCCGGCAAGCGCTGCGATGACATACGTCATAGTGCCTCCTCCCATAGCCCAATGTTAGGGCCGTCGAAGCGACGTCGTCCGTCTCTCCTTTGCAGAGAACTTAACAGCGGACGTTTCCAAGGCCTGCAATGGCTTGTGAGCGAACGGGATCGCGACGTCTGCGCTGATGCTTCCGCGGTGCAAAAGCGGACCGGCACGAATGCCACGCTCCCCGGACATCACCATCGCCAAGCGGAGTGCGTTCAGGCCCTCAGACCGTCACCCGTGCCCCGTGCCTGTGCAGCACTCGGTGCGCGGCGCTTGAGGCCGCACGCCCCGGCGGCCTAAGACCGCCGCTCACCGATCGCTCACCGGAGGCCGATGTCGGGCTTCAGCTTCATCCACGCGGCGGACCTGCATCTCGGCAGCCCGCTCTCGGGCCTCGCGACGCGCGACGCGGAGCTCGCCCGGCGCCTCGCCACGGCCGGGCGGCAGGCGTTCGAGGATCTCGTCACCCAGGCGATCGAGCGGCGGGTCGCCTTCGTGGTCGTGGCCGGGGACATCTACGACGGCGACTGGGCCGACAACACGATCGGGCTGTTCTTCGCGCGCCAGGTGGCCCGCCTCGACCGGGCCTCCATCCCGACCATCCTGGTGCGCGGCAACCACGACGCGGAGAGCGTGATCACCCGCGCGATCACCCTGCCGCCCTCGGTGCACGTCTTCTCCGCGGCCCGGGCCGAGACCCTGCGCCTCGAATCCCTCCGCGTCGCCGTGCACGGGCGCAGCTTCCAGGCCCGGGCCGTGGAGGAGAACCTGTCGCTGACCTATCCGGCCGCCCTGCCCGGCTGGTTCAACCTCGGCGTGCTGCACACCTCCTGCACCGGCCACGCCGCCCACGAGACCTACGCCCCCTGCTCCATCGCCGACCTGACCGCCCGGGGCTACGATTACTGGGCGCTCGGCCACATCCACGAGTATGCCGAGCTGTCCCAGGATCCCTGGATCGTGTTCCCCGGCAACATCCAGGGCCGGAGCGTGCGCGAATGCGGCGCGAAGGGCGCGGTCCTGGTCGAGGTCGCCGACGGCCGCGTGACCGGATTGAGCCGCCTGCCCCTCGACCGGGCCCGGTTCGAGCAGGTCTCCGTCGATCTGAGCGCCGCCACGGACACCAGCGCGGCCCTCGAGACGGTGGAGGCGGCGCTGCGGCCCCTGGCGGAGGTCGCGGCCCAGCGCCTGGTGCTGGTCCGGGTCCACCTCGCCGGCATTACCCCGGCCCATGATGCGCTCTCGGCCGACCGGGAAAACGTCACCGCCGAGATCCAGGCCGCCGCCCACCGGCTGCACGAGGATATCTGGCTGGAGCGCCTGAAGATCGAGACCCGCCGGCCCCGCGCCCCGGTCGCGGCCTCCGGGGCGGCGATCGACCCGGCAGCGCTGCTGGCCGATCTCGACCGCGACCCGGAGTTCCGCAGCCGGGCCAAGGCGGCGCTCGCCGAGATCGGCGCCCGGATGCCGGCCAATGCCGCGGCGGAAGCCGATCTGGAGGCCGAGTTCGACGCGCTCTGCGCCGAGGCCGAGGCGCTGATCCTGGGCCGCCTCGGCGGCCGACACTGCTGAGGCGCGCACAATGCGGCTGATCCGCCTCGCCCTGGAGCGCTACGGCGCCTTCACCGACCGGACCGTGACCTTCCGGCCCGAGGCCCGCCTGCACGTGGTGCTGGGCGCCAACGAGGCCGGCAAGAGCACCGCGCTCGCGGCGGTCACCGACCTGCTGTTCGGCTTCGAGAAGACCACCCGCTACGCCTTCCTGCACGACATGCCGCTCCTGCGCCTCGGCGCCGAGGTCGAGGCCGCCGACGGGCGCCGCCTGGCGTTCCGCCGCCGCAAGGGCAACACCCGGACCCTGATCGACGCCGCCGAGGCGCCGCTGCCCGACGACGCCCTTGCGCCGTTCCTCGGCGGCATCTCCCGCACCGTGTTCTGCCGCGCCTTCGGCCTCGATGCCGGCAGCCTGCGGGCCGGCGGGCGCGAGATGGTGGATGTCGAGGGCGAGGTCGGTGCCAGCCTGTTCGCGGCGGGCTCCGGGTTGCGCGGCCTCACCGAGCTGCAGGCCGCCCTCGACGCGGAAGCCGACGGCATCTTCGCGCCCCGCCAGGCCAAGCACCGGACCTTCTACCAGGCGCTGGAGCGGCACGAGACCGCCCGCAAGGCGATCCGCGAGAAGGGCCTGCGCGCCGGCGACTGGCGCGCGCTCAACGACGAGATCGCCGCGGCCGCCCAGCAGCTCGACGCGCTCCGGGCCGAGCGCGAGCGCGTGGCCACCGAGCGCGCCCGGCTGGAGCGTCTGAAGCGCGCCCGGCCGATCGTCGCCGAGATCGACGCCCTGGACGACCGGATCGCCGCCCACGCCGGCCTCGCCGAGGCGGATGCCGCCTGGATCGAGCGCCTGGGCGCCGCCCTCGAACGCTGCCGCACGGCCGAGGCCGAGGCGGCGCGCGCTGATACCGCCCTCGCCCGGGCGCGTGGCGAGGCCGAATCCGTGCCGGTCGAGCCGGGGCTGATCCTGCGGGCCGACGAGATCCTGGCGGCGTTCAGCGGCACCAGGGAGTTCGAGAAGGGCGGCATCGACCTGCCCCGGATCGAGGGCGACGCCCACAAGGTCGGGCTCGACCTGGAACGCCTGCGCACCCGGATCGGCGCCCCGGATCTCACGGCCCTTGAGGCGAACCAGCCCACCGACGCCGCCCGCGCCCGGGTCGAGCGGCTGATCCGCGACGGCAGGACGCTCGCCGCCACGGAGGACCAGCTCGCCCGGGACGCCGCCGCGGCCCGGGCCGAGCGCGACCGGCTGGCCCGGGAGGTCGAGGCCGCCGGCGCAACCCACGATCCGACGCCGCTCCGTGAGGCCCTGAAGCCGCTCGCCAGGCTGCACGAGCGCCTCACCGCCCACGAGGCCATGGACACCGCGATCCGCCGGGAGACGGCGCTGCTGCGCAACCAGGCGGCGCGTCTGTCGCCGCCGGTGGCCGACACCGCGGCGCTCGCCCGGATGCCGCTGCCCAAAGCCGACACCGTCGCGCGCTATCGCGGCCTGCTCGACGGCAAGCGGCGCGAGCAGGAGCGCGCCGCCGACCGCCGGGACGCGGCCCGCGCCCGGGCCGACGCCACCCGCACCCGCCTGCGCGAGCACGAGGCCGGCCGGCCGATCGCCACCCAGGATCGGCTCGAGTCCGTGCGGGCCGCGCGCGACGTCGCCTTCATGCCCCTGCGCGACGCCCTCGCGGCCGGCCGGATCACCGAGCCCGGCACCCTTGCCGCCTACGAACGCGCCCTGTTCGAGGCGGACCGCCTCGCGGACGAGCGCGCCACGGACGCCGCAAGGGTCGCGGCTCACGCGGCCGATCTCGACCGTCTCGCCGCCGAGGATGCGGCGCTCGCGGCGGCCGAGCAGATGCTCGCCGGGATCGCCGACGAGATCGACGAGGGCGAGGCCGCCTGGCGTGAGGCCTGGCAGCCCGCCGGCCTCGTGCCCGGTCCCCCGGCCGAGATGGCGGCCTGGCTCGCCGAGACCGAGAACCTGATCGAGGCCGAGCAGCGGCTGGCCGAGCAGCGGATCGAGCGGGACCATCTGCAGATCCGGATCGAATCCGCCCGGGCGCCGCTGGCCGATCTGTTCAACCGTGCCGGGCTCGAACCGGCTCCGGATGGTGATATCGGCCGGGCCTTCGAGCGGCTCGAAGCGCGGGTCGCCACCCTGGCGAGCCGCTGGGAGGCGAATCTTCAGACCGGCGGCCTGCTGCGCGCCGCCGCAGCGACCGCGGAAAGGCTGGACGCGGCTCTGGCCGAGACTGCTTCGCGCCGGGCCGCCTGGCAGGCCGAATGGGCGGAGGCGCTGCTTCCCCTCGGCCTCGCCGCCAGCGCCCGGCCCGAGGAAGCCGAGAGCGCCCTCGAAGCCTGGCGCGCGGTGCCCGACCGCCTCACGGCCCGGGCAGATCTGCAGCGCCGGGCGGCCGGTCTCCGGCGCGACAGGGAGGCGTTCCGGGTCGGCGCAGCGGCCCTGGTCGACGCCCTCGCCCCGGACCTCGCCGACACGCCGCCCACCGGCGCGATCCGCACCCTGCATGCCCGCCTGGTCGCGGCCCAGGCCCGGGAGGCGCGCCGGGCCGAGCTGGACCGGCGCCTGGAGGAGGCCGAGGCCGCCCTGCGTATCGCCATCGGCCTGCGCGACGCCGCCCGGACGGACCTGACCCGCCAGGTCGCCGAGACCATGCCGGATCTGGCCGAGGCGCAGACGGCCGCCATCGAAGACATATTCGGCCGGCTGAGTGCCCGGGAGACGCTCCGAGCCGAGCGGCTCCGGCTGCGCGGCAGCCTCGCCGGGGCCGCCGACGGCCTGCCCGAATCCGAGATCCGCGCCGGCCTCGACGCCCTGCCCCCTGAGGCCGTGGAGGCGGAACTGGCCCGGCTCGCCATGGAGGCCGAGGAGCAGGCCGAGCGCGGCCAAGTCATCTTCGCCGACCGGGACCGGGCCGAGCGGCGCCGGGCCGAGCTCGAAGGCGGCAGCGGCGCCGAGCTGGCCGCCGCCGAGCGCAAGGCGGCGGAAGCCGACCTTCAGGCCGCGTCCCGCTCCTGGGCGGTGCTGCGGCTCGCCGGCCTGATGCTCGGCCAGGCGGTGGCCCGGCACCGGGCCGGGCAGCAGGATCCCCTGGTGGCCCGCGCCGGCGCCCTGTTCCGCGCGCTCACCGGCGGCGCCTTCACCGGCCTCGCCCAGACCTACGACGAGGCCGACACCCCCAAGCTCGCCGGCCAGCGTGCGGGCGGCGGGCTGGTCGGGATCGAGGCGCTCAGCGAGGGCACCCGCGACCAGCTCTACCTCGCCCTGCGCCTGGCCTACCTGGAAGACTACGCCGGCCGCGCCGAGCCGGCGCCGTTCATCGGCGACGATCTGTTTTCAACGTTCGACGAGGCCCGTACTGGCTACGGCCTCGACGCGCTCGCGGAGATCGGCGCCAGCGTCCAGCCGATCCTGTTCACCCACCATCGCCACGTGGCCGAGATCGCAAGGGATCGATTGGGGGACGCGGTGGATGTGCTGGAGTTGTAGGGGGCGGCGATCTACCGAAGCGGGCGTTTCTTCCTCACCTCTCGGCCGTGCAAGCGCATGTCAGCAAACCCTGCTCGAACAGGCTGCGACTTTTCCGATCCATCCGAGCCGCAACGCCAGCGCGATAAATCAGCTTGTCTTTCCGGCGCGCCGTGGGCGAGCCCGGAATCCCGAGCCTCCGATGGTGCGAGTCTTTGGTCTGTCAGCGGCTATGGATCTCGGGTTCCGCTTCGCGGCCCCGGGATGACAAGGAGGGTGATAGGGGCCGGTGACCTCCCACAGCCTTCAAGAGTGGCGCGCTTCGGAATGCGATAGCTCTACCCCGAGAGGGAGAGCGCACACCATAACTGGGGACCTCCCATCGCACCTCGATGAATTTACCCAAGCCATCGAGAGATCAAGCGTGTCGGCCCGGCCGAGTCTCGTGGTGCGATGCCCGTAACGCAGCGACCCGAGCCGACAAATCCTCGCGGGCGACCGCTTCCCGAGCCGTCATGAGACGCCACACATGGCCGAAGGGATCCACGAACTGGCCGACACGGTCGCCCCAGTAGGCGTCCTCGACGGCAGACCCCTCGCTATACAGCCGCGCGCCCGCTTCCAAAGCCCGGGAGATCGCGTCATCCACGTCGGAGACGTAGAGGGAGAAAAGGGCCGTCGTGGTCCCGGCGGAATGCGGCGCACGCGGCCAATCCCGGCGGGGGGCTTCCGACCAACGCGGATTTTCCAGTCCGACGCAGAGATGCACATCGCCGAGGCGCATCTCGATGGCGGTGACGATCCCGCGCGCGAGGCCGTGGATCGGCTCGTCCAGCGTTGTGCGAGCCGTTTCTTCGGCGCCTAGAACCGTCCGATAGAAGTTCGCCGCCGCCGCCACGTCCTGGACCAGCACGGATAGGCCGAATTGACCGGGCTTGTGTCCGCCAATGATCGCCATCGCCGATTCCCCTGCTGGTCCGAGTCGAATGCTAGCACCACAAAAGCTGGGAAAACATACGGGACCACCCCGATTTGCTCGCACGGCTCTTGGCGAAAGCGCGATCGGGGTGCGCGCGTGCCCCTGCGCTAAGCCCCTAGATACCGCCCCTCCAGATGCGCCCGGAACGCCGCCGTCCCGAGGGGCGCCCCCGTCGCCCGGGTGAGCAAATCATCGGTCCCGAGCAGGCTGCCGACCTCGTGGACGTTGGCGCGCAGCCAAGTGCGCAGCGGCGCGAAATCGCCCGTCGCGAGGCAGCCCGGCAGGGCGGGCTCGGCCGCCCGGGCCGCCCGGAACAGCTGCGCCGCCGCCAGCGCCCCGAGCGTGTAGGTCGGGAAGTAGCCGAAGGCGCCGCTCGGCCAGTGGATGTCCTGCAGGCAGCCGAGGCGGTCGTCCGGCACGGTGAGGCCGAGGAGGTCGCGTAGGCCTTCGTTGAAGGCGCCCGGCAGGTCGGCCACCGCGAGGTCGCCCGCGATCATCGCGGTCTCCAGCCGGTAGCGCAGCAGGATATGGGCCGGGTAGGTCGCCTCGTCGGCATCGACCCGGATGAAGCCCGGCCGGACCTGGGTGTTCAGCGCGTGCAGGTTCTCCGGCGACCATTCCGGCCCGGAGCGGCCGAACGCCTCGCGCAGCAGCGGCGCCAGGTAGGTGAAGAATTCCCGGCTGCGGCAGGCCTGCATCTCGACGATGAGCGACTGGCTCTCGTGCAGGCTCATGCCCCGGGCGGCGCCCACCGGCTGGTGCCGCCAGGCGGCGGGGCGGCCCTGCTCGTAGAGAGCGTGGCCGGTCTCGTGCAGCACGCCCATCAGGGCGCGGCCGAAATCGGCCTCGTCGTAGCGGGTGGTGATGCGCACGTCGTCGGTGGCGCCGCCGCAGAACGGGTGCAGGCTGATATCGAGCCGGCCGCGGGCGAAATCGAAGCCGAGGGCGGTCATCAGCTTGAGGCCGAGCGCGCGCTGCGTGCCGGTGTCGAACGGCCCCTCCAGGGGCAGCGGCGCCGGGCGCGAGGCCTGGATCGCCCGGGCGCGGGCGATCAGGTCCGGCAGCCAGCTCGTGAGGTCGGCAAACAGCGGGTCGATCACCGCCCGGCGCATGCCGGGATCGTAGCTGTCGAGCAGCGCATCGTAGGGGTCGAGCCCCAGCGCCGCGCCCTTGGCCTGCCCGATCTCCCGCTGGAGCCGCAGCACCTCGGCGAGATACGGCGCCAGCCGGGCGAAATCGGAGTCCCGGCGCGCCTCGCGCCAGACCATCTCGGACCGGGACACCGCCCGCGAGCTGGCTTCCACGAGGTCCCGGGGTACGGCGCCGGCATGCGCCTGAGCCCGGCGCATCTCCCGCAGATTGGCCGCCGTCCAAGCATCCAGACCGCCCTGCCGCTCGGCTGCGGCGAGTTCATCCCGCGTCTCGGGGGCGGTCAGGATCTCGTGCGCCAGCCCGCGCAGGATCGCCAGCTGGTCGCCGCGCGCCTCGGCCGCCCCGTCCGGCATCAGCGTCTGCGCATCCCAGCCGAGGATCCCGGCCGCGCCTTCCAGGGCCGCCAGACGGGAGAAGCGCTGTTCGAGGGTCTGATAGGCGGTCATGCGATCATCCGTTCCGGTCGGTTCGCGATCGTTGCGGCCCCGCGGGATCGAGCCCGCGGAGACCGTATAAGACATATTTCCTATGATCCGTCAAGGGCCGGCGTCACCCCGCCTGCAGCATCTCCAGCTCCAGCCACCGGTCCTCCGCCTGCGACAGCTCGGTCTCGGCCTGGGCCAGCATGGCGGTGGCCTTGTCGAACCGGGCCGGGTCGCGGGCGTAGAGGTCGGCATCCGCCAGGATCGCCTTGAGCTGGGCGATCGCCGCCTCCAGCTTCTCCATGCGGGCCGGCAGCGTCTTCAACTCGTGCTGGTCCTTGAAGCCGAGTTTCGGTTTCTGGGCCGGCTGGGATGTGGCGGCGGCGGCGTTGCGCTCGCGCGGTTCCTTCTTCGTGGCGACGGTGCGCGCCTCGACGCCCTGCCCGCGCTGGACCAGCATGTCGCTGTAGCCGCCGGCATATTCGACCCAGCGGCCGGCGCCCTCGGAGACCAGCACGCTGCCGGCCACCCGGTCGAGGAAGTCGCGGTCGTGGCTCACCAGGATCAGCGTGCCCTGGTAGTCGCCGAGCATCTCCTGGAGCAGGTCCAGGGTCTCGAGGTCGAGGTCGTTGGTCGGCTCGTCGAGCACCAGCAAGTTGGCCGGTTGCGCCAGCGCGCGGGCGATCAACAGGCGGTTGCGCTCGCCGCCGGACAGCACCGAGACCGGGGTCCGGGCCTGCTCGGGGCTGAACAGGAAGTCCTTGAGGTAGCCGATGACGTGGCGGCTCTGGCCGTTCACCGTGACGCTGTCGCCGCTGCCGCCGGTGAGCACCTCGGTGACGGTCATCCCGGGCTCCAGGGTCGCCCGCGCCTGGTCGAGCACCACCGGCAAAAGGTTGGTGCCGAGCACGACCTGCCCCGAATCGGGGGCGAGCCGGCCCATCAGCAGGTTGATCAGCGTCGACTTGCCGGCGCCGTTGGCCCCGACGATGCCCAGCCGGTCGCCGCGCATCACCCGCAGGGACAACCCGTCCACGATGGTCCGCTCGCCGTAGGATTTGGTGATGTCCCGGGCCTCGACCACGAGGCTGCCGGAGGACTCGGCGTCGGAGGCGTTCATGCTGACGCTCCCCACCGGGCGGCGGACCTCGCGGCGATTCTGGCGCAGCTCGTGCAAGTTGCCGAGGCGACGGACGTTTCGCTTGCGGCGTGCGGTGACGCCGTAGCGCAGCCAGTGCTCCTCGGCGGCGATCTTGCGGTCGAGCTTGTGCTGGTCGCGCTCCTCCTCCTCGAAGAACGCGTCGCGCCAAGCCTCGAAGTTGGAGAAGCCCTGCTCGATCCGTCGCGTTTCTCCGCGGTCTAGCCAGATCGTGGCCCGCGATAACGCGGAGAGAAACCGCCGGTCGTGGCTGATCAGGACCATCGCCGCGCGGGTGCCGCGCAACTCCGCTTCGAGCCACTCGATCGCCGGCAGGTCGAGATGGTTGGTCGGCTCATCCAGAAGCAGCACGTCCGGCTCGGGGGCGAGCGCCTGGGCGAGCGCGGCGCGCCGCCCCTCGCCGCCCGAGAGCTTTTTCGGATCCTCGGCCCCGGTCATGCCGAGGCTTTCCAGCAGGTACCGCGCCCGATGGGCGGATTCGCCCGGCGGCAGGCCGGCCTCGACGAAGTCCAAGGTGTTGGAAAACCCGGAGAAATCCGGCTCCTGTGCCAGGTAGCGGATCGTGGTGCCGGGCTGGACGAACAGCCGCCCCTTGTCCGGCTCGACCAGGCCGGCGGCGATCTTCATCAGGGTCGACTTGCCCGACCCGTTCCGACCGACGAGGCAGGTGCGCTCGCCGGGGGAGATGGTCAGGTCGGCGCGGTTGATCAGCGGCGTGCCGCCAAAGGTGAGCGCGACATCCTGGAGGGTCAGAAGCGGGGGAGCGGCCATGCCGGGCTTATGGCAGTGCCGGGCGTCCGGTTCAAACCGGGCTGCCCCCCGTCACTCAGGCGATCGGGTTGGCCGGCCCGGTGGGCGGGCTGATCTCCGGCGCGCCGGGATCGTTCACCGGGATTTCCGGCGGCTGGATGCCCGGCGCCTCGGCCGGAGTGTTGCCGGGGATCTCCGGGCCGGGCGGCTGCGTCGGGACCTGCGGGGGATCGTACGGCGTATCCGGTGCGGGTGTCGGCTGCGGCGGGATTTCCGGCACTTGGCCCGGGTCGGCGAGGGTGAAGTCCGGCACGCTTATCCTCCAGAGAGTCCGCGGTGCTGTCCCGCACCGTTCGGGCAGCAACGGGGGTGTGCGGCCGGAGTTCCGGAGCGCTACTTTTTGGTGAGCAGGAGATTGCCTTCCTTGCTCGCGACCTTCTGGATCTTCTCGGCGAACAGGGCGAGCAGGAACGGCAGCTTCACCTCGAGGCGCACACTCTCAGGGCCGACATCGATCGTGCCGCCGATCTTCTGGGTCATGGCCGAGACGCCGAAATCGAGGCGGTCGCCGGTCCAGGCGAGCTGGTCGACCGTCACGCCGCTCTTGGCCAGGAAGGCTCGCGCCTGGTCGGTGCCGTGTTCGAGGCGCCGCTTGGCCTCGTCGCGGCCGAGGTCGTGCGGGATGTCGACGATCAGGGGTTTGGGCATGGGGCGGCGGGATCCGGGCTGCTTTCGCAGCACATGGGGCCTCCCGAGGCCGCAGACAACGTCGGGAGGCCGCACGGCTTCAGGACTCGTTCGGCCGGGAAGCCGTCAGTCCCGGACGCTCAGTTCAGGACCTGGAGCGAGACGTAGCTCGTGCCGCCCATGCCGAGGGCACGGGCCGACCCCCGCGAGAGATCGATGATCCGGCCGCGCACGAAGGGGCCGCGGTCGTTGATCCGCACCACCACCGAGCGGCCGGTCCGGCGGTTCTCGACGCGGACGCGGGTTCCGAACGGCAGGCTGCGATGGGCAGCGGTCAGTCCGTTGGGGTTGAAACGCTCGCCGTTCGCGGTGCGATGGCCGCTCCCGTACCAGGAGGCCGCGCCGCTCTGGGCGGCAGCCGGGAGGGTCGTTCCGACGATGGCAGACAGCATTCCAACGGAGGCCACGAACTTACCGAAACCAGATGTCATTCTTCCCGCATTCCCTTGTTGTTTCCGGGGCGGCGCCAGTCGTTTCAGAAACGGGCCGGAATAAGGCGGGCTTTTCAGAAGGGTTCAGGTCACATTTTGGCCGATTTGTGCCTGGTCATACTGATGACTTGGGGTTTTATTTCGATTTATTTCCGATCTCGACGCGATTTGTGTCGCCGACAGTCGTGCCAAGCGTACGGCAAGTCTTCTTGATGGACCCGCTGCCATTCCTCAGAACAGAATTTAAGCCTAAGGTCTGCGCTGGGTGTGACCCTGCTTCCCGCTCAGGTGGAGGCGACCACCACCGGCCGCCGAAACTTGACGTTCTGCGCGGATCAGCTGGATTGATCGCTACAAGACCAAGTGACGGCGAGAAGACCGGTCGCGCTTCATGAGGCTTCGGACGTAAAAGTGGGGTCCGGAACGCGCATCATCTCAAGAAAGATTGGTCGAGCCGGCGGTAGGCAAAAACTGCAGCCCCAGAACGGGACGCGAGCCGGCGAATTTCGACAACGCGACCTTTACCGTGTCCGACGCATGGTCTGCCGGTCAGTCGCGTAACCGGTGTTTGCCATGGCTTCCCCGCGTACCGTGGCTGCCGATGCCGTCGCCCGGAAACAGGTCTCGCGTGCCGGGCGGCCCGCGTCGGCGCCACGGATGGGTCTCGTACCCGCCCAGCGTCCCCTCCCCCTCGACCAAGTGCTGGTCGGGGACTGCATCGCGGCCATGAACGCGCTGCCGGCGTCCAGCGTCGACTGCGTCTTCGCCGACCCGCCCTACAATCTGCAGCTCGGCGACGCCGACCTGCTGCGTCCGGACCAGAGCCGTGTCGACGCGGTCGACGACGACTGGGACAAGTTCGCGACCTTCGAGGCTTACGACACCTTCACGCGGGACTGGCTCGCCGCCTGCCGGCGGGTGATGAAGCCGAACGCAACCCTCTGGGTGATCGGGTCGTACCACAACATCTTCCGGGTCGGGAGCGCGTTGCAGGATCTCGGTTACTGGATCCTCAACGACATCGTCTGGCGCAAGGCCAACCCGATGCCGAATTTCCGCGGCAAGCGCTTCACCAACGCCCACGAGACCCTGATCTGGGCCTCGCGCTCGGCGGAGTCGAAGGGCTACACCTTCCATTACGACGCGATGAAGGGGGGCAACGAGGACCTCCAGATGCGCTCGGACTGGTTCATTCCGCTCTGCACCGGCGAGGAGCGGTTGAAGGATGCGGAGGGCCATAAGGTCCACCCGACCCAGAAGCCCGAGGCGCTGCTCGCCCGGACCCTGATGGCCGCGACCAATCCCGGAGACGTGGTGCTCGACCCGTTCTTCGGCACCGGCACCACCGGCGCCGTCGCCAAGCGCCTCGGCCGCCGGTTCATCGGCATCGAGCGCGAGGCGACCTACGCGAAGGCCGCGATGGAGCGGATCGCCGCCGTGCAGCCGCTGTCCAAAGCCGCTCTGATGGTGGCGCCGACCAAGCGGGCCGAGCCGCGGGTGCCGTTCCTCTCGGTGATCGAGGCCGGGCATATCCGCCCGGGCGAGGTCGTCACCGACGAGCGCCGCCGCTTCCGCGCCACGGTGCGTCCCGACGGCCAGCTCGACAACGGCTTGGTGATCGGCTCGATCCACAAGATCGGCGCCCTGGTCCAGGGGCTCCCGGCCTGCAACGGCTGGACCTTCTGGCACGTCGAGCGCTCCGGCAAGCCGGTGGTGATCGACAGCTATCGGGCCGGGCTGCGCCAGGCGATGGCGAACGGCTGAGCCGTTCCCGTGTCCGTCACGGGATCCCGAAGGGCCCAGCCCTTTGGCGGGTGCAGGGCGGAGCCCTGCGAGTGGCTTGGGGCTTCGCCCCAAACCCCACCAAAGGGCTCGCCCTTTGGGAACCCGCTCCCTTTGGATCTAGCGACGCCGCGCCGCGCCCGGCCGGCGCGGTGTTGACCGGGCGCGCGCTGGCGCAACGGGCGCCTCGGGCTCGTTATCCAAAAACTCGTCCGTGTCCGGAGGCGGCTCCGGCGCCGGTTTCGGCCGGGGCTTGGGGACTGCGCGCACGCTCGGCCGCGGCTCCGGATCCTCCATGGTGATCGGCGCCTCCATGGCCGCGAGCAGCGGCATCGGCGGCGGCTCCTTCTTCGGGCGGCCGCGGGGCTTTTTCTCGGGCTCCGGCTTCGGATCGAAGGCGTGGGCCAGCACCTTGCGCATCAGGCCGGGCAGCGGCTCGTCGTCCAGCGCGGCGCGCGGGGTGAAGCGCATGCCCGGGGGCGTCGGGGTCGAGAGCGCGACCCGGGCCGAGAACACCGTCAGCTCCAGTGGGAAATGCGTGAAGCCGTGGCGGACGAGGCCCGGCAGGCGCTTCCAGCGGGCGTCGAGGGGCGCGTCCAGCAGGGCCGAAGCCACGTCGTAATCCGGCTCCCAGGCGCTGCCGGGCGGCTCGGCCATGTTGCCGAGCAGCCCTTCGGGCGCACGCGTCCGCAGCAGCACCGCCTCGTCGCCGGTGCGGATCGCCACGAAGGCCGCGCCGCGCCGGAGCGCCCCCTTGGCCAGCTTGATCTTGCGCGGGAACGTGTCCTGCGTGCCGAGCGCCCGGGCCTGACAGGGCAGCATCCACGGGCAGAGCGCGCAGGCGGGGCGCTTGGGCGTGCAGATCGTCGCGCCGAGATCCATGAGCGCCTGGGCGAAATCGCCGGGCCGGTCGTGCGGCACCAAGCTTTGCGTCAGCCGGCGGATCTCCGGGCGGCTGCCGGGCAGCGGCGCTTCCACGGCGAAGACCCGGCTCAGCACCCGCTCGACGTTGCCGTCGACCGCGGCCTCCGCCCGCTCGAACGCGATCGCGGCGATCGCCCCGGCCGTGTAGGCGCCGATGCCCGGGAGCTTGCGCAGGCCCTCGGCCGTATCGGGAAAGCGGCCCGCGGCGGCGACGGTCTTGGCGCAGGCGTGCAGGTTGCGCGCCCGGGAATAGTAGCCGAGCCCGGCCCAAGCGGACATCACCGCCCCCTCGGGAGCGGCGGCCAGCGCATCGACATCGGGAAAGCGCGTCAGGAACCGCTCGAAATACGGCCGCACCGCCGCGATCGTCGTCTGCTGGAGCATCACCTCGGAGAGCCAGACCCGGTAGGGATCGGGCACCTCGCCGGCGAGCGCGCGCCACGGCAGCACCCGGCGGTGCCGGTCGTACCAGGCGAGCAGGTCGTCGGCGCGTGGTCCGGGACCGGACCCGGAATCCGTGGCTGGGCAGGTCGGCATGGGCCACGCTGCATACTCGGAGGGACCGGCCGATCATAGGGCCGCGAAA
The DNA here is from genome assembly GCF_022829365.1 of Methylobacterium sp. J-077. GTDB lineage: Bacteria > Pseudomonadota > Alphaproteobacteria > Rhizobiales > Beijerinckiaceae > Methylobacterium. Next base: position 36,602 of record NZ_JAKSYJ010000137.1, on the reverse strand, counting down.
CGCCGGGTCTGTGCTCCCTTCGTCAACGAAGCTGCGCTAACCTCGCGCGACTCAAGAGAAGGGCGAGGCCCGAACCATCATGGCGCGCGTCAAACCGCTGGCCGAGCTGATCGAGAGCTGCATCGGGCCGGCCTTCGCGGCGCAGGGCTTCGCGTCGACCGACATCCTGGCCGCCTGGCCGGAGATCGTGGGCGAGCGGCTGGCACGCTATTGCCGGCCGTCGAAGCTCGAATGGCCCAAGCGCCGCCGCAAGGATGCCGACACGCCGGAATCCGGGACGCTCGTGGTCCGGGTCGAAGGCGTATTCGCCATCGAGCTCCAGCATCTCGCGCCGGTGGTGATCCAGCGCATCAACGCGCATTATGGTTGGGCCTGCGTCTCCCGGATCGTGCTGCAGCAGGACCGGGTCGGCCGCGGCGGGCGGCCGGCGCCGCGCACCGGCATCGACCCGTCCCGCGCCGTCGAGGTGAAGCGCGCGGTGGCGGCGATCGACGATGACGGCCTGCGCGCCGCCCTGGATCGCCTCGGCATCGCGGCCGTGGCGACCCGGCCGGAGCGCTGAGCCGCAAGATCCGGCGGCGATTCCGTCGCCTTGCCAGGACGGCCGCGCCCGCGTACCGAACCGCGACGCCAAGACCGAATAAATCCGGCGGAGCCTGCCCATGACCACGCGACGCGACGCTCTCAAGTTCACCGGCCTCGCGCTCGGCGCCGGCCTCGCCCTGCCCTACCTCGCCCGCTCGGCCTGGGCGCAGAACGCCGATCTTGCGGCGCTGATGCAGCCGGGCCCGCTCGGGGATGTCTGGCTCGGCCCGGCCGACGCCAAGTGCACGATCATCGAATACGCCTCGATGACGTGCTCGCACTGTGCCGCTTTCCATCGGACCACGTGGCCGGTGCTCAAGGAGCGCTACATCGATACCGGCAAGGTGCGGTTCACCCTGCGCGAGTTTCCCCTCGACCCGCTCGCGACCGCAGCCTTCATGCTGGCGCGCTGCCAGGGCGACGCCAAGTATTACCCGATCACCGACCTGCTGTTCGACCAGCAGCCGGCCTGGGCGTTCACCCAGAAGCCTGTGGACGCCCTGGAGCAGATGCTGCGGCAGGCCGGCTACACCAAGGATACGTTCGAGGCCTGCCTGAAGGACCAGAAGGTCTATGGCGCGGTCAACGCCGTGAAGCAGCGCGGGCTGGACGTGATGAAGGTCGATTCCACGCCGACCTTCTTCATCAACGGCGAGCGCTACACCGGCGAGATGACGGTCGACGGCATGGAGAAGGTGATCAAGCCGATCCTCGGCGCCTGATCGGCTGTGCGGGGCGATGCGCGAAGCACCACGCCCCGGACCGGCTCAAGAACCAAAAACACCATTTCCGTCAAAGGGTTGCTATGTATCGGCGTCGCCTTGACACTCAAGATAGGCGAAACTATGGTGCGCCCGCTTGATGGGGGCGTCCAGCCGGTTTCAGATCCTCCCGCCCTGTGAGTTTCAGCCGTGAGCGGCGACGATTCCAGGGACGGGAACGGGACCGAGGGAACGCCGACGGACAGCGAACTTTCCGCGAGGCTCAGACGTCTCGAGACGCAGATCGAACGGAAGCGCCCGCAGGCCGCTCCCGATCCTTCCTTGCGGCCTCGGGGTGACGGGCCCTCCTCACTTGGTCAGGCCATGACGATCTCCACGGAGTTCGTCGCGGGCGTGATCGCGGGGGGCATCCTCGGCTGGATCGTCGATCATGTCTTCGGGACGAAACCCTGGGGCCTGATCGTCCTCCTGATGCTGGGATTCGTGGCGGGGATCTACAACGTGATGCGGGTGTCAGGTTTTGCCGGCGCGCGTCCCGGACGAGGCGATCGGCAAGAGCCATAAGGCACGCCGGTCGACAGGGGTTTGAGGCGGCCGGGTCCATCGGTGCGCCGGATCAAGAGGGGCGGAAGCGGGAATGGCGGTCACGATCGACCCGATCGAGCAGTTCGAGCTGAAGCCGCTCGTATCGTTGGGCCATATCGGCCATCAGCAACTCGCCTTCACACAATCCGCCCTGTACATGTTCGCCGCCGTGGCGGTGATCGCGCTGATCACCGTGGTGGCGACGGCCTCGCGCTCGGTGGTGCCGGGGCGGATGCAGTCGCTGGCCGAAATCTTCTACGAATTCATCGCCGACACGCTGCATCAGGCGACCGGCGACGGCGGCAAGCGGTTCATGCCGCTGGTGTTCTCGCTGTTCATGTTCGTGCTGATCCTGAACCTGTTCGGGATGATCCCCTACGCGTTCGCCGTGACCAGCCACCTGATCATCACCTTCGGCCTCGCCGCCCTGGTGATCTCCGTGGTGGTGATCTACGGGGTGATGAAGCACGGCACGCATTTCTTCGGCCTGTTCGTGCCGTCGGGCGTGCCGAAGCCGCTGCTGGCGATCCTCGTGCCGATCGAGATCATCTCGTTCGTCTCGCGGCCGATCAGCCTCTCGGTCCGTCTGTTCGCCAACGTGCTCGCCGGCCACATCGCGATGAAGATCTTCGCTTTCTTCGTGGTCCAGCTTCTTCTCGCGGGTGCGTGGAGCGTGCTATCGCCGCTTCCGCTGTTCCTGACGATCGCCCTGACCGCCCTCGAGTTCCTCGTCGCGGCGCTTCAGGCCTACGTCTTCGCGACGCTGACGGCGATCTACCTCAACGACGCGCTCCATCCCGGCCACTAGGCGCACGCCCCGGCCGCCCAGCTTCACCCCGGCCTCCGGACTTGGCCGGCTCCACCCGCCGCGAACGTCACCGCACGTTTCGATCTGAAGAGACCTCAGGAGTTATCATGGATCCCGTCGCTGCGAAGTACATCGGCGCCGGCCTCGCCTGCCTCGGCATGGCGGGTGCGGGCATCGGCCTCGGCAACCTGTTCGGTCAGTTCCTCGCCGGCGCCCTTCGCAACCCCTCCGCGGCCGACGGCCAGCGCGCCACCCTGCTCCTGGGCTTCGCCCTGACCGAGGCGCTGGGCATCTTCTCGCTGCTCATCGCGCTGCTGCTGCTCTTCGCCGTCTGATCGGCGCGCTTCGGGGGCCGCGGGTGACGCGGCCTCCACCGGGCTCTCACGGCCCGACCACCAGGTGGGCGCTTCGCGAGCGGGGCGTCCGCCTTCTTCCGTCACCGCGTCGGCGGCGACCTATGCGAACGGTGTCAGTGTAGCGGTCTCATGGCTCAGCCGAATCCCCTCACCACGCCGCCCCCGGGCGCCGACACGCAGATCGTGCCCGGCCATGTCGAGCACACGGAGGCGCATAGCGGCGCCTTCCCGCCCTTCGAGACTTCGGGGTTCCTGTCGCAGCTGATCTGGCTCGCGCTGGCCTTCGGTCTCCTCTACTACCTGATGGACAAGATCGCGCTGCCGCGGATCCAGGCGATCCTGCACGCCCGCGCCGAGCGCCTGCGTGCCGATCTCGACCAGGCCCAGGCGATGAAGACCGAGGCCGACGCCGCCGGCGTCGCCTACGAGACCGCGCTCCGCGACGCCCAGGGCAAGGCCCGCGATATCGCCCTGACGACACGGAACGAGCTGGCCGCCGAAGCTGAAACCAAGCGCAAGGCGCTCGAAGCGGAGCTGAACGGCAAGCTCGCGACCGCCGAGGCGACGATCCGCACGCGGACCGAGGCTGCGATGGGCAACGTCCGCAGCATCGCCGGCGAGGCCGCGACGGCCATCGTGGAGCGCCTGACGGGCCAGGCGCCCGACACGGCGACCCTCGACCGCGCCCTCGACGCCACCGCACACTGAACGGAAACCCACGATGCTGCTCGAAGCCGAATTCTGGGTCGCCGTCGCGTTCGTCGTCTTCCTGGGCATCGCCTGGAAGGCTGGCGGCGTCTCGGCCATGACCAAGGGCCTCGATGGTCGCGCCAACCGCGTCCGCCACGAGCTCGACGAGGCCAAGCGCCTGCGCGAGGAGGCCGCCGCCGTGCTGGCGGACTACAAGCGCCGACGGTCCGAGGCCGAGAAGGAGGCCGAGTCGATCATTTCCGGTGCCCGCGAGGAGGCCAAGCGCGCCGCCGAGGAGGGGCATCGCAAGCTCGACGAGTTCCTCGCGCGCCGCACCAAGGCCGCCGACCTCAAGATCTCCCAGGCCGAAGCGCAGGCCGAGGCCCAGGTCCGTGCCGCCGCCGCCGAGGCGGCCGTGAAGGTCTCTGAGACGATCCTGCGCGAGCGGATGCAGGGCGACGCGGCGCAGGGCCTGATCCGGGCCAGCCTCGGCGAGGTCCGGACCCGCCTGCGGTCCTGATAGTCCGGCTGCACGACGCCGACGAGAAGCCGCCTCCGGGCGGCTTTTTCGTTTGAGCGGCGTGTCGGGATGTCACGACGGCCGGCCGCCCGACGGCGGCACGAGAGCGCTCGCCGCCGAAGCGGCTACCGGTTCGGCGTAAGCGAGCGCGCTGAATCAGCGACTGTCGGGCGTTGGGACGACCCGGAGCGTCGCCGGCAGAACGTAGGGCGAGCCCGGCAGGTGCACGCCATCACCCTCCCGTCGCACGCTGATGGCGTAGTCCCGGCGCGGCGACAGCAATCCGGGCGCGAGGTCCAGCGCGAAGCCGCAGCGCCCCGTGCCGACGCCTTCGATCGCCAGATCCTCCCGGAACAGATCGGCCCGGCACCGGCCGAGGACGCGCCGGTCTATGGCCACCACGATGGCCACCGGGGCGTCCGGCGCGTCCATCTCCCACGCCCAGCCGACGATGCGCCGATGGCTGAGCACGTCGATACTGCCGCGCAGCATCATGCGCCCCTCCCCGGGTCAGGCAACCTGCGCCCGCCTCCATGCCCCCGCCGCATCGAGCCGCATGGCGCCGATCACGGCGCCGTCCGCCGAGCGACGCACCGACACGGTGTGGGACACGCCCGGCGCCAGCGGCTCGTCCAGGCCGAGATCGAAACCGTGCCGCCCCTGCCCGATCGCCGCCGCCCCGAGATCGGGCCGCTCGACCTCCGCCAGCGTCACCGCCGCCACGACGCCGTTCACGACGATATCGAGGCAGACCGGACCCTCGGGATGCGCGGCATCCTGCGCCCAGCCGGCGACCCGCAAATCGCCGTTCCGGATCTCGCACAGATCCAGGCTGCCGCGGATGGCGCCGAAGCCCGGCGCGTCCAACGACAGGCCGGCGCGCCGGATCAGGCGGCGGACGAGCGCCTTCAGCGCCGGACCCCCCTCCACGCGCTCGGCATAGGGGGCCGGCGCCGGATCCGTATGCGGCCGGCCCGTGCTGCTCTCGAACCGTGCGTGGAGACCGGCAACGGGCAAAAAACTCTCGGCCGGGATGCCCTCGGCCAGCAGCATGTCGTGGGTGTCGAGCTCGACATGCCAGTAGGTCAGGTCCGTTACCGCCTCGCCGCGGGTGATCGTTCGCCCGTTCACGAGATGGCCGGCGGCGACGAGCAGGCCGTCGAGGTACAGCGCATGGTCCGGCGAGACACTGAGGTCGCGGGCGGGCGCGCCGTCCGCGAGGGCCCCTGCCTGGATGCGCACGGGCCGGTCGGCCTGCGGGGTTGTCGAGCCGGGATAACGGCGGCTGCCGATCCAGCGGATCGGTCGAAGTTGCCCCGAGGCGATCACCACGCCCTGACCGACCCGCAGGTCCTCGACCGCAACCTCACCGTGTTCGGTCAGGATGCGGGTGCCCGAGCAGTAGCAGGGTGCGGGATTGGCCGACGGCGTCGATCCGGGCACGGCCGCCGCGCCTGTCGACGGGGCGCCTGTCGACGGGGCGCCTGTCGTTCCAGACGTCAGCGACGGCTTGGCCGCTCCCGGGGCGGCCGAAGCGGCCGCCGTCGCGCCATACAATCCCGGGTCGTACCCATCCGGAGGGGACACCCGGCCCTGCGGGACTGCAACCGCGCTCGCGCTATTGGAATAGACCCGGATGTAGTCGATGTTCGAGGTGAACGGGCTGCCCGTAGCGGATCCATCGCTTCGGACCGCCAGGTTAGCGAGCAGGTACATCGGCCTGTTCAGGTCCGACGGTGTAACCTGCGAGCCGGTGAATTGACCGTCGACATAGAAGCTGATCTTGTCCGGCTGCCAGTTCATTCCATAGGTGTGATAGCCGGACGGGTTGGCCATCTCGCTGTAAACCTGGCGGTTGTCCTGCCAGGGGATCCCGTTCTGCGGGTCCGTCGTGTGGATCGTGCTGTAGACGCCCTTGTCGTTGTTGCCGTAATGCTCGACGACATCGAGCTCTTGATGGCCGTTGATATTGCTCGACTGGGCGCTCTGCTGATTGGGCAGCAGCCAGAACGCGTCCCAGGCATTCGGATCGTTCGAGAAGTCGGCCCGGATCTCGAAGTAGCCGTAGGTCTGCGAGAAATTACCCTGGGTGGTGATCAGGCCGGATTCCCAGTTTCCGGGATAGCCGTATGGCGTCGGGTTCGGCGTTGCCGTGATCGACAGCGCGCCATTCTGGACGCTGAACGGATCGTAGCCTGAGGACGGGTCGACGAAGGACGAACGGCCGAACCCGATATCGGACCTGCCGTCGGCCATCCGCCATTCGGCGCGGGTGTCGGCGTAGGTGGTGCCGGCCCCGGTCAGCGAGATGCTGCGGCTATTGAATTCGTCGTCGAACGTCAGACGGTAGCCGGTTAGATCGACCATTCAAACCGCCCCTTCTAGGCAGATATTCCGTTATTAATCGGTCAAATCGGCCTTTAACATCGGTGAATATCAATGATCAAATGGTTAATGATGCGTTATCGAAAGCTGGGCGTACAACCTCAAGGTATATCGGCCTGCCTGCCGAGCGGGCGCGTCGCCGGCCCGACGCCGAATCGCGCCTGGCAAAGGTGGCCGGCGCTGCTGTAGGTGCGCTGCCGCTTCCTCGCCCCCACGACGCGAGTCTCCGCGCGGGGAATCTCATACCGGCCGGTTGCAGACCGTTCGCCGGATCCGCTTCGGTCGCCTTCGGTTGAGCTTCCGATTGCCGCAGACCAGGGTTCGGATCACGGTACCAAGCCGCGAACATCGGCGCCCACGCTGCGTTCACCGGGAGCGAAAATTCCTGGAGACGGCATGGCGGACAAAGCGCGCATCGTGATCGTCGGCGGCGGGGTCGCGGGCATCGAGGTGGCCACCAGCCTCGGCCGCGGCGGCAAGGCCGAAGTGGTGCTGGCCGATCGCAGCCTGTCGCATGTCTGGAAGCCGATGCTGCACACCTTCGCTGCGGGCACGGCCCGGCCCGACCGGCAGAAGGTCGACTTCTTCGCGCAGGCGCGGCGCAACGGCTTCCGGTTCCAGCCGGGGACCCTGATCGGGATCGACCGCCCGGCCCGGCGGGTGCGGCTCGCGGTCGAGGCGGCGCAGGGGCGGCCGGAGGCCGACCTCGCCTACGATCTCCTGGTGCTGGCCATCGGCAGCCGGGCCAACGATTTCGGCACCCCGGGCGTCGCCGAGCATTGCCTGACCATCGACGACCTCACCGAGGCCGAGTCGTTCCACCGGCATCTGCGGCGCCATCTCCTGGCCCGGCTCGATAGCCCGGACAGGCTCGAGATCGCCATCGTCGGCGGCGGCGCCACCGGCGTCGAGCTGGCCGCGGAACTCAAGCACGCCATCAACCTGGCCTCGGAATACGGCTCCCCGGACCTGCCGCGCCGGCTGCGTCTCACCCTGATCGAGAGCGGGCCGCGCCTTCTGCCGGCCTTCCCGGAGCGGGTCTCCCGGGCCGCCGCCCGGACCCTGTCGGATCTCGCCGTGGCGATGCGGACCGGCGCCATGGTCACGGGCGCTGACGCCTCCGGTTTCACCCTGAAGGACGGCAGCCGCATCCCGGCCGGTCTGAGGGTCTGGGCGGCCGGCGTGAAGGCGCCGGACGTGCTCGGCGCGGTCGAGGGGCTGGAGCGCTCGCACACGGGCCAGCTCGTGGTCGGTCCCGACCTACGCACGACCCGGGATCCCGCGATCGTCGCCCTCGGGGATTGCGCCAGCCAGGCCGATGCCAAGATCGGCAAGCCGGTCCCCGCCACCGCCCAGGCGGCGCGCCAGCAGGCCCAGCACTTCGCGTCGCATCTCGGGCGGGCGCTGGCCCGGGGCGAGACGGTCGCGACGGAGCTGCCGCCGTTCCACTATGTCGAGAAGGGCGCCATCGTCTCGCTGGCCGATTTCAACGGCTGGGGCACCCTCGGGCGCTACACGTTCGGGGGCGGCCGGCTGAACGGCCTCTCGGCGCGGCTCACCCACGACCTGCTGTACCGGCAGCACCAGATCGGCTTGTACGGCCCCTTGCGCGGGACGATGACCTGGATCCTCGACGACCTCGACCACCTGATCAGCCCGCCGGTGCGGCTCGACTGAGGCTCTCGGTCAGTCGGGTCGCTCGCCCTCGACCTCCTTGGTCTCCTCTACTTGCGGTGCGACCTGGCCGTAATTCAGCACCGCCACCAGGGTGACGCCGCCGATCGTGTTGCCGAGCAGCGTCGGCAGGAAGAAGTGCAGCCCGTAATCCTCCAGCGAGGCGGCGCCGGTCACCACCAGATAGAAGGCCTCCACCGAGCCGGCGACGATATGGGCGAGCCCGCAGAGCGAGACCAGCCAGGTCATCAGCATGATCACGAAGGGCGCGGCGCTGCCGGTGGCGGGCAGGAACCAGACCATCAGGGCGATCATCCAGCCGGCGAACACCCCCTTCACGAAGGTGGACCAGAACCCGTGCCCGACGGCGTCGTGGCTGATCGCCGCAAACGCCTCGAGCACCGGCGGCTCGAAGGCGCCGGCATGGGCCAGCACCGTGGCGATGGCGAGCGTCCCCAGGATGTTGCCGCACAGGACGATGAGCCAGAGCCGCACGACGCGGAACGCCGTCTTCATCGAGCGGTCGTGCAGCAGCGGCAGGATCGGCGTGATCGTGTTCTCGGTGAACAGCTGCTGGCGGCCCAGGACGACCACCAGGAAGCCGACCGAATAGCCCATCGTGGTCAGGACCTTCACCCAGTCGGCGTCGGGCAGGTGGCTCTTCAGCACCCCGGGCACGATCAGCGACAGGGCGATGCTGAGGCCCGCCGCGAAAGCCGACAGGAACAGCGCGAGGCCATCCCGGCGCAACTCCTCGTCGCCTTCGAGCCGGATCACCTCGTGCAGCACGTAGGCGTCGGGGCGGCCGATCTCGGACACCTCCTTCAGCAATTCGTCGCGCCGGGCCTCCTTGTCGGCCCGGTCGTTCTGGTCCCGGATCATCTACTCAACTCCCTGACGCAACTCGACCGGGACGATAGGAGGTCAGGCCGACAGCCGCGCCACCAGCGCCTCGACCGCTTGTCGCGCTTCCGCCAGCGCCTGCGCGTCCCGGCTGCGCACGACGATCCGGTTGCGAAACCCTTCCGGTGTCATCGCCGGGTAGGAGCCGATCGAGACGGCCGGCCGCGCCTTGGCGATCTCGCCGAGCGCGTCGGCATATTGCCCCTCGGGCAGCCCGGCCGCCTCGATGGTCTCGGAGATCATCGCGGCGCCGCCCTTGAGCGTCGGCGCGATGGCGTCGAGCATCGCCTGCATGACGCTCGGCACCCCGGCCATGACGTGGACGTTGCCGATCCGGAATCCCGGGGCTTTCGAGACCGCGTTGGCGATCAGGTCGGCGCCGAACGGGATCCGCGCCATGCGCAGGCGCGCCGCGTTCAGATCCTCGGGCTTGTGGCGCTCCAGCAGCATGGCCCGCGCCCGCTCGTCGATGTCGATGCCGACCCCGAAGGCCTCGGCCACGCAATCGGCGGTGATGTCGTCGTGGGTCGGGCCGATCCCGCCGGTGGTGAACAGGTAGGTGTAGCGCGCCCGCAGGGCGTTCACCGCCTCCACGATCATCGCGGCTTCGTCCGGCACGACCCGCACCTCGCGCAGGTCGATCCCGGCGGCGGTGAGAAAATCGGCGATGGTGCCGATGTTCTTGTCCTTGGTCCGCCCCGAGAGGATCTCATCGCCGATGACGAGGATCGCGGCCGTGATCGAATCGGAAGGCTGGTCCATGGGACTCTGTCGGCGGAGGACGGGACGCAGCCGGATCGCGACCCGGCCGATGACGATCCTGCGCGCATCGGTCTCGCCGCCGCAGCGGTGACACCTTCGGCGGCGGATGGTCAGCAGATAGCGCGGCCTCCGGCCCGGACCACACGAACCCGGAGATATCCACCCGATGCTCTTCGCCGCGCCGCTCGCGCCCGGATTGCTGGTGCAGCGCTACAAACGCTTCCTCGCCGACATCGAGACAGCCGACGGCCTCGTCACGGCGCACTGTCCCAATCCCGGCGCGATGCTGGGCCTCAACATGCCCGGCCGGCCGGTCCTGCTCTCCCGCTCGACCAATCCGACGCGCAAGCTGCCGCTGACCTGGGAACTGGTGGAGGCCGACCTGCCGGGCGGCCCGCAATGGGTCGGCATCAACACGATGCGCCCGAACGCCCTGGTGGCCGAGGCGTTTCGCGCCGGCCTAATCGGTGCGCTCGCCGGCCACGACCTGTTCAAGCCGGAAGTCCGCTACGCGCAGGCCAGCCGCGTCGACTTCCTGGCCAGCGGCGCGGCCAGCGGGCCCTGCCATGTGGAGGTCAAGAACTGCCACCTGATGCGTCAGGCGGGCCTCGCGGAATTCCCAGATTGCGTCGCCGCCCGCAGCGCCCGGCACATGCGCGACCTCGCCCAGGTGGTCGCGGAGGGCGGACGGGCGCTGGTGATCATCGTGGTGCAGATGCACGCGGAGGCGTTCGACGTCGCCCGGGATATCGACCCGGCCTTCGACCGGGCGTTCCGCGACGCCCGCGCGGCTGGCGTCGCGGTGCGCGCCTATCGCTGCACCGTCAGTCCGGCCGGCGTCGCCCTGACGGACGAGATCCCGGTGATCACACCGGCCTGATCCGCCCCGTGGAGACCATGAGGGGACTGTGCTAGCGTCGCACGGTCACCGCCGCGGTTCCGACGAAGCCCATGGCCGATTCCGCGCAGCTCGAACACCGTCTCTTCGACGCTGGCGCGTTCCGCGCCTTCCTGGAGACGCGCCCGTCCGAAGAACGATGGGAACTGATCGAGGGCATCCCGATGCAATCGGCCGCTCCGAGGATCGCGCACCAGCGGATCGCGAGCAATTTCGAGCGGCATCTGAATGCCGCGCTGCGCCGCCTGCGGCCAACCTGGCGAGCCGACCGGGAAATCGGGATCGAGGTGTCGAGCCGGTCCGCATATCGACCCGAGCCGGAAGTGACGGTGATTGACGCGGCAACCGATACCGAGCGCAGCTACACCGATCGCTTCTACCTGGTCATGGAGGTGCCCTCGCCCAGTGATCGCGGCCGGGTGTTCGAGAGCAAGCTTCGCTTCTACCGCGCCCATGCCCACAACCGATTCATCGTGGTCGTCGAGCAGGACAGGCTGGCTGTGGCATTGCATGAACGCCCCGACGGCGGGGCGTGGCAGATCACGACGCTCACGGCGCCGGACGATCCGCTCTTGCTGGGAGACCTCGGCCGGATCTGCACCCTCGCCGATCTCTACGCGGACACGCATCTCGACCCGCGCCGCTGACCGGCGCTTGACGATGGGATGGTTACGCCGGCCTGACCGGCCCCTGACGCTCGAACATCAGGTTCAGCCGGGAGCGCGAGATCTCGCGATAGCCGAACGTTTCCAGGTGCTTCGGCAGGTCGATCTGCCATTGGCCGGTGCCGTTCTCGATGAGCAGGATGCGGGGGAGCAGCGTATCCGGCGCCTCGCGCAGGAACGGCTCCAGGATCAGGTCTTCGGCGCCCTCCACGTCGAGCTTGATGGCGTCGACGCGAGTCAGGCCTTCGGCTCTGAGCAAGGCGATGAGCGTCACCGCCGGCACGGTGATCCGGGCGCCCTCGTTGGTGCCGACGATCCGCAGGCTGGACTCGCCGCGGTTGCGGGGGTCGATGAACAGCGTCAGCTCGCCGGCCTTGTCGGCCACCGCGCAGGCCACCGCCTTGACGGTGTGGAACGGGTTCTGGGCGATGTTGTAGGTCAGGCGTTCGAACACGTCGGGCTGCGGCTCGACCGCGACGATCCGGGCGGCGGGCCCCGAGAACGCCGCCACGCACAGGGCGTAGGCGCCGATATTGGCGCCGATATCGAGGAACACGCAATCCTTCGGCAACCGCTCCTGCAGCAGCGCCCGCTCCTGCGGATCGAAGAATTGCGGCGTGAACAGCACCTTCTTCTCGCAATTGTTGTTGTACGGGTGCAGCCGCATGCGGGCCCCGTAGCGGGTCACGTCGAGGGGCTTGCCGCCCAGGCGCGAGATCGCGATCCGGCGCAGGAACAGCGCCAGGCGCCGTCCGTACCAGGATTCGGCCGGGATCCGGTTGGTCCGGCGGGTGATCGCCGCGACGAGGCCGGCCGGTTCGTAGGTGCCGTAGGGCTTGGTATCGGTCATAACCGGGGCGGTGTGCCAGCCCGTGCCTCGCCCGGCAAGCGGACGCAGCCGCGTTGCCCCAGCGCGGCCGGGTGGTCTAAGCGGAGGCCGAGCTTCGACGGCACAGGTTGCGCGGCATGGATTCCTTCGATTCGGACGGCGTGCGGATCGCCTATATCGACGTGCCGCCGGCCGAGGGGGCCGGTACGCCGATCCTGCTGATCCACGGCTTCGCCTCGAACCACGCGGTCAACTGGGTCAACACCCAGTGGGTGCGAGCCCTGACCCAGGCCGGCTACCGGGCGATCGCGCTCGACAACCGCGGCCACGGCGAGAGCGAGAAGCTCTACGATCCGGCGGCCTACAGCTCCGAGGCCATGGCGGGCGATGCGATGCGGCTGCTCGACCATCTCGGCATCGAACGCGCGCACGTGATGGGCTACTCGATGGGTGGCCGGATCACCGCCCATATCGCCCTCGACCATGCCGACCGGGTCCGCTCCGCCCTGATCGGCGGCCTCGGCATGCACCTCATCGAGGGCAAGGGCCTGCCGTCCGGGATCGCGGAAGCCCTCGAAGCGCCCCCCGGCGCGGCCGCCCCGAACCCGACCGCCGCGGCGTTCCGCACCTTCGCCGAGCAGACCCGAAGCGACCTGCGGGCGCTCGCCGCCTGCATGCGCGGCTCGCGCCAGACGCTGAGCCGAGCGGAACTCGCCCAGATCGAGGTGCCGGTGCTGGTCGCGGTCGGGACCCTCGACACGGTGGCTGGCTCCGGCCCGGCCCTGGCCGCCCTGATCCCGGACGCGCGGGCGCTGGAGATCGAGGGCAAGGACCACTCGACGGCAGTCGGAGCCAAGCCGCACCGGGACGGCGTGCTGGCCTTTTTGGCCGCGCAGCCCTGAGCGGGAAGGAGCGCCGCTCAGACGACGCGAATGCATGCAGCGAGCATGCGAAGCAGCCGCTGAAGCTGCCGTATCGCGACTACGGAAAACTCAGAACGCCAAGCGCGATTGCTGAGTTCGAGCACCGGCTGCTCGGTGCTCGATCACACGGACGATCGCATAATCGGCTCGAAGCCCCTTCGCGGTCTGGCGAGCAGTTTCCCGCACGTCGCAAACCAAAATATCGCCTTTGGCAAAAGCTATCTCGCTGTTCTCGATCCGTGAGATGAAAGCCGCATCCTCTACATCGACCAACGTCGCTCGACCATGGCCATCAGAGAGCCGCCATTTCTTGCCTGGCTTGAATGAAAGATCGATGATTGAGAAGACCTTCGTGTGCCGGGTCTCGATCAGGCCATCTTCGACAATTGGCGGTGCGAGAAATGAGCCCGCGGTTTCCTGTGTGATCTTCTCCTCTATACCGTCTCCTTCGAGCACAATCGCATCAATGCCAGGTTGGTTGAGTGGTTCGACCGCTACGCGCTCCAAAGCCGTTCGAAACTCAGAGTCGAAGGCAACACGAGCTGTCGCTTCCTCGACCTCAATCTGGGTGTCGTCATCGAACTCAATTCTGATGAGCCCGCCGTGTCGCCCAAGACGTTTAGGTCGCCGTCCCCGGATCTGCCTGATGAGAGCAAGGGCTCCTTTGCCGGCGATGCCCGCTCCTGCTCCTGATAAGCCGATGATTGTGATAAGCTTGAGAACAGCATCGACATCCGGGCCGACGAGAAAATCGCGAACTGCCGCATAGGCGCTTTGAGCACGGACGGTCAGTTCGACCCAGAACGACCCGTCGCCAACCGTCCGGACTCTGACCGAAACTTCCAGAGCCTCACCGTTCACCACCCGGTTGGCCGCCTTGACCATCTGTCCAAGGGCGACCAGTGCGGGTGCGAGATCGGCAACGTCGATCTCGTGGTCTTGCAGGGCGGGGCCATCAAACTTGATGCGGAATGATGGACCAGACATCGCCTTTGTTCGCGTCCTGTTCTTTAGAGAATCAGATCTAAGTGCCTACCGTTCGATTCACAATACGGGACTCAGGCCGGACTGTAAGCTTGGCTTGAACGGCGTCAGGTCGCTCATCCCTAGTGGATCCGTTCGTCCATCGTGTTACTGGCCGCACAGCCCCGAATTCAGCTCTTCAGGCGATAGCCGGTGCGGAAAATGTAAGTGACGAGGCCGAGGCAGATCACCAGGAACAGGGCGGTCATGCCGAGGCTGATCGCGATGCTGACATCGGCCTTGCCGAAGAACGCCCAGCGGAACGCGCTGATCAGGTAGACGACCGGGTTGATCAGGCTCACCGCGTGCCAGAACGGCGGCAGCATGCTGATGGCGTAGAAGCTCCCGCCCAGGAAGGTCAGCGGCGTCACCACGAGGAGCGGCACCAGCTGCAGCTTCTCGAACCCGTCCGCCCAGAGCCCGATGACGAAACCGAACAGGCTGAACGTGACCGCGGTGAGCAAAAGGAAGCCGATCATCCAGACCGGGTGGTCGATGCGCAACGGCACGAACAGCGCCGAGGTCGCCAGGATGATCAGCCCGATCAGGATCGACTTGGAGGCCGCCGCACCGACGAAGCCCAGCACCACCTCCAGCGGCGAGATCGGCGCCGACAGGATCTCGTAGATCGTGCCGGCGAAGCGCGGGAAGTAGATCCCGAACGAGGCGTTCGAGATGCTCTGCGTCAGCAGCGAGAGCATGATCAGGCCGGGGACGATGAACAGCCCGTAGGGCACGCCGTCCACCGCCGAGACCCGCGAGCCGATCGCGGCCCCGAACACCACGAAATACAGGGTCGTCGAGATCACCGGGGCCAGGATGCTCTGCCCGGCGGTGCGCCAGAACCGGCCCATCTCGAACCGGTAGATCGCCCGGACCGCCGGCCAGTTCATACTCATCGCGTCGCTCATGCCCGTGTCTCCCCTTCGCGCACCAGGCCGACGAAGATGTCCTCCAGGGAAGACTGCTCGGTGTGGAGATCGCTGAACCGGATTCCGGCGGCCGCCAGGCCGGTGAGCAGCCCGGTGATGCCGGTGCGCTCGGCGCGTGTGTCGTAGGTGTAGACCAGTTCGCGGCCGTCGCCGGCGAGCGCCAATTCGTAATCGGACAGCTCCGGCGGGATTTCGACGATCGGCGCCTGAAGCTGAAGGGTCAGCTGCTTGCGCCCGAGCTTGCGCATCAGCGCGGCCTTCTCCTCGACCAGGATGATCTGGCCGCGCCGGATCACGCCGATGCGGTCGGCCATCTCCTCGGCCTCCTCGATGTAGTGGGTGGTGAGGATCACCGTGACGCCCTGCTGCCGCAGGTCGCGCACCAGCCGCCACATGTCCTGACGCAGTTCCACGTCGACGCCGGCCGTGGGCTCGTCGAGGAACAGCACCCGGGGCTCGTGCGAGAGGGCCTTGGCGATCAGCACCCGGCGCTTCATCCCGCCCGACAGGGTCATGAGGCGGCTGTCGCGCTTGTCCCAGAGTGAGAGGGCCCGCAGGATCCGCTCGATATGGCCGGGATCCGGCTGCAGCCCGAACAGCCCGCGGGAGAAGCTCACGGTGTTCAGCACCGTCTCGAAGGCGTCGGTCGTCAGTTCCTGAGGCACGAGGCCGATGGCCCGGCGCGCGGCGCGGTAATCGGCGGCGATGTCGTGGCCGTCGACCATCACCGTGCCGGCACTCGGCGTGACGATGCCGCAGACGATGTTGATCAGCGTCGACTTGCCGGCCCCGTTCGGGCCGAGCAACGCAAAAATCTCGCCCCGCTCGATGGTGAGGTCGATGCCGCTCAAGGCGGTGAAGCCGGACTGGTAGGTCTTCGACAGCTTCGAAATGGAGATGATCGGCATCAGGGCCTAAGTCGAAAGCGGGGCATCATGCACCGGCGACTGCAGTCCGGCTCCGGGATGCCGTGTGCCGAGGCGGTCGCGATGTTCCTTGCGGCCTGCCGATCCGGCGGGCCCTCTCGGACGCGGGCGCCCCTATAGCATGCGGCGGGGCCGGCTCTCACTGCGCTCACGTGTGCGAGCGCACAGCGGGGCAGATCGCGACCCTACGCGCCGGCGCAACGCTCGACCATCGCCAGGCATTGCCGGCGGGCATCCGGATCGCGGATCCGCGAGAACGCCGCCAGGATCGCCGCACATTCGGCCGCGGTCGGTCCCTCGATCGTCGGATCGGCGCGGCGGCGGCGAAAGACCGAAACGGGCAGGTTCAGTATGTCGGCCAACTGGCGGAGGAGCCGCTCCTGCTCGCCGAGGCGCGGTGCGGCATCGAGGGCTACGAAGCCTCCTGCGTCGGTCATCCTGCCGTCCAGCCCAAACTGAAGCCGAGCAAGGGAGCGCACCCCTCGACAGGTCCGCGCTACCCAGGGCCAAATCCGGCGCGACCATTCATGAGTTTTTGCCGGGCGGCAATCGATCGGCCCGCGTCTCAGTAGTTAACCGAAATTCAAGCGTTGGTTGAATGCTAGATGACGCCGTAAACCTTTATACGAAAATTGAATTCGGACAAAAACTGATGGCTAGTCGTTCTCGGTCGAACACGCGGAATGCAATTTCCGGTCGTGCAAAATTTGTAGATGCCTCCTCGAAAGCGCGCTCTACCAGACTCGCGGTCGGCGGCCTGGACCAGCAGGGCTCGGACCGCTCTTTGGCGACGGCTCTAAGTCTTTGATGTCACGCGCTCGCTTACGCCGAACCGGTATCCACTTCGGCGGCGAGCGCTCTAGCCGCCGCTCCGAAGGGTGACGAGCGTCGCGAGGCCGATCAGCGTGGCGAAGCCGAGCAGCCTGCGCCACGGATTGACGCCGCGCAGGAGCTCATCGATCGCCCACCAGCCGAGAGCCACGTCGGCGGCGATGCCCATCCACGCGGCGATGGGCTCGGCCCCGCCGGCGAGCCAGGCGGCCAGCGTGAATCCCAGGAACAGCCAGAGCGGCAGGTTGGGCCATTGCGCGATGGTGATGGCCCCGGTCCCGCGATCACGGAACATCCAGTCGCGCGCCCGCACGATGGAACTGGTCGGTGGCTGCGTCATCGGCCTGCGCCTTCCCTGTTGTGACGAGACCGTGCGGCGCCGCACGGCCGGCCTGCCGACGGGCGGTTAAGACCGGTTCAGCAGCACAGGTTGATCTTAACCATTCATCAACCTTACCGAATGGAAAGCGCGGAACAATCCCTAACAGTTCCTGAAACGACTCGCGAAAGAGTCGTTAATCAGGTGATAATCCAGCATCCGAGCAACAACGAACCCGTTGATAAATAAGGATCGATCATGAGCGCGCGTTTCGAAGACCTGAAGTTCATGGTCCTGCTCAGCGCCGTGACCCTGCTCGGCAGCGGCCTCGACATCATCCTGCGTTGATCGGCGCCATGCGGCGGGGTGCCGTCCGGATGCTGCTCTGCCCGATGGCGCGTCCGAGGGCCGAACGGGCTGCGGAGTCGCGCCGATGACTCGCGCCGCGGCGATGCGCGACGACCGGCACATCGACCACCCGCGGCGTCGCTCCGCGCCACCGGCTCGGCGATATCAGGCCCGACGCTGAGAGCGATATCTGCCCGGACCGGAGGAAGTCGCGCAATCCGGATGCGCGCGCCTGCCGTTCCGCGCGGATCGCAAACCCGGCGACCACGAGGCCGATCAGTCCGGACGTCTCAAACACAGCCGCAACCACGTAACCCGGACCCATCTCACGTCACCGTCTGCACCGAACCAAACCGCCTGCCCGGGCGGTCCATGACCTGTGAGCAGGCGTGGTTACCGAAATATTAACGACCTGATAAATTGATTCATATCAGTGCTATTCTGTCAGTTATTAAACAGTCAAAGCAAAATCAATTTCCGCCTGACAATTGCGTGTTGGGCCGCCGGTCTGTCTCGGAGGTTCAGGAGCTGTCGCGCTAGACAGAAATTTGGTCGAGAATTGTCCCGCAGATAGTAATGGTTGGCGGAAATTCGGCCGTCAGGTCGTAAATTTGAACTATTATTGAGTGTCGTTCGCTCGGTGAAGGCGCCGATAGTCCAATCCTTACGTGTTCGATTGGCGCCGCTGGAGCCACTTCGGCCCTGCGCCGCCTGGCGCGGCCGAGATTTGCCTGTTCCTTTAGGCTCCCGTCGATCGCCGTGGCCGAACCTGCGACGCGGCCCAGGAATGCGGCGGCGTTCTGCGCGTGTCAGCTTGGCCAGGGCCGACTCGACGCGCGCGTGGACGGCGTGCCGGTGCCGCAGATCAAGATGACGACCGGCGCGAGCACCCAGCACGATCAGGTGACGGTCAACATCGTCGTCAGCCCAAGTCTTCCGCTCGAGGCGACGGCTGCCGTCCGGCTACCGACTGACATCGCCCCGCGCAGGGGCATCGCGATGCTCCGGAGTCCCCACATCACAGTGGAATGCGGCGAGCGGATCCGCGACCTCTCCGAGATCCGCGCGCCGCGCTTGGTGGACGGCAGAGACCTACGAAGCGCTGACCGACGTCATCGATCGGCGCGAGATGGGTGCCCGGCTCGCGCGATCCGACATCTGTGACGCGATCGCCTTCGAGCCGGGGGCGCGAGCCGACGGAATGCGCCCTACCACATGTCCAGGGCGACGCGGGCCTCGTCCGACATCCGGCTCTGGTCCCACGGCGGATCGAATACCATCGTCACGGCGCAGGATTGCACGCCCGGCACGGCGCTGACGGCATTCTCGACCCAGCCCGGCATCTCGCCGGCGACGGGGCAGCCGGGGGCCGTCAGGGTCATGTCGATCGCGACCTTCCGATCGTCGCCGATATCGACCTTGTAGATCAGGCCGAGCTCGTAGATGTCGGCCGGGATCTCCGGGTCGTAGACGGATTTCAGCGCGGCGACGATGTCGTCGGTCAGCCGGTCCAGCTCGGCCGGCGGGATCGCGGAGGCGGCCTCGACCGCGGGGGCGTTCGCGCCGCCGGTGATTGTGGCGTCGGTGCTCATGGTTTCATTCTCCCCCGGGCCCACGCGGACAGGACCGGTTTCATTCACGGCCCGCGCATCGCCCGCGATATCGAATCCGGGACGCTGCGCCGATCAGGCGAACATCATCTCGGCTTTGGCGAGCGCCTCGGCAAGGGCATCGATCTCGGCGGTCGTCGTGTACAGGCCGAACGAGGCCCGGCAGGTCGAGGTGACGCCGAAGCGGGTGAGCAGCGGCATGGCGCAATGCGTCCCCGCGCGCACCGCGACGCCCTGGCGATCGATCACCGTGGCGATGTCGTGCGCGTGGGCGCCCTTCATCTCGAAACTGACCACGCCGCCCTTGCCCTTGGCGGTGCCGATGATCCGCAGGGCGTTCATCGCGCTGAGGCGCTCGTGGGCGTAGCGGGTCAGCGTCGCCTCGTGTGCCGCGATGTTCTCCCGGCCCAGCCCCAGCATGTATTCGAGCGCCGCCCCGAGCCCGACCGCCTCGACGATCGCCGGGGTGCCGGCCTCGAAGCGGTGCGGCGGGTCGTTATAGGTTACCGTGTCCTGGCTGACGGTGCGGATCATCTCGCCGCCGCCCTGATAGGGTGGCAGCCGCTCCAGCCATTCCTTCTTGCCGTAGAGCACGCCGATGCCGGTCGGCCCGTAGACCTTGTGGCCGGTGAAGACGAAGAAATCGCAGTCCAGCGCGCGCACGTCGATCGGCTGGTGGACGGCGCTCTGCGCCCCGTCGAGCAGCACCGGCACCCCGTGGGCGTGGGCGATGCGGACGATCTCTTCCGCGGGCGTCACGGTGCCCAGCACGTTCGACATCTGAGTGATCGCCACCATCTTGGTGCGCGGCGTGAACAGTTTTTCGTAGTCTTCGACCAGAAAATTGCCGTCGTCGTCGACCGGGGCCCACTTGATCACCGCCCCGCGCCGCTCGCGCAGGAAGTGCCAGGGCACGATGTTGGAGTGATGCTCCATGATCGACAGGATGATCTCGTCACCCTCACCGATCAGCCCGGCCCAGCCCATGCTGGACGCCACGAGGTTGTAGGCCTCGGTGGCGTTGCGGGTGAAGATGATCTCGTCCGTGGAGGCCGCGTTGAGGAACTGGCGCGTGGTCTCGCGGGCGCCCTCGAACCCCTCCGTGGCGGCGTTCGCCATGAAGTGCAGGCCGCGGTGGACGTTGGCGTAGCCGGTCTCCATGCAGGAGACCATCGCGTCGATGACCTGTCGCGGCTTCTGCGCCGAGGCGGCGTTGTCGAGATAGACCAGCGGCTTGCCGTAGACGGTCTGCGACAGGATCGGGAAGTCCTTGCGGACCGCCTCGATGTCGTAGCCGGGGGTGAGGACGTGTGCGTTCATGGTCGCGACTCTCCGAAGACTTCGCCGATCCCGGAAACCAACCTCATCCTGAGGCGCCGGAGCGAAGCGGAGGCCTCGACGGAGCCCTCCAGCTGGCGTTGCGATCCCTGGAGGGCTCCTTCGAAGCCCGCTGACGCGGGCAGCTCAGGATGAGGTCCGGGTTCATGCGATGGTCCGGCCCCGGAGCGGGGCCGGCCAGGAGTTCACGCGCGTGCCGCGAGCCAGGCCTCGATCTCGCCGATCAGCGCCGCGCGGGCGCCCTCGTGCGTGACCGCCTCGATCGCCTCGCCGACGAAAGCCTGGACCAGCAGGCTCTCGGCCACCGCGCGGTGCAGGCCGCGGGCCATCAGGTAGAACAGCAGGTCGTCGTCCGGGGCACCGCAGGTGGCACCATGGCCGCAGGCGACGTCGTCGGCGAAGATCTCCAGCTCCGGCTTGTTCATCATCTGCCCCTCGTCGCTGAGGAGCAGACAATCCGACTTCATCTTGCCATCGGTCTGCTGGGCCGCCTGGCGGACGATGATCTTGCCCTGGAACACCCCGGTGGCGTCCCCGTCGATCACCGTCTTGAACATCTCGCGCCCGACGCCGCCCACGGCGGCGTGGTCGGCCAGCAGGGTCGAGTCGGCCAGCTGGCCGTCGCCCAGCATCGCGGCGCCGTTGACCACGGCGTTCACGTTCTCACCCGCGACATGCATGAAGATCTGATGGCGGGAGAGGACGGCACCGGTGACGAGGTTGACCGTCTCCAGCTGCGACTCGTCGTCGAGACGGACGCTGATCGTCGAGAGCGCGATCGCCCCGTTGCCCTCGCGGTTGAGCCGGGCATGGCGGAACACCGCCTGCTTGCCGACCCGCACGTCGAGAGCGTCGTTCGGCTGATAGGTCAGGCTGTCGGGACCCTCGTGGCTCTCCAGCAGGGTCATCTCCGCGCCGTCGGCGAGATCGACCAGCACGCGGGTGGCGGTCGAGAAGGCCTCGGATCCGCTGCCGATGAAGCGCAGGTGCAGGGCCCGCTCGATCTTCGTGCCGGCGGCGACCGAGATCAGCGCGCCATCGGCCAGGAAGGCGGTGTTGAGCTGGTAGACCGGGTTCTCCCGGGCCTGCTCGACCGGCGCCAGCAGCCGGAGACGGGCATCGCCTCTGCCCATCGCGTCGTTCAGCGGCGTCACCGTGAGGCCGGCGGGCAGGCCGTCGAGGTCCGACAGCGAACGGATGAGATGGCCGTTGACGAAGGTCAGACACGCCGCATCGAGACCGGCAAAGCCCCTGGCTGAGGCGACGGCGGCCTGAGCGGCTTCCTGCGAGGGTGCTTCGGCCGGCGGAACGGCCTCCTTCATGGCGGCGCGCAGGTCGGTGTACTTGAACGCCTCGACCCGCCGGCTCGGCAGGCCGGCGGCCTCGAAGAAGCGGAACGCTTCCTCGCGGGCGATCGCCTCTTCCGAGGCGAAGCTCTTGCGCGCGGATTCGAACAGGCTCGACAGCCCGGTCTCGGCGCTAGTGCGCAGGTTCTGGATCTCGGCCATGGACTTACGCGGCCTCGTTGGTGCGGTACTCGGCATAGCCCGACGCTTCGAGCTCAAGCGCCAGATCCTTGCCGCCGGTCTTCACGATCAGGCCCTTCGACATGACGTGGACGGTGTCGGGCACGATGTAGTTGAGCAGCCGCTGGTAGTGGGTGATCACCAGGAACGAGCGGCCCTGGGCGCGGAGCGCGTTGACGCCCTCGGAGACGATGCGCAGGGCATCGATGTCGAGGCCGGAATCGGTCTCGTCGAGCACGCAGAATTTCGGCTCCAGCAGCGCCATCTGGAGGATCTCCATGCGCTTCTTCTCGCCGCCGGAGAAGCCGACGTTGAGGGCGCGCTTGAGCATCTCCTTGTTGATCTCGAGCTTGTCGGCGACAGCATTCACCTTGCGGATGAAGTCCGGCGTCGAGATCTCGCCCTCACCGCGGGCGCGGCGCTGGGCGTTGAGGCAAGCCTTCAGGAAGGTCATGGTGCCGACGCCGGGGATCTCCAGCGGATACTGGAAGGCCAGGAAGACGCCGGCGGCGGCGCGCTCGTCGGCGCCCATCTCCAGCACGTTCTGCCCGTCGAGCAGGATCTCGCCGTCGAGGACCTCGTAATCCTCCTTGCCGGCGATGACGTAGGACAGGGTCGACTTGCCCGACCCGTTCGGCCCCATGATCGCCGCGACCTCGCCGTCGTTCACGGTGAGGTTTAGGCCGTTCAGGATGCGGTTGTCCTCGATCTGCACGACGAGGTTCTTGATTTCCAACATGTTAGTTCAAGTCCTATCGAACGGCGGGCCGGACCCATGCGCCGACTGCGCGCCGTCAGTTCCTGTAGCGCCGTCACCGAGACGGCCATTCTGAAGGCTTTCCGGCACGCGGAGGCCGCGCGTCGAAGCCTTCGCTTGATCCGGTCGGCGATCGCGGCGTGGGCGCCGCGATCGCCGAAGGTTCGCGATCCGGGGCCGGCTTAGCCGACCGAGCCTTCGAGGCTGATCGAGATCAGCTTCTGGGCCTCGACGGCGAACTCCATCGGCAGCTGCTGCAGCACGTCGCGGACGAAGCCGTTGACGATGAGGGCGGTCGCCTCCTCCTCGGAGAGGCCGCGCTGCAGGCAGTAGAACTTCTGGTCCTCGGAGATCTTCGAGGTGGTCGCCTCGTGCTCGAACACCGCGGACGCGTTCTTCGACTCGATGTAGGGCACGGTGTGCGCCCCGCACTGGTCGCCGATCAGCAGCGAGTCGCAGTTGGTGAAGTTGCGGGCGCCCTTGGCCTTCTTGTGGGCCGAGACCAGGCCCCGATAGGTGTTCTGCGAACGCCCGGCGGAGATCCCCTTCGAGATGATCCGGCTGGTGGTGTTCTTGCCGAGGTGGATCATCTTGGTGCCGGAATCGACCTGCTGCATGCCGTTCGATACCGCGATCGAGTAGAACTCGCCGCGGGATTCGTCGCCGCGCAGGATGCAGGACGGGTACTTCCAGGTGATCGCCGAGCCGGTCTCGACCTGGGTCCAGGAGATCTTCGACCGGGCGCCGCGGCAATCGCCGCGCTTGGTGACGAAGTTGTAGATGCCGCCCTTGCCCTCGTTGTCGCCCGGGTACCAGTTCTGGACTGTCGAGTACTTGATCTCGGCATCATCCAGGGCGACCAGCTCGACCACCGCGGCATGGAGCTGGTTGTCGTCGCGCTTCGGGGCGGTGCAGCCCTCGAGATACGAAACGTAGGAACCCTTGTCGGCGATGATCAGCGTGCGCTCGAACTGGCCGGTATCGCGCTCGTTGATGCGGAAATAGGTGGACAGCTCCATCGGGCAGCGCACGCCCGGCGGGATGTAGACGAACGAGCCGTCGGAGAAGACCGCGGTGTTCAGGGTCGCGAAGAAGTTGTCCGTCGCCGGCACCACCGAGCAGAGATACTTCTTCACCAGCTCGGGATGCTCGCGCACCGCCTCGGAGATCGGCATGAAGATCACGCCGGCCTTCTCGAGCTCTTTCTTGAAGGTCGTCGCCACCGAGACCGAGTCGAACACGGCGTCGACCGCGACGCGGCGCTCCGGCGCAATGCCTTCCAGCACCTCGACCTCGCGCAGCGGGATGCCGAGCTTCTCGTAGGTCTTCAGGATCTCGGGATCGATCTCGTCGAGCGACATCGCCGCCGGACGCTTGGGCGCGGCGTAGTAGTAGATGTCGTTATAATCGACCTTGTCGTACGAGACCCGCGCCCACTCCGGCTCCTTCATGGTCAGCCAGCGCCGATAGGCGTCGAGGCGCCATTCCAGCAGCCATTCCGGCTCGTTCTTCTTGGCCGAGATGAAGCGCACGACATCCTCGGAGATGCCCTTGGCGGACTTCTCCATCTCGATGGTGGTCTCGAACCCGTACTTGTACTGGTCGAGGTCGATCGAGCGGACCCGGTCGATTGTTTCCTGCACGGCAGGCATCGGCATCTCCTGGCAAGCCCGGTTTCAAGGACCGGGAAGCGTCTGTCGGAAAGCGTGGGACGCGGGCGCTCAGGCCGCGTACCCTCGCCGCTTATATAGGGGCTGCAAGGCCCGTTCGAAGGCGTCGAGAAAGCGTGACGCATCCTCGTCCACCGTGTTCCAGCCGAGGCTGACGCGCAGCGCCCCCCCGGCAAGCTCGGAAGAAACGCCCATCGCCGCGAGCGTCGCCGAGCGCGCGACCTTGCCCGAGGAGCAGGCCGAGCCCGACGACACCGCCACGCCGGCGAGGTCCAGGGCGATCAGCGCCGCCGGGGCATCGAGTCCCGGAACCGCGAAGCTCAGCGTATTGGGCAGGCGCGGCGCACCGGCTGCGAACACCACCGCGTCAGGTGCCCGGACAAACACACCCGCCTCGATCCGGTCGCGCAGGCCCGCGAGGCGTACACCCTCCGATTCGAGGGACTCGGCTGCGATCCGCGCCGCCTCGCCCATCCCGACGATCGCCGGCAGGCACTCGGTGCCGCAGCGCTGGCGCCGTTCCTGACCGCCGCCGCGCAGGAAGGCGGCGTCGAGGGCGACATCGTCGGCCAGGATCATCGCGCCGACGCCTTTCGGGGCCGCGAATTTGTGGCCCGACAGCGTGAGCGCGTCGATCCCGAGGGCCGCCATGTCGAGGGCGATCTTGCCCACCGCCTGCACGGCGTCGCTGTGCACCAGCGCCCGGCCATGGGTGCGGGCCAGGGCGACGATCTCGGCCAGGGGCTGGACCGCGCCGGTCTCGTTGTTGGCGGCATGGACCGAGATCAGCACGCTCTGGTCCGCCAGCGCGGCGAGACGGCTTTCGAGGATGCGGATGTCGATCACGCCGTCCGGATCGACCGGCAGTTCCGCGACCGCCCCCTCCGGGAATCGATGGCCGGCGGCCACGCATGGGTGCTCCGTCGCCGAATGGAGCAGGTGCGTCGGCTTCGGCTGCCCGCGGCGCCTCAGCGCCCCGGACAGGACCGCGTTCGCGGCCTCCGTCCCGCCGCTCGTGAACACCACCTGCCCCGGGCGGGCGCCGACCAGGGCGGCCACTTGGCCGCGGGCGGCTTCGAGGGCGGCGCGCACCGCGCGCCCTTCCTGATGGATCGACGAGGGGTTGCCGGGCAGCATCAGCGCGCGCGCCACCGCCTCCGCCACGGCGGGGCGGACGGGGGCGGTCGCGTTGTGATCGAGATAGGCGCGGGCCCGGCTCATGCTGATTCCGTGTCGTCCCCTGGTACGGCGCGTGACAATTCCTTGCCCGCGCACCGGTCCGCCGTGCTAAGGCGCGCCGACAAATGAGGTCTCGCCAACCGCAAGGCTGGTGCAGCCAACGCACATTGCCCGCCGGCTCGGCTACTTTAGAATAGTTCTAATCGCCTAGAACTATTCTAAGAGCGTTTGTATGGTGTGCGCGCGGTGAGTCAAGGCTGCCTCTTCACTGCCTACGATTGCGCGGCCGGCGACCGCTGAAACGAGAGTCGAACGATGCCTGAGGTTATCTTCACCGGTCCGGCCGGACGTCTGGAAGGCCGCTACCAGGCCCCCAAGAAGCGCGGTGCGCCGATCGCCATCGTGCTGCACCCGCACCCCCAGTTCGGGGGCACGATGAACAATCAAATTGTGTACAACCTTTTTTACACCTTCGCCAATCGCGGCTTTGCAGCCCTGCGTTTCAATTTCCGCGGGGTCGGCCGCAGCCAGGGTGCGTTCGACCACGGCTCGGGCGAATTGTCCGACGCGGCCGCGGCCCTCGACTGGGTGCAGTCGGTCAATCCGGAGGCGAAGTCGTGCTGGATCGCCGGCGTGTCCTTCGGCGCCTGGATCGGCATGCAGCTGCTGATGCGGCGCCCGGAGATCGAGGGCTTCATCTCGATCGCCGCGATGGCCAACCGCTTCGACTTCACCTTCCTGGCCCCCTGCCCCTCTTCCGGCCTGTTCGTGCACGGCTCCGAGGATCGGGTCGCGCCGGCCCGCGACGTCATGCCGGTGATCGAGAAGGTGAAGGTGCAGAAGGGCGTCATCATCGAGCACCAGATGGTCGAGGGGGCCAACCACTTCTTCGACGGTAAGGTCGACGAGCTGACCCAGACGGTCGACACCTACCTCGACAAGCGCCTCGGCAAGCGCGAGGAAGCCGCCTGAGGTCGGAGGTCCCGCGCCTTGACGGGGGCAGGCCCGGGGCATACGGCGCGGGCTTCGCACATCGCGGCTGAACCTTTGCAGGTCTGATGTCAGAGAGCCCGTCCGACCAACCCGTCGTGCTGCTGGTGGAAGATGACGGCCTCCTGCTCATGGAGGCGTCGGATACCCTGGCGGATGCCGGCTTCACCGTGCTGGAGGCCAGCCACGCCGACAAGGCGCTCAAGGTCCTGGAAAACCGCGACGATGTCGGCGTCCTGATGACCGATGTCGACATGCCGCAGGGCTCGATGGACGGGTTCGCGCTGGCCCGGCTGGTGGCGCATCGCTGGCCGACGATCCCCGTGCTGGTCGTCTCCGGCATGGGGACGCCCGGCCCCAACGACATGCCAGACGGCGCCCGGTTCATCCCGAAGCCCTACGAGCCGACGACCCTGGTCCGAACCCTGCAGGCCTTCCTCCGTCGCGCGGCGTGAAGCCTCTTTCGGCTCGGGCGCGTCGACGATCCGGGCGCCGTACAGCCAACCGAGAGCCATGACGGATTTGAGCCGCAAGCACCGTTTCGCGACCCGGGCCATCCATGCCGGCGCGGCGCCGGACCCCGCCACCGGCGCGCGGATCCAGCCGATCTACTTCACCAACGGCTTCGTGTTCGAGTCCACCGAGCAGGCGGCCGACATCTTCGCGGGCCGCCGCACCGGGTTCTCCTATTCGCGCGGCTCGAACCCGACGGTGGCCGCACTGGAGCGCCGCATCGCCGATCTGGAAGGCGCCAAGGCCGCGGTGGCGGTGGCCTCCGGACAGTCCGCCATGCAACTGGTCCTGATGACGCTGATGCGTAGCGGCGATGCCTACGTCGCGTCGCCCCGCCTGTTCGGAGGAACGCTGGGCCTGATGCGGCGCCTCGACGGGCGCTACGATCTGAAGCCGCGCTTCGCCCGAGGCATGGCCCCGGAGGATTTCGAGGCGGCGATTACTCCGGACTGCCGGGCCATCTTCTGCGAATCGATCGTGAACCCGTGCGCCTCGGTGGTGGACCTCGACGGGATCGCCGCGGTGGCCCGTCGTCATGGCCTGCCGCTCGTCGTGGACAACACCCTGGCCTCGCCGGCGCTGATCCGGCCGATCGAGCACGGCGCCGACATCGTCTGGCACTCCACCTCGAAGTTCCTGAGCGGTTCGGGCCAGACCATCGGCGGCGTGATCTGCGATGCCGGTACCTTCGACTGGACCAAAGCCGGCGGCTACGACCTGATCACCGAGCCCTGGCCGGACTACGACGGGCTCGTCCTCACCAAGGCCTTCCCGGAGACACCGTTCGCGGCCGCCTGCCGGTTCTTCGGCCTGCGCGACCTGGGACCGGGCCTGTCGCCGATGAACGCATTCCTGACGCTGATGGGGATCGAGACCCTGCCGCTGCGCATGGAGCGGCATTGCGCGAACGCCCGGGCCGTGGCGGCTTTCCTCAAGGAGCACCCGGCGGTGGCTTGGGTGAGCTATCCCGGCCTGCCGGGCCAGACCGGAGAGGAACTCGCCCGGCGCTACACCCCGCAGGGGCCGGGCTCGATCTTCACGGTCGCGTTCAAGGGCGGCGAGCCGGCGGCCCTGAACTTCATCGCCGGGCTGGAGCTGATCTCGCACCTCGTCAACATCGGCGAGATCAAGTCGCTGGCGATCCACCCGTCCTCGACCACGCACCGGCAATTGCCGGAGACCGAGAAGGCCGCCGCCCAGGTCGGCCCCGAGACCGTGCGGCTGTCGATCGGCCTGGAGAACGAGGCCGACCTGATCGCCGACCTCAAGCAGGCGCTGAACAAGCTCGGCTGAGGGCCGACGCGGCGACCTGCCCGAGGCGGTGAACGTGGTCGACCTGTGCGAGGTCCGAGCCGCCGGCGGGGGAGCAGCCGGTGCAGTGGCGGCTGCCGACGACGCGGCCGGTGCGCGATGCGGCCGATGCGGCGGCGGATCTGTACCGGCGGCGCTGGGCGATCGATCCTTCGACGGGCTCAGGATGAGGAGCTGTTCCGGACGTTGACGGCCCAGGGCTTTGCCGGGGGAGACCTGCGGGTCGCCGAGCCGGAGGCGCGCCCGGCAGGTGATGGCGACCCTGGTGGCGGCGGTGATCGTCCAGCGGCTGGTCCATGCCCGGGACGGCGCGGCCGGCGATCGCCCGCTGCGGCCGGTGACCGACGCCTTCGCGGCCGAGGACCGGCGGCTGCTGGAGGCAAGCTGCGCCGCGCTGGAGGGCAAGGCCGCCCGGCAGAAGAACCCGCACCCGCCCGGCTCGCCCGCCTACGCCGCCCGGGTCTGCGCCCGGCTGGGCCGCTGGACCGGTTATTACGGCAAGCCGGGCCCGATCGTGACGCTCGGAGGCTGGACGGAGTTCCGGGCCCGAAAACGCGGCGGCGCCCTCCGGCTCACCGAACGCGATCTGTGAATCCTCTAGCCCGCTCGGGAGAGGGGGCGGATCGCGGCTCGCGAGGAGCGCCGTTTGGAATGCGCGGCCTATCGTATCGGTCCACCGAGGCGTGGCGCGATCGGGCCCCGCTCCAAAAAATCAGGCCACCAGCTCCTCCCGGGCGATGCGGCGGCAATGTTCCAGGTAGCCGCGCTGGTGCGCGCCCATCAGGTCGGTGACCGCGGACCAGAGCCAGCCGGGGGTGTCGGCGCCCTGCCCCGGCGCGCGGACCGTGTCGCTCCAGCGTTGGCGGTCGGCTGCCCCCATCTGGCGGCCGTGGGCGCGGCCCAGGATGGCGGCGAGATGGCCCGAGACGCGCACCGCCTCGCCCCGGGAGAACTGCTCGGCGTCGATCTTGAGATCCTGCGGCATCAGCTCGCGGACCGTCACCGGGGTGCCCTGGAAATGGGTCGCGACCATCCGGTCGCCGAGATTCGGCGACAGGGCCCGGGCGCCGGCCACGACCCGGGCGGCCGCATCCGCGGGCATGTCGGCCCCAGGAGCGGCCGGGGCGAGGAACGGCACCGCCTCCTTGACGTCGAGGAGCGCGAGATGCGGGCGTTCGCCGCCCGAAATCTCGACGAGGCCGGCATAGCGCAGCCGGCCGAGCGAGCTGCAGCCCTTGATCCAGTAGGCGGCATCGCGCAGCCGGATCTCCGCCCCGGCCTCGGCGCCGCCGAGCGCCAGGACCAGGCGGTGCACCTCCGGATCGCGGCTCAGCGCCGCGAACGCCTCCTCCTCTTCCGGGTCGAGGTCGAAGAACCGGTCGCCGCGCGGCAGGCGGGCATCCTTGCCCTTCAGGCGCTCCCGGGACAGGTGGCGCCAGCGCCGGCCCAGCGCCCGGCGGCGGGTGGTGGCGACGATGTCGGATTCGGCGATGTCCCGCTCGGCCTCTTCGGGATCGAGGATGCCGTCGGCGTAGCCCACCGCCATGGCGTCCATCATCCGGGCGGTGACGATGCCCGGCAGGGTCGCGTTGAGGGCCGCCGTGACCAGGGACAGGGCCAGCCGGACGAGGTCGAAGGCCGGGTTCGCGATCAAGGTCTGGTCGAGGTCGCGGATCTGGATGTCGATCCGCCCGTCCGGCCCGGCGACCGCGCCGAGATTGCCGAGATGCGCGTCGCCGCAGATCCAGACCGGCGGCCCCTCCGGCAGGGATCCCTCCGGCATGCGGGCGATCAGCGCGTAGAACTCCGCGGTGCTGCCGCGGACATAGGCGTGGGGCGAGGAGGCGATCTTGCACAGGCGGCGCTTCTCCAGCACGCTCGCCGCGCGACCGGACCTTGCCGGCACCTGCATATCCATCCGCGTCGTCCGTTCCTCTGTCGCGCCCGGCCTGATGGAAGTCGGGCAGGGTCCGACATCATGGTTTGGCGTCGGACGCGATACTAAATTCCGCTTCATGAAGCATCTCTGAGCTTTTTGCCGCGGCCCGACGCCATAAGTCCCGGCCATGACTTATGGCTTACAGTTCGTTCATTTCACGCCACATGACGCCTGCTCCGACCGGCCGGAACGCGGGGCCGGACGATGACCGGCGATCTTGCCCTCGACACCGTCGCGATCCGCCTCGGCCTCAGCTTCCTGGCGGCCTTCGCGCTCGGCTGGAATCGCGAGGAGCTCGGCCATCCGGCCGGCCTGCGAACCACGGTGCTGATCTGTGTCTCGGCCTGCACGGCGATGCTGCTGGCGACCTGGCTGATGGCTCGGAGCGGCGACAGCGGCGACAGCCAGATCACCCTGGACCTGATGCGCCTGGCGCAGGGCGTGCTCGGCGGCATCGGCTTCATCGGCGCCGGCACCATCCTGAAGCAGGGCAACATCGTGCGCGGCGTCACCACCGCGGCGACCCTGTGGCTCGCGACCGTGGCCGGGCTCTGTTTCGGGGCCGGTGCTTGGCAGGTCGGCGCCGCCGCGACCCTCGTGGGCCTGGCGACATTGCAAGGTCTCGGCCGGCTCGAGGACGTGCTCCGGCGGCGCACCTACGGCACCGTGACGGTGGAGTTCGGCGCGGAGGCGAACCCGGCGGCCCTGCTCGGTCTGCTGGACGAGGTCGGCCTGCGGGTGCGCTCGACCAATCTGGCGCAGGGGCGCGACGGCGGTCGCCTGCGCTGCATCGGCTCGCATCAGGGCGAGCCGCGGGCCTGGGCGCTGGCCGCCTTGACCCGGCTGCAGGGGGCGGCGGCGGTGAACCAAGCCTCCTGGGAGGACATGAGCTGAGCGTCGGGCAGGCCCTCAGGCCGCCTGCTGCTCGACCCGGTTCCGCCCCGCGGCCTTGGCCCGGTACAGGGCGATGTCGGCGCGCTTGAGCATGTCGTTGGGGCCGGTATCCTCCGGGTGGCGGATCGCGACGCCGATCGAGACCGTCACCGGGATCGTCCGGGTCGCGCGCTGCACCGAGAACGGCAGCGCCTCGACCTTCTCGCGGATCCGCTCGGCGATGGCCCGGGCCTCGGCCAGGCCCGCCTCCGGCAGGACCACGACGATCTCCTCGCCGCCGTAGCGGGCGACGATGTCCACCGGCCGCGTGTGCTGGCGGACCCGCTCGGCGAAGGTGCGCAGCACCTCGTCCCCGGCCTCGTGGCCGTAGCTGTCGTTGATCGCCTTGAACAGGTCGATGTCGAGGATCAGGGCGGCGAGCCCCGGGCGCCGGGCGGCCGCGTCGGCAAACAGCGCGCCGAGATGGTTGTCGAGGTAGCGCCGGTTGTGCAGGCCGGTGAGCGCGTCGGTGACCGCGAGCTGCAGGGAGGCCTGCATGGCGCCCCGCAGGGCCTCCGTGAAGCGCTTGCGCTTCACCTGGGTGCGGACCCGGGCCATCAGCTCGTTGCGGTCCACTGGCCGCATCAGGAAGTCGTGGACGCCGAAATCGAGGCCGCGCACCACCCGGGCGCGGTCGTGCTCCTCGGCCAGCATGATCAGCGGCATCGCCCGGGTCGCGTCCTGCGAGCGGAGCTGGCTGCAGAGGCGAAGCCCGTCGAACCCCTCGAGGTCGAGGCTCACCAGGGCGAGGTCGAACCCGCCCTCGGCGGCCAGGCGCATCGCGGCCTGCGGGTCGGGCTCGATCGTGACCGCATGGTGCTGGCGCAGCGCCCCGGCCATGCGCTCGGCCGAGCCCGGACGGTCCTCGATCAGCAGGATCCGGGCGTCGAGGCCGGTCTCGGCGGCGGCGAGCGCCAGGGGATCGCCGATGCCGAACTCGCGGGACGCCAGCGCCCGCTGGCGCAGTTCGTCGGTGACCGCCTTGAGGCGCACGAGGCTGCGCACCCGGCTGAACAGGGCGGTGTCGTCCACCGGCTTGGTGAGAAAATCGTCGGCGCCGGCATCGAGGCCGCGCAGCCGGTCCGAGGGCTGGTCCAGGGCCGTGACCATCACCACCGGGATGTGGGCGGTGACCGGGTTGTTCTTGAGGTAGCGGCAGACCTCGAACCCGTCCATGCCGGGCATCATCACGTCGAGCAGGACCAGGTCGCACAGGCCCTTCTCGCAGATCGCGATCGCGTCCGGGCCGTTCATGGCGGCGATCGTGTCGAAATATTCGAGCCCGAGCTTCGTCTCCAGAAGCTTCACGTTCGGGAACAGATCGTCGACGATCAGGACGCGGGCCGACATGGTTCCTCGCTGACGCGCCGTTGCGCGATTCCGCCCGGGCGGGCGGTCAGACGCCGCCGATGGTGCGCCCGTTCGGCGTCACCGCGGCTCAAGATACGCGCGAACCGTTGCCAAAAACTTCGCGACCGAGATCGGCTTCGACAGATAGGCCTCGCAG
Source organism: Methylobacterium sp. J-077 (assembly GCF_022829365.1). GTDB lineage: Bacteria > Pseudomonadota > Alphaproteobacteria > Rhizobiales > Beijerinckiaceae > Methylobacterium. Next base: position 3,645 of record NZ_JAKSYJ010000137.1, on the reverse strand, counting down.
CCGCCCTCGCGGATCCGCTCCTCGTCGCCCTTCATGGCGAAGGCCGTGATGGCGATGACCGGAATGTCCTTGAGGTCGTCGTCCTCCTTGAGCCATTTGGTCACTTCGAGGCCGGAGACCTCTGGCAGCTGGATGTCCATGAGGATCAGGTCGGGATGGTGCGCGCGGGCCAGCTCGATCGCCTCGATGCCGTGGGCGGTCTTCAGGGTCGCGTAGCCGTTCGCCTCCAAGAGGTCGTTGAACAGCTTCATGTTCAGTTCGTTGTCCTCGACGATCAGCACCGTCTTTTTCATGATCCGATGTCCCGGTGCGCGCCGATCATGATTAGCGGGCCGTGAAGCCCCTTAGTGACCTTTGTAGCGATCACATGTTGATGAATGGCAAACCTCTTCAAGGGGCCGAATCTGCGGAACGGCTCGCGCTCGACGTTCTGCTGTGGATCGTCGCGGAGGATGACCGCCTCCTGCCCTTCCTGGCGGCGAGCGGCCTGAGCGCCGATACCCTGCGCGCGAGCGCCCAGGAGCCGGCGTTCCTGGCGGGCGTCCTCGACCACGTGATGGGCGACGAGGGCGTGCTCGTGGCCTGCGCCGGGGCGCTGGAGATCAAGCCGGAGCGCATCGCGGCAGCCTGGCACACGCTGTCGCCGCAGCCGGAGGACGACTGGGCGTGACGGGCCGATGGCCGCGTCCTGGGTTGAGAGGTGCACGGGCTTTTGGCGCGTGGGCAATCTGGTTGTCAGGCGCGGGAGGCGCGGCTTTCCCTCCCCCCTCTGCGGGGGAGGGTGGCCCCCGAAGGGGAGCGGGAGAGGGAAGCGACGGTTCAGGAGAGAGCGTCGGCCCGCACGTCTGCTCTGCCTTTTTCGGCGGCGGCGCTCCCCTCTCCCGACCCGGCCTGACGGCCGGCCCACCCTCCCCCGCAGAGGGGGGAGGGAGATGCGCGTCCGGCGGCCTGTTTCCCCCTCACGGCGTGCAGCCCTTGTCGCCCTCCTTGGCGGCGGTCTTTCCCGCCTGGGCGTCGATGTCGAGGGCGACCATGTCGCCCAGGATGGCGAACTCGCCGTAATCGAGCTTGAGGGCGCCGCTGACGCCGTTCTCGTAGAGGTCGAAGCCGAGGGTGTAGATCGGCGTCCGCTCCCCTGCCCCGGCGGTGTAGTAGCTGAGCCGCACCGGCCAGTGCGGCATGCCGGCGAGCGGCCCCTCCCGCAGGGGCTTGTCGCGGGCGGTGTCCGAGGCCGGGCCGGTCCCGGCATGGCCGATCACCGCGAAGGTGTCGTAGACCTTTTTGCCGTCGTCGGAGCCGTCGAACACCTTGGCCGAGAGGGTCGCCTGGCCGGCCCTTGCCGCCTCGATCAGGTGGCGCATGTGCTCGCTCGGGAACAGCACCGGCCCCTCCACGGTGAGCGGCTTGGCCGCGCCCTTCAGCTTCACCGTGACGGATTCCCCCGGGCCCTGCTCGGAGGCGGTGCCGTCCACCGGGGCGGCGGGCTGGTTGTTGGTGAGCGTCGTGGTCTTGAACCGGAACTCCCGGCCCTTGCCGCCCTCGAAGGTGGTGCTGCGCATGTCCGACAGGCGCGGCCCGCTCTCGCCGGAGGAGAGTTCCGTTACCTGCCGGGTCAGCATGGTGTAGCCGCGGCAGGCATCGCCCCGGAAATCGATCACGATGCGGCCGCGGGCGCTCTCCACCGAGCGGGTGCCGCCGCCCTCGGCCAGCGACAGGTCGTAGACCGCCCGGTGGTTGGCCAGCACGATGTCTTGAGCGATGCCTGGGGCCGGCGCGGGGGCCTCGGCCTTGGCCGCGGGGGCCGGCGGCTCGGAGACGGCCGGCGCAGCCTGTGCCCCCCAGGCGGAGACGAGCAGGCCGGCCGTCAGGAGGTGCGAGAGGCGCATGAATAATCCCGGTTCCAGGTCCACGAGATAGCAGGCGACGCGAAAGGGGCAATCCTCGGGCATCGCCTCAGTCCCCGATATGGGGTTCCCAAAGGGCTCAGCCCTTTGGCGGGGTTCGGGGGCGGAGCCCCGATGGACCAGGGCCCCGCCCTGGACCCGCGAAAGGTCCCGGACCTTTCGAAACCCTGACCTTCACCGGTAGCCCGTCACCGATAACCCTGCGCCTGCAGGGTGAACAACTCGGCGTAGCGGCCGCCCTGCCCCATCAGGGCGGCGTGGCTGCCTTCTTCGAGCAACCGGCCGCCCTCCAGGACCAGGATGCGATCGGCCATGCGCACCGTCGAGAACCGGTGCGAGATCAGCACCGTGGTGCGGCCCGCCGACAGCTCCCGGAACCGGGCGAACACGTCGTGCTCGGCCCTTGCGTCGAGCGCCGCGGTCGGCTCGTCGAGGATCAGGATCTCGGCCTCGCGCATATAGGCCCGGGACAGGGCGACCTTCTGCCACTCGCCCCCCGACAGGTCGACGCCGCCGGCGAAGCGCTTGCCGAGCGGCTGGGCGTAGCCCTCCGGCAGGCGCGCGATCACCGGGGCGGCGAGCCCCCGGGCCGCGGCTGCCGCGATGCGGTCCTGGTCGCCGGCCGCCCCAATCCGGCCGACCGCGACGTTCTCGCCGGCGGTGAGGTCGAACCGGACGAAATCCTGGAAGATCGCCGCGACCCGGGCCCGGAGGTCGTCGAGGTCGTAGGCGGCGAGCGGCAGCCCGTCGAGCAGCACCCGGCCCTCGTGCGGGTCGTAGAGCCGGGTCATCAGCTTGACGATCGTGGTCTTGCCGGCGCCGTTGCCGCCGACGAGCGCCACGGTCTCCCCGGCCCGCACCGCGAAGGACAGGCCGCGCAGGGCCCAGATCTCGGTGCCGGGATAGCGGTAGCCGACATCCTCGAACACCAGGCCTTCGCGGATCGGGCTCGGCACCGGCACCGGATGCGCGGGCGAGCGGATCTCCGGCCGGATCGCGAAAAACGAGAAGAAGTCGTCGAGATACTGCGCCTGCCCGCTGATCTGGGTCAGCCCGAGCAGCAGCCCCTCGATGCCGCCGCGCAGGCGCTGGAACGCGCCGGCCAGGAAGGCGAGGTCGCCGATCGAGAACGCGCCGGCCACGGTCCGCCAGACGATCACCGCGTAGGCGGCGTAATAGGCCAGCGTCCCGAGGCTCGCGAAGGCGAAGCCCCAGCGCGCCCGGGCCGTGGCCAGCGCCCGGTTCTCGGCGAGCAGGTTTTCCGCGAGGCCGGCATACAGCGACGTGATGTAGCCCGAGAGGCCGAAGAGCTTCACTTCCTTGGCGGTCTCGACGCTGGCGCCGAGGTAGCGCAGGTAATCGATCCGCCGCCGCTCCGGGCTGCGGATCCAGGCCAGGCGATAGCCGGCCTTGGTGAAGTGCCACTCGTTGAGGAGCGCCGGCACCAGGGCGGCGGCGATCAGCACCACCAGCCACGGGGTGAAGGCCGCCACCCCGGCGGTGAGCGAGGCCAGCGTCACCAGGGCCTGGAGCTGCCCGAAGACGGTCCCGATCAGCCCGGTGCGGCCGCTCACCTGCCGGCGCGCCCGCTCCAGCCGGTCCTGCTGGGCGCTGTCCTCGAACTGCGCGAGGTCGAGGGAGGCGGCGTGGGCCATCAACCGCAGGGAGGCGGCGTTGGCGTAGAGGTCGCCGATCAGGGTCTCGGTGAGGTTCGCCAGCCGGCCGGTGAGGTCGGAGAGGA
>NZ_JAKSYJ010000113.1 GCF_022829365.1 Methylobacterium sp. J-077 | reverse complement strand
TCCTCTCCGACCTCACCGGCCGGCTGGCGAACCTCACCGAGACCCTGATCGGCGACCTCTACGCCAACGCCGCCTCCCTGCGGTTGATGGCCCACGCCGCCTCCCTCGACCTCGCGCAGTTCGAGGACAGCGCCCAGCAGGCCCGGCTGGAGCGGGCGCGCCGGCAGGTGAGCGGCCGCACCGGGCTGATCGGGACCGTCTTCGGGCAGCTCCAGGCTCTGGTGACGCTGGCCTCGCTCCTCGCCGGGGTGGCGGCCTTCACCGTAGGCGTACGCATGTGGTGACGCCGATGGCGCTTCATGTGCCGCGTGCTCATCATACCCCGCTGGCCACCCATGCGCTTCTGCGACGGGCTTTTCACGCTGCCGGGGTTGTTCATGTTGCCTTCGGCGCTGCCACCCCCGGCCGGGGTCTGGGCAAAAGCGACCCCGGTAACTGCGACCACGAGCGCTGCTGCAAGGGCAAGTGCCTTCATCGACATGGCGTTCTCCTCCGGACGGATCGGTTCGATCGGTCCTGGGCTGAACGTCGCCGAGGTCGGTATCGTTCAAACAGCCAAAAACAAGCCATTACCAAGGATCAACAGCTCGACGTCAGCCTCTCTGCGCACGACGTCAGCCTGAATTGGGCGCACAGGGCAAGGCACAAGGTCGAATGCCGGCTCAGGGCGGGAATATATTTTTTCACCGCACGGCTCTCAGCCCATTTCAACTTTCATGGCCGGCCCAGACCATCGGGGCTCCAACCACCGGAGCCAGCGCACCGATGCCAAAGCCCACCGATCGCCGTTCCCGGCATGAGACCGAGGCGCTGGAGCGCCATGCCGCTGCCCAGCTCAGGAGTGAGGCCAAGCGCAAGGCGCGGAACGCCCCGCGCCGCGACGACCTTAATCGTGCTGGCTACTACATCCTGCTGCTCACGATCCTGGAGGCTGAGGCTCAGGGCGAGATCGAGCGAGCTCAGCGCCTGCGCCGGCGCATGCGGCTGGTTTTAGATGATGCGGGCTTCGCTGCAGACGTCAGTGTGGCGGTGTTCGACCAGCACGTCAGAACGGCTATCGAGGATTTGAAGGGCTGGGTCGGCATGCGCCGGATCGCGCGCGCGAAGACGATCGCAGCGGCCGAAACCGAGGCGCCCTGATCAGCCGCTGAATAGGAGTAACGGGGGGAATGGCCCGGGGTGTGGTCAGCCGCTGATCGAGAACGGCGTTACTTCTTCAATCTAACCACCTGATTAGCTCACGAGGCGCAGGGTCGCTTTACTCGGTTCGGCGATACGAACCTGGTTTCGGCCTGCTGCCTTGGCCGCGTACAAAGCGGTGTCGGCCTTCGCGACGAGCGCTGCGGCGTCATGCGCCAGGACTTCGGGAACGCTCGCGACGCCGCAGCTCACCGTGAGCACCGCGTTCGGTCCTGCCGCGTGGGGCATAGCCCAACCCATCACCGCCGCCCGGATCCGTTCTGCCACCACCTCAGCGCCCGCCGCGTCGATCTCAGGCAGGATCACCGCAAATTCCTCGCCGCCAATGCGACAGGTCATATCACTCGCGCGGTTGGCGGCCGCGCGGATCGAGCCGGCGATCAGGCGGAGAGCCTCGTCGCCACGCTGATGGCCGTAAGTGTCATTGAAGCCCTTGAAACAGTCCGCGTCGATCAGGATCAACGAGAGCGGCCGCCGTCCCCGCACTGCGCGGTCCCATTCCTGCGCCAACGCCTCGTCGAAGCGCCGGCGATTACCCAGACCGGTCAACGCATCGGTGGTGGCCTGGGCGGTGAGACGAGCATTGGCAGCCACTAGCCTCGTTTCGGCCTGCTCACGACGGCCAAGCTCGCGACGGAGCAGCCAAGTGAGACCAGCTGTGATGGCGCACAAGCCGAGCAGCACAAAGCCAAGGCCCAGAGCGCGCTGCCACCATTCGGCGTAGATCGTAGCCGGCACCACGGCGATGCTGAGAGTCAGCGGTTCAATGCCGAACCGCGCGAAGGTGAACCAACGTTCGCCCTCTCCGACCATCGCCGGTCCAACGAGGTTACCTTCGCGCATCGCAATCATGCGACGGTAGCTCGGGGCCTCGGACACGCTCGTACCGATCACGCTCTGATCGAACGGCTCGCGCATCAGGATAACGCCTTCCGGTCCGTAGAGCGTCACGGTCCCGGCATGCTCGGCGTCGACCGAGGCGAACAGACTGCGCAGATAGTCGAGCTTGATGCCGCCGACCACGACGCCGGCTAAGGAGCCGTCGGAGTTCGACAGGCGACGAGAGAGCATGATCATTCGCTGCCCGCTGACCCGAGAAATGGCGGGCGGGCTGACGTGCAGGCTGTCATCGTCTGGATGGGCGGCAAAGTGACGAAAGTACTCGGTATCGGATCGGTCGAGCCCCTTGGGCACCGACTGGTTCGAGCCGGAGACGACAGTACCGTGAGTATCAAGGATCAGTAGGAAGGCGAAGCCTGGCGCGGACGCGGCTCGATCGTAGAGGATCAGCTGACGCAATTCAGGTGATACTTGTGCGACGTCGGTTCGACCGAACCCATCGACGACCGCCTGCAACGATAGATCATAGAGCTCGACGTTACGAGCGATGTCGCGGCCGAGCACCTGCACGAGGCTGTTCGCATTCGCTTGGCTGCGATTCCCCGCATCCGTGTGCATTTGCCAGAGCAGCAGCGCGGCCACACTGATCAAGCCGGCTACGGTGAGGAAGTTGGCAAGGACCACCCATCGAGCAATGGACGGCCCGAGCCACGAGCGGTCACGGTACCCTGGTGGGCTGGCCAAAACGTCCGCCACTTCAAAGCCTGCGCGGTATGAGCATGCTGGCGCAGTCGGCCACAAATCAATTACGAAGCCCTTATCGCGACCCAGACACTTTACAATTTTAAAAGGTAGTTGTCTGACGAGGGCACGAAATAAGTGCTTGATCGTGCGCTGCCTTTAGCATGGTCGGATCGAAGGCTGCGGCTATAGGCTGGAACGCACGCACGAGGACGGCATCGAGTCGGCCAGCCATTTCCTCCAAGACGGTGTAGGCTTTCGCCCCATGCATCGGCGCGCGATACGGGCGACGCTCGATCAACGCCCCATAGACGTCGCAGATCGTCATCAAGCGCACGAAGTCCGAGACCTCCCACCCCCGGAGGCCGTCGGGGTAGCCGCTCCCATCGATCATCTCATGATGAGAGCGAACGGCCGCCAGCAGGCGGTCATCGAACCCAGCACCCACGAGCATGGCGTGGCCACGTTCTGCATGTGTCCGCATGACCGCCGTCTCCGAATGGGTGAGACGGCCCGGCTTGTTCAGGATCTCAATGGGAACATGGATCTTGCCGACATCGTGCAGCAGGGCGGCTCGCGTCAGGTAGTGCCGGTCGGTCGGACGTAGCCCCAGCGCTCCTGAGAACGCCGCGGCGAGAGCGGCGACCAGCAGGCAGTGCTGATGCGTGGCGTCGTCGAACTTCTGAACCGCGCGGACCCAGTCATAGATGCCGGTGTCGCTAACAGCGTTCACGACCAGTTCGGTACCGGCATCGGCAGAGGCAGGCGTGATCGGTCGACCGGAGAACAAGGCGTGCTGAAAGAACTGTCGGGCCTCGGCGGCTCGCGTTCGAGCCAGCACGGGGATCGATGCCCCGTGCAGACGCTCCACGGCGCCGAGCATCTGGGACACCCCGGCCGTAGCAGTCGCGCCAAGAACCTGCGCCTGAGCTTCTGAACGGGCGGCGTTACCGTGCACGAGGAACAGGTATGGGACACCCTCGTCCCTGAGCTGAGTCAAAGTGCGGCGCAAGCGAACGATGGCCACGGAAGTAAGCGCCTCGACATCGCTGACGATTAGGGAGGGATCTACGACTGGCAGTGCGTCATCGTAGAGATCGTGGACGTGGCACGGTCGGCGCGTGCCGAGTTCCCGCGATAGACGCCTGCCGCGATGGATGTCGTCGGTGATCAGCAGAAGCTCGCCCATCGCCTATCCCTCGTCTGCCGTCAGAGGATCACGCGCTCGTTGAAGGTCAGTGGGCCGAACGGCATACGGAACGCCACGCCGACGCCCTCGGGGGTATGGCGCACGACCGTCGCGTAACGCTTACCCACCGTCACCGTCGCACCGACGACCGGCCGCTCGTCCAGAAGCAGGGCTGCGCCAGTCATGGACAGGTCGGCGACGATTGCGTCAGCGATACGGGCCCCCAGCAGGGCCACGCGGACATCGCGATAGATTGGGACGATCCGAGAGGCTTTGCGCTGATCATCCCGGTCACCGGCGCTGCGCAGCCACGCCAGCCGCGCCTCTATCCGTGACCGGCGCTCCGGATTGGTCATGATCTGCAGCGCGAAGCCGCCAGGCTGCCCATACAGCACGACGCCTTCGATCATGCCGATGTTGTCGAGGTAGCAGGTGACACGTTCCCCCACCTCGGGCGGCGCATCGTCGGTGAGGGGGCGCAGTTCGATGAAGTCAGTGGCGCCCACGTCGGCAAGGCACTGAACGTCCCCTCCGCCCGTCAGGCAGTATCTACCCTTAGTTGTAATTCTAAATATACCCAGCATGGAAGTTGTCTTCTCGTCTGGACGCAACGGAGAGTAGCACCGGAACGGTTTACAACCTGCCTATACCTTAGCGATTATTCTGCCACCTCGGTACAGCATCGAAGATCTGTCTCTGGAACAGCAGCTTCAGGACGCGGAAGCGGGATCAGATAGCCGGTCGACTTTGCTCAGCCTTCGACCTGCAGCGCTCTGCCTGGTGGATGAACAGGTCGATCTGAGCCACACCCTCGCGCGCGCCGTCGCGGAGGTCAGCGT
>NZ_JAKSYJ010000155.1 GCF_022829365.1 Methylobacterium sp. J-077 | reverse complement strand
CGGGTCCCGGATTCGCCTTCGGCGCCCCGGGATGCCGGGGAGCGTGCAGATGCGTGGTTGCGTGAAACTGATGACCCCGGGCCCGACCAGGCACGTCGGGCAGTCCTGCGACCAAGAAAAAAGGCCACCCCCGAAGGAGCGGCCCGAAGTCTAGGGAGGAAACGCCCAAGAAGGGCTGCCGGACCGCGACGCCATCGCGATCCCGCAATGCACAAAGTAAATTGCGGCGCACAAAACGCAAGCGGAATACCCCTACCGGTTGCGCATACCCCGCCCGCTCCGGCTGCACGTCCGCAGCCGCCTAACCGTCGGCCAGGAGCTTCGCGATCTCGGCCTTGAGCGGGCCGGCTAGGTCCTTCCGGTCGAGCGCGTAGGCGATGTTGGCGGTGAGGAAGCCGAGCTTGGAGCCGGTGTCGTAGGTGCGGCCTTCGTAGTGCATGCCGAAGAAGTCCTGCTCGGCCATCAGCTTGATCATCGCGTCGGTGAGCTGGATCTCGCCGCCCGCGCCCTTCTCGCCATGCTCGAGGATGCCGAAGATCTCCGGCTGGAGGATGTAGCGGCCCGA
>NZ_JAKSYJ010000109.1 GCF_022829365.1 Methylobacterium sp. J-077 | reverse complement strand
GAGCTGCCGCAGCTGTGGAACGTGCTGCGCGGCGAGATGAGCCTGGTCGGGCCGCGCCCGATCGTGCAGGCCGAGGTCGCCCGCTACGGCCGGGCGTTCGCGACCTGCTTCGCGGTGCCGCCGGGGGTGACCGGGCGTGGGCAGGTCTCGGGCCGCTCGGACACGAGTTACGCCGATCGCGGGGCCCTACGATGTCCGGTTTCAGCCTTCGCGTCGCGCTGTATGCAGTCGGCTTTGTGGAATTCTGGCGCCTGTGCCTCGTGGCGCCCCGGGAGAACGACGATCGGGCCTGACGACGGCCGCGCCGTCAGCGGCTGCCGCGCCGGAGCAGGCTCCAGCAGCTGGCATAGTCCAGGTCCAGCGCCACCCGCTCGGCATAGGTGGTGTCGGAGCGCCCCGAGACCTGCCACAGGCCGGTCAGCCCCGGCGGGACCGAGCAGCAGGCCGCGAACGCCGTCCCGTAGCGGGCGACCTCGCCCTGCACGATCGGGCCCGGCCCGACCAGGCTCATCCCCCCGCGCACCACCGCCTTAGGACGGGTGCTCGGCACGACCGCGCCCAACGGGCTGCCGCAGATGTGGAACGTGATGCGCGGCGAGATGCGCCTGGTCGGGCCGCGCCCGATCGTGCAGGCCGAGGTCGCCCGCTACGGCCGGGCGTTCGCGACCTGCTTCGCGGTGCCGCCGGGGGTGACCGGGCTGTGGCAGGTCTCGGGCCGCTCGGACACGAGTTACGCCGAGCGCGTGGCGCTGGACCTGGACTACGCCAGCCGCTGGAGCCTGCGCCGGGACATCACGATCATGCTGCGCACGGTGCCGGCGGTGCTGGCCCAGCGCGGCAGCAAGTAGCGCCGCGGGCCGGGAGCCGCGCGCCTGGAAGACCGGCGCGCCCGGAAGATCGTCGCGCGCGGACGCGCGGCGGACCGGCTGGGCGGTGCCGGGATCGGGCGGGCGCCCGGGCCGGCGGGGTGCGGGGACGGGATCGCCGCGGGATCGCCAACGAGATCGCCATGAAGGGTCTGCTGCTGAACGCGCTGCTCGGGCTGGGGCTGGGGCGGTTCGGCTCGGTCTGGGGCCTGCCGGTGTTCCTGCCGGTGGTGGCGACGGAACTGGCCTACGGGTTCCACGTGCATCACCTGAGCCTCGGCGGCGGGCTGCGGCGCGGTGTGGCGCTGCTGATCTGCGGCCAGCTCGGCTTCCTGCTCGGCGCGCTGCTGCGACCTCTTCCGGGCGAGGGGTGACGCGGGGCGCGCGCTCCCTGACGGATCCTGCTGGTGAACGAATTGCTAACCGATACGGCCGCGCCAGGGTTTGCGGCGCGAGGAGGTTCAGTCTTGGACGAGAACGATCCGCACTGGGACGCCGACCCGCTCTGGTACGACCGAGCGGAGCCGGAGGCGGCGCCTAGCCTCGTGCTGGAGGGTCTGGCGTATCTGGTCCTGCTGCTGCTCGCCGGGATGGCGTGCGGGGTACGGGTGTATCGGCTGCCCGACCGGCTGTGGTGCCAGGCCG
>NZ_JAKSYJ010000152.1 GCF_022829365.1 Methylobacterium sp. J-077 | reverse complement strand
GGGGTCTACCGGCGGGGTGATGTTTGGTGGGTAAGGTTCCGGCGGGACGGAGTCCATGTCCGTCGCAGCGCGAGGACGAGCAAGAGAGCCGAGGCCCAGGTCTTCCTCCATCGTCTCATGGAGGAGCACACCCAGGCGACGCGTGGTGAGCCCGTCGTCCGGCATCTCATAACGGACGCGATGGAGCGGTTCTTCGAGGAGACGACGCTCAAGGCTGGGACGGTCGAAACCTACCGCTACAACAGTCGAGTCCTCACTCGATTGCTCGGGCACCTCCATCTCGACGAGATTGATCGGCGCGCGCTCGCCGACTTCGTCGCGACCCGGAAGCGGACCGGTGTCACCGATGCGACAATACGGCGGGACCTCGCACTCATCGGATCGATCTTCACGGCAGCAATCCGGTGGGGCTGGGCGGACACATCACCGGTCACACGGTTCAACAAGAAAACACTGCGGGAGAGCAGCCCGCGGACGCGCTTCCTGGCCCGCGAGGAGTTCGCCCGGCTCCACAACGCGGCATCCGCCGACCTCAAGCCGATCTTGGTGCTGGCCGTTGAGACGGGCTTGCGCAAGGAGGAACTCCTGAGCCTGACACTGCCAAGCATCGACTTGCGCCGTCGTGAGCTTCGCCTGACCCTCACCAAGACCGGCCGCCCAAGGCAGGTGCCGCTTTCGACGAGGGCACTGGAGACGATCAAAGAGCTTCTCGAACGCTCTCGTCCTCGTTCGCCCTACCTGTTTTGCAAGTCAGACGGGGCACGGGTCGGTGACCCGAAGAAAGCGTTTGGTGGGGCATGCCACCGAGCGGGGATCGAGGATTTTCGATTCCATGATCTGCGCCACACCTACGCGTCATGGTGGGTGCAAGATGGGGGTGACCTTTATCGCCTCAGCCGCATCCTCGGCCACACGACACTCCAGATGAGCAGTCGCTACGCGCACCTCCGTACCGACGACCTGCACGAGGAGCTTGAGCGCGTTACCCGTAGGCGGTCACGAAAACGGTCACAGGAGCGCCAGATCGAAGCTGATGGATCGTCCATGCCCATGGGGGAAGACCATCCGTAATAATGGGCCAAGCCGTTGATCCACAACGGTCTAAGATCATCCAGGATGGTTGGTAGGAATGGCGCGCCCGAAAGGATTCGAACCTCTGACCCCCAGATTCGTAGTCTGGTGCTCTATCCAGCTGAGCTACGGGCGCCTGTCACTGCGGCGGGGCTTGGCCCGCCGGTGTGAAGGGGCTTCTAGAGGCTCGGATCGGGCTTGGCAAGACCGTTTGTGCCGGCCCTGCAGCGCCGCCGTTAGGGGGTCCGGGCACTCGCGCGGACCCGCTCCTCGGCGGCAAGGATCGCGTCCGGGGTGCCGACATGGAGCCATTGGCCGTCGAGGCGCATGCCCGACAACCGGCCGGTCGCGATCGCCCGGTCGAACAGGAGGTTGAGCGAGAAGGCGCCCTCCGGCGTGTCGGCGAAGAGGCTCGGGGTCAGGATCGCCACGCCCGCATAGATGAACGGGGCGACCTCACGCTCGCCGCGGCGCTCTAGGCGTCCGTCCGCGTCCATGACGAAATCCCCGGCCCCGTCGTAGCCCAGGCTGGTGGCGGTGGGGGCGACCAGCAGCAGGGCGTCCATGCGCTCCGGATCCCAGGCGTCGATCAGCCGGCGGAGGTTGGGGGCCGGGCCTTCGAGCCAGAACGAATCCGAGTTCAGCACCACGAACGGCGCGTCGCCGAGCAGCGGCAGCGCCTTGCGGATGCCGCCGCCCGTCTCCAGCAGCGCGGCGCGCTCGTCCGAGACCTGGATGGCGGGCCCGTCCGTCCGGCGGGCGAGATGCCCCTCGATCAGGTCGGGCAGGTAGTGGACGTTGACGATCGCGGTCTCGATCCCGGCCTCGGCGGCCCGGTCGAGGGCGTGGTCGAGGAGTGCCTTGCCGGCCACCTCCACCAGGGGTTTCGGCACCGTGGCGGTCACCGGCCGCATGCGCTTGCCCAGGCCCGCGGCCAGCACGAACGCACGGGTGACGGCGGGGGCGGGCGCGCTCATGCGGGGATCCGGATCAGGCTTTGCGAGTCGTGGTTTCAAAAGGTCGTCGACCTTTTGCGGGTGCAGGGCAGAGCCCTGCGTCAGACCTAAGCCTCCTCGGCCGCGGCGACGAGGCCCGGCAGATGCGCCGCGTGCCAGGCCCGCAACTCGGCCAGCGCCGGATGGGCGAGGTTGCGGGCGAGATAGCCCTCGATCCGCGGCAGGTGGGCGAGGTAGCCGGGCTTGCCGTCCCGCCGGTCGAGCCGGGCGAAGATGCCCAGGATCTTGGTGGCGCGCTGGGCAGCCAGCAGGGCATAGGCGGTGGCGAAGGCGCCGACATCGAAGGCCGGGTCCCGGCTGCGGCGCTCGCGGGCGTAGAGGCCGAGCAGCCGCAGTTCGAACTCGGCGCTGGTGTCGACCCGGGCATCCTGCAGCAGCGAGGCGACGTCGTAGGCCGGGTGGCCCATCACGGCGTCCTGGAAATCGATCAGCCCGACCCGCTCCAGCCCGTCGCGTTCGGGCAGCCAGATCAGGTTCGGCGAGTGGTAGTCGCGCAGGGTCCAGGTGGCGCGGTCGGGCACCGCGTTCTGCAGGGCCGCGCGCCACAGGGCCACGAACTCCGACCGGGCGCCCTCCGACAGGGCGACGTTCCGGATCGCCGGGGCGTACCATTCGGGCATCAGCTCCGCCTCGAACAGCAAGGCCGCCGCGTCGTAGACCGGCAGGACGTGCTCGATGCCGTCGGCCACCGGCAGCACCGCCGGCAGCGGCGTGGCGTGGAGCTTGGCGAGCAGGCGCACTGCCTCGGTGTAGCGCTCGGGCCGGGGCGCGCCGCCCTCGACCACGGGCTCGCTGCCGAGATCCTCGAGGATCAGCAGGCCCTCGGGCAGGTCCTCGCCGTAGATCTTGGGCGCCGAGAAGCCGAGCGCCCGCAAGCCGCGGTCGAGGGCCACGAAGGCGTGGACGCTCTCGGCCAGGTGCACGATCGCGCTGTAGGGTTTGCCGTCGCGGACCGGCGGGCCGTCGGGCCGGGGCGGGGCGATCATCAGCACGGCGCTGGTGCCATCGGGCTTGGTCAGGCGCTCGTAGGCGCGGGACGAGGCATCGCCCTGCATCAGGGTGCGCTCGGCGATGTCCCAGCCGCTGCGGTCGAGGAGGCGGCGCACCGCCCGGGCCCGGTCGAGCCGGGCGCGCATGCCGCCGGTGCCGTCGATCCGGGCGAGGCGCGCCTCGGCGCCGAACTCGGCGCGCAGGGACAGATCGATGGTGAGCACCGGCCCGTCGCGGGGGGGCATCCGGTCGGGCCACTCGACCAGGGTGATGGCGTCCTCGGCCATCTCCTCGAAGCCGAGCTCCACCAGCTCGTCGGGGTCGCGCAGGCGGTAGAGGTCGGCGTGGACGATGGCCCGGCCGTCGCGGGCCGTGTAGGGCTGGATCAGCGTGAAGGTCGGGCTCGGCACCTCCAGGCGCGGGTCGCCGGCGAGCTCGCGGATCACCGCCCGGGCCAGGGTGGTCTTGCCGCCGCCCAGGCCGCCCGAGAGCGCCACGACGTCGCCGGGGGTCAGGAACTCGGACAGGAACAGGCCGAGATCCTCCGTGGCCGACTCCTCCGGCAGCACGAATTCCCAGGGGGCCGGCGCCGATGCGCCCGCCTTCTGTTCGTCCCGATCGTCCCCGTCCAAAGCCCGCCTCCGAGACCCGAGGGCGCATGGTCCGAAAACGGGCCGCGGATGCAAGCGTTTCCGGCCCGGGCGGCGCGCTTCCCGCCGGGCCGGTGCATCGAAACCACGCTTCGCGGACTCTTCGCGCGTTCGTCGCGGGCTGAGAATGCGCTGCGCCGCCGTTTGCTGTTCCCGCGAAGAATTGGCTGGCTTATCTCTTGCTATCGTGCGGTCTCCGCGTGTCCTGGCCGAGCCGGGACCGCGGGCCGCGTTCCGCACCCGGCGCCGACCGAGTCCCCCCTCGTCGGTCCCGGTGCCGGGTGCGCACCCCGCCCGGGGTGGGGTGGGGCCGCACGCCGCCGGCGGCCTCACCCGAACCAGCCTGACACAGGACCATGGAGCCAAGCATGAAGCGCGCCGACCTGACCGAGAAGCTCCTCGACATCAAACGCGAGAAGGGCTGGAGCTGGGCCCATATCCACGAGGCGATCGGCGGCCTCTCGCCGTTCCTGATCACCGCGGCCTGCATGGGCCAGATGAAGCTGCCCAAGGCCCAGGCCAAACGGGCCGCCGAGCTGTTCGGCCTGACGGTCGCCGAGGAGCGGATGCTCAACGAGGCGCCCTATCGCGGCTCGATCCCGGCGATGCCGCCCACCGACCCGCTGATCTACCGGTTCTACGAGCTGGTGATGGTCTACGGCACGACCTTCAAGGAGCTGATCCAGGAGGAGTTCGGCGACGGCATCATGTCGGCGATCGACTTCAACATGGAGATGGCGCGCGAAGCCAACAACAAGGGCGACCGGGTGAAGCTGACCATGTCGGGCAAGTTCCTGCCGTACAAGTATTACGGCAACGACGACGACACGCCGGAATACGGCTTCAAGGAGGGCTGAGGGGCGGCGCTCACGCCGCCGCCGCGCCCTCCGGCTCCAGATAATCCTGCACCGGCTGCGCCGGCCCGCTCCGCAGCAGCACGTAGAGGAACGGCACCAGCAGCAGGGTCGCCGGGGTGGCGAAGGCGATGCCGCCCATCACGGCGCGGGCGAGGGCGGCGTTCTGCTCGCCGCCCTCGCCGGTGCCGAGCGCCATCGGGATCAGGCCGAAGAACATCGCCGAGGCGGTCATCAGCACCGGCCGCAGGCGGGTCTCGCCGGCGGTGATCGCGGCTTCGAAGGCGCTGCAGCCGGTTTCCTCCCGGTGCTCCTTGGCGAAGGTGACGAGCAGGATCGAGTTCGCCGAGGCGATGCCCACGGACATGATCGCCCCGAAGATCGACGGGATCGAGAACGCGGTCCCGGTGATGAACAGCGCGAAGGTGATGCCGCAGAACGCCATCGGCAGGGCCGCGATCACCACGAACGGGTCGCCCCAGCTCTGGTAGTTCACCGCCATCAGCAGGTAGACGGCGATCAGCGCGATGCCTAGGCCGATCTCCAGGCGCAAGAAGGCGCTGCGCATGTTCTCGATCTGGCCGCGCACCGCGATCGTGTCGGGCGCTTCGAGGTTCTTCCGCTCGTCCTGCACGATCGCGTCGATGTCGCGGGCGACCGAGCCGAGATCCCGGTCCTGGACCGAGGCGAAGATGTCGAAGGTCGGCTGGATGTTGACGTGGTTGATCACCGTCTGGGTCGGCACCCGGCGCAGGTCGGCCAGGCTCGACAGCAGGGTCAGCACCCCCGGCCCGGTGCCGGAGGTCGCGGCCGCGCGCACGAACATCGGCGTGTTGCGCAGGTCGGTCAGCGAGGCGTTGCGGTATTCCGGCGTCTGCACCCAGAGCTGGTAGGGGATGCCGGTCTTGGGGTCGGGCCAGAAATTCGGCGTCACCTGGTAGCTGCCCGACAGCGAGATGTTCATGTTCTGCGCCACCTGCTGCTCGGTCAGCCCGAGTTCGGAGGCCAGGCGCCGGTCGACGTCGACGTAGAATTGCGGCTCGTTGACGATCTGCTGCAGGTGGACGTCGACCAGGCCCTTGGTGTGCTTGAGCCGCTGGACGATCCGCTGGGCGACCTCCAGGTCCTTCTCCTTGTGCCGGCCGGAGACCTGCACGTCGATCGGCGTGATGACGCCGAAATTCAGGATCTGGGTGATCATGTCGGCGGGCTGGAAATAGACGATCATGTCCGGGAAGCGCTTCATCAGCACCTCGCGCAGGCGCTTCATGTAGCCGGCAACCGAGCCGTGGCCCTCCTTGAGGCTGATCAGCATCTGGCCGTCGTTGTAGGAGACGAACGAGCCGTCCGAGAAGGCGAAGTTGTAGTTGATCGAGGGCAGGCCGATATTGTCGAGGATCTGCTCGATCTCACCCGGCGGGACCACCTCCCGGACCGTGTCCTCGACGTCGGCGAAGACCTGCTGGGTGGTCTCGATGCGCATGCCCGTGCGGGTGCGCAGGTGCATGGTCATCTGGCTCGACTCGATCTGCGGGAAGTAATCCTCGCCGACGAAGACGAACAGCAATCCGGTCATCCCGAGGACGAATCCCACGAGGCCCAGGGTGACGATCCGGTGGCCCAGCACCGCGTGCAGCAGGCCGACATAGCCCCGGTGGAACCGGGTGAAGCCGCGCTCGAATGCGCCGTGGGCGCGCCCGGCGAGGCGGAACAGCGGCGCGGAGACGAGGCCGAAGGCCCGGGCGATGCGGCCCTGGCGGGGCGGGGCGCGCGCGGCCCGGTCCTCGCCCTGCGTCTCGCCCCGATCCTCTCCGTGGCCCTCTCCATGGTCCTTGGCGTGCTTCTGCCGGTATTCCGGCGCCACGATCACGTCGATCATGAGCGGCACCAGGGTGCGCGACAGCAGGTAGGAGGTCAGCATCGCGAACACGACCGCGAGCGCCTGCGGGGTGAACAGGTATTTCGGCGTGTCGGTGAGGGCGAACACCGCCGTGAACGCCGCACAGATCGACAGGGTCGAGATCAGCGCCGGCTTGGCGATGCCGGCGGCGCCGTGGACCACGCTCTCGCGGAACTCCTCGCCCTCCTCGAACAACCGGTAGGTGTTCTCGATCGCCACCGTGGCGTCGTCCACCAGGATGCCGACCGCCAGCGCCAGGCCGCCGAGCGTCATCACGTTGATGGTCTCGCCGAGCGCGGCCAGCACCGCGAGCGAGGTCATCACGCAGAGCGGGATCGAGATCAGCACGATCAGCGTCGAGCGCCACGAGCCCAGGAACAGCAGGATCGCGAGGCCCGTGAGCCCCGCCGCGATGGCGGCCTCGTGCAGCACGCCCTCGATGGCGTTCGAGACGAACACCGACTGGTCGAACAGCGGCTTGATCGCCATCCCCTCCGGGGCGGCGGCCCGGATCGTCGGCATCGCCGCCTTGACGTTGTTGACGACGTTCAGGGTCGAGGCGTTGCCGTTCTTGATCACCTGCATCAGCACGGCCTGGCCGCCTTCGGCCCGGACCACGTTGATCTGCGGCGGGCCGCCGTCCCGGACATAGGCGACGTCGCGGACCAGAACCGGCTGGCCGGCCACCACCTTGATCGGCGCGAGGTTGAGGGTCTCGATCGAGGGCGGCGTGGCGTTGAGCTGCACCGGGTATTGCTGCTCGCCGATCTTGGTGAGGCCGGACGGCACCGTGAGGTTCTGGGCCGTCATGGCGTTGGTGACGTCGAGCGGCGTCAGGCCGAGCGCCTGGAGGGCGTTGAGGTCGAGATCGACCATGATCTGCCGGGGGGCGCCGCCGAACGGGGCCGGCAGGGTCGAGCCCGGCACCTGCGCCAGGGTCTGCCGGATCCGGTACTGGGCGTAGTCGTAGACCTGGTTCAGGCTGTCCTTGGCCGAGGTCAGCGCCAGCTGGATCACCGGGACCGAGGAGGCCGAATACCGCACGATGATCGGCGGCTGCGTGCCGGTCGGCATCACCGCGCGGATCGAGTTGGTCGAGGACACCACCTGGGCGATGGCCAGATCGATGCTGACCGTCGGGTCGAAGTAGATCCGCTGCACCGCGGTGCCCTGGAGCGTGGTCGACTCCATGCGACGGATGTTGTTGACGTTGTTGGAGATGCCGTACTCGGCATAGGTGGTGATGCGCTGTTCCATCTCCGGCGTGGACAGGCCGGTATAGGTCCAGACCACGACGACGACCGGGATATCGACGACCGGCAGCACGTCCTTGGGCGTGACGATCAGCGCGCCGACGCCGCCGAGCATCATCAGCACGGCGAGCACGTAGGTCGTGATCCGGAACTTGAGAGCGTAGAGGACGAGGCCCATGCGGTCTCCGCCGGCCGGCGCCGGGCCGGCTTGTTCGCATCGCGTACCGGCGCATCTGGCACCGGGCCTGTTTCGCTAGCATGTCCGGACAGGCAAGGGACGGGCCGCGACGCCGCAGGGGTCGGGCCGCGCTACGGGCGGCGATGGTGATGCGGCATCGGCGGATGGGGCGCAGGTCCCCTCTCCCCGTACGCGGCTCGCAGAGGCACGCCTCTTCGAACGCATGAGGCACAGGCCCCCTCTCCCGTGCGGGAGAGGGGGCCTGTCGCGGTCTGCACAAAACGATGTTTGAACATCGTAGCCCCGCATACAGGGGAAGGCCTGCACGGACCTCGCCGTCCGTGCGGGAATCTCAGGCGCCGCCGACGCGGCGGCGAGGGGGACGGCTCAGCGCAGCAGCGCCGCCTTGTCCACGTGCAAAGCCGCGGCGATCTCGTCGAGCGCCTTGTGCTCGACCGCGCTGATGCCGCCGAAATCGGCCACGTCGGCGCCGATCAGGAAGACGTCCTGGCGCTGGTCGATCGGCCGCTCCGCGATGGCGCCGACCAGGCGCAGGTTCTCCAGCCGGCCGGCGCGGGTCTTGGCCCGGGCGATGGCCTCGTAGAGCTCCTGCTCGACCCGCAGCGTGTCGTAGGACTTCTCGAGGATCGGGTTGGCGCGGATGCCGGTGATCGCCGATTCGATCTCCTCCTCGGCCACGTCGCCATCGGCCACGATGACGTTGGCCGCGGCCGAGACGGCGGCCTGAAGGAAGACGGCATCGCCCGCATACGACATGATCGTGCGGCCGAACCGAAGGATGGCGTCCTGGAAAATGCTCATGCCGACCTCCCGTGCGGTCGGAGATGGCGGATATTGTGGCGGCCGAGTCAAGATCCGGCCGCGCTTGGGCCGGGGACTGACAGTCTGCGCGCAATTTATGGTTTCGCGGGCCGGCGCATTGTGGGCGTCGCATCCGGTCTCTGGTTGAAGGCGGCCGTCCGCCTTCTCCGTCATTGCGGGCACAGCGAAGCAACCCAGCGCAGCGCGCGATCCCCGAAGGTGGCGCGTCCCTAGGTTGCTTCGCTGCGCTCGCAATGACGGTGCGAGACCGCAGGCCCCGCACCGTTTGACGCCGGCGTCGCCCCCTTCAGCAGCAGCGGAACCCCGACGTGTTCCCCACGCCGAAGCGGGCGTTCTCGCGATTGCGGAAGAACTCCAGCTCGGTCATCGGGGCCTGGTCGGGATGGGTCCGGCGGATATGGGCGGCGTAGGCCGCGTAATCCCCCTGCCCCACCATCAGCCGGGCGCCGTCGCAGACGCATTTGGACAGCGTCCGGAGGCGGCGGCGCAGGCTCTGCGGTTGCTCCATGGCGGTCCCTACTCGGCCGCGGCCAGGCGCGGATCGGTCTCGCGGGCGGTCCAGCGATCGGCGCGCCACGCCTTCAGGCAGGCGGCGATGCCGAAGCCCGCGATGGCGACCACGAGGCCGATGAACAGGGCCGCCAGCACGGCGTCGATCCGGTCGTTGAGGATGATCTGCGCCATCTGGTCGGCGGTCTTGGCCGGGGCCAGGAGCTTGCCCTCGGCGGCGGCCGTCGCGTAGCGCTCGGCATGGGCCAGGAACCCGATCTTGGGGTCGGCGGACATGATCTTCTGCCAGCCGGCCGTGAGGGTGCACAGGCACAGCCACGCGGTCGGGATGACGGTCACGAACGCGTAGCGCTCGCGCTTCATCTTGAAGATCACCACGGTGCAGAGCGTCAGCGCCACCGCGGCCAGCATCTGGTTGGAGATGCCGAACAGCGGCCACAGGGTGTTAATGCCGCCGAGCGGGTCGGTCACGCCCTGGTACAGGAAGTAGCCCCAGGCGCCGACCGCGATCGCGGTGGCCGCGATGCTCGGCCCCCAGGAGGTGGTGTTCTTGAACGACGGCACCGCCAGGGCGACGAGGTCCTGCACCATGAAGCGGCAGGCGCGGGTGCCGGCATCGACCGCCGTGAGGATGAACAGGGCCTCGAACAGGATCGCGAAATGGTACCAGAACGCCATCATCGCCTTGCCGCCGATGGCCGAGGAGATGATGTGGGCCATGCCGACCGCGAGCGTCGGGGCGCCGCCGGCCCGGGAGATGATCGTGCGCTCGCCGACATCCGCGGCGGTCTGGGTGATGATGTCGGGCGTCGTGGTGAACCCGAGCTTGGTGACGGCCGCCGCCGCGGTCTCCGGCGTGGTGCCGACGAGCGCCGCGGGCGAGTTCATGGTGAAGTACACGCCCGGGTCGATCACGCAGGCCGAGACCAGCGCCATGATCGCCACGAACGATTCCATCAGCATGCCGCCGTAGCCGATGAAGCGGGCATCCGCCTCGCTGGCGATCAGCTTCGGCGTCGTGCCCGACGAGATCAGGGCGTGGAAGCCCGAGACCGCGCCGCACGCGATGGTGATGAACAGGAACGGGAACAGGCTGCCGGCCCAGACCGGCCCGGTGCCGTCGATGAACTTGGTCGTCGCGGGCATCTGCAGGTGCGGCGCGACGACCGCGATGCCGAGCGCCAGCCCGACGATAGTGCCGATCTTGAGGAAGGTCGAGAGGTAGTCCCGCGGCGCCAGCAGCAGCCAGACCGGCAGGATCGAGGCCACGAAGCCGTAGCCGATCAGCATCCAGCACAGCTGCGGGCCCGTGAAGGTGAAGGCCGGGCCCCAGACCGGGCTCGCGGCCACCGAGCCGCCGCCGAGGATCGCCAGCATCAAGAGGACGAAGCCGAGGACCGAGACCTCGCCGATCCGGCCCGGGCGGATGTAGCGCGCATACACGCCCATCAGCATGGCGATCGGGATCGTCGACATCACCGTGAAGGTGCCCCACGGGCTCTCGGCCAGCGCCTTGACCACGATCAGCGCCAGCACGGCCAGCAGGATCACCATGATCAGGAAGGTGCCGAACAGCGCGATGATGCCCGGCACGGTGCCGAGCTCGGCCCGGATCAGCTCGCCGAGCGACCGGCCGTCCCGGCGCATCGACACGAACAGGACCATGAAGTCCTGCACCGCGCCGGCGAGCACCACGCCGGCCAGGATCCACAGCATGCCGGGCAGGTAGCCCATCTGCGCGGCGAGCACCGGTCCGACCAGCGGGCCCGCCCCCGCGATCGCCGCGAAATGGTGGCCGAACAGGACGCTGCGGTTGGTGGGCACGTAATCGAGCCCGTCGTTGTGGCGCACGGCCGGCGTCGCGCGCTTCGGGTCGAGGCGCATCACCTTGTCGGCGATGAATTTCGAGTAGTAGCGGTAGGCGATGAGGTAGACGCAGACCGCCGCGACCACGACCCAGAGGGCGTTGATCGTCTCGCCGCGCTGGGTCGCCACGATCGCCAAAGCCGCGGCGCCGAGCGCTCCCACGAGGGCCCAGGGCCCATGGTCGCGGAGTTGCCTGCCGAGCGCCGTACCCATCTCGTCCCTCCCAGAACGCCGCCTCGGGCTCGGACGGCTCCGGGGAGCCGCCGGCCGGGATTCGTTGATCCCGTGCGACAGGTCCGGTTTATCCTATCGGCCTCCCGTTGACGCAAGCGATCCGAACTGTGATGCAGCGCCCGAGACCGCACGATGAACGCTATGTGTAACGGCGGACATCTGTAACTGAGCCGTTTTCCTCGACCGGACCGGACCATGGAAACCCGACGCCGCTCGCCGCTGATGTGGCTCCTGCTGCTGCCCTTCCTGGGGCTCTTGTGGGTGCCGTTCTACAACCAGCGCGATCCGGTCCTGTTCGGCTTCCCGTTCTTCTACTGGTACCAGCTGGCCTGGGTGCCGCTCACCTCCCTGATCCTCTACCTCGTCTACCGGGGCGTGCGCGATGACCGCTGATCTCGACATCCCGGCCCTGTCGGTCTTCGTCTTCTTCTTCCTGCTGGTGACCGTGATGGGCTTCGTCGCCGCCCGCTGGCGCCGGCCCGAGACGCTCGCCCATCTCGACGAGTGGGGCCTGGGCGGCCGGAAGTTCGGCACCTGGATCACATGGTTCCTGATCGGCGGCGACTTCTACACCGCCTATACGGTCATCGCGGTGCCGGCGCTGGTCTACGCGGTCGGCGCCTACGGGTTCTTCGCCCTGCCCTACACGATCATCGTCTACCCGTTCGTGTTCGCGGTGATGCCGGTGCTGTGGCAGGCCGCCAAGGACAAGGGCTACGTCACGGCGGGCGACGTCGTGTACGGCACCTACGGCTCGCGGGCGCTCGAACTCGCGGTCGCCGTCACCGGCGTGATCGCCACCATGCCCTACATCGCGCTCCAGCTGATCGGCATGGAGGTGGCGATCAAGGCGCTGGGGCTGCACGGCGAGTTCCCGCTGATCGCCGCCTTCCTGGTGCTCGCGTTCTACACCTACTCGTCCGGTCTGCGGGCGCCGGCGCTGATCGCCTTCGTCAAGGACATCATGATCTACATCGTGGTGCTGGTGGCGGTGGCGATCGTGCCGTCGAAGCTCGGCGGCTACGCCGCGGTGTTCGACGCCGCCGACGCGGCGTTCAAGGCCAAGGGCTCGGGCGGCACGCTGCTGAGCCCGGCGCAGGTCCTGCCCTACGCGTCGCTGGCCCTCGGCTCGGCGCTCGCGGCGTTCATGTACCCGCACACGCTGACCGGCATCTTCGCCTCCTCGGGGGGCAACACGATCCGCAAGAACGCGGTGCTGCTGCCGGCCTACACGCTGCTGCTCGGGCTGCTCGCCATGCTGGGCTACATGGGCCACGCGGCGGGCCTCAAGGTGACCAGCAACAACGACGTGGTGCCGGCCCTGTTCAAGACCCTGTTCCCGGGCTGGTTCGCGGGCTTCGCCTTCGCGGCCATCGCCATCGGCGCCCTGGTGCCGGCGGCGGTGATGTCGATCGGCGCGGCCAACCTGTTCTCGCGCAACGTCTGGAAGGCCTACGTCAACCCGAACGTCACCCCCTCGGGGGAGGCGCAGGTCGCCAAGATCACCTCGATGCTGGTCAAGATCGGCGCCCTGGTGGCGATCCTGGTCCTGCCGACGCAGTTCGCCCTCGATCTGCAATTGCTCGGCGGCTTGTGGATCCTGCAGACCCTGCCGGCCCTGATCTTCGGGCTCTACGTGTCGTGGTTCCGCGCACCGGCCCTGCTCGCCGGCTGGGCGGTGGGCTTCGTCGCCGGCAGCCTGATCGCGTGGTCGGACGGGCTGAAGCCCCTGCACACCCTGACCTTCGGCGACGCGAAGCTCACGCTCTATACCGGGCTCCTGGCGCTCGCCGTGAACATCGTCGTGGCGGTGGTCGTGAACGCCGCGCTGACCCTCGGCGGCCGGAACCCGGCCGTCGCGGCCGGCCGCTGAGCCACCGTTCGGGATCGCGCCGGAGCGATCCGGCGGTCGTTAAGGAGAGCACAATGGCGAAGGTCGCATTCCTGGGCCTCGGCGTGATGGGCGGCCCGATGGCCGGCCACCTCGCCAAGAAGGGTGGCCACGACGTCACCGTCTACAACCGCACCACACCGAAGGCCGAGGCCTGGGTGAAGACCTACGGCGGCGCCTCCGCGGCCACGCCCCGGGAGGCCGTCGCGGGCGCCGAGATCGTGTTCGCCTGCGTGGGCAACGACGACGACCTGCGCAGCGTCGTGCTGGGCGATGACGGCGCGCTCGCCGGCATGAAGCCCGGCGCGATCTTCGTCGATCACACCACCGCGTCGGCCGAGGTCGCCCGGGAGCTCGCCGCCGCCGCCGAGGCCAAGGGGGCGGGCTTCATCGACGCCCCGGTCTCCGGCGGCCAGGCCGGCGCCGAGAACGGCGTGCTCACCGTGATGTGCGGCGGCGCGCCGGAGACCTACGCCAAGGTCGAGGCGGCGATCGGGTCCTTCGCCCGGGCCTGCCGGCTGATGGGCCCGGTGGGCTCCGGCCAGCTCACCAAGATGGTCAACCAGATCTGCATCGCCGGCCTGGTCCAGGGCCTGTCCGAGGGCGTCCACTTCGCCAAGCGCGCCGGCCTCGACGTGGAGGCGGTGCTCGACGTGATCTCCAAGGGGGCCGCCGGCTCCTGGCAGATGGAGAACCGCGGCAAGACCATGAACCAGGGCAAGTTCGACTTCGGCTTCGCGGTCGACTGGATGCGCAAGGATCTCGGCATCCTGCTGGACGAGGCGCGCCGCAACGGCGCCAAGCTCCCGGTCTCGGCGCTCGTCGACCAGTTCTACGCCGAGGTGCAGGCCATGGGCGGCAACCGCTGGGACACGTCGAGCCTGGTAGCGCGGCTGGAGCGCTGAGGGCGGCGTTTTTTCGTCTGCCCGCGCAGGCTGAAACAGGGCGCGCGGCTTTCCCTTCCCCTTCTGCGGGGGAGGGAGAACCGCAGTGCCTCCCGTATCTTATGTCGACCTCGAAGTGTGAAGCCGTAAGCCCGTAAAGGGGGAGGGAGAGCCGCCTGCGGCCCGCTAAGCCCCGGCCCTCACAACGCAGCCGCCGCCTCCGGATCGAGCCAGCGCCAGTCCGTTCCCATCTGGTGGCGGAACCACGTGAATTGCCGCTTGGCGTAGGCCCGCGTATCGGCCTGGCCGCGGGCGATCGCCTCTTCCAGCGAAAGCGTTCCGTCGAGATGGGCGATCAGGCCCGGCACGCCATGGGCGCGCATCACCGGCAGCATCGGATCGAGCCTTCGCGACCGCAGGCGGGCGACCTCGTCCAGCGCGCCCTCCGCGATCATTGCCCGGAAGCGGGCGTCGATTCGGGCGCGCAGCACCGCGCGATCGGGCGCCAGGAAGATTCTTTTGAGACTCCAGCCGGCCAGGGGGCCGGGCACCGGGTCGCCGTAGAAGCTGGCGATCGGCCGGCCAGTGGCAAAAAAGATCTCCAGGGCGCGCATCACCCGCATCCGGTCGCTCGGGCGCAGGCGGGCGGCACCCTCGGGGTCGTGCTGGGCGAGGTCGGCGTGCAGCGCCTCGGTCGGGCGCCCCTCGGCCTCCTCCCGCACTCGCGCGCGCACCGCCTCGGGCACGGGCGGCAGCTCCGAAAAGCCCTGCTCCAGCGCCCGGAAGTACAGGCCGGTGCCGCCGACGAAGACCGGCAACCGCCCGTCGAGCGCCGCGAGCAGCGCCGCCGCGTCGCGGGAAAAGTGCCCCAGCGAATAATTCACGGCGCCGTCGACATGGCCGTAGAGCCGATGGGGCACCTGCGCTTCCTCCTCGGGCTCGGGCCGGGCGGTGAGGCGGCGCAGGTCGCGATACACCTGCATGGAATCGGTGTTGATCACCACGCCGCCGTGGCGCAGCGCCAGCCGGGCGGCCAGCGCTGACTTGCCCGAGGCGGTGGGCCCTGCGATGAGGATCGCCGCCGGGCGCCCCCCGGTCTCCTCCCGGTCTGGCAAGGCGAAACTCCACGATGCTGGTCGCGGTCCTGATAGCAAACCCGGCTCGGCCGTCCATCACCGACGCGGTTCTGGCCGAGGCGCGCGCCGTGCTGCGGACGGAGCACCA
Organism: Methylobacterium sp. J-077; assembly: GCF_022829365.1. Lineage (GTDB taxonomy): Bacteria > Pseudomonadota > Alphaproteobacteria > Rhizobiales > Beijerinckiaceae > Methylobacterium. The sequence goes on along the minus strand of NZ_JAKSYJ010000152.1, from coordinate 83,335 downwards.
GCCCCGGATCCTGCACGGAGAGGTCGCCGCCGAGGTGCTGGTGCCGGGCGATCCCGCCGATGCGGGCGCCCTCACGGAGCGGCTGCGGAGCGCGCTCTCGGGCGAGCCGATCGACCTCGCCGTGCTGCCCGCCGACGCGCACCGGCGCAAGCGCCTGTTCCTGGCCGACATGGATTCAACCATGATCGAGCAGGAATGCATCGACGAGCTCGCCGGGACGCTCGGCCTCAAGGACCACGTCGCGGCGATCACCGAGCGGGCGATGCGCGGCGAGATCGCGTTCGAGCCGGCGCTCCGCGAGCGCGTCGCGCTCCTGAGGGACATCCCGGTCGCGGCGGTCGACGGCCTGATCGCCGATCGGCTCAGCCTCACCCCGGGCGGCCCGACGCTGGTGCGGACGATGCGGGCGCACGGCGCCCGGACCTGCCTGGTCTCGGGGGGCTTCACCCTGTTCACCGGCCCGATCGCCGGGATGATCGGCTTCGAGGCGCACCGGGCCAACGTGCTCGGCGTCGCGGACGGGCGGCTCACCGGCACGGTGGAGGACCCGATCGTCGGCAAGGCGGAGAAGCGCGCCGCGCTGATCGAGTTGCGCGAATCCCTCGGGCTCGGCCCCGCGGAGACGCTCGCGGTGGGTGACGGCGCCAACGATCTCGACATGCTGGCGGAGGCCGGCCTCGGTGTCGCCTTCCGGGCCAAGCCCGCGGTCGCGGCCGCCGCCCGGGTCCGGATCGCGCACGGCGACCTCACCGCGCTCTTGTACCTGCAGGGGTATGGGGCGGCCGAGTTCGTGGCTTGAGGGGTCAGTGGATCAGGATCCGGGCGAGCGTGACGACGGCACCCAGGAGAGCCACCGTCTGAAAGCCGATCGCACCGAAGATCCAGCGCACCATCTCCATCTTGGCAGAAGCGATCGCGCCTTTCGTCGTTTCGATATCCGCCTTCATCTCGAGGCCGAGAGCCTTGATATCGGCTTTGGTGGAAACGCGCAGATTCTCGCTATCCGCCTGCGTCGTTAGCCGCAGCGCCTCGATATCGGCGCGGGTCTGGATCTTCAGCGCTTCGATATCGCCGCGAACGGCCTGGATTTCAGCCTGAACGTCGCGGATGTCAGCCTTCGTCGCGGGGGTTCCGTCAAAGACATCGACCAGCGCATCCGCCAAGCCCTCGGCCTGCTCGGGTGACAGCTTCGCCTTCTCGCGCAGGGCGCGGGCGAACTTCAGGGTGTCGAAGGCGACGGCTGTCATGGGGTTCGAGTGCGTCCGAGCCGCTTCGACTCGCGACGCCAGTGTGCTGCACGGATCTGCCGCGTCAATGCGGCCTCCGCCAACCCCTGTCGAGCCGCCCGGCCCTGACCCGAAAACGCGAAGGCCGCCGCATCCTTCCGGAGCGACGGCCCTCAGCCTCTCAGGGAAGGACCAGATCAGTCCAGCCCGATCGCCACGAAGCGCACGTCGCCGGTGGCGCTCGCCACCAGCAGCAGGACCGACTTGCGCCCGTCCTTCTTGAGGGCGTCGACCCGCTTGGTCACGTCGGCGGGGGTGTTCACCGCCTCCTGGCCGACCTCGACGATCACCTCGCCGGGCTGGATCCGCTTGTCGGCGGCGGTCGAGTTCGGATCGACCCGGGTGACGACCACGCCCTTCACGGTGTCCTTGATCCCGAACTTCTTGCGCAGCTCGTCGGTGATGCCGGAGAGGTTGAGGCCCAGCGCCTGACGGGTCGCGCTCTCGGGCTCGGGCTGGCGCAGGTTGGCGAGCTGCGGCTTGTCGGTATCGTCGAGCCGGCCGAGGGTGACGGGCTTCGTCACCTCCTCGCCCTTGCGCATCACCACCACGTCGACCTTCTGGCCCACCGGGGTCGAGGCGACGATGCGTGGCAGGTCGCCAGACGCCTTCACGGGGGCGCCGTTGAACTTCAGGATCACGTCGCCGACCTCGATCCCGGCGGTCTTGGCCGGGCCCTTCTCGTCGACGCCGGCCACCAGGGCGCCGCGGGCGCCGCCCTTGAGGTTGAGCGCCTCCGCGGTGGCGTCGTCGACGTTCTGGATGCGGACGCCGAGCCAGCCGCGGCGGACCTCGCCGAAGTCGCGCAGCTGGTCGATCACGGGCTTGGCCGTATCCGACGGGACCGCGAAACCGATGCCCACCGAGCCGCCGGTGGGCGACAGGATCGCCGTGTTGATGCCGATCACCTCGCCGTCCATGTTGAACAGCGGGCCGCCGGAATTGCCCTTGTTGATGGCCGCATCCGTCTGGATGTAGTTGTCGTAGGGGCCGGACTCGATGTTCCGGCCGCGGGCCGAGACGATGCCGGCCGAGACCGAGCCGCCGAGGCCGAACGGGTTGCCGATGGCGATGACCCAGTCGCCGGGGCGCATCGTGTCGGAGTTCCCGAACGGCACCGCCTTCAGCGGATGGTCGGCGGCGGGCTTCACCCGCAGCACCGCCAGATCGATCTTCGAATCCTTGCCGACGATCTCGGCCTTCAGCTTGGTACCGTCGTGCAGGATCACCTGGATGTCGTTGGCGTCGCCGATGACGTGGTTGTTGGTCACGACGATGCCCGAGGCGTCGATGATGAAGCCGGAGCCCAGCGAGTTCGACTTGCGCTGCTGGCGCGGCGTGTCGTTGTCGCCGCGCTCCCCGCCCTTGCCGCCACCGCCGCCGCGGCGGTTGAAGAACTCCTCGAACAGGTCCTCGAACGGCGTGCCCGGCGGCAGTTGCGGCCCGGCGCGGCTGCTGCGCGCCTCGACCGTGGTGGAGGCGGAGATGTTGACCACCGCGTCGGTGACCTGATCGGCGAGGTCGGCCAGCGAGGCCGGCCCCTTGGCGAAGGCGGGGGCCGGCAGGGCGGCGGTCGCGACGGAGGCGCCGACCAGGATCGCCGCCATCAGGGAGCGGGCGCGGGAGCGGGGCTGCGCCTGCGCGCGGCCGAAAGGTGCCCGGGGGGCGCTCGCGACGGGGTGCATGGTCGACCTCTTCAAGAACGCGGTTCCGGTTTCGCGGGCCGCCGACCGGAATCGGCCGCCCGCGGATTGTCCTGCATCGTAGTCCGCTGGCGCCGGGGCGCCAGCCGTCAGCGCGTCGCGCCGGTGGAGGCGGTCGGGTCCGTGGGCCCGCGGGGCGGACGCGGCGCCGAAGCCGTCGCCCGGCCCTGCGGGTCGCTGAAGTAGCGGAAGAAATCCGAGCTGGGGCTGATCACCAGCCGCGTGTCGGAGCCCTTCAGCCCGGTCTCGTAGGCCTGCATCGAGCGGTAGAAGCTGAAGAAGTCCGGGTCCTTGCCGAACGCCTCGGCGAGGATCCGGTTCTTGTCGGCATCGCCCTGGCCGCGCAGCTGTTCGGATTTCTGCGTCGCCTCGGCGAGGATCACCGTGACCTCGCGGTCAGCCTTGGCGCGGATCGTGGCGGCGCTCTGGTCGCCGTTGGCGCGGATGTCGGCGGCCTCGCGCTCGCGCTCGGTCTTCATCCGCCGGTAGACCGCGGCCGAGTTCTGCGCGGGCAGATCGACGCGGGTCATGCGCAGGTCGACGATCTCGACGCCGAGCGCCTTCGCCTGCCGGTTCACGTCCTCCTGGATGTTGTGCATCAGCTGGCCGCGCTCGGTCTTGACGATGGCGTCGCGGGTCGAGCGGGCGAGCACGTTGCGCAGGCTCGAATTGGTGAAGCTGGCGAGCCGCTGATTGGCGAGCCCGATATTGCCGACCGCCTGATAGAACCGCAGCGGATCGAGGATCCGGTAGCGCGCGAAGGCGTCCACCTCCAGGTTCTGCCGGTCGGCGGTGAGCACCGTCTGCACCGGCAGGTCGAGGTCGAGCACGCGCTTGTCGAAGATCACGACGTTCTCGACGAACGGCACCTTGAAGTAGAGGCCGGGCTTCTCCTCGCCGGTGGCGTTGAGCACGGCGCGGACACGGCCGAATTGCAGCACGAGCGCCTGCTGCATTTGGCCGACGGTGAAGATCGAGGCGTAGAGCCCGATCGCGACGATCGCGGCGACCGCGATCAGGCCGGTGCGGAGGGCCTGTTTCATCGGGCGGCTCCCGTGGCGGCCGGGGATTGGGCGCGGGCGCCGAACTCGGTGAGCGGCAGCACCGGCAGGACCCCGGCGGCGGTGCCCGAGCCGGGCTGCGCGCCGTTCTGGTCGATGATCACCTTGTTCACGGAGCCCAGGACCTTCTCCATCGTCTCCAGGAACAGCCGCTCGCGGCTGATGGCCGGGGCGGCCTTGTAGGAGTCGTAGACCTCGCTGAAGCGGGCGGCCTGGCCGATGGCGTCGGCCGTCGCCTTCGTCCGGTAGGCCTCGGCCTGCTGGAAGATCTGCGACGCCCGGCCCCGCGCCTGCGGCACTTCGCGGCTGGCGTAGGTCTTGGCCTCGTTCTGCGCCGTGTCGGCGTCCTGCTGGGCGGCATTCACGTCGATGAAGGCCGGCCGGACTTCCGGCGGCGGGTTGACCGAGACGAGCTGGACCACCTCGATGCGCACGCCGGCGCCGTACTCGTCCAGCGCCTTCTGGACCATCTCCTTGACCTCCTGGGCGATGCTCGACTGCTCGTTGGTGAGGATCGCCTGGATGTTGCGGCGGCCGATCACCTCGCGCATCGCGCTCTCGGAGATCGCCTTGATGGTGCCCTCCGGGTTCTGGAGGTTGAACACGAAGTCGGAGGCCTTGAGCGGGTTGATCCGCCACTGCACCTCGAAGTCGAGATCGACAATGTTCTCGTCACCGGTCAGGATCAGGCTCTCGTCCGGCACGTCGCGGTTGCGGCCCTGGCCGCCCGGTCCGGCGCGGAAGCCGATCTGGATGGAGTTCTGCGAGCCGACATCCGGCTTCACGACGCCGCCGATCGGATAGGGGAAGTTGTAGCGCAGGCCTTCGCCCTTGGTGCCGACGTAGCGGCCGAAGATCGTCTCGATGCCGACCTGGCGCGGGTAGACGGTGTAGAAGCCGGTGGCGAGCCAGACCGCGACCGCGAGCGCCCCGATCACCGCGGCGCTGCGGCCGCCGCCGATGCCGCTCGGGCCGCTGCCGCCATAACCGCCGCCGGTGTTGCCGCCGCCCGGAATCAGGCCGCGCAGGCGGTCCTGCCCGCGCCGGAGCAGGTCCTCAAGGTTGGGCGGGGTCTTGCCGCCGCCGCCGCCACCCCAGGGGCCGCCGCCGTTGCCGCCGGGCCGACCCCACGGGCCGCCGCCGCCACCGCCGCTCTGATTGCTCCACAGCATCCTAGCCGTCGTCTCCTGCCTGCCCGCACCCGGTCCGCACGCAAAACGTGCTCCCCGGGCCGCGTCTCCCTGCCTGAACGGCCACGCTCGCCCGCCTCATCCCGCCCACCGGACCGCTCGCGCGGCGGACGGGCTCGATCGGCGGCTAAACGCCTGCGCGGACGTCTCTTCTCGCGAGGCCTGGGGCCTCATGAGAACGCATGCCCGACAGGCACCTGCGGGTGTGCGCCCCATGCTGTCAAGGCTGGCAGGTGGGCACGCACCGGCCGGAACACAACCGCGGCGGCGCGCCTCAGCAGATGCGCACCCAATCGACGAACGCGAAGGCGTGCGCGTCGCGCGGGCCGGCCGGGTGCGCCTCGCGGAACGTCTCCCGGAACGCGGTGCGGTCGAAGGCGGGAAAGCGCACGTCGCCCTCGGGCTCGGCCTCGACCTCGGTGAGGTGGAGCCGGTCCGCGTGCGACAGGGCCAGCGCGTAGATCTCCGCCCCGCCCACCACCATCAGCTCCGGTGCGGCCGCGGCCGCGAGCGCGGCGTCCCAGTCGTGGACGGTCTCGGCGCCCTCGGCACGGAAGCCGGGATCGCGGGTGAGCACCAGGGTGCGGCGGCCCGGCAGCGGCCGGCCGATCGAGGCCCAGGTCCGCCGGCCCATCAGCATCGGCTTGCCCATGGTGAGCGCCTTGAACCGCTTGAGGTCGCTGGACAGGTGCCAGGCGAGCCCGTTGTCGCGGCCGATCACGCTGTTGCGGGCGATGGCGGCGACCAGCGAGATCGTGGTGCTCATACCGCCACCGGCGCCGCGATGGCCGGGTGCGGGTCGTAATCCACGATGGTGATGTCCTCGTACCGGAAGGCGAACAGGTCGCGGATTTCCGGGTTGAGCTGAAGCCGCGGCAGCGGGCGCGTCGCCCGGTCCAGCAGGGTCCGGGTCTGCTCCAGATGGTTGCGGTAGAGATGCGCGTCGCCGAACGTGTGCACGAAGTCGCCGACCTGAAGGCCGGTCACCTGGGCGATCATGTGGGTCAGGAGCGCGTAGCTCGCGATGTTGAACGGCACGCCCAGGAAGGCGTCGGCCGAGCGCTGGTAAAGCTGGCACGAGAGGCGCCCGTCGCTCACGTAGAACTGGAACAGGCAGTGGCATGGGGCGAGCGCCATCCGGTCGAGATCCGCCGGGTTCCAGGCCGAGACGATCAGGCGGCGGGAATCGGGATTGCGCCGGATCTCGTCGAGCAGCCAGGCGATCTGGTCGACGCTGCCGCCGTCGGGCTTGGCCCAGGAGCGCCATTGCCGGCCGTAGACCGGGCCGAGATCGCCCTTCTCGTCGGCCCACTCGTCCCAGATCGTCACGCCGTTGGCCCGCAGGGCGGCCACGTTGGTGTCGCCGGCCAGGAACCAGAGCAGTTCGTGGATGATCGAGCGCAGATGCAGGCGCTTCGTGGTCACCAGCGGGAAGCCCGCGGCGAGATCGAAGCGCATCTGATGGCCGAACACCGAGAGCGTCCCGGTGCCGGTGCGGTCGTCCTTGGCCACGCCCTCGTCGAGGATGCGCCGCAACAGGGTGTGATAGGCGTCCATCGGGCATTCCTGCGCGTGAGCGTGGCATCCGGCAAGCGCGCGGCCAGTCTATCCACCATCATCGCCGGTGACGAAGCGGGCCGAGTGTCGTCCCGCGCTCAGAGGCTGTGCGTTTTCCTATTCTTCGAAGCCTACAACGCGACAGGCCCTCTCTCCCGTTCGGGAGAGGGTTGGGGTGAGGGATCAGGTATGTCCGGAGATGTCGCATTCCTCACCCTGTCCCTGTCCCGCACGGGAGAGGGGACCCGCGCGTCGTCCTGGCACGCGAGCCCGTCTGTCGATCAAAAGGCGCACAGCCTGTCAGGTCGGCCAGAGCACGTAGGTCACCAAAGCGAGGTTCGACCAGCCGTGCAGCGCGATGCCGGGCCAGAGCCGGCCGGTGCGCCAGCGCAGCCAGCCGAGCGCCAGCGCCAGGGGCAGCAGCGAGACCGGCCGGGCGAGCCCCCAGGACGAGACGTGGGCCGCCGCGAAGATCACGGCCGTCACCAGCACCGCGCCCAAAGGCCCCAGGGCCTCCCGGGCGCGGGCGAAGGCCTCGCCGCGCAGCAGCAGCTCCTCGGCCACGGGGGCCAGCACCGCCAGATAGAGCAGCCAGGCCACGATCGCGCTCTGGCTCATGAACGGCGACAGCGTCACCCGCCGGCCGAAGCTCGCGCCGAACAACTCGGCCGTGCCGGTGACCCAGGCGATGTGCAGCACGGGCCAGACCAGGAGGAGCGCCAGCAGCGCGACCGGCCGGATCCCGTTCGGGCGCTCGCGGTCGAGCGCCAGGCGCCGGCGCCAGCCGACCCGGTCGCGCCACCACGCCCCGCCGAGCACCAGGGCGGCGAGGTAGACCTGGCGGAGGGCATCCACCGCGAAGGCGCGGTGGGCGAGGTCCACGGCGCCGAGGAACGGGCGCCGCTCGGGCGGCAGGAACGGGTCGATCCCGGCCCACAGGTCGAAGCCGACCCGGACGCTCGCCAGCGAGAGCAGGCTCGCGGCGCCGAGATAGACGAGCACGAGGGCGACCAGGACGCCCAGGCGCCGGACAGCCCCCCAGATCCGGTCGCGCCGGCTCGGCCCATCGGGCGCGGAACCGCGCGACTGCGCAGTTCCGGCAACAGCCGCGTCAAGAGGTTCGCCCTGAGACAGCGGCGCGACACGATCGGGCTTCAAAACCGGACCGATCCCCTCTATATCTCGGAAGCCGGCTGCGAGGCCGGCTATGGCGATAAACGGTCTTCGGAATAAACCGATCGGACCCGGGGGCGGTACCCGGCGCCTCCACCTGAGCCCAGGACCGATGGCCGCAAGGCCGACGGAGATGGACTGGTTTCAGGCGGGGGCGAGAGACAGGATCGACGAAGGCGTAAAGGTTGATCTTTCGCTCGGCATGGTTCCACCGTTATCGGGCCGTTGCAAGAGTTGCCAACGACACCTTCGCTCCGGTGGCGGTGGCCGCGTAAGCGGTCTCCAAGATCGGTCTCAAGTCCTCGCGATTCGCATCGTGGAGGCGGGGCATGACGGCGCCCGGCACCGGAAGCCGTCACTCATTTCCTCGGTCCGGCCATCCGCGGCGGGGCGCCGGGCGCAGACCGGGCTAGAGCGCGACCGCAGATGGCAGACGACCTGATTCGCTACGATCTCCTGGTGCAGGACGCCCTTCGCGGGGTGGTCCGCAAGGTGCTGACCGACGCCGCCCGGGACGGGCTGATGGGCGACCATCACTTCTACGTGTCGTTCCGGACGGAGGCGCCCGGCGTGCGGATGTCGCAGGCCCTGCGCGAGAAGTACCCGCAGGACATGACCATCGTCCTGCAGCACCAGTTCTGGGACCTCAGCGTCCACGAGCACACCTTCGAGGTCGGCTTGTCCTTCTCGGGCGTGCCGGAGCGGCTGCTGGTGCCGTTCGACGCCCTCTCGGGCTTCTTCGACCCCTCGGTGCAGTTCGGCCTGAAGTTCGATCTGACCGAGGCCGGCGAGGTGCCCGAGGAGGCCAACGCCGCCCCGGCCAAGTCCGGCCCGCGCGGCGCCGGCTCCGAGCCGAGCGAGGTCCGGCCGAAGGGCGCCGGGCTCGCCACGATCGGCGCGGCCGCCCCGAAGGGCCTGCCGGCGCCGGCCTCGCAGGGTGACAAGCCCGGCGCCAAGCCGGACGAGAAGGCGCCCCGCCCCGCCGCCAAGAAGGATGGCGAGGAGGGCAGCGCCGAGGTCGTGAGCCTGGACGCGTTCCGCAAGAAGAGCTGAACTCACCGAGCCGAATCGACGGCCCGGGGATTTTAGCGGTGGACGAGGGGATTGCGCAGCCGGGCCTATCGGTGAGCGAGCGGAAGCACCGCGCGAAGCGCTTCAACGAGGGACTGAAGCTGACCGCGACCTTGTTTAATTCGTCGGCTATCGCCACGATCGGCATCGCGGTCATCAATCCCCTCGCGCAACGGCATCTGGATCTGCTCGCAGATGGCGGTTGGACTTTGCTGATCGCCGCAATCGTCCTACATCTGATAGATCAGATCATGATCAGATTCCTGCGTCCGGAGGATTGATCGCATGACCCAAGCTTATGCTAACCAGATTCTCGCGCTGGTCCTTGGGATGTCGGCCATCGGCCTCGGCGGTCTCTTCATTGCGTCACGGCTTTACGATCGCAAGACTCGTCAGCTTGAGGCGCGGCGGGGCGATTAGCCCCGCAGCTCCGCCTCCATCCGCAAGCCGTGCTCCGGCCGCAGCGTCACCCGGTGGAGCGGGCTGACCGGCGGGTGATCCTCCGGCAGGTGGAAGCGCACCGCCCGGACCACGTGGGCGAGCACGATCACCGCCTCCTGGATCGAAAAGCTCTGGCCGATGCAGACCCGCGGGCCGGCGCCGAACGGCAGGTAGGCGAAGCGCGGGATCGCGTCCCGGTTCTCCGGCAGGAAGCGTTCCGGCATGAACGCCTCCGGGTCCTCCCACAGCGTCTGGTGGCGGTGGAGCACCCAGGGCGCCACCATCACCAGCGAGCCGCGCGGGATCTTGATGCGGCCGAGGCGATCGTCCCGGGTCGCCTGCCGGCTGAGGAACGGCACCGGCGGGAACAGGCGCATCGCCTCCTCGATCACCGCCCGGGTGAAGGGCAGCTGCTCGACGGAAAAATCCCCTTCGCCCGCCGCGTCGACCTCGGCCTCGATCCGGGCCTGCGCGGTGGGATCCTGCGACAGGCAGTAGAGCGCCCAGGTCAGGGAATTGGCCGTGGTCTCGTGCCCGGCCGCGATGAAGGTGACGATGTTGGCCTTGACCGCGAGGTCCGAGAGGCCGTTGCCGGTCTCGGGATCCTGGGCGGCGAGCAGCAGGGTCAGCAGGTCGCGCGGCGCCTCGCCCCGCGCCATCGCCGCCTTGCGCCGGGCGATGAGCTCGTCGACCACCTCGGCGAAGAACCGGCCGGCCGGGCGCGCCCGCAGGCGGCCGATCCGCGGCACGAAATCGGGCACCCCGAACACGTCGAGGGGGTCGATCGGCCCCACAGCCTCCAGGAACCGGGTGATGGCGCGGCCCAGGGCGTCGGGATCTCCCGGCAGGCCTTGCGTGAAGATCGTCCGCTCCAGCACGTCGAGGGTGACGCGGGTCATCTCCAGGGCGACGTCGACCTTCTTGCCGCCCCGGCGGGCGAGGCGGCGCCCGAGCTTGGCGCCGGACGCGTTCATCGCGTCGGAAAAGCCCTGGACCGTGCGGGCGTTGAAGATCGGCGCGAGCGTCCGGCGCTGGAGCCGCCACTCGTCGCCCTCGGCGCTGAGCAGGCCGTTGCCCAGGCCCGGCGCCAGCACCCGGCGCTGCAGGTCGTCCTTCCGGTAGCCCTCGACGTTCTCGACCAGGAGGTAGCGGATCAGGCCCGGGTCGCTGACCACGGTGATCCGGCCCATGGCGCCCTCGGCGGCCACGACCGGCTCCTTGAAGTGGACGTCCATCCAGGTCGTGATCGGGTTCTTGCGGGCGGCCCGGAGGAAGTCGAACAGGCCCAACGGCTCGCGCAGGGGGCGCGGCACCGGCGGGCGGAACCGGGTGGCGGGCTCGGTCAGGTCGATCGTCGCGCTCATCGGCTCCTTATCCGGCGGGAACAGAGCCCCGCTCTTGTCCGGCGCCGGGGAAAACCGGCATCGCGATTCACCGGCGCCTCATTTAAGTAGGCACCGCACTGCACCAAACGTAGAGGCCACGATGTCGCCCACCGAGACCGGAACCGCCACCCGCACCGAGTCCGACACCTTCGGGCCGATCGAGGTCCCGGCCCACCGGTACTGGGGGGCGCAGACCCAGCGCTCGATCCAGAACTTCAAGATCGGCACCGAGCGCATGCCAGCGCCGCTGGTCCACGCGCTGGGCCTGGTGAAGCAGGCCGCCGCGCTGGTGAACAAGGATCTGGGCGCCCTGGAGCCCAAGCTCGCCGACGCCATCGCGGCCGCCGCCGCCGAGGTCGTGGCTGGCCGGTACGACGAGGAATTCCCGCTGGTGGTCTGGCAGACCGGCTCGGGCACCCAGTCCAACATGAACGCCAACGAGGTGATCGCGAGCCTCGCCAACGAGGCCCTGGGCGGGAAGCGCGGCGGCAAGTCGCCGATCCACCCGAACGACCACGTCAACCGCGGCCAGTCCTCGAACGACACCTTCCCGACCGCCATGCACATCGCCGTGGCCCGGGAGATCAGCGAGCGGCTGATGCCGGCGCTGACCCATCTGCACACGGCGCTCGACGCCAAGGCCAAGGCGTTCGAATCGATCGTCAAGATCGGCCGGACCCACCTGCAGGACGCGACCCCGGTCTCGCTGGGCCAGGAATTCTCCGGCTACGCCGCCCAGGTGGCGCTCGGCGGCGCGCGCGTCGCCGCGACCCTGCCCGGCGTGCTGGCGCTCGCCCAGGGCGGCACCGCGGTCGGCACCGGGCTCAACGCGCATCCCGACTTCGCCGAGAAATTCGCCGCCCAGGTCGCGGCGCTGACCGGGCTGGAATTCACCAGCGCCGCCAACAAGTTCGAGGCGCTCGCGACCCACGACGCGCTGGTGTTCACGCAGGGCGCGCTCTCGGCGCTGGCCGCCGGCCTGTTCAAGATCGCCCAGGATATCCGCCTGCTCGGCTCCGGCCCGCGCTCGGGCCTCGGCGAGCTGTCGCTGCCCGAGAACGAGCCCGGCTCCTCGATCATGCCCGGCAAGGTCAACCCGACCCAGTGCGAGGCCCTGACCATGGTCTGCTGCCAGGTGGTCGGCAACGCCACCACGGTGAGCTTCGCCGGCTCGCAGGGCAATTTCGAGCTCAACGTGTTCAAGCCGGTGATCGCCAACGCGGTGCTGCAATCGGTGCGGCTGCTCGCCGACGCCGCGGTGAGCTTCACCGACAATTGCGTGGTCGGCATCAAGGCCAACGAGGACAAGATCGCCGACCTGATGAGCCGCTCGCTCATGCTGGTGACCGCGCTCGCCCCCTCGATCGGCTACGACAAGGCCGCCGAGATCGCCAAGACCGCGCACAAGAACGGCACCACCCTCAAGCAGGAGGCCCTGCGCCTCGGCTACGTCACCGAAGAGGAGTTCGAGCGCGTGGTCCGGCCGGAGACGATGCTGGCGCCCAGCGCCGATTAACCTGTTCGCAGGTCCCGGATCCACAAGGTCCGGGACCTTGTGCGGGACCAGGGCAGAGCCCTGGTATCCCGGGGGCTCCGCCCCCAACCGAGAGCCGGGAGGCGATCCGTGGCCGAAATCATCAACCTGCGCCAGGCCCGCAAGGCCAAGGCCCGCGCGGCCGAGGACGCCAAGGCCGAGGAGAACCGGATCGCCTTCGGGCGTCCGAAGAAGGCCAAGACCCTGCAGCAGCGCCGCAAGGCCCTGGAGATCGACCGCCACGAGGGCCATCGGCTCGAACGCGGCGAGCCGGATCCTGATTCGTCCCCATGACGCGCGCATCGTGAGCGCGGGGATCAGCAAGCGCTCGGTGGTGATCGCCGGCCACCGCACCAGCGTGTCCCTGGAGGATCCGTTCTGGGCGGCGCTCCGGGCGGTCGCGGAGGCGCGCGGCCAGTCGATCCAGGCGCTGATCGGCGCGATCGATGCCGGGCGCGGCGGCCAGAACCTGTCCTCGGCGATCCGGGTGTTCGTGCTGGAGGCCGTGCGGGCCGGGCCGATCCGCGAAACGTGACCGTGTCTCGCCTTTCCGGTCGCGACCTTTTGTGACAAGGGCGTGACAGAACTACGCAGGAGACTCGACCGAATGGCCAACCGCGAACCGCTGCTCAAGCCGATCCCGATCGCCGAACTGCGCCCGACGCAGATGACGGTGGGCTACCGGGAGGTCGCCGAGAAGCGTCGCCGCTGGCGGCAGTACGACGGCGAGAAGAAGAAGGAATTCCTCGGGGCGCACATGATCCCGACCGTGCTCGGGCCGAAGAAGCGTCACTACGTGATCGATCATCACCACCTCTCCCGGGCCCTTCAGGAAGAAGGCGTCGAGAGCGTGCTGGTGACGGTGGTGGCCGACCTGCACCACTTGGAGAAGGATGCGTTCTGGACGGTCTGCGACCACAAATCCTGGGTCTACACGTACGATGCCGAGGGCGTGCGCCGGGATTTCAAGGACATCCCCAAGGCGATCGCCGACCTCGCCGACGACCCGTTCCGCAGCCTCGCGGGCGAGCTGCGCCGGGCCGGCGGCTTCGCCAAGGACACGACGCCGTTCAGCGAGTTCCTCTGGGCGGACTTCTTACGCCGCAACGTCAAGGAGAAGCGCGTCGAGAACGACTTTTCCGACGCGCTGGAGAAGGCGATGGCGCTCGCCAAGTCCAAGGATGCCGGCTACCTGCCGGGCTGGTGCGGCCCCTCGGAGGGCTGACGGACCGACAACGGGTCAGATCCCCCAATAGGGTGCCGCATCGTAGTAGCGGTGGATCTGCTCCTCCCAGGCGCCGTCCTCGGCCGGGTCGGTGCCCTCGGGGGTGCGGGCGGGGGCGGCGCGCAGCTGCTCCTCGGTGAGGTCGAGCACGTAGGCGTCCTGCCCCGGCTCGAAGCGCAGCACCGACCAGGGCAGCGTGTAGAAATCCTCGCCGAGCCCCAGGAAGCCGCCGAAGCTCATCACCGCGTAGGCGACCCGGCCGGAGACCTTGTCGAGCATCAGCCGCTCGATCCGGCCGACCTTGCCGCCGTCCGGCCGGCGCACATCCGTGCCGATGACCCGGTCGCTGGCGATCAGGCTGCGCGGCTGCCGCGTCGCGGGGTGTGGATTGGCTGCCATGGTCGCCTCCCGGGCGGGTCTGCTTCGCGTTTCGGTTGTTGCCTGAAAAACGCCCCGGCCGTGCCCCACGTTCCGGTCCGGGCCTGCGCCCGCCCCCTCAGACGGACGAACAGCTCCCCGCATGCCGATTCCGCGTCTCACCCCGAGCCCCGCCGCGGGCCTCGCCCTCGCTGCCCTTCTCCTGTCCGGGGCGGGGGCGCACGCCCAGGACCGCGGCAGCGTCAACCCGAAGCCGCTGCCGCCCCTCGAGCACCCGGACGCGCCCTCGACCCCGGCCAAGGCCCTGTTCGGCCGCGTCACCCGCGCCTCGAGCGGGCCGGCCCATATCTACGGGTTCTACGCCAAGGGCTGCTTCGCCGGCGGCGAGGCGCTGCCGATGGACGGGCCGAACTGGCAGGTCATGCGCCCGTCCCGCAACCGGATGTGGGGCACGCCCTACCTGATCGATTTCGTCGAGCGCCTGTCGCAGAAGGCTGCCCGGGTCGGCTGGCCGGGGCTGCTCGTCGGCGACATGGCCCAGCCCCGCGGCGGCCCGATGATCACCGGCCACGCCTCGCACCAGATCGGCATCGACGCCGATGTCTGGCTGACGCCGATGCCCGATCACCGGATGAGCCGGGCGGAGCGCGAGGAGACCTCGGCCACCGACATGGTCCGCCCGGACCGACTCGACGTCGACCCGGAGGTCTGGACGCCGACGCACCTGCAACTGATCAAGCTCACCGCCGAGCAGCCGGAGGTGGAGCGCATCTTCGTCAACGCGGCGATCAAGAAGGCCCTGTGCCGGGAGGCGTCGGGCCGGAGCTGGATGTCCAAGGTGCGCCCGATGTACGGGCACAATTACCATTACCATATCCGGCTGGCCTGCCCGGCCGGCCAGGAGGATTGCCAGCCCCAGGGCGCCCCCGCCGCCACGGATGGCTGCGACGATCTCGGCTACTGGTTCTCCGACGCGGTGCTGCACCCGAAGCCGCCCAAGGTACCGCCGAAGCCCAAGCCTGCCATGACCCTGGCGGCCCTGCCATCCGCCTGCCGGGCGGTGCTGAAGGCGCCGTAGCCCGATGGAGTGTCCCCGAATGCCAATCCGCAGCCTGTTGCCGACGACGCTCGTCCTGGCCGCCATCGCGGCGCCGGCGCTGGGCCAGGCGCCGGCGGAACCGCCGGCCAACGCTCTCAAGGCGGCCAAGCTCGCTGGCCTCGTCGGGTTCGTGAACCTCCATTGCCAGACGCTGCGGACCGACGGCGACCGCTTCAAGAGCGTGGTTCAGGCGATGGGCGTCGATCCCGCGGATCTCGAACGCGATACCCTGCTGCTGCAGGCCCGGTCCTACCTGGCCGTCTACGAGAAGGACGTGCCGGCCAGTTGCGCCCGGGCGGAGGCGTTCTTCGGCCGGACCGGCAAGGTCGTGCCGGGCGTGTTCGTCCCACGCTGATCGCCGAACCGGGTACGACGTGCTAGGGCCACCGGATGCCCCGCTGGCTCTTCCTCATCCTCGTCACCGCCCTCGCCCTGTCGGTCATCGGCGGCGTGCTCATCGTGCTGCGCAGCCCGCGGAGCACGCCTCAGCCCGAAGCGGGCGCCGTCACCGCGCCCGCGGCGCCGGTGCCGCGTCCGGCCGGCAACCCTTAAAAAATCAGGCGGCGATCCCGGCCCCCACCGGGCAGCTCACGCCGGTGCCGCCGAGCCCGCAATAGCCCGTTGGGTTCTTGGCGAGGTATTGCTGGTGGTAGCCTTCCGCGAAGGAGAAGGTCTCCAGCGGCACGATCTCGGTGGTGATGTCGGGGAAGTTGCGTGCCCGCAGGGCCCCGGCATAGGCCGCGCGCACGGCTTTGGCTTTCGCCGCCTGCTCCGGGCCGTTGGTATAGATGCCCGAGCGGTACTGCGTGCCGACATCGTTGCCCTGGCGCAGGCCCTGGGTCGGGTTGTGGCTCTCGAAGAAGGTCCGCAGCACGGCATCGAGCGGCAGCACCGCGGGATCGAAGGCCACCAGCACCACCTCGTTGTGGCCGGTCCGGCCGGTGCAGACCTCCTCGTAGGTCGGGTTCGGGGTGTAGCCCCCGGCATAGCCCACCGCCGTCACGAACACGCCCTGCGGCAGCTGCCAGAACCGGCGCTCGGCCCCCCAGAAGCAGCCGAGCCCGAGCACGATCGTCTCGGTCCCCTCGGGATACGGCCCCTTGAGCGGGTTGCCGTTGACGAAGTGGGTCTCGGCGGTCGGGAGCGGGTTCGGGCGGCCCGGCAGGGCGTCGGCGGGGCTCGGCATGGCGGGGCGCTTGCGGAACAGGAACATCGTGTCTCGCCTTCCGGGTCTCAGAATTGGATTGGACTATGGGGTCGCCCCGATGCCTGAGACAGATTTGCGCCTTGGTCCAGGATGTACAGAGCGCCCGCAAATCCGTCGCACGATGCGGATTCTGATCGAAGCACTGGACCGCACCGGTGATTTCCGGCTTGTAGGCGTACGAAGCCGCGGTCTTCAGAGTGCGGCGTGAAAGGCTGGAACCGGATGGACGCGGGCTGGACCGCCACGAGCCACGTGCTGGACAACCTCAGGGCGGAATCGAACCGGGGCGATCCGTTCGCCGCGGCCGTGCGGGCGACCCGGATGCCGATGATCGTCACCGATCCGCGGCAATACGACAACCCGATCGTCTTCGCCAACGACGCCTTCCTGAACCTCACCGGGTACACGCGGCTGGAGGTGGCCGGGCGCAATTGCCGCTTCCTGCAGGGGCCGGAGACCGATCCGGCCGCCGTCGAGCGCCTCCGCGCCGCGATCCAGCAGGAGGCCGACATCCAAGTCGACCTCGTCAACTACCGCAAGGACGGATCGGTCTTCCAGAACGGGCTCTATGTCGGGCCGGTGCGGGATCCGGCCGGAACGGTGGTCTACTTCTTCGCATCGCAGATCGACGTCAGCGAACACTACGCGCTGACCGCCGAGGTCGCGCGGCTGAAGGACGAGCTCGCCGAGGCCCGGGCCCGGCTCGCCGCGGGTTAGGGCTTCGTCAGGAACCCGATCGGCTCCCGGCCCGGCTGCCCGAGCCAGAGCAGGACCGCGCCGAGCCCCAGGCCGATCAGCGAGGCCGGGGCGAGGGTCAGCGGGAGGCCCAGCAGGTGCCAGAGCCAGGGCGCTGCCCCCTCGAGGCTGCCCTGCAGGGTGCCGGCCCTGTCCTTGAACAGGGTGGCGATCACGTCCGAGAGCGGCGTCACCCGCAGGCCGTTATTGGCGATCGAGCGGGCGCCGTCATAGACCAGCGCGACGAAGCCGCCGGCCATCAGCAGGAAGCCCAGGACGCGGGCCAGGAAGCGGAACATCGCGGGATCTTCTGAGCCATGGCTGGCGCCCCGGGAGGCGCCCGCCCCGGGAGTATGGGGCCGAGCCGCCGGGTGCAAGCTGCGGCACGCATGGAGTCGGGCGCGGCACGCACAGGGTGCGCTGCGGCATGCGCGCGGTTGCCGCCCCGGGGGGGCCATGCCACAGGGACGCCCGGCGGCACAGGGCCGTCGAGGACCGTCGATCTTGGACGCGGACGCCCAAAAACTCGGCCTGGTGATCTTCGATTGCGACGGCGTCCTGGTCGACAGCGAGCCCCTGAGCCTCGCCTGCCTCACCGCCGGCCTCAACCGCATCGGCGTCGCCATCGCCTTCGAGACCGTGCGGGCGCGCTTCACCGGCACCTCGATGGTGTCGATCATGGACCACGTCGCGCGCGATTACGGCGTCGTCGCCCCACCGGGCTTCGTGGAGGCGGTCAAGGCCGAGACGCTGGCCCTGTTCGACGCCGAGCTGCGGGCGATGCGCGGTGTCGCCGAGGCGGTCGCGGCTCTGGGCCTGCCGGCCTGCGTGGCCTCGAGCAGCGACCCGGTGCGGCTGCGCCATTCCCTGAGCCTGACCGGGCTGCTGCCGCTGTTCGGCGAGCGCGTCTTCTCCTCGGCGCAGGTCGCCCGGGGCAAGCCGTTCCCCGACCTGTTCCTGTTCGCCGCCGAGCGCATGGGCGCGGCGCCGGAAGCCTGCCTGGTGATCGAGGACAGCGTGCCCGGGGTCACCGCGGCTCGCAGCGCCGGCATGCGGGTCGCCGGCTTCACCGGCGGCGGCCATTGGGGCCATGACCCGGCGGGGGCCGACCTCGTGCGCGCCGGCGCCGGCCGGGTCTTCTCGGATTTCGCCGACCTCGCCGCAGTGATCACCGGCGCCTGAACCATCGCATCTCCCGGGCGGGCCGACGGGACCGGCTTCCTGCCAAGCCGGGCCTGAAAATCGGAAGCCCGTTCCGTTGACGGGCCGACGGCCCGAGCCCATCTTGGGATCGCCGAACGGGACATCGCACGACGCCCCACGGCCGCGATGATTTGAGACGCATAGCTTGCGCCGCGTCATCAAACGCTAAAGCACTGCGACGGCGCTCGCGCCGCGTGGTCCTTCAGTCTGGAGGACAGGATGTCGATCCGAACCGGCTCCTTTCGGCACGCGCTCCATCGCGCGGCGGGCGTCCCGGCTCATCGGCGCCACTGTCGATGCCGCGCGGGACTCGACGCGGTTTTCACGTGGAAACCCCGGATCCGATCGAAAGCCTGAGCGGGCCGGGGGCTGGCCCACCGAGGCAGGCCGGCCGCGCTCATGCGGCACCGAATCGGCGATAGCGTATTCGTCACATCAAGGGCCTAGAGACCCGCACGATCGACGTGATCGGCGAGACCTGGGCCGCACAGACCCTCAAGATCAGCTTCCGCATTCCGGCACGGCCCTGGCGCCGGCCAAGGCAGGATTCCGTCTCATGCACAGTCTCGAAGTCGCGCTTGCGCCGACAGACCGTCCCGACCCCTTCACCGACGCGCGCACGCCCAAGGATGTCGCGCTCGCCGACCGCGCGGCGGCGGACCGGGCCGAGCCGCCGCGGGTGATCGAGATCGGCGAGGTCACCGCCGGCATCGTCGTGCCCGAGGGGCGCGGCGTGCGGTTCTTCTCGTCGTCGCGGGATTTCGACGGCCTCGACGGCACCGTGTTCCGCAACACCGAGCAGGCCGCCCGCGCCGCCCGCGAGCGGATCGCGGCCCGCGCCCGCTCGGCCACCGGTCACGGGCCGGTCGCCGAAATCCGCCGCCGCCGGGCCTGAGAGGCCTTTACTTGGCGCACTCATCCCGGGTGCGCTTCATCGCCTCCGCGAACCCGGCCAGCGCGTATTCGTCGCTGGTCGGGTTGCCGCGCAGGGACGTCGTCTTGATCACCAGCTTCGGGTTGCGCGCGCTCATCTCGGAGACAACCCGGGCCTCCTCGGCGGGGTTCTGCAGCCAGGCATTGCCGTCCTTCACGACCAGGCCGTAGCGGCCGCTGCCGAGATTGAGGCTCGGGTCGGTCGGCGCTGCGGCCGAGCCCGGCTTGATCTGGGACGCCGCGGGCTTCGACGGGAAGCCCAGCATCACCGCCACCTCGTTCTGGACGTTCTCGCCCTTGCGCACGCTCACGAACAGGTAGGCGGTGTCGCGCTTCAGGGTCTTGGGCGAGCGCGCCTGCGGCTGGGCGATGGCGTAGCAGAGCTTGGCGCGGCCATCGCCGTTCACGAACACGTTCCAGTCGCCGAAGATCGCCACCGGGGTGGCCTGCTGCATGCCCGGGGGGGTCGCGGCCTTCTTCTCGGCGCGGGGCGTGCGCTCGCGGCGGGGCCTGCGACCGCGCTTGGCGGGTGCGGCGTCCGACAAACCGTCCGGCTCCGGTTCCTGGGCCTGAGCGACCGTCGCCGACAAGGCCACCCCGCCGACCATGGCTCCGACGAGGCCCGTGACGAGACCGGATGCGAGCAGGGCGAGGGCTCCGACCGGGAGCAGGCGGGGGACGCGGACCATCTTCACTTCCTGTCGACGGGCGGCTCCATCTGGGGCCGGACCGGGGATCTGGATGAGTGAAGCCCGCGCAAAAAGTCGGCAAGATGGCAGCCAAGCTCGATGGCGGCCGACAGGGCTGGCGAGGAGACTGGCAACGGGACTGGCAAGAGGGGCGGGCGGAGCGGTTCAGACCGCCCGCACCTCGGTGGCCAGGGCCGCGATCACCGCCGCGGGGACCGATACGGGATCGGGCGCGCTTTCCTGCGCGGCCATGGCGGGGGCGACCGCGTTCGGCTGCGCCCGCTTGCGGGGCGGGTCGTTATAGGGGGTGTTGTAGCCCTTGCGGACCGCCGACCAGTAGGTCTCCCGGGTCAGGCCCGAGCCGGTCAGGGCGGCATCGATCATGGCCGTGGCCCGTGCCGCGAGTTCGGGCACCTCGTCCGGCTTCAGCCAACTCTCGACAGGCATCATGCGATCTCCGATCCACACAGCCGAGCTTCTAACGGACCAGACTTAGCCAGACGGTGAACGCTCGAGGCCCCGGATGGTTGCGATGCACAAATTTCGGCTCGGCCTGTGGGCGGGTGTGGGTAGCCGTGTCCGGGGGAAACCGTCGGCGCAGGCCCCGGAGCCGCTATGGGCGATAGACGAGCACGTTGAACCCCTCTTCCGGGGTCGGCGCCACGAAGTATTGGGTGAACAGCGCGAATTCCGCATCCGTCACCGTAAAATCGTGGGTGCCCGAAGCATTCCTCGCCCTCAGGCGCGCCTTGCACACGTCATCGGCGACATCGAGATAGTGGAGCCGATGGGCGACGCCCGCGTCCTCGAACAGGCTGCGCATCCAGGCTCGGCTGGCCAGCGTATTGGCGGGGAAATCCAGCACCACCGAGAGCCCGGCCCGGAGCAGGTCCACCACATGCGGGCCCATCACGCTCCGCAGGCGGGCTGCATGGCGCACATAATCGGCCAGGCCGGTCTGTTCCTCGGGATACAGCCGGGCGAGCCAGCGATCCTCGGCGACCACGATGGTACCGGGATGGGCGCCGAGGCTGGCGGTCAGCGTCGATTTTCCAGCAGCGATCTTGCCGCATACGAGATGCAGCGTGGTTTCCAGAGCGGGCATGAGACAGTCGACCTTGGGCACGGCGCACCGGGCGCCACAAACAATCTTCACGGGCGGGCAGACCCGGCCTGACGGATCAGGCCGGGCCGTTAATTCGGCTGCGAATCGCAGCGCCCGCGCGGTGAATCGACAAGGTCATGGGAGATATCTGCCAAGTTTCGACAGCCTTGGCTAGAAGGCTCGGGCGACACGGGAAGGCCATACAGCAAGCAATTCGAATTTTTTTACGACCAGATGAAACAAATTTGAAGACACTCTCGGCGTCATGATCCGACTATCGGAGTATCTTCACGGATAAATTTGAGTCTTTCTCTCGATCTTATCATCACAAATCCGGGGTTGAATTTGAAAACACTCCAAGCATAGCGTATGCGTCTCTTGCCGACCGTGTCTGATTCTGTCGGCGCAGGACAGTTCCGCGCGGCAGGTGGCCATGGTTGGATCTGTGAATCGAGTGGCGGCGCTTCAGGGGCCTCAGCGGCCGGCCGCGCACAAGCCGGCGAGCCCCGACCGCGCGGCGGCCTCGGACGAGACCGCACAACAGGCGGGTCCCGGCCCCGAGCCGGATCAGGATGCGCGCCTCGTACCGTCCGAGCGGCTGGGCTACGCCAAGCTGTCCCAAATCAGCAGCGTGCTGACCACTCTGGCATCGGCCCGGACCAGCCAGCGGGACGTCGCGGCCTTCGCGCTCCAGGAAGCCGAGCGGACACTCCGGCGGCTCAAGGCCGAAGCCCTCGCGGCCGTGGTCTCCGGAGACAGGAAGGCGGCGGCGCTCATCGCCCAGGACCTGGCCAAGGTGGCCCGGGAGATCGCCGATATCGCCCGGGACTATGCCGCCGCAGGCGATGAGCCAGGCGTCACAGCGGCCAGCCTCGCCGAGGAGACGGCGGCGATCGATATGGGTGCAGCCCCTGGACAGGAGGCGACCAGATCGGAGACGCCTCAGGCCGCATCGAGCGCGCCCGCGGACGATGCGGACGCGGCGGCAGCGCAGAGCCACGCGGAAGCGGACGATCCGAGCATGGCGTCACCGCATCCGACCGCCGATGATGCGGAGCAGCCCCGATCCTTGCCGGAGGACGAGACCTATCCCGGCCCCCGCCTCCGGCAAGGATCGGGCGGCCAGGACGACGACACCTTCGAGGCCGACGCGCGCAGGCTGCTGGACGAGGCCGCGGCGTCGGAGCGGGCGATGGAGCGGGTCCTGCACGGCCAGCCGGTCCTGCCGGACGCCACCAGTCCGGTGATCGAGACCCGATCGGCCCTCCAGACCGGCCTCGCCACGCTGGTCACCCGGCCGACCGCGCCAAGCCGCGTCCGGGTCTGATGGGCGGACCGGTTCGGCGGCGCGCTCAGCCGAGCCGCTCGATCCAGCCCTGCGCCTGCGCCCGGACGTTGTCCGGCGCGGTGCCGCCGTAGCTGGTGCGGCTCGCCACCGAGTTCGCGACCCCGAGCACGGCGTAGACCGCGTCGGTGATGCGCGGCTCGGCCTCCTGCATCTCGGGCAGCGACAGCTCTTCCAGCCCGACGCCCTTGGCCGAGGCGGCGCCGACCAGACGGCCGGTGACGTGGTGGGCCTGGCGGAACGGCAGGCCGAGCTCGCGCACCAGCCAGTCGGCGAGGTCGGTGGCGGTGGCGTAGCCCGAGCCGGCGGCCTGGCTGAGTACCTCGGCGTTGGGCTCCAGATCCTTCACCATGCCGGTCAGGGCGGCGAGGCACAGGGACAGGGCCTGGAGGGCGTCGAACGTGCCCTCCTTGTCCTCCTGCATGTCCTTGGAATAGGCGAGCGGCAGGCCCTTCATGACGACCAGCAGGCCGGTGAGCGCGCCGATGATCCGGCCGGATTTCGCCCGCACCAGCTCGGCGGCGTCGGGGTTGCGCTTCTGCGGCATGATCGACGAGCCGGTGGTGTAGCCGTCCGACAGCTTGACGAAGTTGAACTGCGCCGAGGTCCAGACCACCAGCTCCTCGGCGAAGCGCGAGAGATGCACGGCGCAGATCGAGGCGGCGGCCAGCGATTCCAGGGCGAAGTCCCGGTCGGCCACCGAATCCAGGGAATTCGCGGTCGGCCGGTCGAAGCCGAGGGCCGCCGCGGTGGCGTGCCGGTCTATCGGGAAGGAGGTGCCGGCGAGCGCCGCCGCGCCGAGCGGGCATTCGTTGAGCCGCGCCCGGGCGTCGCGGAACCGGCCGCGGTCCCGGGCCAGCATCTCGACATAGGCCAGGCAATGGTGGCCGAAGGTCACCGGCTGGGCCGACTGGAGATGGGTGAAGCCCGGCATCACCGTGGCGGCATGCTTCAGCGCAGTTTCCGCGAGCGCCCGCTGCAGGTCGGCGGCCTGCTGGTCGAGGGAGTCGAGGGTGTCGCGCACCCACAGCTTCATGTCGGTGGCGACCTGGTCGTTGCGCGAGCGCGCCGTGTGCAGGCGCCCAGCCGCCGGCCCGACGATCTCGGTGAGCCGGCTCTCCACCGACATGTGGATGTCCTCGAGCTCGCGCTTGAACACGAAGCGCCCGGCCTCGATCTCGTCGCGCACGGACTTGAGCCCGGCCTCGATCGCGGCCACATCGTCGGCCGGAAGGATGCCGGCTGCGCCCAGCATCGCCACATGCGCCAGCGAGCCGCGGATATCCTGGGGCGCGAGGCGCTTGTCGAATCCGATGGAGGCGTTGATCTCCTCCATGATCTCCGCCGGGCCGCTGGCAAAGCGGCCGCCCCACATCCGGTTGCTCATGTCGATCCTTCCGCGCCCTGAACGTCCCGGCAGGCAAGCCTGATGCCCCGCCGCACCACTCTGATGGCCGGCGCGGGCCTCGCCGCGCTCGCCGTCCTCGGGACCGCCCTATACGGGAGCGGTCTCCTGCCCGGCAACACGGGCGGGGCGCTCCAGCCCTGCGCGGGCGCCGCGCCGGCGCTGGCCCGGGTCGACGCGGCCGCCAAGGGCGAGGTCGCGGGCATGCAGGCCCCGAAGCAGGCGCGGCCCGCGCCCGAGATCCGGTTCAAGGGGCCGGACGGCGTCGAGACCGGGCTCTCCGACCTCAAGGGCCGGCTGCTGCTGGTCAATCTGTGGGCGACTTGGTGCGCCCCCTGCAAGGCCGAGATGCCGGCGCTCGACCGCCTCCAGGCGGAACTCGGCGGCCCGGATTTCGCGGTCGTTGCGATCAACGTCGACACCCGCAACCTCGACAAGCCGCCGGACTGGCTGAAGCAGGCCGGCATCCATGCGCTGGCCTTCTACGCCGATCCGGGCGGGCGCGTGCTGCCGGCGATCCAGCGCGACACCCAGTCCCCGGGTCTGCCGACCACGCTGCTGATCGACCCGCAGGGCTGCACGATCGGGGTGATGAAGGGCCCGGCCGCCTGGTCGAGCCCGGATGGGCTCGGGCTGATCCGCGCGGCTCTGGGGCGAACATCCTGAAGAGAAAGCGCGCTACGGATCGCGCAAGACCTTCCGCAGGGGCTTAAGGCTGATGAAGCGAGCGGGATGCAGTCCGGGCCGGTCATCGACCTGCCAGACGGTCCGGATGTTCGCCGTGGTTCCGTCGGGGCACCCCATCGGCCCTTCGAAATGGTACCGCAGGCCGTAGGGCACCGGATAGGCCCTCGTGAGCGTGGCCGGCGTCGGATGCCCGACAAGCGCCGTCATCAGCGATACCGGATCGTCGATCGAGAAGCCGACGCTGAGCAGGAAGGCGCATTTCGGGCCGCCATCCTCATGATCCGGATCGAGCAGGTAGCGCTGCACCTTCGTCATCGACCCGGAACTGCGCCGGGTAGCCGACCGAGCCGATCAAGCGCCGGCGCGCTCCACGAGGACCAGGGACTCCGGCGCGATAGCGGCGAGCGCCTCGACCGGCCGGGTGAACTCGACGTCGAAGGCGGCGCCCGCGCCCCAGACGGCGACGATGGTCCCGGTGCTGCCCGCGGGCACGCATTCGCCATCCTCGCCGATCAATTCGGCGAGGGTCCGAACGCGGTCGAGTTCCCGGAACGCGGCCCCCGTGGGGGCACGATCCGCAGCCGAACGGCTGTCGACCACCAGCGAGAGCAGCCGGTCCGACATGGCGTGACGATACGGGACGGCCGCCCCACGATGCAAGGTGCGGCTTGCCCCGGCCCCCAAACCACGCCAAGCCTGCCCGCCATGAAGCCGCCTCCGACTCCCGGCCGCGCCCCGCAGGCCCGGGGCCGGCGCCCGCTCTCGGTTGTCCGCGCGATGCTCACGAGCGAGGCGGCGGGCGGGCTGATCCTGATGGCCGCGGCGGCGCTGGCACTCATCGTCGCCAACGGGCCCTTCGCCGAGGCCTACGCGCACGGGCTCCATGCGATGCTCGGGCCGATGAGCCTGCAGCACTGGATCAACGACGGCCTGATGGCCGGGTTTTTTCTGCTGGTCGGGCTGGAGATCAAGCGCGAGGCGCTGGACGGGCGGCTGCGGACCTGGCCGGACCGGGTGCTGCCCGGCATCGCGGCGTTCGGCGGCATGGCGGTGCCGGCCCTGGTCTACGCGGCGGCCAATCTCGGCGCCGGGACCCTGCGCGGCTGGGCGATCCCGGCGGCCACCGACATCGCCTTCGCCCTCGGCGTCCTGGCCCTGCTCGGCAAGCGGGTGCCGGTCTCTCTCAAGATCTTCCTGAGCGCCGTGGCCATCGTCGACGATCTCGGCGCCGTGGTGGTGATCGCGCTGTTCTACGGCTCCGGCCTCGATGCCGGGATGCTGGGGCTGGCCGCGCTGGTCCTGGCGGCCCTCTACGGCCTCAACCGGGCGGGCGTGACCTGGCTGTCGGCCTATGGGCTGCTCGGCCTGGTGCTGTGGGTGCTGGTGCTGCGCTCCGGGATCCACGCCACGGTGGCCGGCGTGCTGCTGGCCTTCACGATCCCGATCCGGGTCAGCCCCGGTCGGCCGGAGGCGGCGGATTCACCGCTGCATCGGCTGGAGCACGGGCTGGCGCCCTGGATCACCTATGGCGTGGTGCCGGTCTTCGGCTTCGCCAATGCCGGGGTGGACCTGACCGGCCTGACGCCCGACGCCCTGCTCCAACCGGTGACGCTCGGCATCGCCGCGGGTTTGTTCCTGGGCAAGCAGGCCGGGGTGTTCGCCAGCCTGCGGCTCGCGGTCGCGCTCGGATGGGCGCAGCGCCCGGCCGGGGCCGGCTGGGGGCAGGTCTACGGGGTCGCGGTCCTGTGCGGGATCGGGTTCACCATGAGCCTGTTCATCGGCGGCCTCGCCTTCGCGGACCCGCAGCACGAGACCGCGGTGAAGCTCGGGGTGCTCGCGGGCTCGGCCCTCTCGGGGCTCGCCGGGGCGGCGATTCTCCTGCTGGTGCGGCGCCCCGCGGCAAGCCGGTAGCCGCCGCGCCCGGGCTTCGCTGCGCGCAAAAATGCGCTACCTCGCCGGGGCATGCGCTTCTATCTCGGCCTCGCCACCACCTTCCACGATCCGGCGCTCGCCCTCGTCGGGCCGGACGGCACCGTGCTGTTCGCCGAGGCCGCGGAGCGGTTCCTTCAGGTCAAGCGCGCCCCGAATTGCGAGCCGGACAATCCGGCCCGGATGGCCGCGCTGCTGCAGGCCTACGTGCCGCCCGGCTCCGAGATCGTCGTCGCCTCGTCCTGGGGGCCGCAATTCACCGAGTTCCTGCGCGGGCAGGCGGGGGTCGGCGCTTTCGACCTGATGGCGCTGGCCGCCCACCCCACCGCGCTCAACCGCTCGTTCGTGCCCGAGCAGGCCGAGCGGGTGTTCATCGCCGATCTGCACGCCGCCCAGGCGCGGGCCGGCCACGGCACCCTGCTGGCGCTCATGCAGGAGGGCCGGGCCACCGGCGCGGCGCCGCGCGCCACCGTCGCGGGGCAGCGGCGCTACCCGCACCATCGCTGCCACGCCGCCTACGGGCTCTGGGGCAGCCCGTTCGACGCGGCCACGGCCCTGGTGGTCGACGGCATGGGCGAGACCGGCGCGGCGGCGCTCTACCGGCTGGACGGCGGCCGGATCACGGAGCTGCGCCGTCATCGCGGCCGCGGGTCGCTCGGCTTCCTGTACGGGCTGATCACCGATCTCGCCGGCTTCGACCAGGTGAAGGGCGAGGAATGGAAGATCATGGGGCTCGCCCCCTACGGACACCCCGATCCGGACCTCGCCGCGCTGCTGGCCCGGCTCTGCACGGTCGAGGGCGGGCGCCTGCGCTTCGCCGAGGCCGCGACGATCCAGGCCGTCGCCGCGGAAATCCGCGCGCGCCGCCCCGCGGATGCCGAGGAGACCGGCTGGGCCGACCTCGCCCGCTGCGGCCAGGATCTTTTTTGTGATCTGATGGACGTGCTGGTGGCGGAAGCGGCGGCCCTTGGCCCCTCCGACAACCTGGTGATCACCGGCGGCTGCGGGCTCAACTCCTCGTATAACGGCCGGGTGCTCGGTCGCTCCGGGTTCACCCGGCTGCACGTGCCCTCGGCCCCGGCCGACGACGGCAATGCGGTCGGCGCCGCCTGGCTCGCCTTCGCGGAGGACCATCCGGACTGGGCCGGCCCGCCCGCCGCCCAGCGCCCGCTGTCGCCCTATCTCGGCTCCCGGGTCTCGACCACCGCGATGGAGCGCTTGGCCGAGCAGGAGCCGCGGGCCCGGCGCGTCGGCCACGCGGAGGCGACCCGGGCTGCGGCGAAAATCCTGGCTGCCGGCGGCCTGGTCGGCTGGGTGCAGGGCCGGGCCGAGTTCGGCCCCCGGGCGCTCGGCAACCGCTCGATCCTGGCCGATCCGCGGCCGGAGGGCGCCAAGGACGCGCTGAACGCCAAGGTGAAGTACCGCGAGGCGTTCCGGCCGTTCGCGCCCGCGATCCTGGCCGAGGCCGGCCCGGACTGGTTCGAGGCATACGCCGACAGCCCCTACATGGAGCGCACGCTGATCTGGCGTGCGGAAGTGCGCGCCCGGGTGCCGGCGGTGGTCCACCAGGACGGCACCGGCCGGCTCCAGAGCGTCACGGCCGCGCGCAACCCGGCCTTCGCGGCCCTGATCGCCGCCTTCGCGGACGTCACCGGGGTGCCGATCCTGCTCAACACCAGCTTCAACGTGATGGGCAAGCCGATCCTCCACAGCGCGGAGGACGCGATCCTGATGTTCTACACCACCGGCCTCGACGCCCTCGTGGTCGAGGATTGGCTGGTGGTGAAATAGGAAGCGCCGCGCCCCCGGGGGGACGCGGCGCAGGCAAAACGACCTTGAAAGATTACTCGCAGACTTCGACGCGGCGGTAGGTGAACTCGCCGCCGCCGAGCCATTCCTTGCGGCGCTCGTAGTGGCAGATCGGGCCGCGGCGCTCGCGCACCACCACGGTCTCGGGCTCCTCGACCACGACGCGGCGCGGGCGATACTCCGGCGGCGGGGGCGGCGGCTGGTTGGCGCCGTTGATCAGGGCGCTCCCGACCACGCCGCCGACCACGCCGGCCGCCAGGCCGCCGACGATCGCGCCGGTCTGGTCGCGGGCGACGGCCGGGGCGACGGCCCCGAGCAGCAGGGTCGCGGCGAGGGCGGCGGCCCCGGCGCGGATCAGGGTGAAGGAACCGTTCGTGGACACGCGCAACATCTCCCGTTCGTGTTGAGGATGATCCAACACCGGGAGGATTAAAAATCTGCGAAGCCGCGCAATGCGATCGCGTGCCGGATGCGGCGTCGACACGCCGGAAGAACCGGCGCAGGGGCAGAACCGGCCGCCCCTGCTCCGGGCCGGAGGCTTACTTCGCCTTGGCGGCGATGCCCTTCAGACCGGCGTCGTACACGCCCGCGATGGCTTCCTGCGCCTTGGCGTCGGGGGCGCCCTTGGCCTTGAACGTGCCCGTCCAGGTCACCTTGGAGCCGCCGCCGGCCTTCGCGACCATGAGGGTCGAATGGTAATCCGTGACGGGCAGCGGGCCTTCCAGGATCGTGTAGGTGTAGGCCATCTTCGCGTCGTCGCGGGATTCCTGCTCCTCGACGATGGTCCCGCCGCCCTTCAGGCTGAGGGTGCGGACATCCTTGCCGCCCTTCTTGGACAGGGCACACTTCTCGATCACGGGATGCCAGTCGCCGATCCCGCAGAACCCGCCGATGGTCTTCCACACCACCTCGGGCGATGCGGCCACGTCCACCGACTTGGTGACGTCCAGAGCCCAGGCCGGTCCCGCAACGCCGACGCAGCATGCGGCGGCCAACAATACGCGCTTCATCAGACGTTCCCTCGCGCTCGACGCTCATGATGCTGGCGTCCGAGTCAGGGGCGAACCGAGCGCACGGGGCGCACGTTGCAAGTTCGACTTTAGTCCAAGCCTCCGCGTCCCACCCCGGGGCGGGTCTCAGAGCAGCCCGTCGAGCGCCCCGATCACCGCCGTGGGCGCGAGATCCGCGTATTCGTCCGGCAGGCCCCGGCGGTTCACCCAGGCGGTCCGGAACCCGAACGCGTTGGCCCCCGCCACGTCCCAGCGGTTGGAGGAGCAGAACAGCACGTCCGCCTCCCCGACCGCGAGCCGGGTCAGGGCGATCCGGTAGGCGTCGGGATGGGTCTTGAACACCTGCGCGTCGTCCATCGACAGCACCGCGTCGAGATGGTCGGCGAGCCCGGCCGAGGCCACGGCGCGGTCGACCATCGCGGCATTGCCGTTGGTGAGCACCGCGGTGCGGAGGCCGCGCTTCTGCAGCGCCGCCAGCACGCCCGGCACTTCCGGGTAGGCGTCGAGGTCGCGATAGGCGTCGAGCAGTCTCTCGCGCAGGGCCGGATCCACGCCCGGATGCAGCGCCAGGGCATGGTCGAGGGCGCGCACGGTGAGGTCCCAGAAGGCGGCGTAGCGGCCCATCAGCGACAGCGTCCAGCTGTATTCGAGCTGCTTGTTGCGCCAGACCTCGGAGAGGTGGTCGGCATCCGGCCCGACCAACGCGGCGTAGCGCTGGACCGCGGCGTTCACGTCGAACAGCGTGCCGTAGGCGTCGAACACGACGGCCTTCACGCCCGCGAGTAGGTCCTGGGTCATGGCGTTCCTCACTGGGCGTTCGGGCATCGTCGTTGTCCGAAAGCCGGCAACCGCCTTTCGGAACAATGCTCCCGGAGCGATCTGGGACTCGAAGGCGTGGCGGCGAGCCCGGCTCGATCGGGGGGATGGGTGTCAGGCCCGGCGCAGGCGCAGGCCGAACAGGTGCAGGAGGCCGGCCAGCAGGCCGCCATAGACCATGGCTCCGGCCAGCCCCAGTAGGGCCAGGACGGCGATCTCGCGCCCGTGCGGCAGGGCCGCCGGCACCAGCGCCTCGGCGAGCCCCTGGCCGTAGACGGCGACGCCCGCCAGCGCCAGGCAGGCGATCCCGACCCCCGCCACCGTGAGGCCGAGGGTCCGGCCCGGCGCGGTCCAATCGCGGCGCTTGGCCAGGACGACGAGGATCAGCAGGTTCACCCACTGGCTGACCGCGGTGGCCAGGGCCAGTCCGGTGACGCCGTAGGGTCCGGTGAGCCAGAGCTTCAGCGCGACATTGACCGCGATCGCAGTGAGTGAGGCCCAGAGCGGGGTCTTGGTGTCCTGGCGGGCGTAGAAGCTGGCCACCGCGCTGCGCACCAGCACAACGGCGGGCAGCGCAAAGCCGTAGGCGGCGAGCACCGAGGCGGCCCGGGACGCATCCTCGGCGCTGAAGGCGCCGCGCTGGAACAGGGCCGCCATGATCAGGCCCGGGATGGTCAGGAACGCCACCGTGAACGGCGCCGACAGCGCCAGGGAGAAGCCCGCCGCCCGGTTCTGCGCCGCATGCGCGCCGGCGACGTCGCCGGACGCGATCCGCCGGCTCATCTCCGGCAGAAGCACGGTGCCGGCCGCGATGGCGATCACCCCGAACGGCAGCTGGTAGAGCCGGTCGGCATAGTACAGGGCCGAGACCGCGCCGGTGGGCAGCCAGCTGGCGATGATCGTGTCGGCGAACGCCGCGATCTGGAACCCGGCCGAGCCGATCACCGCCGGCCCGAGCACCGCGAAGAACCGCTTCAGCGCCGGGTCGGCGCGCGGCACCGCGAGGTCCGGCATCACCCGGGCGCGGCGGCAGCCCCACCACAGCAGGCCGAATTGCAGCACGCCGGAGACCGCCACACCCCAGGCGGCCGCGTAGGCGGCGTTGGGGAACAGGAAGCTCAGCGACAGGGCCGCCAGCATGGCGAGGTTGAGCAGCACCGGGGCGCCTGCCGCCACGGCGAAGTGCCGGTGGGCGTTGAGGATCCCCGACAGCAGCGTCACCAGGGTCATGAACAGCAGGTACGGGAAGGTGATGCGGGTCAGCGCCACCGCGAGCTGGAAGCGCTCGCCATCCTCGGCGAAGCCGGGCGCCAGGGCATGGACCACCCAGGGCATCGCCGGCAGGGCGAGGTTGAGCAGCACCAGCTGCACGATCAGCATCAGGGTGAAGACGCGGTCGGCGAAATGATGCGCCGCCCCGGAGGCCCCCGCCTCGGCGAGCCCGGCATAGGCCGGCACGAAGGCGGTGTTGAACGCCCCCTCGCCGAAGATCGCGCGGAAATGGTTCGGCAGCCGGAACGCGACCACGAAGGCATCGGCCATGGGCCCCGCGCCCATCACGGCGGCCATCACCACGTCCCGGGCGAAGCCGGTGACCCGCGAGACCAGGGTCCAGCCGCCCACCGAGAGGATGGAGCGGATCATCGCAGGTAAACCTCCCTCCCCCCTCTGCGGGGGAGGATGGCCCCCGAAGGAGGTCGGGAGGGTGGAGCGACGGCGCAGGACAGGGCTTCGCCCGTCATGCCAGTCGCGCCCTTTCCTGAACCCGGGCTCCCCTCTCCCGACCCGGCCTGACGGCCGGCCCACCCTCCCCCGCAGAGGCGGGAGGGAGAGGGCGCGCGGATTGTCGAGGGCGTCCTGCGGCGCGATGCGATCCTACGGACTAGGCTGGAAATGACCTGTTATCCCGGTACAGCCCGGGTCAGCCCGGGGGCCGCATCAAGAGCCGCTTTTCACCGGCATCTCAAGGGCGCCGCGGACACGATCGGTCCGCGGCGCCGGCTCATGGATACCGGATCAGGCGGTCGCCTCGCCGTACATCTTCTCGACGTGCTCCCAGTTCACCAGGTTCTCGATGAACGCCTTGAGGTAGTCGGGCCGGCGGTTGCGGTAGTCGATGTAGTAGGAGTGCTCCCACACGTCGACGCCGAGGATCGGCTTGGCGCCGTGGACCAGCGGGTTCTCGCCGTTCGGGGTCTTCAGGATCGCGAGCTTGCCGTCCTTGACGGCGAGCCAGGCCCAGCCGGAGCCGAACTGGCTCACGCCCGCCTGGATGAAGTCCGCCTTGAACTTCTCAAGCCCGCCCAGATCCTCGTCGATCTTCTTGGCGATTGCACCCGGGACGGCGCCGCCGCCATTGGGCTTCATCCACTGCCAGAAATGGATGTGGTTGTAGTGCTGGCCGGCATTGTTGAAGAGCGGCTGATTCGTGTTGTAGGCCGCCTTGACGATCTCCTCGACGCTCTTGCCCTGGAGATCCGTGCCTTCGAGCAGCTTGTTGCCGGTATCGACATAGGCCTTGTGGTGCTTGTCGTGGTGGAACTCGAGGGTTTCCTTCGACATGTACGGCCCGAGCGCGTCGTAGGCGTAGGGCAGTTCCGGCAGCGTGAAGGTCATGGGCTCTGTCTCCGCTTGGAGCACGATGCGGAGCACCGGAAGCCGGATTTCCGAAATCATCGTGCGATAACAATGGGCTGGAGCCTGCCGTGTTTCGCGAGAAACAGCGGCCCGCGCCAGCCTTGGGCGGCCTCGTCCCCGGCGGGGGCTTCCGGGTCACATCCGCTAGGTAAGTCGGTGCCCGCGCGACGGCAACGCCGTTCCGGCCAGGCTTGGCGCAAACTTCCCGAGCCGGCGCGCAACCGCGCGGCGGAGCCGCGGGCAACCGGATCAACGATCTGCCAGAACCGGTATCCCGGACAATCTCGCCGCCGGGTTTTGCAATATGACCGCAAGGCCTTACTGTGCGCCACGCCTCAAGCGCCGGCCGTTAGCCGGCCCGTGTCAGAGAGTAACATGATCGCTGCGCTGTTCGCGCTCGCCGCCGCCATGGCCATCGGGGGCTGCGCCGCCGTGATCCAGGGCTTCCCCTATGTGCGTCTGGAGAGCGGCCTCGCGATGGTTATCGCGGGTTCGGTCGCGGCCTCGTCGGGCGCGGTGCTGTTCGGGATCGGCGTGCTCGCCCTGGTGTTCCGGCGGCTGGAGCGGGCGATCGGGCACGGCCCGGCGCTCGCATTGGCAGATGCCGGACCCGCCGCCGAGAGCGCGCCGCGTCTGCCGCCGGTACTGCCGGCCGCGCCGGCCTTCATCGTGCCGCCGATCGTCGAGCCGCCCTTCGATCCCGAGCGGCCGCGGATCGAGCCCAACCTGCGCCTGCTGGAGGATACCCCGCCCGCGCCGGTCGAGGCCCCGAAGGCTGCCGAGACGCTGCGGCCTGCCGCGGTCGAATCGGACTTCCCGATCCAGTCCGTCGCCCCCACGCCGCCCCACCGGCCCGCCTCGGAGCCGGTGCTGGAAGCGGTCGCCGAGCACAGCCCGGAGGACGACCTGTTCGCGGCGCCCGACGCGCCCGTGAAGCCGGAGGCCGCTCCGGAGCCCCCTGCCCTGCGCCCGAGCCTCGACGCGGCGCCGGATCCCGAGCCCGAGGCGAAGCCGGAGACCCGTACCGTGGTCGGGCGCTACGCCTCCGGGGGCAACACCTACGTGATGTTCGAGGACGGCTCGATCGAGGCGGAGACGCCGCAGGGCCGCTTCACCTTCGCGTCCCTGGACGAACTGAAGGCCTTCGTGGATGGCGGCGGCGAATCCGGCGCCCGGGGCGCGGCCTGAACGAAAAACCGTTCGTCAGGCCAGCGGGTTGAGGCTGTCGTTGCGCGGCGGGATCGGCGCCCGCATGGTCAGCGAAAACCCCTCGGGATCGTAGTCGGTCTCGACCTCGGCCTGGACCTGGGTGATCAGAACACGCTGCAGCAGGCGCGAGCCGAAGCCCTGTCGGCTCGGCGGCCGGACCGGCGGTCCGCCGGTCTCCCGCCAGTGGAAGCGCAGGATCCCGGCCGGCCCCCCTGATTCCAGGGTCCAGGTCACCGCGACCCGCCCGGTGCGGTTCGAGAGCGCCCCGTACTTGGCCGCGTTGGTGGTGAGCTCGTGGATCGCCATGCCGATCGGCACCGCGATCTCGGAGGGCAGGTCGATCGCCGGCCCGTCGAGGCTGATCCGCCCCTCGGCCTCGCCATCGGGCATGACCTCCGCGTAGGGCTTCAGCTCGCTGAGCAGCAGGTTCGCCAGCGACGCGGTCTGCCAGGTAGCCTCGGTGAGCACCGCATGGGTGTGGGCGAGGGATTTGATCCGCCCCACGAAGGCCTCGTAGAAATCCTCGATGCTGGAGGCGGTCCGAGCCGTGGAGCCCACGATCGCCTGTACGGTGGCGAGCGTGTTCTTCACCCGGTGGTGCAGCTCGCGGATCAGCAGGCTCTGGCGTTCCTCGGCGATCCGCCGGTCGGTCACGTCGGCGACCACGCCGATCAGGCGCCGCGGCAGGCGGCCGGGGGCGTCCCGCTCGAACCGGCCGGCCATGTCGATGGTGCGCCACGCCCCGTCGGATTTCCGCCGGATCCGGCCGCCGATCTGCAGGATCCCGTCCTCGCGCAAAGCCTTCGAGATCGCGTGGCGGACCGCGGACCGATCGTCCGGGTGGAGGATGTCGTTGAGGAACTCGCTCTTGCCGACGGTACCGTCCTCGGGGGCGTGCCCGAAGATCTCGTACATGTGCTCGTTTTCCCAGATGGCCTGGTCCTCGAGCATGTGCCACTCGAAGATCCCGAGCTTGGCGATCGTGGTCGCCACCCGCAGGCGCTGATCCCGCGACAGGATCTCGTCCCGGGCCTCGACCCGGGTGGTGATGTCCTGGACGACGCCGACCATGCTGGCCGGCTCGCCGTCGCGGCCCGGCACGGCCTGCCCCCGCACCCGCAGGATCACGGTGCGCCCGGCCGCGGTGACGGGCGTATCGAAATGGTAGGCTTGTCCGGCCCGGCACGCCTCCGAGATGGCCGCGCTCAGGCGCGCCAGTTCCGGACCGGACAGGCCGGACTTGAGCTCGTCCCACGGCACGGAGCGGCCGGGCTGCCGCCCCAGGATCCGGGCGGCCCGGCGCGACAGGGTCAGCAGGCCGCTCGCCCGGTCCCAGCGCCACTCGCCGAGGCCGGCATTCTCCAGCGCCTCGCGGTTCGCCTCGGAATGCGCGGCCGCGTCCGCGTCCACGGCCTCGACCACCAGGGTCCGGCCGGAGCGGCGCACCCGCACGTCGAGGGTTGCTCCGTCCGCCCGGCGCCAGGCCTGGATGCCGTCGCCGAGGTCCTCGGGCCTGTCGGCCAGAAACGCCGCGGTCGCGCGGCCGGCCAACGTGCCCGGCGGCCAGCCGAGCAGATCATGCAGGACCCGGTTGGCGGCGACGATCGACGCCTCATCCGCCGACAGCACGACGAGGCCGATCGCGGCATCGTCAAAGCCCGCGCGGTACGGGTCGTCCGTCGCCGGGTCTTGACCCACGCTCTCGCCCACTCGGAAACATCCTCGAGCGCGCCGCGGCGCGCTCCCGCACGAGATCCCCCCTGCCGCGATCCGGATCGCGAAGGTGACTCAGGATGGCGCCCGAGCGTGGCCGTTGCAAGGCGTCCCGCCCGGCTGCGGCGACCCGTCCGCTCAGCGCGGGTGGCGCACGAACTCCAGATAGGTCGGGCGCCGGCCCGCCGCCAGCGCCTTCGCCTCGTAGCGGGTCCCGGGCCAGCCCGGGAAGGGCTCGGTCCAGTCGCGGGCCTGCGTCGCCGTCCAGGCCAAAACCGGGCAGCGGGCGGCCCGGACCAGAGTCCAGCCGGCGTAATCGTCGATGTCGCTGGCGAAGCGGAACCGGCCGCCATCCTTCAGGACCCGGCCGATCTCGGCGAGCGAGGCGTCGGAGACGAAGCGGCGCTTGCGCTGGCGGCGCTTCGGCCAAGGATCGGGATAGAGCAGGTAGACCCGGTCCAGGCAGGCCTCCGGCAGCCGGGCCAGCAGGGCGGTCACGTCCTCGTCGCGGATGCGGACGTTGCGCAGGGACCGCGCCTCGATCGCGGCGAGCAGCTTGACCACGCCGTTGACGAACGGCTCGGCCCCGATGATGCCGATGCCGGGATGAGCCTCGGCCTGGGCGGCCAGGTGCTCGCCGCCGCCGAAGCCGATCTCCAGCCAGACCTCCTCCGGCGCGCCGTCGAGCGCCGGGAACAGCGTGCGCGGATCGAGCGGCCGGTCACCCGGGGGCAGGTCGACCCGCAGGGCCGGCAGCAGCTCGGCGAGCCGCCGCTCCTGCAGGCCGCGCAGGCGCTTGCCCTTGCGCCGCCCGAAGAAGGCGCGCTCCGGCTCGTCGGCCTCGTGATCGGGCCGTCCGTTCAGGTCAGACATCGGCTACCAGCGCGTCGTCCGCGCACGGGCGAGGACGGAGGTTCCAAGGGGCTCGCAGCCCGCAGCAGGGCTCTGCCCTGCACCCGCAAAAGGTCCAAGACCTTTTGAAACCGGGATTCTAAAAAAGACGCCCGCGCCCCCTCCCGAATCCGGGACGGCGCGCGGGCGTGTTGCGTCGGCGGCCGACAGCGCGGCCTGGATCGGTCTTAGGCGAGGGCCGACTTCAGCTTCTCGGCGAGGTCGGTGCGCTCCCAGGAGAAGCCGCCATCGGCCTCCGGGGCGCGGCCGAAATGGCCGTAGGCCGCGGTACGGGCGTAGATCGGCTTGTTCAGGCCGAGCGCCGTGCGGATGCCGCGGGGCGAGAGGTCCATGGCGTCCATCAGGACGGCCTCGAGCTTGGCCTCGTCGACCTGGCCGGTGCCGTGCAGGTCAACATAGATCGACAGGGGCTTGGAGACGCCGATCGCGTAGGCGAGCTGGATCGTGGCGCGATGCGCCAAGCCGGCCGCGACCACGTTCTTGGCGAGGTAGCGCGCCGCATAGGCCGCCGAGCGGTCGACCTTGGTCGGATCCTTGCCCGAGAAGGCGCCGCCGCCATGCGGGGCCGCGCCGCCGTAGGTGTCGACGATGATCTTGCGGCCGGTGAGGCCGCAATCGCCGTCCGGGCCGCCGATCACGAACTTGCCGGTCGGGTTGACGTGCCAGACGGTGCCCTCGTTGATCCAGCCCTGCGGCAGGGCCGCCCGGATGTAGGGCTCGACGATGGCGCGCACGTCGGCCGAGTCCAGGGATTCGTCGAGGTGCTGTGTGGAGAGCACGATCTGGGTCGCCTCGACCGGGCGGCCGTTCTCGTAGCGGACCGTGACCTGGCTCTTGGCGTCGGGGCCGAGCTTGGCGGCATCGCCCTTGCCCGTCTTGCGGGCGTCGGCGAGGTCCTTGAGGATCTTGTGGGCGTAGAACAGCGGCGCCGGCATCAGCTCCGGGGTCTCGTCGGCGGCGTAGCCGAACATGATGCCCTGGTCGCCCGCGCCCTCGTCCTTGTTGCCGGCCGCGTCGACGCCCTGCGCGATGTCGGCGGACTGGGCGTGCAGGTAGATCGCGACCTCGTTGTTCTTCCAGTGGAAGCCGTCCTGCTCGTAGCCGATCTCCTTCACGGCCTGGCGGGTCAGTTCCTCAAGGTCCTTGAAGGTCACCGAATCCGGGCCGCGCACCTCACCGGCGATGACGACGCGGTTGGTGGTGGTCAGGGTCTCGACCCCGAGCCGCGCCTCCGGCATCGCCGCGATATAGGCGTCCACCACCGTATCGGAGATCCGGTCGCTGACCTTGTCGGGATGGCCCTCGGAGACCGACTCGCTGGTGAACAGGTAGTTGGAACGCGGCATGTTGACGGATCCCGAGCGCGGGTACGCCGTCGCGATCGCGGCGTTCGACCCCTTATGGGGTGCGGGTTCTCGCACCGGGTCGGATCACGGTCAAGGCGGATCGCCGAACGGATCCGCTATAACGTACGAATCGGATGGAAAAACGCCCGTCCGCGGCGCGACTCAGCATTCAGCCGTTGAGCTTGTGGTCCAGCGCCCGGATTGCGGCGGCAACGTCCCGGCGGGCTTCCTCGGAGAAATGCTCGGTGATGTGGCGGCCGACGATCTCGGCCAGCCCCTGCAGGCCGCTGCCCTCGGTCAGGGGCGTCTGCTCCGGCTCGGAAAAGCCCGGCGCCGTGAAGTCGTCGTTGCGCGGCATGCCCTTGAAGAAATAATCCATCGGCACCCCGGTCATCCGGGAGAAGATGTCGAGATGGACGGCGCTGATCCGGTTGGTGCCCTTCTCGTACTTCTGCAACTGCGCTGCCGACATCCCAAAGCTCTGCGCGACACGACGCTGCGTCAGCGACGCCTTCCGGCGCTGCTCGGCGATGCGTTGACCGACATACACGTCACGCTGATCGGTTTTCTGACCCGCCATCTAGAACTTGCCCACTCCTGCCGCGATTTACGGGCGGCGAAGCTTAACCGCATAGCGACTGGCTGTCACCGGCGGGTGACCATCGCGGTAAATGTTTTGCCGCGGCGCCGATTGCGCATTGGCAGCCTGGATTCTGGTGTCCCCGGCAGGGCTCGAACCTGCGACCCCAGGTTTCATACCACTTCGGCTTTCGCCGCCGCGGCCCGTGCGGGCCGCGTTCGTGGCCTGGACTATCCCTTCACCCTGGACCGTGCCTGCGCCCGGCCGTTAGGTGCCGCCCGTCTAGTCTCTACACCTTCCCGTCGACGCCTTCGCGCCGGGCGGGCTTGGCTCGGGATCGGCAGGGCGCCGGCGAACCGGCGCCGGGAGCTTTCCCCGACTTTGAGCGGATCCGCCGCGCGGTTTCCCGGCGCGACGCCCAATTGTGACCGTTTAGGAAACCTGTGCTCTGTCCAGCTGAGCTACGGAGACGACCGGATTTCCCATAGCATCAACGCCTGGGCAGGCCAACCGCGCGCCGGCGTTCCGGAGCGGGGTCGATCGGGGATCGGAGCGATGATCCGAACAGGCGCCGGAACCGCGGGGTGGCGACGGAGCCGGGCCGTGGTGCTGGCGCTGGCGGCCTCGGGCTTTGCCCTGCCGGCCTGCGCCGCCCCGGAGCCGGGCGCCGCGGAATGCCGGCCGGGGCCGGCCCGAACCGAGATCCTCGACGGGGTCGGGCTGCGCGGCGAGATCCGCCTCGCCTCCGGAGCCCGGGTCGTGCTCGATTCCCTGCGCTGGCCGGACGCCCCGGAGATCGCGGTGTCGGCGCGCGCCTGGCTCGAAGCGCGGCGGGGCGACAGCCTCGTCCTGATCCCCCGCGGCGGGCAACCCGACCGCTGGGGCCGGGAGCGGGCCGACATCCAGGTGGCGGACACCGACATCGACCTGGCCGGCGGCCTGATCGCGGCCGGGCTCGCCGTCGCGGATGCGGACGAGCGTGATTCGCTCTGCCGCCCGGCCCTGCGCGGGGTGGAAGAGGCGGCCCGGGCGAAACGGCTCGGCCTGTGGCACGACTTCCCGTTCCAGGCTGCCGACGGCCCGGCTTTGCGGGCGCAGGAGGGGCGCTTCGTCGTGGTGGAGGGCCGGATCCGCCATGTCGGCGAGCGCAGCGCCCGCACCTATCTCGACTTCGCGGCCCGCGGCGCGGACGGTCTCACGGTCACGGTATCGAAACGCACTTGGCGAACGATGCGTACCCGTGGTTTGAGTGCGGCTTCGCTCGAAGGCCGGCGCGTGCGGGTCCGCGGCATCCTGGAGGTCTGGCGCGGCCCGACCCTGGAGGCCAACGCCGACGCGGTCGAGATCCTGAGCGAACCGGACCGGCGCGAGGCCGGGCCGACGGGGGAACGGGAGCTGCGGCGCTGATCGCGATGAGCGGGATCACGGAGCGATTTCGGGTGATGGGCGGACGCCTGCGCGGCGTGGCATCGGCCTGTGCCGGGGCGAGCCTTCTGGCTGCCGCCCTCGGCGCCTGCGTGGCCGACCAGGCCGCCGGCCCGGCGATTCCGGCCGTGGTCCGGGTGCCCGCGGAGGCGCCGCGCACCACCGGGCGCGAGCGCGCCGCCGATGCCGACCACCTCAAGCTCGTGGCCTCGTTCGGGGGCGAGGTCCGTGCGCCCAACGTGATGCGGATGCTCACGGAGGTGACGGACCGGCTGGTAAAGGCCAGCGAGCGCCCGGACCAGACCTACGCGGTGACGCTGCTCGATTCGCCCGTCGTCAACGCCTTCGCGCTGCCGAACGGACGGCTCTACGTCACCCGCGGGCTGGTGGCCCTGGCGAGCGACACCTCCGAGGTGGCCGCCGTGCTCGCCCACGAGATGGCGCACGTGACCCTCAACCACGCCACCGCCCGGAGCGAGCTGGAGCTGCGCTCGGCGCTGGTCAGCCGGGTCGTGGCCGACGTCCTGAACGATCCCGATACCGGCGCGCAGCTGCAGCACCAGTCCCGCTTCGCGCTGGCTCGGTTCTCCCGGGAGCAGGAGCTGGAGGCGGACGCCACCGGGGTGCGCACCCTCGCCAAGGCCGGCTACGACCCGTTCGCGGCCGGCCGCTTCCTGACCGCGCTCAACCGCTCGACCAACCTGAAGGCCGGCAGCGGCGGCACCGGCGAGCCCGACATGCTGGCGACCCATCCGGGCACCGCCGAGCGCATCACCCAGGTCACCCGGGCGGCGCGCCGGATCGGGGCGCCGGGCATCGGCGCCGACGACCGCGCCGCCTACCTCGCCGCGGTGGACGGGCTCCCGTACGGCGACAACCCGCGCGACGGCGCGGTACGCGGCCACCGCTTCGTGCATCCCGGGCTCGGCATCGCCTTCGACGTGCCGGACGGGTTCGTCCTGGAGAACACCCGCTCGGCCGTGCTCGGCACCACCCCGGACGGCAACCGGCGCCTGCTGTTCGACCAGATCGAGGCCAAGGACGGCCAGCCCCTCGACGCGGCCCTGAAGGGCAGCTGGAACGACGCCCTCGACCCGGCCGGGTTCGAGACCCGCGAGGTCGGCGGCCACCCGGCGGCCCTCGCGCTGTCGCGCGGCAAGGATTGGACCTTCCGGCTGGCGGCGATCCGGATCGGCGACGCGACCTTCCGGATGATCATGGCTGCCAAAGGCGCCACCGACCCGGATCCCGCCTTCCGGCCCTGGATCGCCAGCCTCGGGTCGATCAGCCCCGAGGAGGCGGTGCTGCGGCCCCTGCGCCTGCAGGTGGTCCAGGCCGGCTCGCCCAGCGCGGAGGAGCTGGCCCGCCGC
The DNA here is from genome assembly GCF_022829365.1 of Methylobacterium sp. J-077. Classification (GTDB taxonomy): domain Bacteria; phylum Pseudomonadota; class Alphaproteobacteria; order Rhizobiales; family Beijerinckiaceae; genus Methylobacterium. Next base: position 42,167 of record NZ_JAKSYJ010000152.1, on the reverse strand, counting down.
ATGGCGGTGCCGGACCGGGCGCTGGACCGGTTCCTGGTCCTCAACGGCCTGGAGCGCGGCGCCGCCCTGGTGCCGGGCCGCAGCTACAAGATCGTGGTGGAATAGCCGCTCCGCATCGGCGCGGCTTGCGCGGGCTCGGCCCGCAGGCAACCGTTCGGGGCCGTTCAGGGAGAGCGCCGTGATTCGATTCTTCTACAATCTCAGCCCCAACCCGATGAAGGTGGCCCTCTGCCTGGAGGAGATGGGCCTGCCCTACGAGCCGGTGCCGGTGGATCCGCGCAAGGGCGAGCAGTTCGATCCCGCCTATACGGCGCTCAACCCGAACGCGAAGGTGCCGACGATCGTCGACGGCGACGTGACGGTGTTCGATTCGAACGCGATCCTGCTCTACCTCGCGGGCAAGACCGGCCAGTTCCTGCCCGAGGGCGAGCCGGTGCGGGGCGAGATGCTGTCCTGGCTGATGTTCGTCGCCACCGGCCTCGGGCCGTTCTCCGGCCAATGCGTCCACTTGCGCCACTTCGCCCCCGACGGCGGCGCTTATGCCAAGGAGCGCTACGCGTTCGAGGCGCGCCGCCACTGGGACATCCTGAACCAGCGGCTCGCGGACCACGCCTACGTTCTGGGCGAGACCTACACGATCGTCGACATGGCGGTGTGGGGCTGGGCCCGGATGGTGCCGTTCGTGCTGGGCGAGGAGGCCTTCGCGGGCCTGCCGAACGTCAAGCGTCACCTCGACGCGATCAACGCCCGCCCGGCCGCTCAGGCCGCGCAGGCGCTGAAGGACAAGCACGCGTTCAAGGCCGAGATGGACGACGAGGCGCGCGCCTTCATGTTCCGCGCGACCCAGCGCAGGGCGTAAGGCGCCGGCTCAGGGACCGCCGAGCGTCACGGAGAGCATCGGCAGGGTGACGGCCAGCCCGTCGCCCGCCGCCGGCCTGGTGCCGAGCATGAGGCAAGCGCCGAGGCCGAGGCAGAGGGCGAGACCGATCAGCGAGGTCTCGAAGCCGCGATAGACCGCTTCCATGGAAGGTCTCCTGCGCAAGAGACCACCACGATGCGCCCGACCGGTAAACGGATCGGTACGCCGGCGCGCATCGCGCGCGACGATCACCAGCCCGAGGCGACCAGGGCGGCCCCAGCGGCGATCAGCGCGACGCCGGCCCAGGCCGCAAGGCTCAGGGTCTCGCCGAGCAGGCTGGTCCCGAGGAGCGCGACCAGCACGACGCTGAGCTTGTCCAGCGGCGCGACCCGGGCCGCATCCCCGAGCGACAGCGCCCGGAAATAGCACAGCCAGGACGCCCCGGTGGCGAGCCCCGACAGGATCAGGAACACCAGGCTGCGGCCGGAGATCTGCACGAGCCCTCCGGTCTGGCCGGAGCCGACCACGATCGCCCCCGCGAAGGCGACGATCACCAGGGTGCGCACGAAGGTCGCGACATCCGACTGCACGCCCGTGACCCCGACCTTGGCGAGGATCGCGGTCAGCGCCGCGAAGCCGGCGGCGGCGAGCGCCCAGAAGCGCCAGGATCGCAGGAGGTGGCTCACGGGGGTCTCGCGCGGAAAGGCCGCCGCACGGGGGTGCGGCGGCCTTCCTGTACCGGATCATGGGTCCCGGATGCAGCCGATGTTTCCCGTGAAACATCGGCCACCCGTTCTCACAGCAGCTTGTCGATGGTGATCGGCAGGTCGCGCACGCGCTTGCCGGTGGCGTGGAACACGGCGTTGGTGATCGCCGCCGCGGTGCCGACGATGCCGATCTCGCCCAGGCCCTTCACACCCAGCGGATTGGCCTTGTCCTCCTCGTCCACGAAGATCACGTCGATGTCGTAGATGTCGGCATGGACGGGCACGTGATACTCGCCGAGGTTGTGGTTCATGAACCGGCCGAAGCGGTGGTCGAGCATCGACTCCTCTTCGAGCGCCGAGCCGATCCCCATGACCACGCCGCCGAGGATCTGGCTGCGCGCAGTCTTGGGGTTCAGGATCTTGCCGGCCGCGATCGCCGAGACCACCCGGGTGAGCCGGACCTGGCCCAGCTCCTCGTCGACCTTTACCTCCACGAAGATCGCCCCGTGGGTGTAGGCCTGGTAGGTCTCGTTGAAATCCTTGTCCGGCCCGGCCTCCTCGACCGCCTCGAGCTTGTCGACACCGGCGGCCCGCATCACCTCGACCAGCGAGACGCTGCGGCCGGGATCGCCGGCTACCGAAATGCGGCCGTCCGCGAACACGGCGCGGTCGAAGTCGACATTGGCCAGCGGCGAGTTCTCCAGCCCGCGGGCCAGCTTGAACACCTGCGCGCCGACATTGCGGCAGGCCTTCATCACGGCGGTGCCGGAGGAGGCCGCGGTCCAGGACCCGCCGGCGACCGGCGCCTCGGGCAGGCGCGTGTCGCCGAGCTTGGTCGTGACCGACTCCATGGGCAGGCCGAGGGTGTCGGCGGCGATCTGGGTCAGGATCGTGTAGGTGCCGGTGCCGATGTCGCCGGTCGAGTTGCCCACCGTCAGGTGGCCGTCGGCGGTCAGCGTCGCGATGGCGTTCGACTGCATCATCATCGATTCCCAGACGCCGGTGGCGACGCCCCAGCCGACGAGCTCGCGGCCCTCGCGCATGGAGCGCGGCTCGGGGCTGCGCTTGGACCAGCCGAAGCGCTCGGCGCCCTGCGTGAAGCAGGCCTTCAGCTCCTTGGAGCCGAACGGCTTGCCCTCGGCGGTGGCGTCCGAGTCCGCGTAGTTCTTCAGCCGCAGCGCGATCGGGTCCATCCCGGTCGCGTAGGCCAGCTCGTCCATCGCGGTCTCGATGGCGAAGACGCCGGTGACGGCGCCGGGCGCGCGCATGTCGCCCGGGGTGGCGGTGTCGAGCTTGGCGATCCGGTAGGTCAGGGCGACGTTATCGCAGCGGTAGAGTACCCCCGACCAGTTGACGATCACCTCCTGGTAATCCTCGTAATGGGAGGTGCCCTGCACGGCGTCGTGCCGGAGCGCCGTCAGGGTGCCGTCCGGCTCTGCGCCGAGGGAGACAGCCTGCAGGGCCTCGCCCCGGTAGGTGAAGGACCACATCTGGTCGCGGGTCAGGGTCACCCGGACCGAGCGCTTCAGCTCCTGGGCGGCCAGCATCGCCAGGAAGGCCTGGTATTGCGGGCGCAGGCCCGAGCCGAAGCCGCCACCGAGATAGGGGTTGAGCACCCGCACCTGGTCGGGTTTCAGGCCGAACACGTTGGCGAGATACTGGTGGCTGTTCGAGACGCCCTGGATCTTGTCGTAGACCGTGTAGGTCCCGTCCGCCTCCACCACCACCGTCGTGGCGTGCGGCTCCATCGGATTGTGGTGCTCGTTGGCGAGGCTGTAGGCGCCCTGCACGCGGATCGGCGCGCGGCCCAATGCCTGGTCGGCGTCGCCCCACGGCTTCGGCGGCGGCTTGATGCCCTCGCGCTTCTTGGGCGGATCGTAGGCGTCGCCGCGCGCGGCCTTGAGGTCGGTGACGGGCTCCTGGGCCTCGTAGCGGACCTGGATCAGCGAGGCGGCGTAGCGCGCGGTCTCGAAATCCTCGGCCACCACCAGGGCGACCGGCTGGCCGCTATAGACGATCAGGTCGTCGTAGAGGGCGCGGAACGGCGAGCCGGGGGGCGCCACCGCGTCCTGGAAGTTCTTGTCCCGCCACGCGGTGCGCGGCCGGTTCTCGTGGGTGATCACCTTGAGAACGCCCGGCACGGCTTCCGCGGCCGCGGAATCGATCGCCGCGATCCGGCCCTTGGCGATGGCACTCGACACGACGGTGCCGTAGGCGAGGTCCGGGGCGGCGAACTCGCCCGCGTATTTGGCCAGGCCGGTGACCTTGGCGGGTCCGTCGATGCGGCTGCGTGGGCTGCCGACGAAGGTGTCGTGGCCGGTGGAGCTGAAGGTCTGGGTCATCGGAATGCCTACTGGATGCGCTTGTCGCTGAGCGACTGGGGCGTGCCGGCAGCGGCCTGTTCGAGGCCGCGCACGATGGCGCGCCGGGCGAGGTCGATCTTGAAGCCGTTGGCCGATTGCGGCTTGGCCTCGGACACGATGAGGTCGGCCGCCTGCTGGAAGCTCTCGCGGGTGGCGGGCTTGCCCTCCAGCAGTGCCTCGGCCGCGCGGTTCCGCCACGGCTTGTGGGCGACGCCGCCGAGCGCCAGCCGGGCGGTCTTGATGGTGTCGCCGTCGAGCTCGACGCCGGCCGCCACCGAGACCAGCGCGAAGGCGTAGGACAGCCGGTCGCGCAGCTTCAGGTAGGTGTAGTGCTGCGGGAACCTGCTCTCGGGCAGGTCCACCGAGACGACGATCTCACCGGGGGCGAGGTTGGTATCCTGCTCTGGGGTGTTCCCCGGCAGGCGGTGGAAATCCGCGAACGGGATCGTCCGCTCGCCGCCGGGGCCGCTCACCCGAACCGTGGCCTCGAGCGCTGCCAGGGCGACGCACATGTCGGACGGGTGGGTGGCGATGCAGCTCTCGCTCGCCCCGAAGATCGCGTGGATGCGGTTGACGCCGCCGATCGCTGGGCAGCCGGTGCCGGGCTCACGCTTGTTGCAGGGTGTGGCCGTATCGTAAAAGTAGTAGCAGCGGGTCCGCTGCAGCAGGTTGCCGCCCGTGGAGGCGGCGTTGCGCAGCTGTGCCGAGGCTCCGGCCAGGATCGCGTTGCGCAGCAGCGGATACTGCGCGGCGACGCGCTCGTCGTAGGCGACCTTGGCGTTGGTCGCGAGCGCCCCGAGCCGGAGGCCGCCGTCGTGCTCTTCGATGCCGTCCAGCGGCAGGCGGGTGATGTCGATCAGCCGGCCAGGCTTCTCGACGTCGTACTTCATCAGGTCGATCAGGTTGGTGCCGCCCGCGATGAACCGCGCGCCCGCCCCGTAGGCCTGGACCGCCTCCGCCACCGTGCCGGCGCGGACATAGTCGAAGCGGTTCATCGGGCGGCTCCCTGCATCACGTCCTCGATGGCGTCGACGATGTTCGTGTAGGCGCCGCAGCGGCAGATGTTGCCGCTCATCGCCTCCCGGATCTCCTCTCGGCTGTGGGCGTGGCCCTCGTTCATCAGACCGACCGAGGAGCAGAGCTGGCCCGGCGTGCAGTAGCCGCACTGGAAGGCGTCATGCTCGATGAAGGCCTCCTGGATCGGATGGAGCGCGTTGCTGCCGCCCCGGTCGCCGAGGCCGGCGAGGCCCTCGACCGTGGTGATCTCGGCGCCGTCCTTCATCACCGCGAGCGTCAGGCAGGCATTCACCCGGGTGCCGTTCACCAGCACCGTGCAGGCGCCGCACTGGCCGTGGTCACAGCCCTTCTTGGTGCCGGTGAGGTCGAGTCGTTCGCGCAGGAGATCGAGCAGGGTGGTCCAGGGCGTGACCGTGAGTTCGCGGCGCTGCCCGTTGATCGTGAGGGTGATGTCGAGGCCGGTATCGGCCCGCACCGGCGGACTTTTTTCGAGAAGCATGGTGTGTCCACGATCTGGGCCGGCCGCGGGGCCGGATAGGAAACGGATCAGTCTGGGGCTGCAGCGGCCTGGGCCGGGCGGCCAGATCCGTCGATAACCATTCCAATCTGCGCGTGTTCCGAGGACGATCGGTCTCAGGGTCGGGCTCTTCGGCCGTTGCCGCGCCCGCCGCACCTCGGCTAACCCTGTCGTCGCGAAAAAAATCCCCGCCGCATCCCGGAGCTCCCGATGGCCGCGCTCGACGCGATCCTCAACGACATCGATACGGACCTGGAGAACGCCCTGGAGCGGCTGTTCGCCTTCCTGCGCATCCCGTCGATCTCGACCGAGCCGGCCCATGCCGGCGATTGCCGGGCCGCCGCCGCGTGGCTCGCCCAGGACCTCACGGCGCTCGGCTTCGAGACTTCCGTGGAGGACACCTCGCTGCACCCGGTGGTGCTGGCGTCGAAGCCGAAGCCCGGCGCGCCGCACGTGCTGTTCTACGGCCATTACGACGTGCAGCCGGTCGACCCGGAGAATCTCTGGACCACGCCGCCCTTCGAGCCGCGCATCGCCTCAGACGCGGAGGGTCACAAACAAATCGTCGGGCGCGGGGCCTCGGACGACAAGGGCCAGGTCATGACCTTCGTGGAGGCGTGCCGGGCGCATATCGCGATGACTGGCGAATTGCCCTGCGGCGTCACGATCCTGATCGAGGGCGCCGAGGAGAGCGGCTCGCAGGGCCTGCCCGAATGGGTCGCGGCCAACCGCGACCGCCTGGGCTGCGACGTGGTGCTCGTGTGCGACACCGGCATGTGGGACCGGCGCACGCCCGCCATCACGTCGTCCCTGCGCGGGCTCGCGTATTTCGAGGTGAAGGTCACCTGCGCCGACCGCGACCTGCATTCGGGCTTCTTCGGCGGCGCCGCCCGCAACCCGATCCACGTGCTGGCGAAGATCATCGCCGACCTGCACGATGCCGAGGGCCGGGTGACGATCCCGGGCTTCTACGACGGCGTGCACGAGCGCCCGCCCGAGGTGCTGGAGCAGTGGCGCGGCCTGGGGCTGACCCCCGAGACGCTGCTCGGGCCGATCGGCCTGAAGGAGCCCGCAGGCGAGCGCGGGCGGATGCCGATCGAGCTGGTGCAGTCCCGCCCGTCCTGCGACGCCAACGGCATCATCGGCGGCTATACCGGCGAGGGCACCAAGACGGTGATCGCCTCGACCGCCTCGGCCAAGATCTCGTTCCGCCTCGTGGACGACCAGGACCCGAAGGTGCTGGCCGAGCGGTTCGAGGCCTTCGTGCGCGCGCGGGTGCCGTCGGACTGTAAAGTCGACGTCATCACCTACAAGGGCTCGCGGGCGATCAGCCTGCCCTTCGACATGCCGCAGCTCGGGGCCGCCAAGGCGGCGCTCGCCGAGGAATGGGGCGTGCCGGCCGTGACCGTGGGCGCCGGCGGCTCGATTCCGATCGTCGGCGACTTCAAGCGGCTGCTGGACCGCGACACGCTGCTGATCGGCTTCGGCCTGGACGACGACCGGATCCACTCGCCCAACGAGAAGTACGACCTGACGAGCTTCCACAAGGGCACGCGCTCCTGGGCGCGGATCCTGGCGGCGCTCGCTCAGGGCTGAGCGTCGGGCGCCTACATCTTCGCGTCGATCCAGGCCCACAGGGCCCGGATCTCCTCCGCGGCCGGGCTTGCGGGCGCGTATTCGGTGACGCCGAGCCCGGTCGCCAGGGCGTCCTGATGATCGACCCGGTGGATGATGCCCGGCTCGGCCAGCACCCCCAGCGTCCGCAGCTGCGTGGCATAGGCGCTGGTGCGCGGCGAGGGCGGCGGCGGGCACTGGTTCAGCACCAGGGCGAACCGACCGCGCAGGCCGAGACTCATCAGGGCCTGGAGGGTCGGGCGCGCCGCCACGATGTCGAGGCGTGAGGGCCGCACCGGCATCAGCACGAAATCCGCGTCCTTCAGGGTCGGCGCCAGCCCGGCCGAGCTGCCGGCGGTGTCGAGGACGACGAGGGTCGTGCCCTGCTGGGCCAGGATGTCCAGAATCTCCGGCAGCTGGCCGATCTCCCAGGGCTGGATCCGGTCCACCGCGACGGCGTCGCTCTGGCGCAGGGCGCCCCAGCCGGCCAGCGAGCCCTGCGGGTCGAGATCGAGGGCGGTCACACGCTCGCCGGCCTCCGCCGCCGCGACGGCGAGCGAGGCGGCCAGCGTGGTCTTGCCGGTGCCGCCCTTCTGCACAGCCACTGCGAGGATCCGCGGCGGCTGGACGTTCCCGCGCGGGGCGGCCTCCGGCTCGTGTCCGGATCCTAGGGGATCCATGCCTCTCCTACCTGTCGATCTCGGGCCCGGTCCCCGCGATCGCCGCAGTGCCGGAAGACGGCCGTCCAGACCCGTGTTGCGCGCGAGGCCCCGTCGCGTGGGCCTATCCGAAGCGACCGGCCGGCGCGCGGCCGCCGCACCGGCGACCGTACTCCAGCTATCATGACGGCGAGATCATGAACACCGGAGGCCGGCCGTTGGTTTATCCGGACATGATCCCAGCCGTCCGAAGCAAAGCCAACGCTTTCCGGCGCCAATCCGCGGTCGGAAACCCCTGCCTTACATGGATCGTCTTCTGTCGTGCAATCGAAATTTCGCCATCCGATTGATGCTATTACTGTCACTGAATCCGTTTTAGCGCGCCGTAAACATGACTGTCAACGGTTTTATCAATAAACAACGCCGTATTATTTATCTATAATTGCGATATATTTGTCTGAAAAATTCTTATCAAATGCCGGCGTTGAAACGGATATAGAGCACATCGATGGTTTTCGGCCGCCAATACGCGGGATCAGATCCGGCCGGCTCCGTTTCGAGCCCCGGGAAAAGTCATGTGATCCGAGCGCCGGACCCCAGCGCCGCGGCTCGGTCCGGGGCGGGATCGCCCGCCCCCGCGGCGCGTTGGGCCGGCATGCCCGATCCCGCGGGTCGCGCGGCCGCTGGGTCCGCCGGCCACGCGGCGCCGACTCGCCATCCCGTCCCAGGAACCGCATGCCCCTCGACCGCCGCCGCCTGATCGGATCGGGCCTCGTCGCCCTCGCGGCCGGACCGGCCCGGGCCGGATCGTCACACGGAACGCCACCGGGCCGCGAGCCCCCCACCAGCCGCCCCGCCGGGGTGCTGGAACTGGCGATGGCCGCCGATGCCCCGTCCACGCCCACCGGCCTGGCGATCGCCCGGGGCGGCCGGATGTTCGTGATGATGCCGCGCTTCACCGGCTCGGAGCCGGTGACGCTCGGCGAGGTGCTGCCCGACGGCTCGGTGAAGCCCTACCCGGACGCCCGGACCAACAATCCGGACCCGAAGGACCCGCAGGCGACCCTGTTCCACGTGCCCAACGGGGTGTTCGACCGCAACGACGCGTTCTGGATCCTCGATTCCGGCCTGCCCGAGGGCAAGGGCAAGCCGGTGCCGGGGGGCGCCAAGCTCGTGGAGATCGACCTCACCCGGGACCGGATCCGCCGGGTGATCCCGCTCGATGCCGGCGTGGTGGCCGATTCCTCCTTGAACGACTTGCGGGTCGACGTCCGCGACGGCCGGGCGCTCGCCTACATCACCGACCAGGGCCAGGGCGGCCAGGGCGCGATCCTGGCCGTCGACCTCGCCAGCGGACGGGTGACGCGGCGCCTTGCCGACCATCCCAGCACGGCCACGCAGGAGGGGGTGGTCAAGGTCGTGGAGCTGCGGCCGGTGATGGAGCAGAAGGGGGACGCCCCGGCGAAAAGCCCCAAGGGCGGCGCCAACGGCATCGCGCTCAGCCCGGACGGCAGCCGCCTGTACTACGCGCCGCTGATGAGCCGGCGCCTCTACGCGGTGGAGACCGCGGCGCTCCTCGACCCCGCGATCACCGACGCGGCGCTCGCCGCCAAGGTCCAGGATCTCGGCGAGAAGGGCATGACCGGCGGCCTGACCACGGATTCGCAGGACCGGGTCTATCTCAGCCTGCAGGAGCTCAACGCCGTCGGCCGGCGTCTGCCGGACGGCACCGTGGAGGTGCTCGCCGCCGACCCGCGCCTGATCTGGGCCGACACGTTCTGGATCACGCCCGACCGATGGCTCTACATCTCGAGCGCCCAGGTCAACCGCCGACCGGAATACAACCGCGGCCAGGACCTGCAGCAGCCACCCTACGCGATCCTGCGCATGCGCATCGACGCGGATCCGGTGCTGTAGGGTGGGATTCGGCACCGCGTGATCGGGACGGCATCGGCTATGGGCTGGTCCGCCTGTGCAGCCGATTCCGGACCGCCGTGATGGACCTCTCGCACGATCCCGACTTCTTCGCCGTCCTCACCGGCAGCTACCGGCGGCGCCTCGGCGCGGCGCTGGTGCCGGAGGGGGCGGATGCGGCCTGGCTCTACGAGAGGGCGCCGTTCGCGGTGCTGGCCCATGATGGCGGCGCGGACCCGCGCTTCGTCTACGCCAACCGGACCGCGCAGGCCTGCTTCGGCTACGACCGGGACGCGCTGGTCGGCCTGCCGTCGCGGCTCTCGGCCGAGGCGCCCGAGCGCGCCGAGCGGCAGCGCCTCCTCGACGCCGTCGCCCGGGACGGCTTCACCCGCGGCTACCGGGGCCTGCGGATCGCCAACGGCGGCCGGCGCTTCTGGATCGAGCAGGCGGTGGTCTGGCAGCTCGACCGCGACGGCGTGCCGGTGGGCCAGGCGGCGACGTTTTCGGAGTGGCGCGACGCGTGAGGGGGGGACTGGACGCGTCCTCTCACGCACGAGCAGGGGGATGACCTTCGGCGGTGCCCCCAGCCGCTTGCGACCCGGCCTCGCCGGTCAGGCTATCTCGCGGCCTGCCCGTGAGCGGACGCTCGATCGGTGCCGCACAGCATCACGCGCCGCCCTGCAGGGTCCGACCGAAGAGCGCGCGCATTTCGCCCCAGCCACGCTCGGCGGCGGCGTGATCGTAGACCGGAAAGTCCGGCATCATCCAACCGTGCGCGGCCGGATATGTGTGTGTCGTATAGCGTATGCCGGCCTCCGTCAGAGATCTCTGCAGCCGCTCGGCCATCGCAGGCGGGTAGCTGCCGTCGTTCTCCGCCGCGCCGATGTAGACCTCCGCCTTCAGCTTCGGTGCGAACAGGTGGGGGCTCGTCGGCGCATCGGTCGCGAGATTGCCCCCGTGAAAGCTTGCGGCCGCCGCGAACCGGTCGGGGTAGGTTCCCGCTGTGGCCAGGGCCATGCCGCCCCCCATGCAGAAGCCCACCACCCCGACCTTGCGACCTCTGACGTCGTCGCGCGTGTCGAGGTAAGCGAGCAGCGCCTCCGCATCCTCAGCGGCCTTGATGGGGTTGGTTGTGGCCATCAGCGGCCCAAGGACTGCGCGAAAGTCGCCCGCGAACACCTCCTTGGGCACGAACGGTCCGTAGGGGCCATAGCGGTAGAACAGATCCGGCAGCAGGACGATGTAGCCGGCCTCCGCGAGCTGCTGTGCCATGTCGAGCATCGCCGGCCGGATACCACCGGCGTCCATGTAGACGATCACCGCGGGCCACGGTCCGCCGCCGGCGGGGATCACCACGTGTAAAGGGCAATCGCCGTCGCGCGTCCGGATCGTGACTTGCTCGTTCGGCATGGGATGCTCCTCGGCCGGATAACTGTGATGTCCGCTTCGACCCCCTTACGACCGTCCGCGAACCGACCGCAAACCACCCGATGCGTGCGCATCCGATTCGGCCCGCACCGGTCCCCTCAGGCGCGCCCCTCCTGCACCGCGTGGCAGGCGACGCCGTCCAGCAGGGCCGGCACCTCGCTGCGGCAGCGATCGTTCGCCAGCGGGCAACGCGGGTTGAAGGTGCAGCCGGGGGGCGGGTCGATCGGGTTCGGGATCTCGCCGGAGACCGGCACCCGGGCGCGGCCGACATGGGCGAGGTCGGGCACCGCGTCGAGCAGCATCCGCGTGTAGGGGTGGCGGGGCGCCGCGAACAGGTCGCGGGCGGCCGCGACCTCGACGAGGCGGCCGAGATACATCACCCCCACCCGGGTCGCCATGTGGCGGACCACGGCGAGGTTGTGGGAGATGAACAGGTAGGTCAGGCCCAGCCGGTCCTGCAGGTCGCGCATCAGGTTGAGGATCTGCGCCTGCACCGAGACGTCCAGCGCCGAGGTCGGCTCGTCGCCCACCAGGAACTCGGCCTGGCTGGCCAGCGCCCGGGCGATGGCGACCCGCTGGCGCTGGCCGCCGGAGAACTCGTGCGGGTATTTTTTGGAATCGTCCGGGTGGAGGCCGACGAGCCCCAAAAGCTCGCCGACCCGGGCGCGGATCGCCCCCTCCCCCTGGATCAGGTTGAACGCCCGGATCGGCTCCGCGATGATCTTGCCCACGCGCCAGCGCGGGTTCATTGAGGCGTAGGGATCCTGGAAGATCATCTGGATCCGCGAGCGCAGGCGCCGCCGGGCCGCCGCCTCCCGGGGATCGGTCATCGAGATGCCGGTGATCCGGACCTCGCCAGCCGAGGGCGGCAGCAGGCCGACGACCATCCGGGCGACCGTCGACTTGCCGGAGCCGGATTCGCCGACGATCGCGAAGGTCTCGCCCTTGGCGATGGTGAAGCCGACCCGGTCCACCGCCGTGAGGAATTTTCGCGGCTCGCGCTCGATCACCCGGTTGAGCCAGGGTTTCGAGACGTCGAAGCGGCGGCGCAGGTCGGTGACCTCGACATAGGCGCTCACGCCGCCTTCTCCGTCACATCGTAGAGGTGGCAGGCGACCCGGCTGGCGCCCACTAGAATCGGCTCGGGCCGCTCGACGCGGCATCGCGAAAAAACCTTCGGGCAGCGCGGGTTGAAGGCGCAGCCCTTCGGGATGGCGGTGAGCCGGGGCATCGAGCCGGGGATCTGGCTGAGGCGGTCGGCCTCCTGCGACAGGGTCGGGATCGCGCCCATCAGGCCGACCGCGTAGGGGTGGTGCGGCTTGGCGATCACGGCGGCGACCGGGCCGATCTCGGCGACCCGCCCGGCATACATCACGGCGACCCGGTCGGCGGCCTCGGCGATCACACCCATGTCGTGGGTCACCAGCATCACCGCGGTCCCGTGCTCGCGGCACAGGCGCTTGAGCAGGGTGATGATCTGGGCCTGGACCGAGACGTCCAGCGCCGTGGTCGGCTCGTCGGCGATGATCAGCTCCGGCTCGGCGGCGAGCGCCAGCGCGATCACCACCCGCTGGCGCATGCCGCCGGAGAATTCGTGCGGATAGCCGTCGATCCGCCGCTCGGGGGCCGGGATGCCGACCTCGGCGAGCAGGTCGATCGCCCGGGTGCGGGCCGCTTTGGCCGAGAGCTCGGTATGGGCGCGCAGGGTCTCGACGATCTGGTCGCCGACCCGGAACAGCGGATCGAGGGAGGTCAGCGGATCCTGGAAGATCATGCCGATCCGGCGGCCCCGCACCCGCCGCATCGCCTCGGGGGACAGGGTGTCGATCCGCTCGCCGCGCAGGGAGATTTCGCCGCCGCTGATCCGGCCGGGGCGGTCGATCAGCCCGATCACCGCCGAGCCGGTGACCGACTTGCCGGCCCCGGACTCGCCGACGACGCCCAGGATCTCGCCGCGGTGGATGTCGAAGGACACCCGGTCGATGGCGGTGAGCGGCCCGCGGCGGGTGTCGAACGTGACCGTGAGGTCGCGCACGGAGAGGATGGTTTCGGTCATTGCAGCTTCGGATTGAGGGCGTCGCGCAGCCAATCCCCCAGGAGGTTGATGGCGATGACGAGCCCGGCCAGTGCCAGGCCCGGGAAGGCGACGATCCACCACTCGCCGGAGAACAGGAACCGGTTGCCGGTGCGGATCAGGGTGCCGAGCGACGGCATGGTCTCGGGCAGGCCGGTGCCGAGGAACGACAGGGTCGCCTCGGTGATGATCGCCAGCGCCAGGTTGATCGTGGCGATGACGAAGACCGGGCCGGTGACGTTGGGCAGCACGTGGCGCACCAGGATCACCGGGGGCGTCAGGCCGATCAGCCGGGCGGCCTGGACGTAGTCCTTGCCCTTCTCGACCATCACGGAGGAGCGCACGGTGCGGGCGTACTGCACCCAGAAGGACAGGCCGATCGAGATCACGATCAGCCCGATCAACGGCCCGACATCGAGGGCGCCGCCGAAGCTCGCCCGGGCGACGCCGTCCACCACCAGGGCGATCAGGATCGCCGGGAAGGTGAGCTGCACGTCGGCGATCCGCATGATCAGCGTGTCGAGGGCACCGCCCGCGTAGCCGGCAACCAACCCCAGCGCGATGCCGAGCACCCCCGAGGTGATCACCCCGAGCACCCCGACGATCAGCGACAGGCGCAGGCCGTACAGCACCGCCGAGAGCACGTCCCGGCCCTGGTCGTCGGTCCCGAGGTAGAACGGCGCCTGCCCGTCCGCCTGCCAGATCGGCGGCAGGTTGGAGTTGATCAGGTCGAGCTGGGCCGGGTCGTAGGGGTTCTGGGGCGAGACCAGGGGCGCGGCGACCGCGAGCCCGACCATCAAGACGGTGGCCAGAAGCGCCGCCATCGCGGTCTTCGAGCCCAGGAAACTCGCCAGCAGGTCGGAATCGCGCCAGCGCGCGATGCGCGAGGGCGCGACCTCCGGCAGCGGGACTGGCGGGGCGTCGCCCGCGTCGAGGTCGTATCCGCTCATCAGGGCGCCCTCACGCAGTCCGGGCGGACGAGAGCCGCAGGCGCGGATCGACCACGGTGTAGAGGATGTCGACCACGAGGTTGATGGTCACGAAGATCAGCGCGACGAGCAGCAGGTAGGCGGACATGATCGGGATATCGACGTTCTGCACGGCCTGGACGAACAGCAGGCCCATGCCCGGCCACTGGAACACCGTCTCGGTGATGATCGAGAAGGCGATGACCGAGCCGAGTTGGAGCCCCGCGATGGTGATCACCGGCACGAGGGTGTTCTTGAGGGCGTGGCGCAGGTTCACGGCCCGGGTGGAGAGGCCCCGCGCCCGGGCGAAGCGGATGTAGTCGGTGCGCAGCACCTCCAGCATCTCGGCGCGCACCAGCCGCATGATCAGCGTCATCTGGAACAGGCCGAGCGTGATCGAGGGCAGGATCAGCGCCTTCAGGCCGGACCAGGTGAGGAAGCCGGTGGTCCACCAGCCGAGCCGCACCGTGTCGCCGCGCCCGTAGGAGGGCAGCCAGCCGAGCGTCACCGAGAACAGGTAGATCAGCAGGATGCCGATCAGAAACGTCGGCAGGCTGATGCCGATGAGCGAGACCGCCTGGAACAGGCCGGCGAGCCAGGACTCTCGGCGCAGCGCGCAGTAGACCCCCATCAGGACGCCGACCACCAGGGCGAACACCGTGGCGCAGAAGGCGAGCTCCAGGGTCGCCGGCATGCGCTCGGCCAGCAGCTGCGAGACCGGCTGGCGGAACTGGTACGAGATCCCGAGCCGGCCCCGCACCACGTCGCCGGCATAACGGGCGAACTGGACCAGCACCGGATCGTCCAGGCCGAGGCTCCTGCGGATCTCGGCCCGCTCGGAGGCGGGCGTGTCGGGCCCGACGATCTGGTTCACGGGGTCGCCCGCGAACCGGAACATCGAGAACGCGATCAGCCCGACGACCGCGAGCACCGCGGCCGCCTG
This sequence comes from Methylobacterium sp. J-077, assembly GCF_022829365.1. GTDB lineage: Bacteria > Pseudomonadota > Alphaproteobacteria > Rhizobiales > Beijerinckiaceae > Methylobacterium. The sequence goes on along the minus strand of NZ_JAKSYJ010000152.1, from coordinate 27,104 downwards.
CATCACCCGGCGCAGCAGGAAGGCAAGCACGCCCGGCCCCTACTGGGGGTCCTTCGAGACCCAGTAGAGCAGGAGCAGGTTGTCGGCGCGCTGGGTCAGGTGGACCTTCTTCGAGACGCCCCAGGCCAGCGCCTGCTGGTGCAGCGGGATGTAGCTCCAGTCGGCGTTCAGGACGTCGAAGCCGTCCTTGATCAGCGCGTCGCGCTTCGACTTGTTGGTCTCGGCTTCGACCTTGTCGGCGATGGCGTCGATCTTCGGGTCGCAATAGCCCGCCAGGTTCCAGCTGCCGCGGCCCGACTTGTCGCCGGGCTTCCGGCAGCCGACGATCTCGTAGAGGATGTTGTGGCTGTCGAGGGACGAGGGCGTCCAGCCGAGCAGGTAGAACGAGGTGTCGTAGGCCGGCGCCAGAACCTTGGCGAAGTACTTGGCCTTGGGCTGGGCGTTCAGGTTCACCTTGACGTTGATGCGGGCGAGCATCGAGACCACCGCCTGGCAGATCGCCTCGTCGTTGACGTAGCGGTCGTTGGGGCAATCCATGGTGAGCGCGAACCCGTCCGGGTAGCCGGCCTCGGCCATCAGTTCCTTGGCCTTCTTGAGATCGGTGGCCGGGCGCTTGAACTCGGCCCCGCGGTCGTAGAGGCTCGGGGCGATCATCAGGGCGGAGGGCACGGCCTGCCCGCGCATCACCCGCTTGGCGATCGTGTCCTCGTCGATGGCGAGGTAGAACGCCTCGCGGACCTTGATGTCCTTGAACGGGTTCTTGCCTTTGACGCTCGAATCCTTCAGCTCGTCCCGATCCTGGTCCATGCCAAGGAAGATCGTGCGGAGCTCGGGGCCGGCCATCACGATGGCGGTGCCGCTGGCGTTCACGCGGCTCTGGTCCTGGAGCGGAACGGGATCGATCCAGTCGACCTCGCCGGACAGGAGCGCGGCGACGCGGGTCGCCGGGTTGGCGATGGTGGTCAGCACCGCCTCGTCGAGGTTCGACTCGACCTTGCCCCAATAGCCGTCGAACTTCTTGAACACGGTCTTCACGCCGGGCTGGTGCTCGGCGACCACGAACGGGCCGGTGCCGTTCTCGTGCAGGGTGGCGTAGCTCGGGCTGGTGGCGTTCGGCGGGGTCGGCTGGGCGGCGCCGTTCTTCTCGGCCCACGCCTTCGACATGATCAGCCAGGTCGGGAACTGGGCGATGGCGATGGGGTTCGGCTTCTTCAGCACCATGTCGACGGTGTAATCGTCGACCTTCACGAAGTCGGCGTCGGCCGGGACGTTGGTGGTGAAGTTCGAGCCCGAGGCCCGGACGCGCTGGGCGGAGAAGATCACGTCATCGGCGGTAAACGGCGTGCCGTCGTGGAACTTAACGTTCTTGCGCAGGTGGAACCGCCAGCGGGTCGGCTCCGGTGTCTCCCAGGATTCGGCGAGGCCGGGGGCGAATTTCAGGTTCTTGTCGAGGGTGACGAGCGACTCGTAGGCCGCCTGCTGCATGCCCTCGGTGAAGCTCTCCTTGAGGGAGTACGGATCGAGGGACTTGAGATCACCCTGGAACGCGAAGCGGAAGACGTTGGCGGCCTGCGCGGGCAAAGCCGCCAGCGCGACGGTCGCGACCGCACCCGCGGCCACGCCGCGGGCGAGGATCTTCAGGGTCGAACGGGACAAGCGGATCTCCGGAACCGTGGAAGTTGATGGCAGGCCACCATCACCAGCGCAGGGGTTGAGCCTAGGCCGAGTGACGCGCGCGGGCAAACCGCGTCGGCCACACACCCACAGCAAGGTTCGGACCATCCGTATGCAAAATACGGGGCTGACAGGGTGCGGTGTTCACGGATCGCACGTCGGATGGCACGCGCCCTCCCTCCCCCGCGGAGGCTCCGATGTTCACGCGTCCGCGTGTTCAGGCCGCGACGCGCCCCCTCTCCCGTGCGGGAGAGGGCTGGGGTGAGGGACGCGCCCTATCCGGAAAAACCTGACCCCTGACCCTATCCCTCTCCCGCACGGGAGAGGGGACCCGCGCCCCATCCGGCGATGTGCGAATCCGATGGCCCGCAGAGGGGGGAGGGAAAAGGCGTCGCGGTCCAGGCGCTTGCTCGCGCCCCTACTCGGCCGCCGCCGCGTGAGGCCGGCGGTCGGCCGCCTCGCCCGCCCCCTCCCGCTCGCCCTCCGCCACGGCCTTGCGCCGGAACAGGCGCATCACCATGACGAAGAAGACCGGCACGAAGAACACCGCCAGCACGGTCGCGGTGATCATGCCGCCCATCACGCCGGTGCCGATCGCCTGCTGGCTCTTCGAGGCGGCGCCCGTGGCGATGGCCAGCGGCACCACGCCGAAGATGAAGGCCAGCGAGGTCATCACGATCGGCCGGAACCGGAGCGCCGCCGCATCGATCGCGGCCCGCACCACCGAGGTCCCAGGCTTCCAGAGATCCTTCGCGAACTCCACGATCAGGATCGCGTTCTTGGCCGAGAGGCCGATGATCGTGATCAGCCCGATCTTGAAGTACACGTCGTTGGGCATGCCGCGCAGATACACGGCCGCCACCGCGCCGATCACGCCGAGCGGGATCACCAGCAGCACCGAGACCGGGATCGCCCAGCTCTCGTAGAGCGCGGCCAGGCACAGGAACACGATCAGCACCGAGAGCGCCAGCAGCAGGGTCGCCTGGCTGCCGGCCTGCTTCTCCTGGAACGACTGCCCGGTCCAGGCATAGCCGAACCCTTTGGGCAGCTGGAGCATCAGCCGCTCCATCTCGTTGATCGCGTCGCCCGAGGTGTAGCCGGGATTCGGCTCGCCGGTGATGCGCACCGACTGGTAGCCGTTGAAGCCGACGATCTGGCTCGGCCCCATGCCCCATTTCAGTTCCGCGAAGGACGACATCGGCACCATCGTGCCGGAGGCGTTCTTCACCGCGTAGTTGAGGATGTCCGAGGCGTTCATGCGCTGCAGCTGCTCGGCCTGCACGTAGACGCGCTGCATCTTGCCCCGGTTGGGGAAATCGTTGGTGTAGACCGAGCCGAGGTTGAGCTGGATCGTGGCGTTGATGTCCTCGAACTTGACGCCGAGCGCCGCCGCCTTCTCGCGGTCGATCACCAGTTCCGCCTGCGGGGTCGGCGGCAGGCCCTCGATCTTCACCTTCTGCAGGATCGGGCTGGCTTGCGCGAGCTTGAGCAGCTGGTCCTGGGCCGAGAGCAGGGCCGCATAGCCGCGGTTCGCCCGGTCCTGGAGGCGGAACGAGAAGCCGGCGGCGTTGCCGAGGTTGTCCACCGGCGGCGGCTCCTGGGCGTCCACGGTGGCGTCGCGGTAGGTGCTGAGCGCCGCGTTGGTGCCGGCCACCAGGGCGGCGGCCGAGTTCTTGGCGTCGCGCTCGCTCCAGGGCTTGAGGGTTACGAAGGCCTGGCTGGTGCTCGGGGCCTGGCCGGAGAACGAGAAGCCGTTGAGCATCGTCACGGTGGCGACGCCGGGCTGCGCCAGCAGATACGCCTCGACCTTGCGGTTGGCCTCCTGGGTGCGGTTGTAGGAGGCGCCCGGCGGCGTCTGGATGTCGACCGTGAAGAAGCCCTGGTCCTCGACCGGCAGAAAACCCTCCGGCAGGTTGACGAAGGCGTAGGCCGTGCCCGCCACCAGGGCGAGGTAGACCAGCATCACCCGGCCGGACTTGCGGATGAGCCCCGCGACGCCGCGTCCGTAGCGGGCGGTCTCGCGGTCGACGAAGCGGTTGAACATCCCGAACACGCCGCCCAAGGGGCCTTTCTTGGCGTGGCCGTGGCCCTTGGCCACCGGCTTCAGGAAGGTCGCGCAGAGCGCCGGGGTCAGCGACAGGGCGAGCAGCGCCGAGAACGCGATGGAGGTCACCATGGCGATCGAGAACTGCCGGTAGATGATGCCCACCGAGCCGGGGAAGAACGCCATCGGGATGAACACCGCCATCAGCACCAGGGTGATGCCGATGATCGCCCCGGTGATCTGCTCCATGGCCTTCTTGGTGGCCTCCTTGGGCGGCAGGCCCTCCGCGTTCATGATCCGCTCGACGTTCTCCACCACCACGATGGCGTCGTCGACCAGGATGCCGATGGCCAGCACCATGCCGAACATGGTGAGGACGTTCACCGAGAAGCCGGAGATCCACATCACCGTGACCGTACCCATCAGGGCGATCGGCACGACGATGGTCGGGATCAGGGTGTAGCGGATGTTCTGCAGGAACAGGAACATCACCAGGAAGACCAGTACCACCGCCTCGACCAGGGTGTGCAGAACCTTCTCGATCGAGGCCTCGACCGCCGGGGTGATGTCGTAGGGGATGTCCCACTTCAGGTCCGGCGGGAAGAACTGCGACAGCTCCACCATCTTGGCGCGGATGGCCTTGGCGGTCTCCAGGGCGTTGCCGTCGGGGGCGAGCGTCACCGAGATGCCGGCGGCCGGGCCGCCGTTCAGCCGCGTGGAGAACTGGTAGGCGTCGCCGCCGAGCTCGATCCGGGCGACGTCGCGCAGGCGCACGTTCGAGCCGTCGGAATTGGCCCGCAGCACGATGGCGCCGAACTCCTCGATGGTGCCGAGCTGGCCCTTCACGATGATCGGCACGGTGACCGCCTGCTTGGTGGGGCTCGGCTGGGCGCCGACCGAGCCGGAGGCGACCTGGATGTTCTGGTTGCGGATCGCCTGCGTGACGTCCTCGGCGCTGAGCGACAGGCCGCGCAAGCGGTCCGGATCGACCCAGACCCGCAGCGAGCGCTCGGTGGAGTAGAGCGTCGCGCGCCCGACCCCGGGGATGCGCCGGATCTCGTTGATGACGTTGCGGATCAGGAAGTCGCCGAGGCCCACCTCGTCCATCGACCCGTCCTTGGAGATCAGGGTGATGATGTTGAGGGTCGCGGCCGAGGCCTCCTCGACCAGAATTCCCTGCTGGCGCACCTCCGCGGGCAGGCGCGCCTCCACGCGCTTGAGCCGGTTCTGCACCTCGACCGAGGCGAGCGCCGGGTCGGTGCCGGGCAGGAAGGTCGCGGTGATGTTGACCGAGCCGAACGAGTCGGTGGTCGACTCGAAGTTCATGATGTTGGCCGCGCCGTTCAGCTCATCCTCGATGAGCCGGGTCGTGCCGACATAGAGGCTGTCCACCGAGGCGCCGGGATAGGCCGTGGACAGGGCGATCTGCGGCGGGGCGATCACCGGGTACTGCGCGATCGGCAGGTTCGGGATGGCGAGCGCGCCGCCCAGGCAGATGAACAGGGCCACCACCCAGGCGAAGACCGGGCGGTCGATGAAGAAGCGTGCCATGGTCGGGGCCTCCCGGGCTCAGTGGCGCTGCGCGGCGGCGGCGCGGGGCGGGGCCTGCGCCTTGTCGCCGGGCTTCTGGCCGCCGGGCGCGTCGGGGGCCTCGTCGGCATCGTGCTTCGGGCCGGCCTCGCCGTGGGCGGGGGTCTGGTCCACGGGCTTCACCGTGGCGCCCACGGTGATCTTCTGGACGCCGTCGATCACGACCTTCTCGCCGCCCTTGAGCCCGTCGCGGATCAGCCAGTTCTGGCCGACCACCGGCCCGACCTCGACGGGCTGGCGCATCACCGTGTCGTCGGCCCGCACCAGCCAGACCTCCGCGCGACCGTCCTCGGTGCGCTGGATCGCCTGCTGGGGCACCGCGATCGCGTCGGAATCGATGCCCTGCTTGATCCGGGCCCGGACGTACATGCCGGGGAACAGCTCGTCGTGCGGGTTGGGGAACTGCACCCGCAGGGTCACCTGGCCGGTGCTCGGATCGGCGGTGACGTCCGAGAACAGCAGCCGGCCGGCCAGCGGATAGAGCGAGTTGTCGTCCATGATCAGGTGGACGTTGGCGGTGTTGTCCTCCAGCCGGGCGAGCTCGCCGCTGGCGAGATCCCGGCGCAGGCGGTTCAATTCGCCCACCGACTGGGTGATGTCGACATAGATCGGATCGAGCTGCTGGATCGTGGCGAGCGCGCCCGTGGAGCCCGGCTCGATCAGGGTGCCCTCGGTGAGCAGCGCCCGGCCGATGCGGCCGGTGATCGGCGCGCGCACGTCGGTCCAGCCGAGGTTGAGCTGCGCCCGGTCCCGCGCCGCCTTGGCGCCGGCGACCTCGGCCTCCGCCTGCTTCTTGCCCGCGAAGGCGGCATCGTACTGCGCCTGGCTGGCGGTGGCCCGGGTCAGCAGCTGCTCGAGCCGGTCGGCCTGCTGGCGGGCGAGCACCAGGGCGGCCTCGTGGCGCGCCAGCACGGCCTCCGCACTCGCCAGATCGACCTCGAAGGGGGCCGGGTCGATCTTGTAGAGGATGTCGCCTTCCTTGACTTGGCTGCCCTGCTCGAACAGCCGCTTGACCACCAGCCCAGAGACCCGCGAGCGGACCTCGGCGATGCGCATCGGCGCGACCCGGCCGGGCAGGTCGCGCAGGTAGGGGATCGCCTGCGGCGTCACCGTGACGAAGCCCACCTCCGGCACCGGCGGCGTCGGCGCGGCCGCCTGCTTCGGGTTGCAGGCGCCGAGCGCCAGGGCCAGCAGGGCGGCCGCCCCCAGGAGGCGCGCGCGGCGCCGGGCGGGGGACGGGGTTGGGGCGGACGAAGTGCGGGTCACGGGTTCCAACGCTCCTGGAAAAACATGCGTCTGCAGAGGCTGGCGCGGCGCCGAGGGCCGCGCGTCGTCGAAGCGGACCGCGCATCGTCCCGAAAGGGGGTCTTCCGGCTTTCGGAAACGAAAGGATGCGCGATCGAGACTTGAGGGGCTTGTCCTGGAAACGGGTCGCGGACGAGGCTCTTGCGCCTATGCGGCGGAGATCGGGGCGCCCGGCCGGACGGATCCGGCGGCGCGGATCAGGCCGCCCGGGGTGGCCGGTGCAGGGCCTCGTCCGGCCCGGAGGCCGGCGCGGCAGCCGTCTGATAGCCGTAGGTTGCGGCGGCGGCGTGACGGGGCCGCTGCGCCTCGACCGGCGGCCGGGGCAGGCCCAGGTCGCCCACGATCTCGAGATCGGCCGGGCACAGGTCGGTGCCGTCGAACAGCGACCGTCGGGCCTCGGGGGCGGTGTTGCGCGCATCCAACTGGCGCGCATCCGACAGGACGGCCACGGCCTGGCTCGTCACCGAACAGGCCGGACCCGCAGCGGGTGCGGCCCGGGCCGGTCGGGGCGCGGCCATCAGCGCCGCCGCCGCGACCACGAGCATCGCCAGCACGGCGAGGCTCCGGACGAGGCGGTCCGGCGGGCCGGCGACGCGGCGGGCCAGAAGGGCGGCGGATCGGATCACGACGTCGAGATAAGCATGGCCGTCCCCTGGCGCAATCACCCACGGCGTCGCGCCTGTTTTCGGTGTTGCCTGGACCCCACAGGGCGCACCGGATTCGCTCTGCCCGTCCCGCCGGCCTCAACCTTGCCGCGAAGTCCGGGCCGGTTCCCCTGAGGATCGCGGCCTACCCGCGATGACCGACGCCATCGGCACGAGAGGATAGAAGACCATGTCGAGACGGATCGCGATGCTGGGGCTCGCAGCCGCCCTGCTGGGAAGCGCGCCCGCTTCCGCCAGCCCGCTGGACAGCGGGCCGCTCGCGGATTTCCTGAACGTCTTCCGCAGCCAGGCGATCCCGCGCGAGACGATCGGCTGGAACAGCACCGAGAAGCCCGGCACGATCGTGATCTCCACCAGCCAGCGCCGGCTCTACTACATCCTCGGGAACAGCGAGGCGATCCGCTACGGCGTCGGCGTCGGCCGGCAGGGCTTTTCCTGGTCCGGCACCAAGACCGTGACGATGAAGAAGGAATGGCCGGCCTGGCGTCCGCCGCAGCAGATGCTGGCCCGCCGCCCGGACCTGCCGCGCTACATGGCCGGCGGCCAGGACAACCCGCTCGGCGCCCGCGCCCTCTATCTCGGCTCGTCGCTCTACCGGATCCACGGCTCGAACGAGCCCGACACGATGGGCGCGGCGGTCTCCTCGGGCTGCATCCGCATGACCAACAAGGACGTGGTCGACCTCTACGATCGGGTCCGGGTCGGTACCAAGGTGGTGGTGCGGGACTGAGTCCGCGAGCGGGACGTTAGTCGGCAGGAGCGGGTGGTGTGTCGGCTTGGCCGCGCGAAGTTTATCGGCGTGCGTCCAGGCCAGCCCGATCACCGCGTTCCGACCCCGCATGCGTGAGCGGGTTTCTCGGCGCCCGAGGCATTGAGCCCGCGCCGGACAAGCGCGACTGTCATGCGGCCTTCTACGACCGGGCCAGCGTCGAGGCGTTCGAGGGTTATGGTATCGGAGCCTACTTGCGTGTCTTACGTACCTGGACGTTGGTTTCCGGATGAGTTGATATGGACCGGCCGGGTTTCTGCGGGGGACCGAGTTATGATCGGCCCCCACAGGGTGGTCCAAGGTTAAAGTTAGTGCGCGGTAGGCCGCTCCACCACGGGTAGCTTGGCCGGCGGAGCTGGTCGGGCGAGCGCAGCCGGCCAAGCGGTGAAGGCTGGCATGAACACTTCTGGTGCCGGCGGCCGGTATCCCGGTGAGGCGTGCGGGCGTACGGTGTTGTAGTGACGTCTCCAGCGTTCGATCACGATCTGCGCCTCCTTGAGTGTGTAGAAGATCTCACCGTTGAGCAGTTCGTCGCGAAGGCGCGCGTTGAAGCTTTCGACGTAGTCATTCTCCCACGGTGAGCCCGGAGTGATGTAAGCCGTCTTGGCTCCGACGCCGGTGATCCAAGCTTGAACAGCCTTCGCGACGAACTCCGGGCCGTTATCCGAACGGATATGGCCCGGCACGCCACGCAGGATGAACAGATCCGAGAGCACGTCGATCACATCGACCGCCTTGAGCTTGCGGGCGACCCGGATCGCCAAGCATTCATGCGTGAACTCGTCGACGACGTTGAGCATCCAGATCTTGCGTCCATCGGCTAACCGGACTCTGGCATCCTGCATCCCGAGCCGCGTTGCGTATCGGCTCCTGCCGGTGAGATAGATGACCTCCCCCGCCAGCCCGTGATCAGATCGGGCGGCGGGGCCGAGCCGGCTGGTACGCCATCGAGGGTTGCAACCATGCTGGTTGATCGAGAGCAGGTGCTGCCCAGCGACGCGCTGGATCAGCTGGCTTGCAGGCTGCTAGCCGAAGTGCGGTCGCAGTACCCCCAGAAGCCGTTGGGCAAGTCCATCGGCGATCTCGGCGATGATGTGGGCACCAACCTCCCCGCCTGGCTGCTGGACGCCTACGACGACGCCTTCGCCGAGAATAGCAGCGACTGAGCCGGCATCACTTGATCGCCCTCGACCGCCACGTCCACTCCCTCCAGCGGGGCGATCGGGGCGCTCTCCACCAAGACCCGGATCATCTCGGAGCGGTCTTCGAGCATCGTAGCCGGAGGCTCTCCCACCAGCGCCTTCCAACCCGCAATGAATTCGGGTTGCGGCATCTGGGTAAGCGTGTCCTCGAGCTGGGGAACCGGCTCGGTCGGTATGATGCGTTCGCTGCTCATGGGCGCGATACGCACGCTGCCCCACACATGTTTCGACGCGCTGTGGCCAAGGTAAAGAGGCGGTTGCCTCGATCGCCGCGGTGGGGCCGAGCAGGTTATCAACCCAGATCAAGCAACCCCGCTTCTGGCCGCATAGCCTGCCGGCAGCGCGTGGCGTAGCTCGGCCGGATGTCATCCGGTCTCGCCCCCACCCTGCTCCCGAACCCCGTCGCGATGTGGCACGGCGCAATCGAGAACATCTCCGAGCGCGCCCGGCCTCAAGACCGATGTGCGCCCCTCGATCCTTGAGACCTGATGGCCAAGGCGCCGGAGCACCCGCTCGTTCTCGGCGAGACGCTGTTCGGCGACCAATATCCGTCGCGATAGGCGCTCCTCCATCGCATGCAGCTCGCCAGTGATCCTTTGTTCGACCGCTTCCGAGCCGGTAAGAAACCGACGTAGCCATCTCAGCATGATTGTCCCCGGTCGTGTCGATCCAGTTCGACCTAGAGGAATAGTGGAGCTGGCAGGTGGAAGAATTGCCCCCTTCTCCAATCGTGATCAGCCTCCGGTGGAGATATCTGAGTCGACAGGGCGCCGTTCGGTCCAGACGACTCGACCAGCTTCATCTCTGAGGATGGCCGATCCCGAACGTTTCCCAAGCAACCGAGTGAACCGGCCAGCGGCCTCGATGACCGCTTCCGTCTCTGTGCAGGCGCTGAACTGCTCCCGACCGAACGCGATACCGCTCGCAGTTGCACGATGAACCACATATTGGAGGTGAAATAGGGTCATGCTTCGACGATAAGCACTGATTGCCAGCGTAGATGGGGGGTTCCATCGCCGATCAAGTGAGATCTGCGAGAACAGGTCAGGTTTCGAACCATGCTACGCGCCAATTCTCTTGATGCCGAGGTGTAGCCCGATCCAGTCTTGAGCCGCGTCCACATCGAGGAACAGGGGCGCGCTCATCACCGCGGTCAGGCCGAACCCAGCCTCCAGGAACCACATGCCCGCGTTGGCCCCGTGCTGCCCGGACAGTTGCACCAGCACCGCCACGAGGAACCCGTCCACGAACACGAGTTGGCCGTCGCTGTCTTCACTGCAGGTGGCGACACGCACCGGCTGGAGGTGCAGGGTCATCCCGCCGCTCGCCTCTGCAAGTGCAGGTAGGTCGCGTCGAACTCGGAGGCGCGGATAAGCTCGTCCCACGCCTTCACCACCAGTGTCTGCCGGTGCAGCGTGATCAGCCCGCGACCGCGCATCTCCTTCAATACGCGGTTGATGTGCACGGCCGTCATGCCGGTGGCGTCGGCGAGATCGGTCTGGGTGATCGGCAGGGGACAGCGGTGTTCACTCGCTAGACCGACTGCCTCCTGTTTCAGGTACAGTTCGCAGAACAGGTGCGCCAAGTGCTCGAACGCCGGGCGGCGGCCCATGGCGATCAACCACTCCCGGAAGATCGCCGCGTCGATCAGCGTGTCACGCCAGAGCGCGGCGGCGATGGTCGGGAAGCGGGCCGTGAGGTCGAGCATGCTCTCGTGTGGGACGAACGCCACCGTAGCCTGGGTCATCGTCCCGAGGGTATGATCCATCAGCGGGATGTGCAGGCTCTGCAGATCCGGGATGTCGCCCGCGATGTGGAACGAGAAGATCTGGCGGCGCCCCTCGCTCAGGAACTTGTACCGATAGGCCCAGCCTTCCAGGATGACACAGCACTGGGTCGCCCGGTCGCCGTCCCGCACGATGTCCTGTCTTGCCGTGAGGGTCCGCACCCGGACGGGCAGACGTTCAATCGCCTGTCGTTCCGCATCCGAGAGGCGGGTGACGCTCTCCAGCTTGCGGATGAGCGGGTAGAGGGCATGGGGGAGCTTTGCAGCCATCGTGGCCGTCGCCTTGCGTCGCAGGCGGAAGCACACGGCTCTCCCAGGCGGCAGCACCTGTACCGGAGCGGCTGACGATCCCATGAGCCTAGGAGGTAAATTAGCGCGGCGATCAAACCTGAGTTAAGATTTTAGGCGATCCCGGTGCCCGGCATGGTCGCCCCCGTCTGTTGAGGTGTCGGACCTCGCAGTTATGTCACGGGTGCACGCACCCGATTAACCTCGATCAGAGCACGGCCTCGGTGAAGCCGCTATGGCGTCGGCATGGCAACCCGGCTCATGACGCTCGACCTGTTCGCCACCCTCGACATCGTCGAGGACGATGTTACCGCCGTGGTGGACGCCTACATCGACGATCCGGCCTCTGGTCCGGTCTCGTTCGGCGAGATTTATCGGATCGACCCTGCCGCGGCCGTTGCAGCCCACCCCTTCGCCCAAACGCTGATGGGTCAGTCCTGGGCAAGCCCAGAGCTTCGGCGGGCTGCCATCCGCGCCGCCATCATGCTCGCGCAGCCGGAGCGGGTGTAGCCGCCGCGCCCGGTCAGTCGCGAGCGGACAGCAGCTAGCGTCCGCTCAGCCAACGCGACGTGATTTCGCGAAACGCCGCATCGCCGCTCGCCTCTGACGCTCCCTCCGAGCCGAATGAGCGAGCCGACTGGCGCACGACTATATCGTCCCGCGTGACCGACCAATCGAACCGGCCCGGCTCCTTTGAGGATGGGGTGATCCACAGCTTGTGGGGGTTCGGCTTGAAGATGATCATCTCCCGTATGTGGGGAGCCGCAGGCCCGTCCACGATAGGACCCAGGGTGGTCCGAAGGTCTGGAACTGTACCCAACCTCATGCGCCGCCAGAAATACAACATATGATGGAGTATCGGGGCCATATCGCAGTCTCTCGATGCGCGGGGCCTTGAAGTCCATCCTGTGTGATTGCGATACGCCGTCCGGATCGGGGCGAAACGACCGCCGAAGAGCGCGTCGTGAGCCATGATCGATACCCTGATCCGCAAGCTCAGCATCGCAGACGAACTAACTGAGGGCGATCACGAGACGTTGCGGCGCGTGAGCGTGCGTGGCCGACAGGTCCCAGCCCGCCAGGATCTCACCACCGAGGGAGATCGGCCCGAGAACGTACATCTCGTCCTCTCTGGCTTCGTCTGCCGGTACAAGATCCTGCCGAAGGGTCACCGCCACATCACAGCCCTCATGGTGCCGGGGGACTTCTGCGACCTGCATGTGGCCATCCTGGACGAGATGGACCATTCGATCGCCACGTTGACTCCGTGCACCGTGGTGGAGATCCCGCGTTCCACCATCCGCGACCTGACCGAGAACCATCCCCGTATCGCTCATGCTCTCTGGTGGGCGACCCTCGTCGATGAGGCGGTGCTGCGCGAGTGGCTCGTCGGCTTGGCAGGGCGTGAAGCCGCCGAGCGGATGGCACACCTGTTTTGTGAACTGCTGCTGCGCCTAAGCGTGGTCGGCTTGGCGGAGAAGGACGGGTATGCCCTACCCCTCACCCAGATCGACCTCGCCGACATGCTCGGTATGACGCCGGTTCACGTGAACCGCACATTGCAGCACCTGCGGTCTGAAGACCTGATCGTCCTCAAGAAACGTCGCCTTGAGATCCTGGACATCGCTCGGCTGAAAGCCTTCTGCGACTTCGACCCAACCTACCTGCATCACACCCCGCGAACAAAAAATCTCAATCATCACCAACACAAGCTACAAATTTCAGCTTCATGACGAGGTAGAACTAAACACATCGCTGATCGAGAATTTGGGCGTCAGCGGCTGAGAGATGCGAATGCTCCCGCCTGAATGAGGCCGGATATCTCATGCCCCATTTTTTCTTCGACACCGACGACGGTGACTTCCGCCATGAGGACGATGAGGGCTTCGAGTTGCCCAGCATCGACGCCGCGCGCATCGAGGCGTTGGATGCCCTCCCAGAAATGGCGCGTAACAAGTTCCAGGATCGGGATCGTCGCACCTATTCGGTTCGAGTGCGCGATGAGAACGGGACGGCGGTCTACTCCGCCTCGCTCGCTTTGGTCGGTGAGTGGCATATTCCGCACGCCATCAGCCCGTGATCGGATCAGGCGGCGAGGGGCGAACAATTTCCAACATAGATCATAGTTTGCCCCTATCCTGTGCGAAGGTGGCGTACCGTTCGCCATCGCCTCGGGGCGCGAGCGGCTGTGAGATGAAGCCTGCCCTGGCCTAGATCGGAAGCAGAGCTTTTGTTCCAGCTTCAGCAGTCGACGGTCCGTAACCGTCTCCTCGCCACGCTGCCCGCGGACGACTTCGTTGGTCTCTCTCGCGCACTGGAGCGGGTGCCGTTGCGGCTACATAAGACGGTGCTCGACCCGCATCAGCCGATTGAATACGCCTACTTCGTTGAAAGCGGCCTGTGCTCGTACCTGACCCAGGGCGAACAGGATGCCATGGCGATCGGCACCCGGGGCGCCATCGACCAGGCCGTCGGCACCCGGCGCAACGACCTCGTGGCGATGCAGAACCTGTTGCAGGGCGAGGGCGGGTGGAATGCCGCCAACCTCGCCCAGCTTCACGGGCAGGCTCCCGTCGACCGTGTCGTTGGGGCGGTGAACCGCGAGGCCGCGTTCGACCAGGCCAACCGCCGGATCGTGGAGGGCTCACAGACCGCGCAGCGCAGCCAGGCCGCCGAGCGGGTCGCTCCCCGGACGACGCTGGGCGACGACTTCGGCGGGACGGTCGCCGGTGCGATCGGCGGCCCGCAGGGCTGGGCTCTGGCTCAGGCTGGGCGCGTGGCGAAGGCCGGGATCAACGCGGTCGGGAAGTCGGCCGACATCGCCCGCAACCGCGAACTGGCGGATGCTGTGACGATGACCCAGGGCGACCGGCTGAACGCCTTGCTGGCAGCGCTGGAGGCGCGCGGGGTGACGCAGCAGCGTGCGGCGGCTCTGAGCAACATAGCGGCCCGCGGCGGACAGGCAGCGCTGCTGTCCCAGTCGGACCGGGCCCGGCCTTACCTACCGATGGCCTTGCCGGCCTTCGGACGGTGACCGCGCCATGCGTAGACGCCAGCGGCGAGCCAGATCGTGAGAAGTACAGTCCATACAGCCGTGCCGCCGATGCGGTCCCATAGCCAGTCAATCCCGGCAGGCACGGTTGCGCCCAATGCCCACCCGATCGCCGTCATGACGATGGCGAACAGCACAAGAGTGGTCAGGATCTCAGCCGCGCGGCGCATGCCGGTGAATGTGGCCTCGACCCGTCATTCTGTCGATAGCCGCAAATCTCGGCTGAATTGGCCCAGGGCTGGCGCCGGCCTGAAACTGCACGACGGCACCCGTATTCCCGCCGCGCCCACCAGCGGGCCGGATTTCGCAACCATGGGGCATTCCGCATGAGCATCGGCTTCGGCTCCCTGCCCTCCTTCGCGGGTGGCGACGACCAGAACCCGCTGAGCCCGGCCCTGCAGCAGTTCTTGCAGCAGCAGCAGGCACAGCAGGCCGCCCAGGCTCCGGCCGCCCAGGACGTGCCGCAGGCGACGCCGCCAGGGTACTCAGGGCCCGCCCCGGCGACCCCACCGACCGGCGCGCCGACGCCCGTGGTCCAGCCTGGGGCACAGGCAGCCGCCACCGGGCTCCTGTCCATGCTCGGGCCGAACAGCGCCGAGGCGGCGACGCCGGATCCGAATGACATCCGCGGCCGGTTCATCTCGACCCTGCAGCAGGTCGGTCTGACGAACCCGAACGGCCTTGGCGCGGTCGCCGCCTACGCCCAGCATGAGAGCCGGTATTCACCCTCGAACATCACCGGATCGTGGTTCGACCCGAGTGAGAGCGGTCAGGCCGGCCAGTCCGGCGGCATCCTGTCGTGGCGCGCCGACCGCCTCGCCAACATGAAGGCGTTCACGCAGGGCGCATCCGACCCGGTGGTGGCGCAGGCGAAGTTCACGCTGGCTGAGAACCCGCAGCTCACGAGCGCCCTGCAGAACGCTAAGAGCCCGCAGGAGGCCAACGCCTTGATGGCGGACGCCTGGAAGTTCGCGGGCTACAACCGCCCCGGTGGCGAGAACGCGGCCCGGCTGGCGACGACGCAGGCCTACGCGAACAGCTTCGCGGGCGGGCAGGCGCTGCCGGGGGTCTCGGCGCCTCGCGGCGGCTCGATGGGGTCGACGGCTCAGCAGGGCGGTTTCGGGCTCGGTGGTGTCGTCGGTCAGGGGGCTGCCGTGCCGGGACAGGCTTCTCCGGCCCCGGGCATCGCGGCGCTGTCGGCCCAGCCGCTCGCGGTTGCTCCCCCGCCGACAGGGTTCTCGACCGACCCTGCCGCTCAGCCTCAGCAGTAGCCCGGCTCCTACGCGCAGATCGGCAACGCCCTGAAGAGCATCACCGGCGGTCAGCAGAAGCGGGGGCAGCAGAAGGCGGGCGGAATGCCCGGGGGTGAGGCGCCGGGCGGCCGGCCGATCTCGCTGCAGCAGGCGCGGGCCATGTTCGACCCGGGCAAGTTCTATGGGATGCTGCGGAATGCCGGCGTGGGCGGCCAAGCGCGCGGATCGTAGGTATGGCCGTGCTGCGCGGGCATGGGCGGGGGATGGCGGCAGCGAGGTTAGGCGTTGAGGCGTCAGACCTCACTTCAATGTCAGGCAGCGTTAGTTTTCGCGGTAGGACGATCCAGGAGGCTGCGTTCGTATGCAATCAACTCTCGACCCTGCTTGATCGCTTTGTAATATTGTGCGGCTTCAATTTCCAGCTGAATTTTTAGGAGATATGGAGCAAAGCTACGCTCCACAGCGATCAATTCGCGCGCTTGTGCTAAGAACAGTTCGATTGTAGTCGCAGGCTCATCTACGAGATACATGACCTGAAGCGTAACGCAAAGTTTTTTGCAATCCGTATCCGCATCACTCTCGTGCATAATCTCGCTCTCGCGCAAAAACTTGCACTGATTTTCGATGAGAAACGACACGGGTCTATCGCCATTACGGATCGCGGCACCATTGATAATTAGGCGCTCATAAGGTTTCAGGCTCAGGCGTAAGCCCATGATTTGATCCTTCTTCTCAATTTGCGCAGCGTGAGACACCAATTGTTAATGATCTTCTAACGACTACGCCATTTCGCGGATCGATTTAAGTTGTCGGCAATGAGCTGGGCCGTAGACCGTGGTTGCCGCCAATACGGCGGTTTATAGCGCCCAAAAGGACCGCTCCTATGTCCAGCGTCACCCTCACTGCCGCCACCCGCCAGAACCTGCTGTCGCTGCAGGATACGGCTTCGCTGACCGCGACCACCCAGAACCGGCTCTCCACCGGCCTGAAAGTCTCCTCGGCGCTCGACAACCCGGTGAGCTTCTTCACCGCCCAGTCACTCAGCCAGCGCTCGGGCGATCTCGGCAACCTGCTCGATGGCATCTCGAACGGCATCCAGTCGATCCAGGCCGCCAACCAGGGCATCACCTCGATCCAGAAGCTCGTCGATCAGGCCAAGTCGGTCGCCAACCAGGCGCTGTCCACCCAGATCACCACCACCGGCACCGCTTCGACGGCCTACGCGGCTCCCGGCAGCGGCGGCACCACTGTCGGCCTGTTCGTCAACGGCGCAGCGACGAGCGCTGCTCTCTCTTCGGGTGATACGATCGATCAGGCCATCACCAAGCTCAACACCGCCGTGGGCGCCGGCAGCTTCTCGAAGAGCACTGACGGCACCAAGATTGTGATGAACGCGTCTTCGGACGTTGAATTCGCAACAGCAGCTGGTCAGACCGCGCTTGGTTTTGCTAACGGCACCGGCTCGAGCACGACCTACGGTACGTCGGGCTCGCCCGCGACCGCGGTCGCCCAGAGCTCCGACTTGAGCGTCTCGGGTGTATCAACCCGCACCTCCCTGGCGACGCAGTACAACAGCCTGCTGACCCAGATCGATCAGCTGGCCGGTGACTCGAGCTACAACGGCACGAACTTGATCAACGGTGCTAGTGCCAATAACAACCTGACGATCAACTTCAATCCGAAGGGTAACTCGAACCTGACGGTCACCGCGACCGATGAGACTTCAAGCGGTCTAAAGCTCAAAGCGATTACCGCCGTCTCTGGGGCCGGCGGCGTCAGTCAGGGCAACTTCTTGCTCAACGCTGACATCAATACGACCTTGAACAGTCTCACAAGCGCGGGCAACCAACTGCGTTCCGACGCGTCGACCTTCGGTTCGAACCTGTCGGTCGTGCAGAACCGTCAGGACTTCAGCAAGAACCTGATCAACGTGCTGGATACCGGCTCGTCGAACCTCACGGCGGCGGATCTGAACCAGGAGGCTGCAAACTCGCAGGCTCTGTCGACCCGCCAGTCGCTGGGCATCTCGGCTCTGTCGCTGGCCAACACCGCCCAGCAGGGCATCCTGCAGCTGCTGCGGTAAGCGTCAGCATCATCGTCGACACAGCGGCCGGGGCATCACCCCGGCCGTTTGCGTCTGGGCCATTGGACTAGGCGTATTGCTTTCCTCGTCCGCTCAATCGCCCGGCTTCGTCCCGCCAAGCGTCGCGCTCGACCTGCACCGCCTCGATCATGGCATGCAGGTTCCCGGCGTCGATCGCGGTCTCCATCAACATGTCCTGGGCGGTCGCGAGCTGCTGCCGCAGGTCGGCGTTCTCGGCCGCAAGGGTGAGCAGGAGCGCTGCTACGTCATCGCCCATTCGGCACCTACCTCTCGCATCCAGGAAGCGAGGCGTAGAGTTGGCTTGGTTACCGCGTCGACAAGGATACTGGGTCGGTCCCAATGGGTGCGGGCATCGTCCACAACAGAACTCCCGAATTGCGCGCCGCAGCTTCCTCTTGGCTCTACACCCAGTCGGATCACATCCTCGTTATCTCACTGAGGATACGCAATATTTTCGGCCGCCATTAACGCGCTAAATTTAATATCCGCCCAGACGATCGGAAAATCTGTGGTGGCGCAGATGCTGAACAACATCCGGAAATTATTTCCGACACTCATGCTGTGTGCCGCAGTTTCCCTGACCGTAGCCAGTAGCGCCATCGCCGGCTTGCCAGACGCGGACCATCTCATATCGCAGAAGGGCAAGCAGTTCGGGCCACGCGATGTCGCCCTGCACACCGGGGAGCATGTCACCATCGTCAACGACGACGGTAACTTCGTCCACCACGCCTACATTGAGGACGATGAGTTCGCCTTCGACTCCGGTGACATCGAGCCTGGTGCCAGGGCGGTCATCACCTTCCCGAAGGAGGGCGATTTCATCGTCCTGTGCGGCGTCCATCCTAAGATGAAGCTCGCCGTCCACGTGCGGTAGACGGATCACCGCTGAAACCCAGCTACCGGCCTCCTCGCCCTAGATCACCGGCAGGCTGACCAAGCCCTCATACAGGGCCTCGTGACCGACATAGTACAGCGCCAGGAAGATCGCGAGCGCGCCGCCGTAGTAGGCCGGTGCCCATGCTGCATCGCGCATCCGCACCGCGGCCCGCGCATCGTCGGCGGCGATACCGAGCAGCACGACGATGATGCCGGAGTGGCCGATCGCGTCGACCTTGCCGAACTCGAACACCGCCGAGACGAAAATCGCTGCCAGGATGATCGCCGCGGCGCGCCGGACCAGCGGGGTCCAGAGCAGCGCGAAGGCCAGGGTGAACTCGATGACGCCGGCGGCCTGCATGAACAGCTCAGGGGTCGCGCCCATGGTCATCTGCGGCTTGGCGGCGAGCAGCGGATCGGTCCACTGCGGGTAGGCCCACTTCTCGACCGAGGCCCACATCAGCGTGATGGCAGCGGTCCAGCGCACGATGTCCAGCGGGCGCAAGCCGAAGGGCTTCAGGTTGAGGCCTTGGCAGATGAGATAGACGGCCACACCGAGGAACACCGGATAGTCGGCGAGGTGGAACACGCCGTACTGCGCGGTGGCGAAGCTGAACAGGAAGACGATGCCGAGCCCGGTGATCGGCATGGTCCGTCGCCAGATCAGGCAGGCGGCGAGCGCGAGCTGGAACCACGGGATCCAGGCGACGTCGGTCTTGAGCTCCGGGGTCAGGATGATCCCGCCAAGTTCCCAGAGTGAGATGAAGAAGAAGCCCAGCGTGGCGCGGACCAGCAGCTCGGTGTCGGCCCGGATCCGGCTGGTCACCCGGTCGAGGGCATTGAGCAGGGCGCCCCCGAGCGGTGTCCCCTCGGCCAGGCACCCGAACATCAGGCACAGGATGGCCAGACCGGCGAGCCACTCGAAGTCAGCGCACAGCACCTGCTCAAGGCCGCGCGGCTGACCGGCGACGTCGTAGGCGCAGAACCACTTCACGTGAGCGCTGGCGGAGCTCGTCCCGGCGATGAGGGCCAGGGGTGGGGCTGCGAGGCTTGCCAGCGCGCGCGTACCCAGGCGACGCGTGAGCCTGAGCGCCGAGACCCGAACCATGATGACCTCGAAGGACGTGGCGGGCACCGACCCGCCTACGTATTTCCTCACAAGGCAGAGCTTCTCGTCAACGAGCTATTAACGAATGTTACGAGTTGGTTAATAGAGCTGCTTGAAGCGGAATATGAGGTCAGGAACAGGCGCTTGGCCACTACAGAGCCTTTTCCACTCCGTGTGTCGAGGCATCGGACCCGAGACAGAAAAAGGGCCACCCCCGAGGGAGCGGCCCGAAGTCTAGGGAGGAAGCGCCCTGAAAGGGCTACGAGACCGCGACGCCATCGCCATCCCGCTGCACAACCGTAGTCTGATAAATCTTAACAGACAATCGCGCTAAAGTTGTATTCATGTGGGAGACCACGCAGCTGGTGATTGAGTGGCTGCGCCGTCCGAGGACTCCAGCGTGCGCGCCGCTCCGCTTCCTCACGCCATGCGTCACGTTCGGTCCGCAGGGCATCGACGAGGGCGTGCAGATTCCCTGCGTCGATGGCGGTCTCGACGAGCATGTCCTGAGCCGAGGCCAGTTGCTCGCGCAGCCCGGCATTCTCGGCTGCCAGGGCGAGGAGCAAAGCGGCTACGACATCGCTCATTCCCGCTCCCGCACACCCCGAGGCAGCGCGTCTAGCTGGGCTCAAGCTTGGCCGCAATCGTGTCCGATCAGCGCGACTGCGCCGGCAAGGCCGCACCGTGTCACCCAGGGGGCGGTGCTGCTCTTCCGACGCTTGGCTCAGGGCCGGTCGCTGACGGCAGCTTCCCCTACGCAGGTTAACGATCCTTTAACCACGTCCGTTAATTGGTTCTTAAGAACCTCGGATCGGACAACCATGCTGGATACATTGTTTTGGATCGCAGTTGTCGTAGCGAGCTTATGCGGCACACTGATGATCGGCATCGAGCTGTATACCGAGTGGGCCGATGAGGCCCGAAACGCCGATGATACGACTGGGATGTTCTCGACCAGTCAGCTCAGACTGTTGGCCGTGGGCGTCGAGAATGCCATGCCATAGCTGGGCCAGGCGGGTTGAGGCATCCAGATGATCAACCGCGCATCCTAGGTCGTCAGCCAATCCTCAAGATAGCCGATCAGGCCGCGGCTGAGGCAGCGCAGGTGTCATCGTAGGCTCGCCGAAGTGCGCGAGTAGCTTCAGCTTGAGGCGAACGGGGTGCGCTCAGGGTCAGAGTTTCCTCTCGCCTCCGTGCCGCGGGGTGCGGCGTGATCGTGAGGGGGGATGGATTGACCGGAGATACGCCGGTCTTGAGGAAGTTCTTGAGCTCCTCAGCTCGGACCATGGCCTCTTGGCGCATCCGAAGGATGCCCATGACGAACAGGGTTGAGCCCGCCCCAATCAGGGCGAGCGCGATGACGTACCCGAGAGCCATGGGTTCGTTGCCGATGAGAGAGGCTGAGAGGCAGCTCCTGATCTGCGGAAGCTGCTGGACGTCCAAGAGCGTCATTTATGTTGGTTAACTGCGTATTAATTACGTAGGCGAGCCGAGCTGAAATGAGCAGCAAGCGAAGCCCAAGTTATAGGCCTTCTTCAGCAGACAGCAGAATTGGCTCCGCCCGGCGTTTTGCGATGATTATAGATCCCCTCGTCGTCGCAACCGCAGCGCCAGGATCAGCGCCCCAGGCCAGAACGCGAGGCTCAGCACTGCGATCGGCATGATCGGGCGGCCCTTCCACCACACGATGATCACCGGCACGAACAGGCCGAGGATGGCGATGGCTAGGAGCGCCCAGAATTCGAGGTCGGACAGGTCCATGAGCGGTAGGTAGGGGCATCCTACCGCTACGCTTCTTTCACACCTGGTGGCACAGTGCCGCCGTCATGCCGATCTGGCCCGAGCACCGCTTCTTCTATCCGATCGACTGGCGCGAGCTGTCGATGGCGATCCGCTTCGGCCGGGCGCAGGGCCGGTGTGAGAGCTGCGGACGGCCGCACGGGCAAATGGTCTACCACCTCGGTGACGGGCGCTGGTGGGATGCTGAGGCCGGCAGCTGGCGCGATGGATGGGGGCGCCGGATCCGGGTCAGGTCCGGCACCGATATTCTCGGCCGCGCCAGCCGAACCAGGATCGCCCTTGCCGCTGCCCATCAGGATCACGTGTTTAAGCGGCTAAAACGTTAGCATCGTCCTTCAAACTAGCCTGTCCGTTGGACGAGGTTTCAAACGAGCCGACGCGATGAGCCGATATCTGGGTGGTACCAGCTTCCTGGGCCATTGCCGTCGCGAGAAGCTGCGCACGCCCTGCCCAACGATCCCGTTCTGCCCGCATGGCAGCAAGCTGATCCTCGCTCGATGCCAACGCAACTTGCAACGTGTCTATCTCAGTCCGTAGATCGCTCGTGCGTTGCCGCTCACTGACAAGCGCCGCTTTGAGCACACAGAGGGCAGCGTCGGTCGCTCTCTTCGGCGATAGGGTCACATCGCGGATGGGGCGGGACTGTGGCCCACCACCTTCGACCTCGGCAGTCCGCTGATGGCTCACCGATGATGACGCTCGTGTGGCTAGCGCCGCCGGCTGTAGCTCGGCGATTTCTGCTTTCAGTTGCTCGACATCTAGCCCTGCTGGAGGATGAACCTGGGCTGGTTTGATGGGCGAAGCGGCAGCGAGCGCGAGAGGCACGCCTTCTTCCTCTAGCACCAGCTCATGCAGCATGGTGAACACGGCATCGCCGTCCAGCCTGGACAGGTCGAACCCGCTCTCGGCCGCGAGACGGCTGAAGCGTGCTTGCCCCCCGGTGGACGCGCCTACGAAGGCCATGGACCAGGACGCGAAGCTCCGGCTCTCCGTCGGCCCGCACTGAAGAACCGTCACGTCGCCGTGGCGATCATCGCACTGGATCCGCTCGAAGGTCTCTTCGACTCCCTGTCGCGGTCCTTCCAGAACCTGGGCGAAGGCGCCGCTGTTGAACATCAGGGCGCCGGTCACATCCGACCGCGCGTTGTTGCGCTGCGATGAGGCAAGGATCTGCCCGACGGCGGCCGTCAGTTCAGCCTCCGATCCCTGAAACAGGTTTTTACTGGCATAAACGAGGCGATAGAGTTCGCTCATGGGGCATCCAATAAGTTGGGTGACTCAGGATTATGGTTTATAGTTCGCGATGAATTGCAAAAGATCATCCGCCGGTATCGGCCTACTGATAAGATATCCCTGCACGTCGGTGCAGCCTTCATCGCGAATGCGCTGCATCTGCTCCGGCGTCTCCACGCCTTCGGCAACTGTCGTCATGCCCAAGCTCTTGCGGAGGCCTGCGATCGCCCGAATGATCGCATCCCCATCGGGCTTGCCCGATAGATCCTTCACGAAGGACCTATCGATCTTGATCTTGTCGAATGGAAAGCTGCGTAGGTAGCTCAATGACGAGTAGCCGGTGCCGAAATCGTCCATCGAGACGCGGACCCCGAGCTCACGCAGCCGATGGAGCGTCTGCAAGGTTTTCTCGCTCTCCTGCAGGAGGACGCCCTCGGTAATCTCGACCTCCAGCCGCTTGGCTGAGAGACCTGAGCTGGCGAGTGCCGAGATGATCGTCTCGACCAGCCGATCACTCTTGAATTGAGCAGGGGAGACGTTCACAGCGACCGACATCCCTGTGGGCCACGTCATCGCATCGCGACAGGCCTGACGAATGACCCACTCGCCGATCGGCACGATCAGACCGATCTCCTCCGCCAGCGGGATGAAATCGAGCGGCGAGATCATCCCGTGCTCTGGATGCTTCCAGCGGATCAGAGCTTCGCAACCGATCAGCCTATCGTCGTCGAGCTGCAATTGTGGCTGATAGTGAAGCTGAAACTCGCGTCTCGCGAGCGCCTGACGCATGTCAAGTTCAAGCCGGCGGCGCGCCTGCATGCGCGCGTCCATCTCCGGCTCAAAGAAGCGGTACGTCCCGCGCCCATCGAGCTTGGCTCGGTACAAGGCGAGGTCGGCGTTCTTCAGCAGTTTATCCGCCATGACTCCGTCAACGGGCGCGAGCGCTACGCCGACGCTCGCCCCGATCGTCAGGAGGTGACCCTCGACCATGTAAGTCCGGCTGATCAGATCGACGATGCGTCGGGCCAGCGCCTGTGTATCGGCAGCTTCTCGGATGCTCGTTTGCAGGATGATGAACTCATCACCGCCGATCCGAGCTACGGTGTCGGCGGGCTTCACGATTGAGCGCAGACGGTCGGCGACCTTCTCGAGAAGTGCATCCCCGATCGGGTGGCCAAGCGTGTCGTTGACGGGCTTGAACCGATCCAGATCGATCAGGAGGAGAGCGCAAGCCTCGCCAGTGCGTTGCAATCGGGCCAGAGCTTCTGCCAGACGCTCTCGCAACAGCAGGCGATTTGGCAGACCCGTGAGAGGATCGAGACGCGCCAACTCGCCTGCGCGCGCCTCGCTCGCCTTGCGTGCGCTGACATCCTCCAGGGTTGCGACCCAGCCTTCACCCGCGACGGAACGGATCTCGACGTGTAGCGTGTGATCCTGGCGGGTTACCTCGAACGAAGCGGTGGTTTGGAAGTCGCGTGCGCCTCGTAGGGTCTGGAAGATTTCTCGCCGCGATTGCGAAACGCTCATGCACAGGGCATGCAGCAATCGCCTGGAGGAAAGTTTCCCCGTCCGTTCGGCATTCATGTTGTCGAGCAGACGCTCGGCTGGGCCGGTAGCGATAGCGACCCGCCCGGAGGCGTCCATCATCAATAAGCCGTGCCGGATAACGTCGAGATACCGGTTCCAGGTCAAACGCGGAGCAGCACTCGGATCTGATCGGACCGTGGGTGGCACCACCTTCCGCGATCCCGCGCCGATGTGATGCAGATCAGCGCTCATCGCAGGAAGGCCCTAGAGTAAGGCTGTCAAGCAGCACATGAGGTAGCGAACAGCACGCTTATAGGCACGAATGTTTTAATTTGAGGTGCATGCCAGTAGCTTCATTCCATGTCTCCTACGCTTAGCGCATCGACCCGAGTTTAGGCATGCTTAAAGTTATGTTACGACTTACGCAAAAATGCCATTCATCCTGCAAATTGAGCGCGAAGCATTAAGATACTTGAGCTTAAATACGAAAATTAGTTAGGAAATGTGCAGACGAATTATGCTAGATCTAGACTACAAAAATTGATTTATACAGGGTGTGTCTGTGGTTATTTACAATCTACACCGCGCCGTTCGCCTCGGCCTGCCTATTACACTCTTGGCAGTGTTGCTCGCACTCGGACCTGCCCAAGCCAGTCTCTCTAGCATCGTCCGTATCGTGTTGCAGAAGGGAAGGCACTACGATCCAACCGACCTGTTCCTGCACAGGGGCGACACCATCACCCTCGTCAACGGTGACGACAGCGCGATCCACCACGCCTTCATTGAGGCCGATCGGTTCGCGTTCGACGCCGGCGACCAAGAGCCGGGCAAACAGGCGACGCTGACCCTAAAGGAGCCTGGCGACTTCATCATCCAGTGCGGCATCCACCCAAAGATGAAGCTCACCATTCACGTACACTAGCTGCACGCCTCATAACGATGGCAGCTCAAGTGCAACCCTTAGGACGCCGGCTTGAACGCTACAGCAACCGGCTTGAACGCTCGGATTAGATCGTCGTCCAACTGCCCGGTCATACTCTGCAGAATGTCGTAGGCGTCCGGGCCAGACATGGATGTCCGATAGGGACGACGCTCGATCAGCGCCCCGTAGACGTCGCAGACCGTTACCAAGCGCACAAAGTCCGGGATCTCCCGTCCCCGGAGACCGTCGGGGTAGCCGGTCCCATCGATCATCTCGTGATGGGAGCGAACGGCCGCCAGCAGGCTGTCATCGAACCCTGCACCTACGAGCATGGCATGACCACATTCCGCATGCGTGCGCATGACCACCGTCTCCGAATGGGTGAGACGGCCCGGCTTGTTCAGGATCTCGATGGGGACATGAACCTTACCGACATCGTGGAGCAGGGCCGCTCGGGTCAGGTGGTGACGGTCGGTCGGACGAAGCCCAAGCGCCCCTGAGAACGCCGCGGCGAGAGCTGCGACCAGCAGGCAGTGCTGATGCGTGGCATCGTCGAACTTCTGAACCGCGCGGACCCAGTCATAGATGCCGGTGTCACAGACAGCACGCACGACCAGATCGGTACCGGCATCGGCTAGGACGGGCGTGATCGGTTGGCCGGAGAACAAGGCGTGCTGGAAGAACTGTCGAGCCTCAGCAGCCCGCATTCGGACGATCGCTGGGATCGATGCTCCCTGCAGACGTTCCAGAGCGCCGAGCATCTGGGACACCCCGGCCGTAGCAGTCGCGCCAAGAACCTGCGCCTGAGCTTCTGAACGGGCGGCGTTACCGTGCACGAGGAACAGGTATGGGACACCCTCGTCCCTGAGCTGAGCCAGGGTGCGGCGCAAGCGAACGATGGCCTCGGAGGTGAGCGCCTCGACATCGCTGACGATCAGGGCGGGATCTAGGGCTGGCATTGCATCATCGTACAAATCGTGGACGTGGCACGGTCGGCGCGTGCCGAGATCCCGCAACAGGCGCCTGCCGCGCTGGATGTCGTCGGTGATCAGCAGAAGCTGGCCCATCGCCTATCCCTCGTCTGCCGTCAGAGGATCACGCGCTCGTTGAAGGTCAGTGGGCCGAACGGCATACGGAACGCCACGCCGACGCCGTCGGGGGTATGCCGCACGACCGTCGCGTAGCGCTTACCCACCGTCACCGTCGCACCGACCTGAGGCCTCCTATCGAGGACCAGAGCGGCCCCCGTCATGGACAAGTCGGTGACGAAAGCTTCGCCCGTGCGGGCGCCTTGCGACGCGATCCTGACATCGCGGTGTACTGGAACGATGCGAGCGGCTTTGCGCTGATCCTCGCGGTCGTCGGCATTGCGCATCCATTCCAGGCGCGCCTCGATCCGGGACCGGCGCTCGGCGTTGGCCACGAGTTGAAAGACGAAGCCATCGGGCCGCCCGTGGACCACGACGCCGTCGAGCATCCCGAGGTCATCGAGGTAGCAGATTACGCGCGCTCCAGCCTGAGGGAGGGGGCCTTGTGTCAGGCGGCGTAGCTCGATGAAGTCAGAGGCGGACACGTCGGCGAGGCACTGCACGTCCTCACAGCCAGACAGGCAATATCTACCCTTAGTTGTAATTCTAAATCTATCTAGCATGAAAGTTGTCTGCTCGTCTGGACGTAACGGAAAGTAGCACCGGAACGGTTTACAACCTGCCTATACCTTAGCGATTATTCTGCCACCTCGGTACAGCATCGAAGATCTGTCTCCGGAACAGCAGCTTCAGGACGCGGAAGCGGGATCAGATAGCCGGTCGACTTTGCTCAGCCTTCGACCTGCAGCGCTCTGCCTGGTGGATGAACAGGTCGATCTGAGCCACACCCTCGCGCGCGCCGTCGCGGAGGTCAGCGT
>NZ_JAKSYJ010000121.1 GCF_022829365.1 Methylobacterium sp. J-077 | reverse complement strand
CCTCGACCGAGGCCGCCTGCTGCTGGGCCGAGGCGCGGATCTCGGCGGCGGCGGCGTTGAGGTCCGAGGTCGCGGCCCGGTTGGTCCGGGCGAGGTCGGAGAGGTTGTCGACCATGGCGTTGAGGGTGCGCCCCAGCCGGGCGATTTCGTCGCGCCCGCCGGCGCGCAGCCGGCCCGAGAGATCGCCCGCACCGACCCGCTCGACGAAGCTCATCACCGCGCCGAGGGGCCGGACGATCAGGCGATTGATCGCGATTCCGATGCCGGCGCAGATCAGAAGCGTGACCAGGGTGCCGCCCCACAGGGCGAGGCTCTCGTTGCGCTCGGCCCGGACGACCCGCTGGTTCAGCGCCGCGCGATGGGCCTCCTCCAGGCTCTCGATGGCGCCGAGCCGGTCCCGCAGGGTGTCGAACAGCTGCTTGCCCGTGCCGGAGGACTCGATGCGCACCGCCTCGGGCCGGGTCGCCGGATCGGCCGCGCCCTGAACGGCCGCCTGGCCGATATCGGTCTGCCAGGTGCGCGCCGCCGTCACGGCATCGGCCAGCAGGCGCGACGACGCGGCATCGGCGCCGACCAGGATCCTGAGGCGGTCGATCGCCGCGTCCAGAGCCGGCCGTCCCTGCCGGTAGGGTTCGAGGCTGCCGTCCCGGCCGGTGAGCAGGTAGCCGCGCAGGCCCGTCTCCTGGTTGAGCAAGGCGTTGCGGAACGCGTCGAGAGCGCGGATCGTCTGGTTCGCGTGGTCGAGCGCGTCGTTCGCGTCCTGCAACTGGCCGCGGGTCAGCAGCACCGCCCCGCTGCTGAGCACCGACACCAGCGCGATGATGCCGATAGCGCTGCCGAGGGTGCGGTTGAGGCCCAAGGTGTTCGGCATGCTCGGCTTTTCCTGACCAGACTGGCGGACGGCCTCGATCGACTGCGACAACCGAGGGCGGCGTAAGCCCATAGCGCCCAAACCAGGCCGGTGCGAGCCGCAGGAGGCCGACGGCGCCCGTCCCGTGGATCCGCCGTCTCCTGCACTCGCAACGGCGGCCGGTTGCCGGAGTCGATCCCGCACGAGGCTGTGGACCTTCCGCCCCACACGCGGTAGAATGAGGGCGAGGTTGATGACCGGTTCGTAATAACGTTTCAGGACCCGGGGGCGGTACCCGGCGCCTCCACCAGAAACATCCTGCCCCGGGCTCGTGCCGGGGCGAAGCAGGCGGCCTTCGCGGTGCGCAGCCTGAGATCAGGGTGTTTCTGCTGGGGGCGAAGTTAGGTTCGACTGGACGGTAAAGGGATCGCGAGTTCTACCCTGTTTCGGCAGGATAAGATGCGACTTTCGGTAAGGACTCGACCGGTTCGGCGCAGGCAACCCCTGTTCCGGGCACCTGACCAAAACTCTAAATGCCAACGATAACGTTGTCATGGATGCCCGCCTCGCGGCGTAAGCATCTTGCGGCAGGGCAGCCGTAGAAACAGAACCCGGGGCTTCGGCCCCGGGGCCCACCTTTTCGAATATGGCGAAGATGGAAACACGCTCCGCGGCGATGCCCGGGGCGCTCGGCGCATGTGTGCCGCATGGGTGCTGCTACGGCGTTGTTGTGTCGTGATCCATTTGCCGTCGACCTCCCAGTGCTTAAAATCGGCATCCGGTTCGACGATACGGCTGCTCGCACGAAGCGCCTCGACGGCTTCAACGTTCGGATTGTGGCTCTCGGGCAACCCTTCGCCGGCGCGACCTCGCGGCGCTGCTCGATCTGGATTAAGTCGTGATCTTCAGGGGGGAGTAATGCGGCTCTGAGAGGCGCCGTCGGCCCGCAGCGGGCCGGCTAAGAGCACCTCACAAAACTCCCGATCACCGGGAGTTCTCCTCTGGCAGCGACGGCGCAGCGGGAGATTTGTGAGAGGCTCTAAGTCATTGAGAATGGTGGAGACGACAGGGATCGAACCTGTGACCTTTCCCATGTCAAGGGAATGCACTACCGCTGTGCTACGTCTCCGTTCCGAACTGCTCAGGTTCATCGAACCTGAAACCGCCGAAATAGTTTAACCGGGTCAGCGACTTATTGGGAGGACCGCTACCATGTCAAGGTAGTGCTCTCCCGCTGAGCTACGCGCCCGGGCCGGTGCTGCGTCAGCACCGGTGGGCGGGGCCTATAGCCGGTGCCCGGCGGGGGCGCAAGCGGGAAGGTTTGTGTGGCGGCTGCCGGTCCCGGTCGGCGGGCTGGAAGCCGCGATGGTGCACGCGGGGAAAAAAATGCGCTATGGCCCTGCCGGCCGGCATTCGGCCGGGCCGCTGAGGCGGTTCCGGCATTCCGCCGCCTCAAGCTTCGGGACATGCGCTACTTCATCGATCACGATCACGGCGACTCGATCCGCGGCTGGATCGTGCCGGACAATCCCCTCGCCATTAGCCGGGTGGTGGTGTCCGTCGGCGGCCAGCGCGTGGCCGAGGTCGCGGCCAGCGTCACCGACGAGGCCTTCAGGCGCAACGGCTGGCACGCCACCGGGCAATGCACCTTCGTGCTGACGCCGGCCGAGGTGCCGGGCCTGCCCGACATCCCGCGCCTCGAACTCTACGACGCCGACACCAACGTCCTGATCTATCGCCGCACGCCCCCGGACGGGTTGGTGCAGCTGCGGACCATGCTGATCAACACCGGCATCGAGGCTGAGACCGCCCTCCAGGCGGCTTTGTTCCCGTATTTCCAGCACTGCTATTTCGGCGTCCACAAGCTGCCGGACGAGATCCTGACCTGCGTCCTGACCGGGCCGGCCGCGCCCTCGGCCTTCCTGTCGGGGGCCGTGACGA
Organism: Methylobacterium sp. J-077; assembly: GCF_022829365.1. Lineage (GTDB taxonomy): Bacteria > Pseudomonadota > Alphaproteobacteria > Rhizobiales > Beijerinckiaceae > Methylobacterium. Next base: position 76,698 of record NZ_JAKSYJ010000121.1, on the reverse strand, counting down.
TCCCGCGCTATGAGAACTTTATGACGCCGGATCTGATGATCACCGCGATCCTGCTGCAGGACCCCTACATCGAGATGGCGACCCGCATGCTCTGGCTTAAGGCCCGGGCCGGCGGCGCCCTGGATCCCACCCGGGGCTGGCGCCTGGGGCCGCTCGCCGAGGCCGCAGCGTTCTCGGACGACTACGACTTCACCGACGTGAAAAGCCTCAAGCGCTATTTCCGCATGCTGCCGGAGCCGGCCTACCGGCTGCTGTACAACCCGCTGACCCGTCAGCTCGGCACCCGCATGCCGGAGGACCGCCTGCATCCGGGCAATTCGATCGCCGCGATCGAGATCCTCGCCCGGGTCGGCATCGTCGGCCACAAGACCCGGTACCAGGCCTTCGCGTCGACCCTGTTCGACCGGCTGGGCATCCACGCCCCGGTGCCGGTGCCGCCGTCGGTGCCGCCCGAGACGCAGGCGCTGGCCGAGCGCCTGCGGACGGTCAAGGCGGTGGAGGAGATGCTGGTGTTCGATGTCGCCATGTCGGATGCCGTAAAGGACTCGATCGACAAGAGCTGGAGCTGATCGTGCCCTCGACCGAGACGGGGGCGCCCGAGACGCGCCTGCCGCCGGCGCATCTGACCGGAACGGGACGCAAGCGTCGTCCCCTGCCGGTGCGGGTGGCGGCGGGCGGCATGTGTGTCGACCTTTCGGGCCTTGCGGGCCGCTGGCTTGAGATCACCCTGGCCAACGACCCGATGGAGGGGCTGGACGCGGTCCCGGTCATGGCGTTCGTCGGGCCGGAGGGGCGTCCGGGGCCGCTGCTGCCCCAGGAGGCTTCGGGCGGAGGCGCCTTCACGTGGATCGGCCGCCTCCCCGAGGGCGTCGCCGCGCTGCGGGTGGCCGATCCCGCCGGGCGGGTCCCGGCCCGCCTGCGCCGGGTCACGGTGCGCCGCCTCGACCGGCCGATCCTGGTCCCGCGCGCGCTCCTGCGCGAGCCGGCGCTCGCCCTGCAGGCGCTGGTCTGGCGGGTCCTCGGCAAGAAGGTGCGGGCGCGCGGCTTCCTGGGGCGGGCGCTGGCCCACCGCCGGGTGACCGGGTACGAGGCCTGGATCCGCGCCCATGGCTACCGCCGGGCGGAGCGCGCCGGGATCGCCGCCGAGATCGACGCCTGGGCCGATCCGCCCCTGATCTCCGTCCTGATGCCGGTGCACGACCCCGATCCGAAGGTGCTGCAGGCCGCCCTCGCCTCCCTGCGGGCTCAGCTCTACCCGCACTGGGAGCTGTGCGTCGTCGACGACGCTTCGACCCGGCCCGCGATCCCCCGGATCCTGCAGCGCGCCGCCGAGGCCGACCCGCGCATCCGCGTGCTGGCCCGGTCCGAGAACGGCCACATCGCCCGGGCCACCAACGACGCGCTGGGCCTCGCCCGCGGCGTCGTCTGCGCCTTCATGGATCACGACGATACGCTCACCGAGGACGCCCTCTACGAGGTCGCCCGGGCGCTCCGCCTCGATCCGGGCCTGGTGCTGATCTACAGTGACGAGGACAAGATCGATCGGCGCGGCCGCCGGTTCGACCCGCATTTCAAGGCGGGTTTCGACCGCGAATTGCTCTACGCGCAGAACTACATCAATCACCTCACCGTGGTCCGGACCGACGCCCTGCGGGCGATCGGCGGCCTGCGCCCGGGCTTCGAGGGCAGCCAGGACCACGACCTGCTGCTGCGGCTCACCGACGGCCTCGATCCGTCCCGCATCCGCCACATCCCGCGGGTGCTCTATCACTGGCGCGCCGCGCAGGGCTCCGGGACCTTCTCGGACCGCGCCCTGGCCAAGGCCGAGGCGGCGCGCCTGCGCGCCCTCGGCGAGGTCGTGGCTCCCTGGGGCGGCCGGGCCGAGCGTGGACCCTCGGGCTTCAACCGCCTGATCCGGCCGCTTCCGCAGCCGGCCCCCCGGGTCTCGGCGATCATCCCGACCCGGGACCGCGCCGAGATCCTGTCGGTCACCCTCGACGGGCTACTGGAACGCACCGACTATCCCGATATCGAGGTGGTGATCGTCGACAACGACAGCCGCGAGCCCGAGACCGTGGCCCTGTTCGCCCGGTATCGCGACGATCCGCGGGTGCGCGTCGTGCCGGTGCCCGGGGCCTTCAACTTCTCGGACCTGTCGAACCGCGGCGCGGCCGCCGCTACCGGCCCGGTGCTGCTGTTCCTCAACAACGACATCGAGGTGCTGGAGCCCGGCTGGCTCGGCGAGCTGGTCCGGCACGCGGTGCGCCCGGAGATCGGCGCCGTCGGGGCGAAGCTGCTCTACCCGGACCTGACGATCCAGCACGGCGGCATCGTGCTCGGGATCGGGGGGGTGGCCGGGCACAGCCATCTCGGCGTGCCGGACGTGGATCCCGGCTACTTCTGCCGGATGGTCATCGCCCACGAGGTCTCGGCGGTCACCGGCGCCTGCCTCGCCATGCGCGCCGAGGTGTTCGATGTGGTCGGCGGTTTCGATGCAGAGGCCCTGAAGGTCGCCTTCAACGACGTCGACCTGTGCCTGAAGATCCGCCGGGCCGGCTATCGCATCGTCTGGACGCCGTTCGCCAAGTTGATTCACCACGAGTCGAAGAGCCGCGGGGCCGAGGACACGCCGGAGAAGCGCAAGCGCTTCGAGGGCGAGGTGCTCACCATGCTCGATCGCTGGGGGCCCGAGCTCCGGGCCGACCCCTACTACAACATCAACCTGTCACGGAATTCGGCGCATTACCGGGTCTAGGACGGGGCGGTCGCCCGGGCCTCGTGAGCGTGCGCTCCGCCCGCGCGGGCGCGCCCCGCTCCGCAGGGTGCCATGCATGCGTCAGTGGGTGAACTTGCGTCGGATGCCGGTTGCGATACCTCTGGACATGCCGCATGAGGCGGTTCCGGCCATGGCGCCCGAACGGGCGCGCGGTGAGGGCGGCTGTCAACAATGAGTGCGAACACCCCAATGGCCTCGTCCACGACCCTGGAGCGCGACGCCCAGCAGGCGACGGGTGACCACAAGGTCCATCCGAACGAGATCGCCATCGGGGTGGTGATCGGCCGCGCGTCCGAATACTTCGACTTCTTCGTGTTCGGCATCGCCTGCGTGCTGGTCTTCCCGAAGGTGTTCTTTCCTTTCGTCGATCCGCTGACCGGGACTCTGTACGCCTTCTCGATCTTCGCCCTCGCCTTCATCGCCCGGCCGATCGGCTCGGTGATCTTCATGGCGATCGACCGCCGGCACGGGCGCAGCGTCAAGCTCACCATCGCGCTGTTCCTGCTCGGCGGCGCCACGGCGGCGGTAAGTTTTCTGCCGCGCTATGACAGCATCGGGATCTCGTCCGTCTACATCCTGGCGGTCCTGCGGGTGCTGCAGGGCCTGGCGCTCGGCGGAGCCTGGGACGGGATGGCCTCCCTGCTCGCCATGAACGCTCCCCGGGAGCGCCGCGGCTGGTACGCGATGATCCCGCAGCTCGGCGCGCCGCTGGGCTTCATGGTGGCGAGCGCCCTGTTCGCGTTCTTCCTGGTCAATCTCGACGAGGCAGACTTCATCGACTGGGGCTGGCGCTTCCCGTTCTACTGCGCCTTCACCATCAACGTCGTCGCCCTGTTCGCCCGGCTGCGCCTGGTCGCCACCGACGAGTTCGCCCGGATGATGGACCTCGACCGGCTGCGGCCGGTCCCGGCCCTGGACCTGTTCCGGCATCATGCCGGCGACGTGATCCGCGGTGCCTTCGTGCCGCTCGCCGGCTTCGCGCTGTTCCACCTCGTGACGATCTTCCCGATCGCCTGGCTGGCGCTCAACAACACCAACCGCTCGCCCGGCGAGTTCCTGATCGTGCAGTTCTCGGGAGCTATCGTCTGCGCCGGCGCGATCGCGGCTTCCGGGCTGATCGCCGACCAGATCGGCCGCCGCAACTGCCTGATCATGAGCGCCTCGCTGATCGGCTTCTTCGCGGTCGGCAGCATCATCGCGCCGCTGCTGTTCGGCGAGAGCGCGATCGGCCAGACGATCTACGTAACGATCGGCTTCATGCTGCTCGGCCTCGCCTACGGCCAGACCGCCGGCGCGGTCACCGCCCGGCTCGGCAATCACTATCGCTACACCGGCGCCGCGCTGACCTCCGACTTCGCCTGGCTGGTCGGCGCCGGCTTCGCCCCGCTGGTGGCGCTGTTCCTGTCGCAGCGCTACGGCCTGGCGATGGTCGGGGTCTACCTTCTGTCCGGCGCGGTCTGCACCCTCGCGGCGCTGTTCCTCGACCGTTCGGAAATGCGCCAGATGTAGTCGGCAGCCGCGCGGCTCGGGCCGCGCGGCCTCCATCCAGAATCTGCCGGGAGCGCCGCGTCACGCGGCACGGCAGGGACGCCGCGCATGCGGCTTGGGATAAAGAGACGAGTGCTGTGACCTCTTCGACCCCTCTCCCGGACAGGATCGCGCCCGCCAAGAGCCGGGGCGGCCCTGCGCGTCGCCTCGTGCCGCTTCTCGCCCTGCTGCCGGTCCTGGCGCTGCAGGGCGGCTGCAACCTCGTGGTCATGAGCCCGGCCGGTTACGTCGCCGAGCAGCAGCGCAACCTCGTGCTCGCCGCCACCGGTCTGATGCTCCTGATCATCATCCCGGTGATCTTCTTCACCCTGTTCTTCGCCTGGCGCTACCGCGCCACCAACGAGGATGCGGTCTACGATCCCGAATGGCACCACTCGACGCAGCTCGAGGTGCTGATCTGGACGGCGCCGCTGATGATCATCATCGCGCTGGGCGCGCTGACCTGGATCGGGACCCACACCCTGGATCCGTTCCGGCCGCTCAGCAAGATCGACGCGAAGCGCGATGTCCCGGCCGGCGTCGAGCCGCTCCAGGTCGAGGTGGTCGCCATGGATTGGAAGTGGCTGTTCCTCTACCCGCAATACGGGATCGCCACGGTCAACGAGCTCGCCGCTCCGGTGGACCGGCCGATCCAGTTCAAGATCACCGCTACCGACGTGATGAACACGTTCTACGTCCCGACGCTCGCCGGCATGGTCTACGCGATGCCGGGCATGCAGACCCAGCTCCACGCGGTGATCAACCGCGAGGGCGCCTACGAGGGCCGCTCGGCGCATTACAGCGGCGCCGGTTTCTCGAACATGTTCTTCAAGTTCAACGGCCTGACCAGCGCGGCCTTCGATCAGTGGGTCGCCAAGACCAAGGCGCAGGGCGGCGCGCTGACCCAGGAGGCCTATCTCGATCTGGAGAAGCCGAGCGAGTCCGAGCCGGCCCGCTTCTACAAGTCCTACCCGAAGGGCCTGTACGACCGGATCATCGGAATGTGCCCCCGGCCGGAGCAGATGTGCGTCGGGGAGATGGTGAAGATCGACGCCCGGGGCGGTGCCTCGGGGGAGGAAGCCCAGGCGAATTACGACCGGCTGCAGTACGACAACCGCATGGCCGATCGCGGCAACGAGGCCCCCGGCGCGACGGGGCCGGCCTCCGGGACCGGCCCGCACGGGCAGACGCAGCCGCAGGGCATGAAGCCCAGGCCCGACATGGGCAACCCGGACTCGCGCGGTCAGGGCGAATCCGCGCTGCCCGGGCAGGAGAAGGCGCCGGAGATGAAGGCGCCTGACAGCCAGGGCCAGAAAGAGGGCGGGCAGATCGCGCCCAAGCAGCTCAACGAGTAAGAATGCTCGCGTGAACGCGAGCCCCACACCGTAAACCGGCGGTCGCCGTCGAACCCATTGAACGGGCCGATCCCATGTTCGCAAACCTGGACCTACAACAGTTGATCCTCGGTCGATTTACGATCGAGCAGATCCCCTATCACGAGCCGATTCTGCAGGCGACCTTCGCCGGCGTGGCCGTGGTCGGCCTCGCCGTCCTCGGCGTGATCACATACTTCCGCTTCTGGGGGCCGCTGTGGCGTGACTGGGTCACGTCCATCGATCACAAGAAGATCGGTATCATGTACTGTATCTTCGCGCTGATCATGCTGCTGCGCGGCTTCGCCGACGCGCTGCTGATGCGCTCGCAGCAGGCGGTGGCGTTCGGTTCGGAGCAGGGCTTCCTGCCGCCGCACCATTACGACCAGATCTTCACCGCCCACGGCATGATCATGATCTTCTTCGTGGCGATGCCGTTCGTCACGGGGCTGATGAACTTCGCGGTGCCGCTGCAGATCGGCGCCCGCGACGTGGCCTTCCCGTTCCTGAACAACTTCAGCTTCTGGATGACGGTGGCCGGCGGCATCCTGGTGATGGTCTCGCTGTTCGTCGGCGAGTTCTCGCGCGCGACCTGGCTCGCCTACCCGCCGCTCTCCGGAGCAGCCATGAGCCCCGGCGTCGGCGTCGACTACTACATCTGGGCGCTGCAGATCGCCGGCATCGGGACCTTGCTGTCGGGCATCAACTTGATCGCGACCATCGTGAAGATGCGCGCGCCGGGCATGACCATGATGAAGCTGCCGATCTTCGTCTGGTCGTCGCTCTGCACCAACATCCTGATCGTGGCCGCCTTCCCGATCCTCACGGCCGTTCTCGTGCTGCTGTCGCTCGACCGCTACGTCGGCACGCACTTCTTCACGAACGACCTTGGCGGCAACGCCATGCTGTACTTCAACCTGATCTGGATCTGGGGCCACCCGGAGGTCTACATCCTGATCCTGCCGGCCTTCGGGGTGTTCTCGGAGATCACCTCGACCTTCTGCGGCAAGCGGTTGTTCGGCTACACCTCGATGGTCTACGCGCTGGTGGTGATCACCATCCTCGCCTACTTGGTGTGGTTGCACCACTTCTTCACCATGGGCTCGGGCGCCGACGTGAACTCGTTCTTCGGGATCACGACGATGATCATCTCGATCCCCACGGGTGCGAAGATCTTCAACTGGATGTTCACCATGTACCGCGGCCGGATCCGGTTCGAGGTGCCGATGCTGTGGGTGGTGGCGTTCATCGTCACCTTCGTGATCGGCGGCATGACCGGCGTCCTGCTGGCGGTGCCCCCGGCCGACTTCGTGCTCCACAATTCGCTGTTCCTGATCGCGCACTTCCACAACGTGATCATCGGCGGCGTGCTGTTCGGCATGTTCGCCGGCGTGACCTTCTGGTTCCCCAAGGCCTTCGGGTTCAAGCTCGACGAGTTCTGGGGCAAGATGGCCCTCGTGTTCTGGGTGAGCGGGTTCTACGTCGCCTTCATGCCGCTCTACGTGCTCGGCCTGATGGGCGTGACCCGGCGCATGCAGCACTTCGACGACCCGTCGCTGCAGATCTGGTTCGTCATCGCGGCCTTCGGCGCGGCGCTCATCGCCTGCGGCATCGCCTCGCAGATCATCATGTTCGTGGTCTCGATCCGCAATCGCGAGAAGCTGCGCGACCTGACCGGCGACCCGTGGGGCGGCCGGACGCTCGAATGGTCCACCTCCTCGCCGCCGCCGGACTACAACTTCGCCTTCACCCCGGTGGTCCACGATTCCGACGCGTGGTGGGACATGAAGAACCGCGGCTTCGCCCGTCCGATGACCGGCTACAAGCCGATCCACATGCCCAAGAACACCGCCTCCGGCGCCATCCTGGCGGCCCTGAACTTCACCTTCGGCCTGGCCATGGTCTGGTACGTCTGGTGGCTGGCGGCGCTCTGCTTCGTGGCGATCTTCGTCGTCGCGATCCTCCACACCTTCAACTACAATCGCGACTTCTACATTCCTGCCGACACGGTCAGTCGGACGGAAGGTCAGCGGTCGCGCGAACTGGAAATGGCGTGATTCGATGATGCACGGGGAGACTGCACCCCCCGGCGCCGCGGCGCCGGTCTTCTACCAGACCGACGAGGAGGGCCATCATTCCGAGGGCTCGACGATGCTCGGGTTCTGGCTCTACCTGATGAGCGACTGCCTCATCTTCGCAACCCTGTTCGCGACCTACGGGGTGCTCGGCCGCAGCTATGCGGCCGGGCCGACCCCCAAGGACCTGTTCGACCTGCCGGGCATCGCGGTGAACACCGCGATGCTGCTGTTCTCGTCCATCACCTACGGCTTCGCCATGCTGGAGATGGATCGGAATCGGATCAAGCAGACGCAGATCTGGCTGGCGATCACCGGCCTGTTCGGCGTGGCCTTCGTGTCCCTGGAGATCCGGGAATTCGTCCACCTGTTCCATGAGGGCGCCCCGCCCTGGCGCAGCGCCTTCCTGTCGTCGTTCTACACCCTGGTGGCGACGCACGGCCTGCACGTCTCGGTCGGCATCCTCTGGCTGGTCGTGCTGCTGGTGCAACTGCGCAAGCACGGCCTGATCGTCGAGAACAAGCGCCGGCTGATGTGCCTGTCGATGTTCTGGCACTTCCTCGACCTGATCTGGATCGGGGTGTTCACCGTCGTCTACCTGATGGGAGTGCTCGAATGAGCGCCGACGCGCACCACCTGTCCGGGCACGGCCAGGATACCCACGACGCGCACGCCCACAGCGAAGGCGGGCACGGCAGCTTCGGCAGCTACATCACCGGCTTCGTCCTGTCGGTGATCCTGACGGTGATCCCGTTCTGGCTGGTGATGGGCAACGTGCTCGACAACAGCCTCGTCACCACCCTGGTGATCCTGGCGCTGGGCGGCGTGCAGATGATCGTGCACGTCATCTACTTCCTGCACATGAACACGAAGTCGGAGGGCGGCTGGACCTTCCTGGCCCTGATCTTCACCATCATGGTCGTGGTGATCATGCTCTCGGGCTCGGTGTGGGTGATGTACCACCTCAACCACAACATGATGCCGATGGATGCCCACGACGTCATGAACAACGCCCGCTGAGCGCGCGTTCGGAGATGGGGCCCGCGGGGTCGGGAGGGGGGGCTGATCCGAGATTGGCCCCCTCCCCGGCCCCGCTCTCGTTGCTGCGGCGCGTCGTGTTCGGCGTCGCTGCGGGCTTCGTGTTCGTCGTGCTCGTCGGACTCGGAACCTGGCAGGTCCAGCGCCGGACCTGGAAGCTCGACCTGATCGCCCGGGTCGATGCAAGGGTTCACGCGCTGGCCGTGCCGGCCCCCGGCCCCGCCGAATGGCCGCGCATCGGCCCCAACGACGCCTACCGGCATGTCTGGCTGGCCGGCACCTTCATCCACGACCGGGAAACCCTGGTCCAGGCCGTGACCGAGCGCGGCGGCGGCTTCTGGGTGCTGACGCCGCTTCGCCGCTCTGACGGCAGCCTCGTGCTCGTCAATCGCGGCTTCGTTCCGGGGGCGAACCGCGACCCCGCGACCCGGCAGGCCGGCCAGGAGGCGGGCGAGACCCGCGTGACTGGCCTCCTGCGGCTGACCGAGCCCGGCGGCGCGTTCCTGCGGTCGAACGACCCCAGGGACGGGCGCTGGTACTCGCGCGACGTGGCCGCCATCGCGGCGGCCCGGGGCCTCACCGACGTCGCCCCCTACTTCGTCGATGCCGACGCGACGCCCAATCCCGGCGGCCTGCCTTTGGGCGGCCTTACGGTGATCGCCTTCCCGAACAGCCACCTGGTCTACGCCCTGACCTGGTACGGGATGGCGCTGATGCTCGCATGCGCGGTGATCTACGTCCTCCGCAGCCGCGGGGTCTCTAGACCTGTGGGGGAGTAGCCCGGTTTCCGGGGGCGTCTATAATGAGGTGACAAACGCCATAACGAGTCACCGCCATGACCACCCGCATTCCGAACTTCGCCGAGATATCTTGGGTCGGCGAACCGCTTGCGGTGGCGTCGCCGGCATTGCCTGAGCCCTGGATGACCCCGGAGGGCATTCCGGTGAAGGGCCGGTACGGGCCGGAGGACCGCGAGGGCATCGAGTTCCTCGACACCTTTCCTGGCATCGCGCCGTTCCTGCGCGGCCCCTACCCGACCATGTACGTCACCCAGCCCTGGACGATCCGGCAATATGCCGGCTTCTCCACGGCCGAGGATTCGAACGCCTTCTACCGGCGCAACCTCGCGGCCGGCCAGAAGGGCCTGTCAGTGGCCTTCGATCTCGCCACCCACCGCGGCTACGATTCCGACCACCCGCGCGTCTCGGGCGATGTCGGCATGGCCGGCGTGGCGATCGACTCGATCTACGACATGCGGACGCTGTTCTCCGGCATCCCCCTCGACGAGATGACCGTGTCGATGACGATGAACGGCGCGGTGCTGCCGATCCTCGCCCTCTACATCGTCGCCGCAGAGGAACAGGGCGTGCCGCCGCAGAAACTCGCCGGCACGATCCAGAACGATATTCTCAAGGAATTCATGGTCCGCAACACCTACATCTATCCCCCCAAAGGATCGATGCGGATCATCTCCGATATCTTCGCCTATACGTCGAAGAATATGCCGAAATTCAACTCGATCTCGATCTCCGGCTATCACATGCAGGAGGCCGGGGCGACGAACGACCTGGAGCTCGCCTACACGCTGGCGGACGGCGTCGAGTACATCAAGGCCGGACTGGCCGCCGGCCTGACCATCGACCAGTTCGCCCCGCGCCTGTCGTTCTTCTGGGCGATCTCGACCAACTTCTTCATGGAGATCGCCAAGATGCGGGCCGCGCGCCTGATCTGGGCCAAGCTGGTGAAGGGGTTCGATCCGAAGTCCGAGAAGTCGCTGGCGCTGCGGACCCATTCCCAGACCTCCGGCTGGTCGCTCACCGCCCAGGACGTGTTCAACAACGTCACCCGCACCAATATCGAGGCGATGGCGGCGACGCAGGGCGGCACGCAGTCCCTGCACACCAACGCGCTCGACGAGGCGCTGGCGCTCCCCACCGACTTCTCCGCCCGGATCGCGCGCAACACCCAGCTGTTCCTGCAGCAGGAGAGCGGCACCTGTCGGATCGTCGACCCGTGGGGCGGCTCCTACTATGTGGAAAAACTCACCGCCGACATCGCCGCCCGGGCCTGGGAGCATATCCGCGAGGTCGATCAGCTCGGCGGCATGGCCAAGGCGATCGAGGCCGGCATCCCCAAGCTGCGGATCGAGGAGGCCGCCGCCCGCGCCCAGGCCCGGATCGATTCCGGCCGGCAGACCATCGTGGGGATCAACAAGTTCAAGTCCGACGACGACATGGCCATCGACCTCCTGCGGGTCGACAACGGCAATGTCCGCCGCCTGCAGATCGACAAGCTCAAGCGCCTGCGCTCCGAGCGCGACGAGGCCGCCGTCACGGCCCGGCTCGAGGCGCTGACCAAGGCCGCCGAGACCAACGAGAACTTGCTCGAACTCGCGGTCGACGCGGCCCGGGCCAAGGCGACGGTGGGCGAGATTTCCGAGGCTCTGGAGAAGGCCTGGGGCCGGCACCGCGCCGAGATCCGCTCGATCTCCGGCGTCTACAAGCGCGAGGTGGGGGGCATGTCGCCAGTGGTCGAGGAAGTCCGGGCGCTGGTCGAGGCGTTCGAGGAGAACGACGGCCGCCGGCCGCGCATCCTGGTCGCCAAGATGGGCCAGGACGGGCACGACCGCGGCCAGAAGGTGATCGCCTCGGCCTTCGCCGACCTCGGCTTCGACGTGGATATCGGGCCGCTCTTCGCCACCCCGGCCGAGGCGGCCCGGCAGGCGGTGGAGAACGACGTGCACATCGTCGGCGTCTCGTCGCTGGCGGCCGGGCATCTCACCCTGGTGCCGGAACTGAAGGCCGCGCTCACCGAGCAGGGCCGCGACGACGTGATGATCGCCATCGGCGGCGTGATCCCGCCGGGCGACTACGACGCCCTGGTGGCGGCGGGCGCCTCGGCGATCTTCCCGCCCGGCACGGTGATCGCCGAGGCCGCGGTCAAGCTGATCCGCGCGCTGAACGACCGGCTGGGCTACGCGGCCCGACAGGCGGCGGAGTAGGATCGGGGCCCATCTCCCCGATCGCGGGGAGACGGGGTGACGCTCAGTTCAACGCCTGCGGGTCCGCCTCCGTGAGGAAGGCCGCGACCGCGTGGAGGAACTGCATGCGGTTTTTCTCCATCATCACCGTGTGCGTGCCCTCCCCGAGCTCGATGAAGCGCTTGTAGGGGGCGTGCGTGAGCTTCGTGAAGTATTCCTGCGCCTGGTAGCTCGGCAGATCCGCGTCCCATTCGGCGTGGATGATCAGCACCGGCACGCGGATATCGCCCGGGTCGTAGAGCGGCTTGCCCGCGGCCCAGTACGCGTCCTTGTCGGCCACGGTGCCGTTCGGCGCCCGCAGCACCGGCGGCGATTGCCGGGCGCCGACCGGGTCGGTGGCGAAGGTCGCGTCGGCCCATTGGTCGAACCAGCCCGGCGGGATCAGGTCGGCCTGCTTGTCCTCGGGCACCCCGGTGAGCCAGCGCGCCTTGGCGCTGTCCCGGCTGACGCTGCGATAGGCGCCGAGCGGCCCGGAGCCGCCGCCCATCAGGGCCGGCGTGCGCGCCAGCCATTGCGGCGCGTAGAGGACCAGCCGGTTCACCCGGTCGTTGTGGGTGCTGGTGTAGAGCCCCATGGTCGAGGTCCCCCAGGACCAGCCCATCAGGTCGATCTTGTCGACGTTGCGCCTCTTCAGGATGAAGTCGACGACCTGCCCTACCACCTTGGCCGCGTCCGGCGTGCGCATGAACGGCGGATTGTCGGCGGCCGGGGCGCTCATCGGCGCCGGGCGCCCGGATTGCCCGTAGCCCGGTAGGTCCACGAGGTAGACGTCGAATCCCTGGCCGGCGAAATAGTCCATCGCCGACATCCCGCCGAGCGGCAGGTCGAAGGCCGTGGACGCCGGATAGGTCGAGCCGTGCACGAACAGCAGGATCCGGTCGCCCGCGAAGCGTTCGGTTCCGGCCGGGTGCTTGTTGCGCACGTAGACGTCGATGCCCGGCTCGCTCCACGGCAGGCGGAATTCTTCGGTCTGCAGCCGGCCCGCGGGCGCGGCCATTGCGGCGGACGGCGACAGGGTCGCGGCGAGGCCGGCCGCCGCGAGGGCGCCGAACATCTGCCGCCGCGGCAATCCGCTCTTCTGTCGTGGCCTGCCCCGGCGCGGGCGCGTCTGCGATGGTCCGTCCGACATGCTATCCTCCCGGCCGCCTTATCTGGCGGATCGGGCGATACAACCGCCGTGGCCTGACAGGCGCAACCGTTGGTGCGCCCAGCCGACACACGAAGAGCCGGTTTCGTCGCCCGATCCGTTCAAACCGCTGTGACAAAGCCGCCGCGATTCCATGCCGGACGGGTGACGCCACGCCCCCGGGCGGGCATTGAGGCGGGAGATCCAGGGAGACGTCGCCGCGATGCCGACCCCGAAGCACATCGACACCACGCCCTTCCCCGACCAGAAGCCGGGCACCTCCGGGCTGCGCAAGAAGGTGCCGGTGTTCCGGCAGCCGAACTACGTCGAGAACTTCGTCCAGGCGATCTTCGACACCCTGCCCGACAAGGCAGGCACCACCCTGGTGCTCGGCGGCGACGGGCGCTTCCTCAACCGCGAGGTGGTGCAGAAGATTCTTAGGCTCGCCGCCGGCAATGGCTTCGGCCGGGTGCTGGTCGGGCGCGGCGGCCTGCTCTCGACGCCGGCGGCCTCCTGCGTGATCCGCAAGGCCCAGGCGATCGGCGGCATCATCCTGTCGGCGAGCCACAATCCGGGCGGCCCGGACGGCGATTTCGGCATCAAGTTCAACGCCGCCAATGGCGGCCCGGCGCCCGAGACAGTCACGGACGCGATCTTCGCGCGGGCCAAGGCGCTCACCCGCTACAGCCTGATCGAGGCCCCGGATCTCGACCTCGACACCCTGGGCGAGACCCGCCTCGGCGCCATGACGGTCGCGGTCATCGACCCGGTGGCCGATTACGCCGACCTGATGCGCACGCTGATCGATTTCGGCGCCGTGTCCCGCCTGTTCGCCGCGGGCTTCCGCATGCGCTTCGACGCGATGAGCGCGGTGACCGGCCCCTACGCGGTCGCGATCCTGGAGGGCATGCTCGGCGCCCCCCGGGGGACGGTGGTCAACGCCATTCCGAAGGAGGATTTCGGCGGCCATCACCCGGATCCGAACCCGGTCCATTGCCACGACCTGTTCGATCTGATGCAGGGGCCGGACGCCCCGGATTTCGGCGCCGCCTCGGACGGCGACGGCGACCGCAACATGATCGTGGCCCCGGGCCTGTTCGTGACGCCGAGCGACAGCCTCGCCCTGCTCGCCGCCCACGCCCACCGGGCGCCGGGCTATGCGGGCGGGCTGGCCGGCATCGCCCGGTCGATGCCCACGAGCCGCGCCGCCGACCGGGTCGCGGCAGCCCTCGGCATCAGAGCCTACGAGACGCCCACCGGCTGGAAGTTTTTTGGGAATTTGCTCGATGCCGGGCTGATCACCCTGTGCGGCGAGGAGAGCGCCGGCACCGGCTCGAACCACGTGCGCGAGAAGGACGGGCTCTGGGCGGTCTTGCTCTGGCTCAACATCCTGGCCGCCACGGGCGAGCGCGCCGACGCGCTGGTCCGGGCGCATTGGCGGACCCACGGGCGCGACTACTACGCCCGCCACGATTACGAGGAGGTGGATTCGGACGCCGCCAACGGCCTGATGGACGCGCTGCGCGAAAAGCTCGCCGGGCTGCCGGGCACGCGCCTCGGCGACCTCACGGTCTCGACGGCCGACGAGTTCGCCTATCGCGATCCCGTGGACGGCTCGCTGACCGAGCGCCAGGGCATCCGGATCAGCTTCGCCGAGGATGCCCGCGTGGTCTTCCGCCTCTCGGGCACCGGCACCGCCGGGGCGACGCTCCGGGTCTATCTGGAGCGCTACGAGGCCGATCCGGCCCGGCTCGACCTGCCCGTGGCCGAGGTGCTGGCCCCGGTCGTGGCCGCGGCCCGCGCCATCGCGGAGATCGAGCCCCGCACCGGTCGGGCCGAGCCGAGCGTGGTGACGTGAACCGGAGCGCTTAGGCCACTCTCGTCCGGTCGCCCTCCCCCGGTGCGGCGATCCCCATCGCGGTTGCGATCACATCCGCATCTGCCAGGGAGATCGCGAACAGTCCGAACCGAAACTGGGACCCCCAGTTCCGAGTGCGGCGTGTGAACGCCAGCCGTTCGAGCAGCGGCCGGATCGGTGCCTCGCGCGAGGGATCCCAATCGACGTTGCGCCGCCACGGCATGAACCCGGCCGCCATCGCGACCTGATACGGCGCGCCGTCGCGGACCGTCCCATGCGCCGTGAACGCCTGGAGCCGCTGCCGGTCGCCCATCCGTTCGGTGGGCGCATAGTAGATCACCCGATCGCCGGGTGTGATTCGCCGGAGTGGTGCGGCCTTGCCATGACAGACCTGCATGATGCCCAGGCTCCGCCCGATCCGGACATGCTCGGCCGACGCAACTGCGATCCATGCCCTGACCATCGCCTATTGATCCTCGGTCCGCGCATAGACGCGCAACCGGTGCCCGTCCGGATCGACGGCGACGAAGCTCCTGCCGAAATCAAGATCGGTGGGCTGCAGGAGGATCTCGGCGCCCTTCGCTCGCCAGTCGGCGTGGATCGCGTCCACGCTTGCGACCGTGTCGACCCGGAAGCCGATCTCACTGCCGCCGCCCGTTTGCGTGGGGGGCGGTACGATATCGGTCCGCGCCCACAGGCTCAGCGCCAGCCCCGAGGGCAGCGCGAACAGCACGAAGGTCGGGCTCGCCTCGACCGGCTCCCGGCCGAGCAGGCGCGCGTAGAGGCGCGCACTGGCCTCCGGGTCGGTGACGTAGAGAAGGATGTTGGTGGGCTCGGTCATCGGTCGCTCCTGTCGGATGGGGGCGCGACCTCGATATCCGGTGCTCCTGCCAGATTCCGGCAGCATCAATCGGCGGGGTCGGTGATCCCCTCGGCGCGCCGCCAGTCCTTGAGCAGCGCCTGCCGGCGCCGCGGATAGCGGGTGCCGAGCAGGTCCGCGGCGGCGATCCGGTCGGTGCGGAAATGCCGGAAGCCCTGACGCAGCTCGCACCAGCCCAGCAGGATGCGGACGGAATCGAAGAACGCCAGCGCGAACGGCCAGACGATCCGCTCGGACGCTGCGCCCGTCCCGTCGCGATAGCAGAGCGCCAGCTTGCGCTCGGTCCGGATCGCCCTGCGCAACAGGGCGGGATCGACCGCCACAGATGGCGCGGGCGTGCCGGGGCCGACCAGCAGCGCGGAACCCTCGAAGGTCTCGCGCAGGTCGTCGGGCAGGACCGCGCCGATCCGGGCGAGCGCGCTCCGGGCCGCGCCGCTCAGCCGGTCATCGGCGCGGTCGGCCACCCAGCGCGAGCCCAGGACCAGCGCCTCGATCTCCTCCGGGCTGAACATCAGCGGCGGCAGCAGAAAGCCCGGCTTCAGGACGTAGCCGACCCCCGGCTCTCCTTCGATGGACGCCCCCATCGCCTGAAGGCTCGCGATGTCCCGGTAGAGGGTGCGCAGGCTCACGCCGATCTCTTCGGCCAGCACGCGACCGCTGACCGGGCGCCGGTGCCGCCGCAGGGCGTGGAGCAGGTCGAACAGGCGTTCCGAGCGGGACATGGGGCGCATCTACGCCGGCATGGCTGCCATCGGATGACAGCATCGGCCGTTCAGGCCTGCTGCGGAGGCGCGGCGCCGATCGTCTTCACCATGTGCACGGTGATGTCGTCGTCCCGCGTCCGGCCCGGGCCGTCATACGGTTCCTCGCGCTCCACCCGGTAGCCGAGGGCGGCGTAGAGGCGCAGGTTCGCCGTGTATTTGTTATGCGTGTACAGGCGCAGCCGCGGGAGCCCTGCCTCGGCAGCGATCGTTTCGGCGCGGGCCAGCAGCCGTTTGCCGAAGCCCCGGCCCTGATAACGCGGATGCACCGCGACGTTGACGATCAGCAGGTGGTCGTTCCCTTCGCGGTCTCTTCGCGTGGTCTCGATCAGGGCGGCCAACGCTTCGCCGAATTCGAGCAGGTCGAAGCGGTGGTGCCGCACGGCCTGCGCGTAATCGGCCTGCATCGGCGTCGGCAGGCGCCCGATCAGCGGGATCCACTTGGCATAGGCCGCGTCCACCAGGGCCCGGATCGCCGCCGCGTCGGCCGGCTCGCCCCGTCTGATCCCGACTGTCTCGGCCACCTCGAAAGACCTCCTGTGGTTGACCCGGGCGGGTCCATCCCCTAAAGACCCGGCCGTCGATGGGGCTCCGCACGGGGCCCCGTCGCGTTTTCACGCGCACCCGTGGGCGGGATCCTCCCGCCCTGTCGTCCCGGCGCTCAGGCGTCCGGGAAAAGGAGGGCGCGTTCCTCAATCTCGGTCACGAGAGGACGCGAAACATATGTCGAAGCGGATTCAGGCGAAGCACAAGCTCGACCGCCGCATGGGCCAGAACATCTGGGGCCGCCCGAAGAGCCCCGTCAACCGCCGCGAATACGGCCCCGGCCAGCACGGCCAGCGCCGCAAGGGCAAGATGAGCGACTTCGGCACGCAGCTGCGCGCCAAGCAGAAGCTCAAGGGCTATTACGGCAACATCACCGAGAAGCAGTTCCGCCGCTACTACGCCGAGGCGATCCGCCTGCGCGGCGATTCCGGCGAGAACCTGGTCGGCCTGCTCGAGCGGCGCCTCGACGCCGTCGTGTACCGGGCGAAGTTCGTGGCGACCCCGTTCGCGGCGCGCCAGTTCGTCAACCACGGCCACGTCAAGGTCAACGGCGTGCGGGTCAACATCCCGAGCTACCAGGTGAAGGCCGGCGACCTCATCGAGGTCAAGGAATCCTCCCGCCAGCTCGAGATCGTCATCGTGGCGACCCAGCTGCCCGAGCGCGACGTGCCGGACTACATCGAGGCCGATCACGCCAAGATGACCGCCCGGGTCACCCGCATTCCCAGCCTGTCCGAGGTGCCCTACCCGGTGCAGATGGAGCCGAACCTCGTCATCGAGTTCTACTCCCGCTGATTTCTCGGGGATCGCACGCCGTGGCCGAGCCGGCGGCGGCGTGCGTCGGGAAACGCGACGTACAAAAAAGGGGCTGCCCGCGAGGGCGGCCCCTTCGTGCATCCGGGCTCAGCAGCCGTGGCAGATCGTGCTCATCGTGTGGCGCATCTTGCTGTCCCACGCCTTCGAGCGCGCTTCCGCGGCCTTCTGCGCCTTGATCATCGCGACCTCGTTCACCGGCCGGGCGGCGCCCGTCGCGGCCGGGCTCGGCGGCTTGGTCTGCCCCGTGGCGGTGATCCGGCGTCCGACCCGGGCGCCGTCCGGGGGCGTCGGGCTCTGGGCCAGGGCCGGCGCCGCCCCGAGCAGGACGCCCAGGATCACCGCGTGACGGATCGTTGCCATGAACCTGATCTCCCCGTCGGCGGGTTGTCTGTCTGCCCCGCCTCACTTGTCGACGACCTTAGAGCGGCCCCCGATCGCGGTGCAATCCGGTGCGGCCCTAAGCCTTTGGCCTGACGCGCCCCCGCGTGCAGGACCGGTCTTCGCTTCGGCTGTCGACACTCTGGCCGGTCGCGGCGGCAAAATCATGGTGCCCGCCGCCTTAGGCGCCCGGTGAGCGCCGCCCCGCCCCGGAACCGCCGCGAGGCCGTGGCCGAAGCGCTGGCCCACATCGCCCCGCGCCTGCCCGTCTTCGAGGCCGACGCCGTCCTGGACCGGGCCCTGGCGAGCCCCGGCCTGCGCGGCGCCGCCCCCGGGACCGCCGCCCGCCTGGCCCTGGTGGCCTATGCCCGCCACGTCTTCACCGATTACGACGACCTCCTGGGCGAGGGCTACGACCGCGACAGCGCCCGGCACTTCGTCCTCGACGACCTCAACGCGACGCTCACCGCCTGGGGCGCCGCGCCGATCCCGGAGGAGGAGGCGGAGGCCGATCCGGAGGGGGAGCCGAGCTAGAGCGGCCTCCCGAGAGGGGCGGCCGGTTTTCGGACGGCGCGTCTCCGACATCGGCAGCCCGGGGTCGAAACGCAATCCGCTCGACGCAATGGAGAGCGGCTTCCGCCCCGACCGTGCCGCTCACCCCGCGTTTCCGTCCACCCGGAAGCGGACGGTGCGCCAAATCCCCATCTTGGCTCAGATCGGCCGATGACGGCGCGTCTGCCGGACGCGGCTGCGCCCTGGTCGGTCCGCGGGCCTTCCGTGCGTAGCGGCCTTCCTCCTCGGCAGCGTCGGTACGCAGATCGCAGGTGGATTGAGAGCCTGTCACAAGACCCCCGGTTCCGAGGAGCTCTCCCTCTGCACGCGACGGTGCCTCGGGAGTTTTGTGAGAGGCACTTACTTCGCGCGCAGCGTTCGTCGTGCGACGAGGCCGAGGGTCGAGCCCTGAACGACGATGGTGAACAGCACCACCGCATAGGTCGCCGCCAGGACCGCGGGCTTGGCCTCGCTCTCCGGTATCGACAGAGCCAGCGCCACCGAGATGCCGCCGCGCACGCCCGCCCAGGTCAGGAACGGCACGTTGCCGAGCGAGAGGTTGCCGCCCCAGCGGAACAGCAGGACCGGCGCGGAAACGGCGATGAGGCGGGCGAGCAGAACGATGGGAACGGCGCAGGCGGCCAGCGCCAGCCCTGAGGCCTGAAAGCGGAGGACGAGCACCTCCAGGCCGATCAGCAGGAACAGGACCGAGTTCAGCACCTCGTCGACGAGGGTCCACAGGGCCGAGACATACGTCCGGGTCGTGTCGCTCATGGCATAGCGTGGTGCCCGCTCGCCGATCAGCAGACCCGCGGCGACCACCGCGAGAGGTCCGCTGACCCCGAGCTTCTGCGCGAGCGCGTAGGTCCCGGTGACGAGGGCCAGCGTAATCAGCACCTCCACGGGAAAGTCGTCGATGGCCTTCATCGCGCGATAGGCGACGTAGCCGGTGACGATGCCGAGGACCACGCCGCCCCCGGCTTCGTGCAGGAGGAGCGTCGCCACACCCCCTACGCTCGTCGCCTCGCCACCCTTGCCGGCCGCGAAGGCGACGAGCACCGTGAACAGCACGATGCCGATGCCGTCGTTGAACAGCGCCTCGCCTTGCATCTCCACTTCGAGGGCTTCCGGGACGTCGACGTTCTTCAGGGTGGCCAGGACCGCGACGGGGTCGGTCGGGCTGATCAACGCCCCGAACACCAGGGCCCAGGCCACCGGCACCGGGGTGCCGAGCGCCTGAGCCGCCGCCCAGAACGTCCCGCCCACTACGGCGGTTGAGACCAGCGTGCCGAGCAGCGCGAGGGTCGCGACCGCCATGGCCCGTTCCCGGAGGGCGCGGAGGTCGAGGTTCAGGGCGCCGGCGAACAGCAGGAAGGCCAGCATCCCGTTCATGACCACGCCGGTGAAGTCGACTTGGTCGAGGACGCGGGTGAGTTCCTCGTAGAGGTGCTGCCGTGGGAAGGCGACATCCACGAGGACCAGTGCGAGCGAAGCGAAGAACCCCATGACGAGAAGGCCGATGGTGTGGGGCATGCGCAGGAAGCGGCGGTTCAGCCACCCGAACAGGGCCGAAAGGGTGAGCAGCAGCGCCGCGAGGTCGAAGATCGAGATCAAGGGGTCCCCTTCATGCGTTTGGCCCCCGCCGGGCCGAACCGACCTGCGAAGAGGGAGAAGCGACGTTCGACACCCAACGAGCGGAAAGCCCTCCTCGGCCATGCGACGCTGTGCGCCCTCGAAAGACCTCAATGCGCATCGGCGCCGTCTCGGCGATGGGATCGCTTCTCGACGATTGCCGTGGGTGGTCAGAGCTGGCAGGCCGGGCCCATGAGTACGCGCGTCAAAGCTTGGGTCGAGGCCCTCGGCGACCTGTTCTGGCTGAGGCCGGCGCTGATCGTCCTGGGCTGCATCGTTCTGGCCCAGGTCGGGGTCTGGCTGGAGACGGCCCACATCGCCGGCTACGATGCGTCCTCGCCCGACCAGAACTGGGGCTACTCCGGGGGCGCCGAGGGCGCGAGGGCGCTGCTCAGCGCGGTGGCGTCCTCCACGATCGGGGTCGCCGGGACGACCTTCTCCATCACCATCGCGGCGCTGACCCTGGCATCCGGGCAGATGGGCCCGCGGCTGCTTCGCAACTTCACCCGTGATGCCCGCAACCAGGTGGTGCTGGGCATCTTCCTCGGGACCTTCGCCTATGCCCTGATGGTCCTCCGCACGGTGCGCACGGTGCAGGAGAGCCCGTTCGTCCCGCACCTCGCCATCACCGGGGCCATGGCGCTGGCGCTGTTGTCGCTCGCGACGTTGGTCTGGTTCGTCCACCACATCGCCGCCAGCATCAACGTCGAGACCGTGGTCGACGCCGTCTTTGGCGACCTGTGCAGGGCCGTGGAGGCGCGCACGCGCGACGAAGCGGACGAGACGCGCCCGTCCGAGCTTCCTGCACGGCGTGCGGTGGTCGGGAAGGGCGCCGGCTACCTGCAGGCCATCGATGTCGGTGGACTGGCCGATTGGGCCAGCGAGCACGGCGTGACCGTCGCCCTGCGGGTGCGGCCCGGCGACTACGTGCCGAGCGGTTACCCGGTCGCGTTCCTCTCGACCGGTGTCGAGGACGCCGAGGCGGCCATCTCGCGGGCTCTAGCCTTCGGGCGTCGCCCGGCCGCCCTCCAGGATCTGGAATACTCGATCCGCCAACTGGTCGAGATCGCGGTCCGAGCGCTCTCGCCGGGCATCAACGATCCGTTCACCGCCGGCAGCGTCGTCGACCATCTCGGCGATGCCCTGTGCCGGACGGCCACCCGTCACCTTCCGACCGGCACGGTGGTGCGAGACGGGCGCATCGTGCTGGTCCATCCGGTGACCGATTACGATGGCCTGTGCGATGCCATGTTCCACATGATCCGCCAGAACGCCGCCGGCTCCGTGCACGTGCTGGGGCGGATGCTCGACGTGCTCGCCCGCGTCGCCGAGGTCGAGCGATTGACGGACCGCACGGCCGAGCTCACGCGTCACGCGGATCTTGTCATCGCCGCCGCCCGGCGCGACGTGGCGGACCCGTCCGACCTCGCCGACCTGGAAGGCAGTTACCGACGGTTCCGCATCGCCGCGGCCACCGCGTCCGTCACCTCGGCGCCCTGAGACGGTCACCCGAGAAACCCCCTCAAGCGGCCGGCCGATTCCCGGGCGTCGAGCCCTGAGCCTTGGCCGCCCGATGCCCCAGTCTTCAGCCCGGCGCGCGGGAAGACCATCGCCATCGGGGCGTCGTCGATCCAGTGCGGCCCTAAGAGCGGGCCGAGACAGGCCTTGAGGGCTCGCAGTCGGCATCCGCCAGCGGCGAGTTCGCCACGACCAGCGCGAAGGCCGCGCTCTCGCCATCCGGACACGACCGCCGCTGGCCTCGCTGACGCGCCTGTCGCGCGAGGCCGACACGGGGCAGCGGCGAGGGCGCGGACCGGCATGGGATGGCAATCCATCCTGGCCGAGAGCGCGTGACGGGCGTGTCCGCCCCCCCGGGTGGTCGCGCCTTTCCGCGCCATGCTGTAGGAGACCCGCCGGAGGCCGCCCGGTGCGGCCCGAAGGAGCTTGGCGGCACACCATGAAGATCAGCGCGCGCAACGTCCTCAAGGGCACGGTGGTCTCGGTCGAGAAGGGCTCGACCACGGCCCACGTGAAGATCGAGATCAGCCCCGGTCAGGTGATCACCGCCTCGATCACCAACGAGGCGGTCGATTCGCTCAAGCTCGTGGCCGGCGGCCCGGCCTACGCGGTGGTGAAGGCCTCCGACGTGATGATCGCGGTCGACTGAGCGGCCCGTCGGCGTCCGGGCGGTCATTGCGCGCGCCCGGCGCCCGGATTACCCCGGCCCGGCAGGCTCTCGGGCGGGGGCGTGCAGGTCCGTTGATCGAGGGAGTGGCCCGTGAAGACCGTGCTCGGCATCGAGACCACCTGCGACGAGACCGCCGCGGCCGTGGTGTCCGTCGACGAGGACGGGGCCGGGCAGATCCGCGCCAACGAGGTGCTGAGCCAGATCGCCGAGCATGCCGCCTATGGCGGCGTCGTGCCCGAGATCGCCGCCCGCGCCCATGTCGAGGTGCTCGACCGGCTGATCGCCCGCGCCCTCGACAGGGCCGGGATCGGCTTCCCCGACCTCGACGGGATCGCGGTGGCGGCCGGGCCCGGGCTGATCGGCGGCGTTCTGGTCGGCCTCGTCACCGCCAAGACTCTGGCGCTGGTCACCCGCAAGCCGCTGCTCGCCGTGAACCACCTCGAAGCCCACGCGCTGACCGCGCGGCTGACCGACAACCTGCCCTTCCCGTACCTGCTGCTGCTGGCCTCGGGCGGCCACACCCAGCTCGTCGCCGTGCGCGGGGTCGGCGATTACGTGCGGCTCGGCTCCACGGTCGACGACGCGATCGGCGAGGCCTTCGACAAGGCCGCCAAGCTCCTGGGCCTCGGCTATCCCGGCGGCCCCGAGGTCGAGCGCATGGCCGAATCCGGCGATCCCGAGCGCTTCGCCCTGCCCCGGCCGATGCTGGGCCGCCGCGAGGCCGATTTCTCCCTGTCGGGCCTCAAGACCGCCCTGCGGATCGAGGCCGAGCGGATCGCGCCGCTGGCCGAGCGCGACGTCGCCGACCTGTGCGCGAGCTTCCAGGCCGCTGTGGTCGACGTGGTGGTGGACCGCGCCCGGGTGGCCCTGCGCGCCTTCTCGGGCGTCGCCGGCCGGCCGACCGCCCTGGTGGCGGCCGGCGGCGTCTCGGCCAACGGCGCGATCCGGCGGGCGCTGGCGGCGCTGGCCGGAGAAGCCGGCCTCGGCTTCGTCGCCCCGCCCCTGCCGCTCTGCGGCGACAACGGCGCCATGATCGCCTGGGCCGGGCTGGAGCGGCTGCGGCTGGGTCTCGTCGACGACCTGACGGCGCCGGCCCGCCCGCGCTGGCCGCTCGCCGCCGACCCGGCCCGGGACGCGGTCCCGGCCGGATGAGCGCGGCCGCGGACCGGCGCGCGCATTGGCGGGATCTCGTCGCGCGCCGCCTGCCCGAGGCCGCCCGGCCCGGCTGGCCGGTCCGCCTCGACCATTGCTTCGCCCGCATCCTCCTCGACAATTCCTGCGGCGGCCCCTGGCGCGCCAGCGTCGCCCCGCCCGCCCACGCCACCATGCCGGCCGAGGGCCTCGAGCACGCGATCGCCCTCGGCGAGGCGGTGCTCGCCGGCACCGCCGATCTCGCCCTGCTGAACCGGCGCTCCCTCGCCTGGCGCGGCAAGCTCGCCGTGGCGGCGGTGCCCGACGGCCTCCGGGACGGCGACCTGACGCTGCGCCGCTGGCGCCCGGCGGACACGGCCCCGTTCGCGGCGCTCAACGCCGACCCGGCGGTGATGGAATTCCTCCCCCGGCTGCGGACCGAGCCGGAGAGCGCCGCCGAGGCGGGCATCTGCGACCGGCGCTTCGTGGCGGACGGGTTCGGCCCCTGGGCTCTGGAGCGGGACGGCCGGTTCGTCGGCTTCGTGGGCGCCTTCCGGATCATGCGGGCCATGCCGTTCCCGGGGGGCGAGCAAGTCGGCGCGACGATCGAACTGGCCTGGCGCCTCGCCCGGGACGCGTGGGGCCACGGCCTCGCCACAAGGGCCGCGCGGCTGACGCTCACCGACCTCGCCGGGCGCTGCGGCGTCCGGGCGGTCGTGGCCTATGCCGCGTCGGGCAATCGCCGCTCGCAGGCGGTGATGGAGCGTCTCGGCATGGTCCGGGCGGAGACGTTCGCGCATCCGGCGGTGCCCGAGGGGCCGCTGCGCAGCCACGTGCTCTATCGGCTCGAACCCGCGGAGATCTCGGCATGAGCGCGCCCATCAACGTCGTCGGCGGCGGCGCCTGGGGGACGGCGCTCGCCAACGCCGCCGCCAGCGCCGGGCACCCCGTGACCCTCTGGCTGCGCGACCCGGAGGCCGCCGCCAGGCTCGAGGCCGAGCGCGAGAACCCGCGCTACCTGCCGGGGGTGCCGCTCCACGCCCAAATCCACGCGACGGCGCGCTCCGAAACGCTCGCGGGCGCCCGGGCGACCCTGCTGGTCGTGCCGGCCCAGACCGTGCGCGGCGTGCTGGTGAGCTTGCGCGCGCCCCTCGCCTCGGCCGGCCCGGTGATCCTCTGCGCCAAGGGGATCGAGCGCGGCACCGACAGCTTCTTGAGCGCGGTGGCCGAGGCGGTCCTGCCCGCGGGAACGCCGGTGGCGGTCCTGTCCGGTCCGAGCTTCGCGGCCGACGTCGCCCGCGGCCTGCCCACCGCCGTGACCCTGGCGGCCGCCGATCCCGGGCTCGCCGCCGCCTTGAGCACGCTGCTGTCCGGGCCGAGCTTCCGGCTCTACCACACCGACGACGTGCGCGGCGTCGAGATCGGCGGCGCCGGCAAGAACGTCCTGGCCATCGCCTGCGGGATCGTGGCGGGAAGCGGCCTGGGCGAGAGCGCCCGGGCGGCGCTGATCGCCCGCGCCTTCGCCGAATTGATGCGCTTCGCCCGCGCCTTCGGGGGCCGGCCCGAGACGCTGATGGGCCTCTCGGGCCTCGGCGACCTGGTGCTGACCGCCTCCTCGCCGCAATCGCGCAACTTCGCCTTCGGCCAGCGCCTCGGTGCCGGGGCGAGCCCCGAGGCGGCGTCTGGCGGCAAGCTCGCCGAGGGCGCCTTCACGGCCGCGGCGCTCGCCGGCCTGGCGGCGGCCAGGGGCATCGAGATGCCGGTCGCCCAGGCCGTGGCGGCGATCGTGGCCGGCCAGGCCGGCGTCGAGGACGTGATCGCCGCCCTGCTGGCCCGGCCGCTGCGCGGCGAGACGGATTAGCACGCCTTCGGCAGGCGATTTTTACGGTGGCGGATCGAGGGCCGCGTCACAGCGCGGGCATCGCCGCGGCGGTGGCCGGCTGAAGGGATCGAGGATGGCCTGCCGGATCGCCGGCATCGAGGGCTGGGGCGGTGGGCAGGCGGTTGTTTCTTTCCGCCCCGCTGCTGCGCGGCGCCGGGACCGGAGGAAGGCGTAGGCCATCATCGTCATCGGCGCGTGTCGATGCGGCCCGGTCCAGGAGCGGCCCTCGAAGGGGTCGAGGCCGAGCTCCTCCTTCATCTGCCGGTCGGCCTGCTCGCAGATCCAGCGCGCCTTGATCGCGGCGGCGCGCTGCTTGAGGGGCGCGTCGGCGGGCAGGTTCGAGAGGTAGACCTCGCGCTCGCCCGAGCCGCGCTCCTCGCGCACCGGCCAGACGGCTTCCCCGGGCCGGTGCCGATCGCCTTTCGCGCCGAGCCGCCGGGTCGGACCCTCGGCCGTCCAGTCGCGCAGCGCACGGAAGCGAGCCCGCAGCCGCCCCTTGGTCCCGTGCCGCCACGTCCCGGATCGGCCGTCATGTCCGCCAGGATCGTTTCGGCCGCGACCCAGACCTGATCCGGCCCGTGACGCTGGCGCGGTCGCCCAACCCCCCGACGGGGAAGATCATCGCCACGTCGGCCGGGTAGACCGTGTTGCGCCCTGTGATCCCGACAGCCCCTCTCAGGCCGCGCGCTCAGGGCCTGCCGGAACAGGGCGGAGCAGCCGTAACCGGCATCGGCCAGCACGGAGCCGAAGCGCACGCCACCCTTACGGATCCGGTCGGTCTCCGCGACGGCGATCGCCAGCTTGGTACGGGCCCCGCGCAGATCCTCGGGAACGCCGGCCCTGGCCATTCGATCCGGGTCGGCCGTCCAAATCTCGGGCAGGAACAGCGCCAGGGCGACCGCCACGGGCACCGCGTCGCGCGCCGGCCTGAGCGACACCAGCGTCTGGCAGTTGGCGATCTTGTCCAGCGTCGTGGCGGAGTGCGGCGCCACGCCGGCCGAGCAGTTGCCCTTCTTCGGCAAGGCGACCTCATCCTGAACTTGTCGAAGGATCGCCGACGACGAGGATCGCATCCGATCCGCCGACCAGGCGATCGGCCTCGCTGACGAGCGCCTGCTGCAGCGGCGCCTCGTCACCCAGGCCGCGTCGAATCACAAACTCCTCAATCACTCAATATGTCACCGGACAGACACTCAGTGCCTGCTTCGGATCGCGGGTGCCAAGAGAGATTTTGATGAAGGCCGGTTTTCCCGGTGCGTCTGTGGCGCCCCAGAGACGCCAGCGGAAGTGGAAGACGCCGTGCCTGGAGCGGTCCGGTACGTCGGGTTGCGCAATGCCATGCACCCCGGGAGTGTCCCACCCGAGAGAATCCAAGGCTAAGCTGTTGCAAAGACAAGGGAATGGTGGGCCCGGCAGGACTCGAACCTGCAACCAGACCGTTATGAGCGGTCGGCTCTAACCATTGAGCTACAGGCCCTGCGCCCGCCGAACGGATAGCCGATCGGGGGCCGTCCGTCATCCGGATTCCGACGCCGCGCGGGGGCGGCGGACGGGGCGCCCTGGCGGCGCTGCCGGGGCGGTGTCCTTGATGCGCCAGAGGTAGCGGGCCAGGAGCGAGCGGTAGGGCGCGAACGGGGCCGCGAGGGCGCGCGTGTCGGTGCCGCCGGTGAGGCGGCGCAGGCAGCCCACCGCCGCGACGTCGCCCTCGGGCCAGATGTCGGGGTCGTGGAAGTGGAAGATGCCGACCATGTCGGCGGTCCAGGGACCGACCCCTCGGATGCCGCACAGGATCGCGGCGCGCTCAGGATGCGGCAGGCCGGCCAGCTCGGGGCCGAGCAGGCCCGCCGCCTCGGCGGCGACGATCGCCCGGAGGGCTAGGACCTTGTTGCCCGAGATCCCGCAGGCCCGCAGCAGAGCCGGGTCGCCGGACTCGAACAGCCCGCGCGGGCTCGAACCCGCCGCCGCCGCGGCGGCCTCGATCCGCGCCCAGATCGCCGCCGCGGCCCGGGTGGAGAGCTGCTGGTTCACGACCTCGACGAACAGCCTTTCGGCCACGCAGGCCTGCGCCGGCGGGTCGATCCGGAGCGGGCCGGCCTGCCGGATCGCCGCTTCCAGACGCGGATGGGCGCGGGCGGCGTCGAGCAGGTGCGCATAGGCGGCGGGGTCGAGCATCGCGGTCAAGATAGGGATTGGGCCGAGCGCCGGGCAATCGGGTGCGGCCGCGAAGCCGGCGGCCCGGGGGCGCCTCCGGTTCCGCCGCGTCCCGAAAGCCTGGAGCCACCCGGCCGGACGAGGCTCCGTCCCGTGAGGCGCGGCCACGATGCCGCGCAAGCCTTGCCGGGCGCGCGTGCCGGTCCACCTCGGAACGGCGCCGGATGCCACGGTGGGTTGGGACGGGCTTCGCGGATTCGGCGCCATGGCGATCTTCTTCACCGCGGACACGCATTTCGGCGACCCGCACATCCTCCGCCATCGCGGCGCGCGCTACGGCAGCCTGGAGGCGCATGACGCGGCCCTGGTCGCCGCCTGGAACGCCGTGGTCGGCCCCGACGACGCGGTCTGGCATCTCGGCGACTTCGCCGCAGGGGCGAGCCGGGAGCATTGCGCGGCCCTGTTCGCGCAGCTCAACGGCACCAAGCGGCTGGTCCGGGGCAACCACGATTCGAACCGCGTGCTCGGCCTGCCCTGGGCGGAGCCGCCCGCCGACAATGCCCGGATCTCGGCCCCGGACGGCCAGGGCCGGGAGCACCGCCTGTTCCTGTCGCACTACGCGCACCGGGCCTGGCCGGGCCTGTGGCGGGAGACCCGCCATCTCTACGGCCACAGCCACGGCTGGCTACCCGATACCAGCCGCTCCTGCGATGTCGGCGTCGATGCCTGGGACGACCGCCCGGTCGGTCTCGACGCCATCCTGGCGCGCCAGGACGCGGCCGAGTTGGTGCCCGAGGAGATCGCCCGCCACGGGCTGCGCTGACCTTCGGGGCCGCCGAGGTTTTTGGGTTCGCAGGCGCGTCCTCGCGCGCGTCCGCTCTATGTCCGGGTCGGATCGAGACCGCCGCGAGAGGCCGCCATGACCGAATCTCCCGCCCCGCCCGCCTGGACGGCCGCCGCCGCGCAGGCCGCCGCCGACCTCGGCCTCGGGGGCGCCGTCGCCGCACTGGATGCGCAATCCTGGGCGCGGCTGCGCGACCGGACCGCCGCGATCCTGGCCGCGCAGGGCAGCCCCCCGCCCCCGGATTGGGAGCGCGCGCTGGCCCGGGCGCTCGGCCGCGCCGACGCGGACGAGCTCGCCCGCGACGAGGCCGATGCGGTGCTGGCCGAGAAGGGTGAAGTGTTCGCGCCCGAGGACGACGCGTAGAACCGGACGATGCCTGAGACGTCGTGGCGCCGGGTGGTTGCCGTCGCGCCCCTCCAGGCCGATGTAGGCGGGATGCCATATCCCGATCATCCGCGCGCCGCCCCGAGATCCGCCCCCGGGACCGCCCCCACGGCCCTGCGGGTGTTCCCGGTCGCGAGCGGCGCCCCGGCCCTCGACGCGCAGACGCGGATGCGGCTCGGCCGCCAGCTGCAGGCGCTGTATGATCCGGTGATCGACGAGGCGCTGGATCCGAGGCTGGCGGAGCTGCTGCAGCAGCTCGACGCGGACCGGGCGGACGAGACCGGGCGCTGAGCATTCGCCCCGGCAAGGGGCTCCCGTCGGTGGATCGGGGGGATGTCACACCGACGGGAGTCGAGCCGGGACGATGGATCGACCCGGCTCGCCCTATGTCGCTCGGGAATGACCCCGGGCGCCTTCACTTAAGTCAAATTCGCTGGCGAATACAGAGGCGCGCGCGACGGATAGGGATATTCGTCGGTGGAAACCCTTGCGGCTCTCTCAGGCCGAGAGTCCGGTCACCGACAGCATCACCCCGTCGTTGCCGATCTCGGCGCCCGTGTAGCCCAGCATCCGGGCGAGCTGCTCGCGGGCGCGCCAGACCCGGCTCTTCACCGTGCCGATCTGGCAGTTCATGACGGCGGCGGCTTCCTCGTAGCTCAGGTTCTCGATCGCCACGAGGACCAGGGCCTCCCGCATCACCGGGGCGAGGCGCTCGAGGGCGGCGCGCACGTCCTGGAGGTCGAGATGGCCGCCCTGCTCGGGCACGCTGGTCAGCCGCTCGGCATAGCTGCCGTCGGTGTCGGCGACCTCGCGGCCGTGCTTGCGGTGCTGGCTGTAGAACACGTTGCGCAGGATCGTGAACAGCCACGCCTCCAGGTTGGAGCCGGGGGTGAAGCCGGCCCGCCCGCGCCAGCCGCGCAGCAGCGTGTCCTGCACGAGGTCGTCGGCCGCGGCCGGGTCGCGGGTCAGGGACACGGCGAACCGGTGCAGAGCCGGCACCCCCTTCAGCAGGCCGGACCGGAACGCGGCCTCCCGCTCGCCCGAATCTTCGTCCCTGGCGAGCGCGGCGTCGAGGCGGGCCAGCAGGTCGGCGAAGCGATCGGAGGTCGCCCCCGGGGCCGGCCCGAGCCGGTCGTAGGTGAGGCCGAGCAGGGTTCCGAGATGGAGGCGCACCGCGTCCGGCAGGCCCTGCCGGACGTCGGGGGCCGGATCGCGCAGGAGGGGGCCTTCGATATCGGGCATAGGTCCGGGCGTCGGCGAACGGGCCGGTCGCGCCCGTCGAGGATCGCTTGTGGCGCGCTTGCGCCGCCCTCGCCCCAACATGGGTTAGAACCCGGCCCTCGGAAGATGAAACCGGTCCAATACAAGCAAGACTGCGGCACTGAGGACCGGATGCCGCCGCGGATGACAACAAACCGGCGAACCGGGCGGCCGCAGCGGCGTTCCCCTGTCGGATCTGCGACCCGTCGGGTGCCGGTTCGACGGCTTATCCGCGACCCCGTGCCGAGGCGTATCGATGGCTTCACCCGATCCAGACCGCGGCGCGGCCCGCGACCCCGGGGGGGCGGCCTCGACCGTCTGGGCCCTGGCGCTGGCCACCGCCCTGGTCGGCCTGGTCGCGTTCCCGCGCCGGGCGGCCGCACCCGCGCGGCCGCAGACGGAGCCGCGCCCCCGGTCCGCCTTCGCGGGCTCTTCGGCGCATGCGCCGTCGCCCACGCATGAGGGCGCCGACGCACAGGCGGTCGCCCGGACCCAGGCCGATCGCGGGCGGGGCGCCAGCCATCCGGCCGAGATCCCCGCCAAGGGCTGGAAGGACATCGCCCTGCGCACCTATCGCGCCATCGGCGAGAACCGCCTGTCGCTGATCGCGGCGGGCGTGACCTTCTTCACCCTGCTGGCGATCTTCCCGGCGGTGGCGGCGCTCGTCTCCTGCTACGGCCTCGTGGCCGACGCCTCGACCATCAACGACCAGCTCGCCAGCCTCCAGGGCATCATGCCCCAGGGCGCCCTCGACATCCTCACCGACCAGATCAAGCGCCTGAACGAGAAGGGCAACACCGCGCTCGGCCTGAGCCTGATCGTCAGCATCGTCCTGTCGGTCTGGAGCGCCAATGGCGGCGTGAAGCACGTCTTCGACGCGCTCAACATCGTCTACGACGAGCGCGAGAAGCGCAATTTCGTCCTGCTCAACGTGGTCTCCCTCGGCTTCACCGCCGGGGCGCTGGCCTTCCTGATCCTGGCCCTGGCCGCGGTCGTGGTGCTGCCGGTGGTGCTCTCGTATATCGGGCTCGGCACCGATGCCTGGTGGCTGACCCTGCTGCGCTGGCCGGCGCTGCTCGTGGCGGTCCTGCTCGGGCTCGCCCTGCTCTACCGCTACGGCCCGAGCCGGGATGCGCCGCGCTGGCGCTGGGTGACGCCCGGAGGCGCCGCTTCGGCCCTGCTGTGGCTCGTCGCCTCGCTGCTGTTCTCCTGGTACGTCGCCCATTTCGGCAGCTACAACAAGACCTACGGCTCCCTCGGCGCCGCCATCGGCTTCATGACCTGGATCTGGATCTCGACCATGATCGTGCTGGCCGGCGCCCAGCTCAACGCCGAGATGGAGCACCAGACCGCCGAGGACACGACGGTGGGCGAGCCCCAGCCGCTCGGCACGCGGCGGGCGCGCATGGCCGACTCGGTGGGCGCCGCGGCCGAGTGAGGGGACGGTCATTTCGCGCGGCGGTCCGGTCTGGACCTTGGGCGATACGCCGCGTCGCCGGATCGGGGCCGCGTCCCTTGCCTTCGGACGGCGGCGGCCGATCTGAGCGGCATCCGGAAACCGGTTCGGGCCCACCGACGCACCATGCATATCCACCTCGACGCGCTCGGCGGCGCCGCCGGCGACATGTTCGCCGCCGCGCTGCTGGATGCCTTTCCCGAGCATCTGGAGGGCGTGCGCGCGAGCGTGCGGGCCGTCGATCCGCGCATCGCCTGCGCGGCGTCCGACCATAATGACGGCATCCTGCAGGGACTGCGCTTCGCGGTCTCGGCCCCGGGGACGGAGGCGGCTCCCGCGCCGCACCGGCACGACGGCCACCACCCTCACGATCATCACCATCACGATCATCCGCACAGCCACGCGCACGACGCTTCCGATCACGGCCACCGGCCCTGGTCCGAGATCCGCGCGGAGCTGGAGCGTGCGGATCTCGCCCCGGCCGTCCGGGCGCATGCGCTGGCGATCTTCGGGCACCTCGCCGACGCGGAGGCCCGGGTCCACGGCATCACGGTCGACGCGGTGGCGTTCCACGAGGTCGGCGCCTACGATTCGATCGCCGACATCGTCGCCGCCGCCCACCTGATCGCCGCGCTGGAGGTGCGGAGCTGGAGCGTCTCGGCCCTGCCCCTGGGCTCCGGCCGGGTCCGGACCCAGCACGGCCCGCTGCCGGTGCCGGCGCCGGCCACCACGCTCCTGCTCGAAGGTTTTTCGACCCTCGACGACGGGATCGCGGGCGAGCGCGTGACGCCCACCGGCGCCGCGATCCTGCGCCATCTCTGCGGCGACGATCCCGGGCGCGGCCGGCCCCCCGGCACGATCGGGCGCAGCGGCATCGGCTTCGGCACCAAGGTGCTGCCGGGCCTCAGCAATTGCCTGCGCGCCCTGGCGCTGGACGACGCGCTCGCCTCGCGGCCGGATAGGGGCGAGCTCGCGGTCATCGCGTTCGAGATCGACGACCAGTCGGGCGAGGACCTGGCCATGGGCCTCGCCCGCCTGCGCGCGGAGCCCGGCGTGCGCGACGTCGTGCAGATGCCGGTCCTGGGCAAGAAGGGCCGGATGATGGCCCATATCCAGGCGCTGGTTCAGCCCGAGAGCCTGGAGGCGGCGATCGCGGCCTGCTTCCGCGAGACCACCACGATCGGGCTGCGGCACCACCGGGTGACGCGCGCGGTGCTCGACCGGGAGGCCGTGACCGTCGCGCCCGAGGGGCACCGGGTCCGGGTCAAGGTCGTCGACCGGCCGGGTGGGCGCACCGCCAAGGCCGAGGCCGACGACGCCGTGGACCAGGCGGGCCAGGCCGACCGGGCGCGCCTGCGCCGCGAGGCCGAGGCCCTCGCCCTGCAACAAATCATGAAGGAGGAGCGGTGACGCGCGTGCATCTCGAAGCCGTGCTGACGGAGCTCGGGCCCGTCGCGGTGGCGGTGAGCGGCGGGGTCGACAGCCTGACGCTGGCCACCCTCGCCCACCGGCTGGCGCCGCGCGCGACGCTCGTCGTCCACGCGGTCTCCCCGGCCGTGCCCGGCGAGGCGACCGCACGGGTCCGGTCCGAGGCCGCCCGGGAGGGCTGGGACCTGCGGGTGATCGAGGCCGGCGAGTTCGCCGACCCGGCCTACCGGGCGAACCCGGTCAACCGCTGCTTCTTCTGCAAGACCAACCTGTACGGGGCGATCCGGAGCGTCACCGACCGGCAGATCCTGTCGGGTGCCAATCGCGACGATCTCGGCGAGTACCGCCCCGGCCTCGACGCCGCGCGGGAGCACGGGGTGCGCCACCCCTACGTGGAGGCGGGCCTCGACAAGGCGGCCGTCCGGGCCCTCGCCCGCGACCTCGGCCTCGGGAATGTGGCCGAGTTGCCGTCCGCCCCGTGCCTGTCGAGCCGGGTCGAGACCGGCATCCCGATCGAGCCGGAGACGCTGGGCTTCATCCACGCGGTCGAGCTTCTGGTCGGGGGCGCCCTCGAGACCGGGGCGGGCGCCAGGCGGGCCGTCCGCTGCCGGGTGCGCGCCGAGGGCGTGGTGGTGGAGCTCGACGCCGGCAGCCTCGCGGCCCTCGACCCGAAACGTCGCGAACAACTCGGGGCCGGCATCCGGGAGATCGCGCCGTCGCGTCTCGCCGGCCCGGTCCGGTTCGCGCCCTATCGGGTCGGCAGCGCCTTCCTGACCGGAGCCTCCCCGACATGAGCGTTGCGGACGAGTTCACCCTCGACTTCGCCCGGCCCGAGCGGATTGGCCTGGAGGAGGCGATCTTCTGCGCCGGCAAGAGCCCCGAGCAGATCGACGCGATCCTGATGGCGGCCGGAGATCGCGGCGCCTCGCTGCTCCTGACCCGGCTCGACCCGGAGAAGTGTTCCCGGCTCGGACAAGCGGGCCGGCTCGACTATTGCCCGGTCTCGCGCACGGCGGTGTTCGGCACGCCTCCGGCCGTCGCCGGCCCGGCCCGGGTCGCATTGGTGGCGGCCGGCACCTCGGACGTGCCCGTCGCCCGGGAAGCCCTGCGCACGCTCGGCTATGCCGGCCGGGCCGTGACGCTGTTCGCCGATGTCGGCGTCGCCGGCCTGTGGCGGCTGACCACGCGGCTGGAGGAGATCCGGGCGCATCCGGTGGTGATCGTCGCCGCCGGCATGGATGCGGCGCTGCCGAGCGTGGTCGGCGGCCTCGTGGCCGGGGCGGTGATCGCGGTCCCGACCTCCGTGGGCTACGGCGTCGCCGCGGGCGGGCGGGCGGCCCTCGACGCGGTGCTGGCGAGCTGCGCCCCCGGGATCACGGTGGTCAATATCGACAACGGCTACGGCGCGGCCTGCGCCGCCCTGCGCCTGCTCAACGCGGCGAGCCGCCTCGCCCAGGAGGTCGAACGATGATGTCCCGCCACCCGTTACCGCTCGATCCCAAATTCCTCCCGAACGGAGATATCCGATGGAACGCCGCAGCTTCCTTCAAGGCGCCGTGCTCGGCGCGGGCATCACGGGAACAGGCCTCGCGGGCGCCGGCAGCGCAGGTGCGGCCGTGAGCGTCCCGCCGCTTCCGAACACGCGGCCGCAGGACCCGGCCGACCTGCCGCTGATCACCGATCCGGGCGAGCGCCGGGGCGAGATGCTCTATCGCACCTTCGGCCGAACCTCCGAAAAAATCTCGGCGATCGGCATGGGCGGGTTCCACCTCGGCAAGAGCGCGGTGACCGACGACGAGGCGACCCGGCTGATCCACGAGGGCGTCGATCGCGGCATCACCTTCATGGACAATTGCTGGGACTACAACGACGGCCGCTCCGAGCTGCGCATGGGCGCGGCGCTGGCCCAGGGCGGCTACCGCGACAAGGTCTTCCTGATGTCCAAGATGGACGGGCGGACCAAGGAGGAGGCGCTCAAGCAGATCGACCAGTCGCTCCTGCGCCTGCGCACCGACCGGATCGACCTCGTCCAGCACCACGAGATCCTGCGCTACGACGACCCGGATCGCGTCTTCGCGGAGGGCGGCGCCATGGAGGGCTTCCTGGAGGCCAAACGCCAAGGCAAGCTGCGCTATATCGGCTTCACCGGCCACAAGGACCCCCGCATCCACCTGCAGATGCTGAGCGTCGCGCAGGAGCGCGGCTTCCAGTTCGATTCCTGCCAGATGCCGCTCAACGTGATGGACGCGCATTTCCGCTCGTTCGGCCATCTCGTGCTGCCGCACCTCGTGGCCGAGGGCATCGCGCCGCTCGCCATGAAGACGTTCGGCGACGGGGTGATCCTGAAGGCGGACGCGCCGATCCGGCCGATCGAGTACCTGCACTTCTCGCTGAACCTGCCGGTCTCGGTGGTGATCACCGGCATCCAGAACCAGCGCGACCTCGACCAGGCCTTCGAGGCGGTGAAGACCTTCAAGCCGATGGACAAGGCGACGGTGGCCGAACTGCTGTCGCGCTCGAAGCCCTACGCGCTGGAGGGCAAGTACGAGCTGTTCAAGACGAGCGCGACCTTCGACGGCACCGCCAAGAACGCCGCCTGGCTCGGCGAGGACGTGCAGGGCGTGAAGAAGCTCGCGCCGACGATGGAGTAGGTGCGCCGCTCGGGTGCGGGGGCGCTCTCCTCCCTCTTGTGGCTACGGCCTACTGAAGCTTCGACCGTAGCCGGAGTCATGCCGTAGGCGCAGAAGGTGCGGGCCCCCTCTTCCGTGCGGGCTAGCGGATTCGCACATCCGGTCGGCAGAAGACACGGGAGGCACCCCGGCTCTCCCTCCCCCCTCTGCGGGGGAGGGTGGCCCCCGAAAGGGGGTCGGGAGAGGGGAGCGACGGTGCAGACCAAGGCTTCGCCCGTCATGCCGGTCGCACCCTTTCCTGAACCCGGGCTCCCCTCTCCCGACCCGGCCTGACGGCCGGCCCACCCTCCCCCGCAGAGGGGGGAGGGAGGCGCGCTTGAAGTTAGCTTTGGCCCACTCCGGCAGCGATGTGTGAACGTCGCAGCCGGCACGAGAGAGGGAGCGCGTCGCGGTCTGCAACAACGTTGGCGCCTGGCTCGCAGAGTGGGCGGGACGTCTGGCCCTATGCCACGTCCTCCAACCGGATCGGCAGCTTGCGGATCCGGCGGCCGGTGGCGTGGTGGACGGCGTTGGCGATGGCCGCGTTGACGCCGATGATGCCGAGCTCGCCCAGGCCCTTGAGGCCGAGGGCGTCGACCTGATCGTCGGGATCGTCCACCAGCAGCGCCTCGACTTCCGGGGCGTCGGCCGCGGTCGGGACGAGATACTCGGCGAGATCCGGATTGCGGTAGGCGGCCCCGTCCAGCACCGTCTCCTCCAGGAGCGCCGAGCCGAGGCCCCAGATCATCCCGCCGGTGAGCTGGCTCCGGGCGGTCAGCGGGTTGAGGATCCGCCCCGCCGCGAAGGCGCCGGTGAGCCGGGCCACCCGGATCTCTCCGGTCTCGCCATGGACGTGGACCTCCGCGAACTGCGCCCCGAATCCCCAGGACACGGCATGCCCGCCGCCGCCGAGGGCCAGCCCGATATGGCCCTGCCGCAGGGCCGTCAGCGCCTTCGCCCGGTCGCCGCCCGCGGGCACGAATTCGGCGAGCGTCTCGACGCCCTCGGGGCTGACCGCTTCGGCCAGCGCGATCCCGCGCCCGTCCGGCGCGGCGAGCCGCCCCTCCGCGAGGCGCAAGGCCCCTGGATCCCGGCCGGCGAGGCGGCCGCCCTGCCCCGTCGCGGCCTGCGCCAGGGTCTCGCGGATCTGGCCGCAGCCGAGCGCCAGGGCGTTCATCAGGCTGGTCGTCGTGCTCGAGCCGCCGGAGATGCCGGCCGCCGGCAGCACCGTGTCCCCGAGCCGGACGGTCACCCGCTCCACCGGCACGCCGAGCCCCTCGGCGGCGCCCATGGCGAGCAGCGTGGTGATGCCGTTGCCGATCTCGTGGTGGGCGCAGGCGACCTCCGCTTTCCCGTCCGGGTTCAGCCGCACCCGCAGGGTCGCGGCCGCGATCTTCACCGGCCGCACCGAGGCCGCGCAGCCCAGGCCGACGCGCCAGGGTCCCTCGCGCATGGCCCCCGGGCGCGGTGCCCGGCGCGCCCACCCGAAGGCCCGCGCGCCGGCATCGAAGCAGGCCATCAGCGGCCGGTTCGAGAACGGCTTGCCGGAGACCGGATCGACCGGCGTATCGTTGCGCCGCCGCAGGGCGATCGGATCCATCCCGAGGGCCACCGCGACCTCGTCGACGGCGCTCTCCAGGGCGAACAGGTAGGGCACCTCTGGGGGCGCCCGCATCGGCCCCGGGGTGTTGCGGTCGACCCGCACGGCCCGCTCCTCGGTCCGGATGTTCGGGCAGGCGTAGAGGCTCGCGGTGACCTCGGCGCCCTCCATGACGAACGGGTCGAACCGCGACGTGACCGTCTCGGCCTCGTGCACCAGGGCGGTGAACCGGCCGTCGCTTTCGGCGCCGAGCCGGATCGTGTGGCGCGATTCCGGCCGGTAATTGGCGATGGTGAAGCCCTGCCGCCGGGTCGGGACCAGCGAGACCGGCCGGCCGAGGCGCTTGGCCGCCAGGGCGACCAGGGCTGTGTGCTGCGACAGCGCGAATTTCGAGCCGAAATGGCCGCCGATCAGCCCCGACACGACCCGCACCTGCGCGGGGTCGAGGCCGAGCTGCGCCGCGAGCCCGTGCTGCACGGCGCCGACATAGCGGGTCGGCTCGTGCACGGTGAGCTGGTCGCCGTCCCAGGCGGCCCGGGTGGTGAACAGCTCGATCGGGTTGTGGTGCTGGATCGGGGTCTCGTAGCGCGCCTCGACCCGGATCGCGGCGTCCCGCCATCCGGCCTCGGCATCGCCCCGGGCGATGTCCGTGTGCTGGGCCTTGAGGTCCGCGAGCCGGACGGTCTCGGCCCCGGGCGCGTCGAAGCCGCCGGCGGCGGGTTCTTCCGCATAGGAGACCCGGACCGCGCCGGCCGCCTCCTCGGCGGCCTCCTGGGTCTCCGCCGCCACCAGGGCCACGATCTGGCCGGCATAGGCCACCGCGTCGGAGTCCAGCGGCCGGTGCGAGCTGTTGGCGTAGCCGCCGGCCATCAGGTGCTTCACCGGCGCCACCGCCCCGGCGAAATCCCGGTGGGTGAAGATCCCGAGCACCCCCGACACCCGCTGGGCGGCGGCGAGGTCGAACCCGGTGATCCGGCCCCGGGCGACGGTGCTGGTGACCAGGGCGGCGTGGGCCGTCGTCTCCGGGCCGGTCCGGTCGGAGGCGTAGAGCGCCCGGCCGGTGACCTTGTCGGGTCCCTCGACCCGGGTCTGGGCCGTCCCGAGGATGTTTCGGGAGTCCCGCGTGCCTGAGTCCATGTCGCGCTCCCGGTCGGTGGTCTCGTCCGGAAGCAATCGCCGAGGCGGCCGCCCGGCTCCGCGTTCGGGCTGCGGGGCGACACCATGCAGCGGCGGGGCGGTTTAGGGCCCCGCCGCTTCGGATAGTGATCCTACGGGATCAGTCGACCACCTTGCCGTCCGGGCCGACCTTGACCGTCTGCTCCTTGTCGGCGCCGGCGACCTTGATCTCGTACTGCACCGCCTTGCCGTCCTTCTCGACCTCGGCCTCGTAGGCCTTGCCGCCGCCGGCCTTCTGCTCGGCGATGGCCAGCGCGTCCTTCAGCGAGGTCTTGGCGTTCTGGAAGTCGGCGGGCTTCAGCCGGGTGAAGTAGCGCTCGATCGGCTGGTTCTCGGTCTTGTACAGGGCGCCGGTATCGGCGTTGATGCCGTATTCCACCAGCTTGCCGCTCGGGTAGACGACCTTGATGGCGTAGTGGGCCGGGTCCTTGCTGCCGGCCTTCTCGAAATCGGCGTCGATGGCGCGGCCGCCCTTCTCGTCGCCCTGCGCCTGGGCGGTGGTGAGCGCCTGGGCGAGGCCGACCTTGGCGACCTTCGCGACCTGCCACTCCTTGAGATTGCTGTCGGTCTGGGTGGCGGTCTGGGCCAGGGCGAGGCTCGTCGAGAGCGCGAGCAGGCCGGCCGCGGTGGCGAAGCGGTTGAGCATGGCGGGTTTCCCTTTCCGGGTTGGGTCTTGGCGGGTTCGGTTGTGGGACCGAGAAACGCCGAGGCCCGGACGGGGTTTCCGTCCCTGGGAAAAAACACACCGCTTGATCGCAGCGCCGCGGATCCCTAGCAGCACTCTCGACCGCGACATGGCCGGAGGGATTCGGCCGGAGGCGACTGGCCGGAGGTTTGCGTCGCCCCGCCCAAAATGCGCAACAGCGAAGGAAGCCAGCCCGTGCTCGAGCAGATCGGCGAGATCGACCCGCCCCAGCGGCTCCTGATGGGGCCGGGGCCCGTCAATGCCCATCCGCGCGTCCTGCGCGCCATGTCGGCCGATCTGCTCGGGCAGTTCGACCCCGAGATGACCGCCTACATGAACGAGGTGATGGCGCTCTACCGCCCGGTCTTCGGCACCGAAAACCGCTGGACCTTCCTGGTCGACGGCACGGCACGGGCCGCGATCGAGGCGGCCCTGGTGAGCCTGGTCGCCCCCGGCGAGCGGGTTCTGGTGGTCAATTTCGGCCGGTTCGGCCTGCTCCTCACCGAGATCCTGGAGCGGGTCGGCGCCGTGGTCGAGACCGTGGACGCGTCCTGGGGCGAGGTCGTGCCCCTAGAGGCGATCGCCGCCGCGGTCGAGCGCTTCGGCCCGAAGGTCGTGGCGACCGTCCACGGCGACACCTCCACCACCATGGCCCAGCCCCTCGAAGGGCTCGGCGATCTCTGCCGCCGGGCCGGCGCTCTCTCCTATGTCGACGCTACAGCGACCGTCGGGGGCATGGAGATCGCCGCCGACCGCTGGGGCGTCGACGTGGTCACCGGCGGCCTGCAGAAATGCCTCGGCGGCCCCTCGGGCTCGGCGCCGATCACCGTCTCGGCGGCGGCGGCCGAGCGGATCTTTTCCCGGCGCCACGTCGAGCACGGCATCCGCCGGGACGACATCGACGACGGCTTGGGGATCCGGATCGGCTCCAACTACTTCGACCTCGCCATGATCATGGATTACTGGTCGGAGAAGCGCCTGAACCACCACACCGAGGCGACCACCATGCTGTACGGCGCGCGCGAATGCGCCCGGGTGCTGCTGGGCGAGGGGCTGGAGGCCTGCTTCCGCCGGCACGCGGCCGCCGGGGGCGCGGTCGCGGCGGGGATCCGGGCGATGGGGCTCACCGTGTTCGGCGACGACCGGTACCGGATGACCAACGTCACCGCGCTGTGCATCCCGGACGGGATCGACGGCGAGGCGGTGCGGCGGCGGATGCGGGAGGATTTCGAGATCGAGATCGGCACCGCC
Organism: Methylobacterium sp. J-077; assembly: GCF_022829365.1. Taxonomy (GTDB): domain Bacteria; phylum Pseudomonadota; class Alphaproteobacteria; order Rhizobiales; family Beijerinckiaceae; genus Methylobacterium. The sequence continues at coordinate 36,215 of NZ_JAKSYJ010000121.1, read as the reverse complement.
TTCGGGCCCCTGGCCGGCAAGGTCTGGCGGATCGGCGCGATGGGCTACAACGCCCGCAAGCACAAGGTGCTGATCACCCTGGGCGCGCTGGAGGCGGTGCTGCGGGCGGAAGGGTTTTCCGTCCCGCCGGGCGCCGGCGTCACGGCGGCCCTGGCCGCCTGGAACGCGCGCGCGGCCGCCTGAGCGGTTCGCGTCCCGGGATCGACCTGGCCGGCCGCGGGAGCGTATGGCTGGCTCGAAGCGTCGCCCGTCATCCGGACGGCGCGGCGCGCCGATCCCGGGAGACCCCATGAACGCGAACGAGCCGGAACCGCTGGACGACTTCACCCGCGTGCACGCGAAGCTCTCCGCCCTGGAGATCGTCCTGGGCGTGCTGATCGGGCGCCTGTCCGAGGAGAATCCGGAGATCCGCGAGGACGTGAAGCGCGATGTCGCCGCGATCCTGTCCGACATGCCGATCGAGGGCCCGAGCGAGGAGCTGATCGTCACCGAGGTGCGCCGGGCCGCCGAACTGCTGACCAGCGTCTCGATCGGCTGAACTGACTTCGCTTCAGCGGGGCGGCATCCGCAGCGCCCCGTCCAGCCGGATCGTCTCGCCGTTCAGCATCGGGTTCTCGCAGATGTGCCGGACGAGGTCGGCATATTCGGACGGGCGGCCCAGCCGCGGCGGGAACGGCACGCTCTGGCCGAGCGCGTCCTGAACCTCCTGCGGCATCCCCGTCATCATCGGCGTCTCGAAGATGCCCGGCGCGATGGTGACGACCCGGATGCCGTGGCGGGCCAGCTCCCGGGCGATCGGCAGGGTCATGGAGACCACCCCGCCCTTCGAGGCCGCGTAGGCCGCCTGCCCGATCTGCCCGTCGAAGGCCGCGATCGAGGCGGTGTTGACGATCACGCCCCGGGCGCCTTCCGCATCGGGCGTCTCCCGGGCGATCGCCGCGGCGGCCAGCCGGATCATGTTGAACGTGCCGATCAGGTTGACCGACACCGCCCGGGCGAAGCTGTCGAGCCGGTGCGGGCCGTCGCGGCCGACCACCTTCTCGCCCGGCGCGATCCCGGCGCAATTGACGAGCCCATGCAGGTGCCCGAACGCGTCCAGCGCAACCTGGACCGCCGCCTGGCCGTCCGCTTCGCTGGTGACGTCGGTGGCCGCGAACCGCGCCCGCGCGCCCAGCTCCGCCGCCACCCCGGCCCCGGCCTCCCGGGCGATGTCGGCCACCACGACGCTGGCGCCCCCCGCCACGAGATTGCGCGCCACCGCGGCGCCCAGCCCCGAGCCCGCGCCGGTGACGATGTAGACGCGATCCTTGACCATCCTGGCTCCCCCCGCTCGTCGAAGCCCCGGCGTAGCGCGGGATCGTGAAACCCGGAAGGCCATCCGGACAGCTGGGCCATTGACGTGTGAAAAATTCCCACATATTCAGGATGAAGTCATCGTGGGCTGCCGCATCAGGTTTTGCTTGTCATTTCGCGGATGACGCAAAGTAACAAAATGTTTCTGCCGCCGTAACGCCAGGATATTGGGCCGGCGGCAGGGTCTCGTCACGGTTCTTTCTGCATTCCCGCGCCCGGGCAGCCTCGGGCGCGACCGATCCCTCATGCCAATTCGGGACCGCCATGCACGCACCCTGGATCGCGACCGTCGCCCGGCATTGGCGGCATGAGCGGTGCGTCCGCAACCGCTTGGCCGAGCGGAGGCCGGCCCTGCGCGCGTCGCTCCGCAAGGCCGCGCCGGAGAGCGTGATCCTGGCCGGCAATTCGCATGTCGAGTTCCTCGGGACGCCGGATTTCGGTGGCCGGCCCTGCATCAATCTCGGCATCGGCGGCAGCACCGCGGCCGATTGCGCGGCCCATCTCGCGGATCTGCGCGCGCCGGTTCGCTGCGCGGCCTCGGTGCTGATCATCGGCACCAACGACATCCTGCGCTGGCGGCATCCGGAGCGGGCCTCCACCGAGCGCCGGTTTGAGGCCGAGGTCCGGCGCATCCTGCAGATCCTGGAGGTCTGGTCGGCGCAGGTCTTCGTCGCCGCGATCCCGCCGATCGGCGCCTGGGCGACGGGTCGGGATCCCGCCGCCGCCGCGGCCTTCTCGGACCGCCTCGAAGCGCTCTGCCGGGCGGGCGGCCACAGCTTCTTCGATCCGTTCGCGACCCTGCGCGACGACGAGTCGGGGCTCGCCCGCACCGGCCTCTATCCGGACGGCGTGCATCTGGCGGACTATACCCGGCTGGCCGCGGAGCTGGTCCGGCTGGTCGCCATCGGCCCGGTCGTGCCCGCGCCCCGGATCCGCCCGGCGGCGGTCCCGGCGGGCAGCCTGCGGGCGCTCCACGCCGCCGCCTGGGGCGTCCGCTCGTGAGGCTCGAGGCCGTACTCGACGCGATCGCGCTCCGGCCGCGCGGACCGCGGCACCCCGTGCGGCAGTGGCCCGCGGACGAAACCCTCTGGCTCCGCGAGAACGGCGCCTGGCGTCCCCGCGCGGCCCGGCACGTCCTGTGCGCCCTGGCCGCGCTCGGCCGCCGGGGCCGCTACGCCGCGCGCGCGGAGCACGAAGCCAAGATCATCACCGGCCCGGTCAGCGCCCTGGCGCTGCCGGATGCCGAGGCCGAGATCCGGTTCGTCTTCCGCCTCACCCCGCTCGGCTATGGCGAGGCCGCGTTCTGAGGTGCGGCGCCTCGATCTAATCCGCCGGCGCAGCCACCGGGCATCCGAGGCCGATCACCTGGGCCAGAAACGCCAGCGCCGCGCGGATCACGGGCGCGCGCTTCAGGTCGGGATAGGTCGCGAGCCAGACATCCCGGGGCGGCGGTTTTGGCTCCGCTGGGAGCCGGATGAGCGCCGCATCGCCGTCTCCGAGGAAACGGGGCAGGACGACGGCGCCGAGGCCGGCCCGGGCCGCCTCCTGCTGGCCGAACAGGTCGCTCGCCTGGAACACGATCGGCCGGCCCGCCAGCAGGCTCCGCAGCCAGGCCTGCTGGGGGACGTGCTCCAGGGCGGAATCGTAGCCGATGAAGGTCCAGTCCGCCGGGGGCTTCGCCGCCTGGTCCGGGGTCGCGTAGAGCCCGAACCGCATCACCCCGATCCGGCGGATCAGGAGATCCGGGTCGTCGGGGCGGCTCAGGCGCACGGCGATCTCCGCTTCCCCGCGGTCGAGCGCCGCGATCCGGGCGGCCCCGGACAGGACCAGGGTGATGCCGGGATGCGCCCGGTGGAAGCGCGCGACCTGCGGGGCGATGAGGCGGGCCGCCAATGCGGGCGGCGCGCTGATCCGGACCGTCGCGACCGGCGACGCCGCGTAGCCCCGGGCGCGCCGCTCGATCGCCTGCACGATCCCGGCGATCTCGCCGGCCAGGGCCGCGATGGCGATCCCCTCCGGGGTCAGCGCGACCCGGCGGGGCAGGCGCTCGACCAGCCGCAGCGCCAGGGCGTCCTCGAGGGACGCCACCCGCCGGCCGATCGTCGCGTGATCGACGCCGAGGTCCCGCGCCGCGGCCGAGAGCGAGCCGGCCCGGGCGAGCACTGCGAAGTGGTGGAGGTCCTGCCAATCGACCATCGGTGAAGTTTCGCACGGGACCGGTGAAGAGATCCCGAATTCCCGCACAGACTAAATCGCGGTTCGCTGTCCTGGCAGGAGGTGGATCATGACGACAGCGATGATGATGACCGGGCCCGGCGGGCCGGAAGTCCTGACGGCGACCGCGATCGACATCGGCGAACCCGGCGCGAACGCGGTCCGCATCCGGCATTCCGTGATCGGCGTGAATTTCGTCGACATCTACGTCCGGACCGGCCTCTACCCGGTCGGCGCCTATCCGGCGGTGCTGGGTTTCGAGGGCGCCGGGACGGTCGAGGCCGTCGGCCCGGGGGTCGCGACGCTGAAGCGCGGCGACCGCGTCGCCTATCACGGGCAGCCGATGGGGGCCTATGCCGAGGCCCGGATCCTGCCGGCCGAGCGCCTGGTGCGCCTGCCCGACACCCTGTCCGACCGCGACGTCGGCGGCACCATGCTGCGCGGCCTGACCGCCCACATGCTGCTGCACGAGGTCCGGGCCGTCGGACCCGGCGACTGGCTCCTGGTCCATGCCGCCGCCGGCGGGCTCGGCCAGCTCGTCACCCGCTGGGCGAAGCGCCTCGGCGCGCAGGTCATCGGCACGGTCGGCTCCGAAGGGAAGCGGGCGCTGGCGCTGGAGGCGGGGGCCGACGCGGTGCTCCTGCACGGGGATGGCGACTGGGCCGAGCGGACCCGGGCCCTGGCGGATGGGCAGGGCGTGCATCTGGCGATCGACGGCATCGGCGGCGGCATGCTGGCCCGGACCTTCGCGGCGGTCCGGCCGTTCGGGCTCGTGGCGAACCTCGGCCAGCCGGCTGGCCCGATCCCGCCTGTCCGCGTCGAGACGCTGGGGAATGGCCGCCCGGTCGCCCTGATGCGGCCGAGCGTGATCGCCTACGCCGACGATCCGGATCTGTACCGCCGCGGCAGCGCAGACCTGATCGCGGCCCTGCAGGGCGGCCTGATCAGCCCGATCGGCACCGCATACGATCTCCGGGACGCGGCCCGGGCGCATGCCGACCTCGAAGGCGGCCGCACGACGGGGCGCGTCATCCTCACGGTTTGAAGCGGCGTCCCGAAAAGGCCGCAGGTCCTTTGGAAACCCGATTCTCCGTGTGCGCCATCACGCTGCCGGGGATGCGGGCCGGGTGTATGGGGATGGGGCCGCGATTCGACGCGCGGTCGCGCCAGGAGAGACAGGGCCGGAATGCCGTCCGTCGACACCCCCGTTCCGGTGGGCGCCTTCGCGCTCCTGCTCGTCGCCTTCGCGGTGAAGCACCTGGCGGCGGATTTCCTGCTTCAGACCAGCTGGATGGCGCAGGGCAAGGAGCGGGCTTCCGCCTGGGCCGGGCCGCTCTGCGCCCATACCGGCCTGCACGGACTCGGGACGCTGCTGATCGCCCTGGCGGTCAAGCCAGCCCTGTGGTGGCTGGCGCTCGTGGATTTCGCGATCCACACGGGCATCGATCGGGGCAAGGCCCTGGTCGGCCGGCGGACCCGCTTCCCGGCCACCGATGCCCGGTTCTGGTGGCTGATCGGGATCGATCAGTTCCTGCACCAGGTGACCCATATCGGGCTCGCCGCCGTGCTGGCTGCGGCCCGCTAGAGCGATCGGTGTCTCAGCTCAGCTCGGCCTCCAGCAGCCGGTTGGTGTCGGCGACCTTGCCGGCGAGCTCCAGGATCAGGAAGCGCTGCAGGGACAGGGCGAGGTCCGGGCGCTCGCGCTCCATCCGGGCCAGGGCGGCCCGGTCGACGCCGACCACCCGGCAGGGGGTCTCGGCGATGGCGGTGGCGGTGCGCCGGCCGCCCTGGACCAGCCCGATCTCGCCGATCACCGTGCCGGCCGTGGTGGTGCGCAGGCGCAGGTTGGGGCGGCCCGGCACCTCCATCTCGATGGAGACTATGCCTCGTTCGAGGAAGTACAGGCTATCGGCCGCCTCGCCCTGGCGGAGCAGGGCTTCCCCGGCCGCCAGGGTGCGGACGGCGAGATACGGGGCGAAACCGGCCGGCGCGAGGGCGCAGCCGAGCCGGTCGGCCATGTGCTCGGCAAACAGCGCGACGGCCCCCTCCCCGCCGGATCCGGCCTCGGCGAGCAGCAGCGTCTCGGCCTCGCGCAGGGCCTCGTCCAGGGTGTGGCGCGTCCGCAGCCGCGGCCCGGCGAGGCCGCCGCGCTCGACCTGCCTGCGGGCCGCGGGGCCCAGATGGACCAGCAGCACGTCGAAGCCGCGCTGCTCGGCGCGCTGCCCGATCTTGCGGAACGCGATCAGCGCGGAGCTGTCGAGCCCGACGCAATCGCGGAAATCCAGGATCAGGCTGCGCAGGGTCCCGGGCTCGGCGGCGGCCCGGCGATAGATCGTCTGGGCGTTGAGGAAGAACAGGTAGCCCTGCAGGGCGTAGATCCGGGTCCGGTCGCCCGATTCGCGCAGCAGCGCGGCGGTGTCGGGCGCGCGGATGACGCTGCTGCGCCGCTCCGCGCCGGACAGCGCCCGGCGCACCGCCGGGATCTGGCCGTACTGGACCGCGAAGATCAGGATCGCCAGCACGACGCCGATCAGGAAACCCACGGTGGCGCCGAACAGGGCGGTCGCCGCGCACACCGCCAGGGCTATGCCGGTCTCCCAGACCGGGAAGGTCCGGCAGGCCAGCGCGAGATTGACCAGCAGCCCGAGGCCGATGGCGATCAGGGCGCCCCCGGCGAGCGGGCGCGGCAGCAGCGCCAGCGGGCTCGCGCCGAACACCAGCAGCGCCGCCATCACGGCGAGCGTCAGCCACCAGCCGAGCCAGTGGCTGCCGCCGATATTGTGCAGCAGCAGCGTCGAGGTCCGCCCGAAGCCCATGGCGGGGCTGCCGAACAGGCTGCCGACCAGGTTGGCCGCGCCCGACGCGACGAACATCCGGTCGATGTCGAGTTCGCGTCGCATCTCCAGCTCGACGCTGATGACGTAGAGGATCTGGATGATGACCGCGACGACGATCTCGGTGGCGATCCGGGGCAGGATCGGCAGGAGCAGGGCCGGGTCGAGGGCCTGGAGCGCCGTCGCGGCCGGGGCCTGCAGCAGCGATCCCGCGGGCAGGGCCTCGATCAGCCAGCCGGTGCCTTGCGCGGCTGCCGTGTCGATGCCCTGCCAGGCCAGGCCGAGATGCACGACGACGAGGCTCGCCAGGATGACCATCGGGTAGGTGCCCCAATGCTTGATGCGCCGGGGCAGGTAGAAGGCGCAGAACCCGATGACGACGGTCAGGGCGATGCGCCCGAGCAATCCGGGGTCGATCCGGCCCGGGTCGAGCACCGTGGGGTCGAGCAGGCCCAGCAGCGCGGCTGCGGGATCGTCGAGACGGGCGCCGATCTGCAGGCCGCTCTTCAGGAACAGCAGCCCGACGCCGCCGAGGAAGCCGGTCAGGACCGGGTAGGGCAGGAGCTGCGCCAGCAGCGAGGCGCGCAGGGTGTCGAGCAGCGCGAAGACGAGGCCGGTGGCGAAGGTCGAGACGCCGCAGGCGACGAGCACGATCCGGCCGACCGTGGCGGGATCGGTGACGCCCGCGTCCCGGAGCGCCCCGGCCACCGCGGCGGCGATGGCCGCCTGCACGATCGCCGCCGCGCCGATGAAGGACAGCGACACCAGCACGGTCCGCCGCAGCGCGACGAAGACGAGGCTGCCCAGCACGTAGGCCGCCAGCATCGCCGACATGCCGGCGACGCGGCTCTCCGCCAAGGGGCCGGAAAAGATCAGCTGCGAGAAGCTGATGAGATCGAGGAGCAGCACCATGGCGGCCACCGCCGCCGCCGCGATCGTGCGCGCCGTGCGGACCAGCGCCCGTCGACCCTCGGTCGGCTGCCCGCTGCCGGCGGAGGCCATATCGGTGGTTGTCATCGGCACGGCATCCGTATTCCGAAGGTTCGATCCAGGCCGCTGCAGCAGATCCCCGGCGGCCGTGCGCGAACGCGCAGCGGAACGGTGGGAGTCGGGCGCAGCCGCAGCCTTCCAACCCGATGGCAGCCCGGGACTTAAATTATCGTGCCGGCGGCGACGGTCGGAAGACGGTTCCGGCCAGGTTTCAACCGGTCATGGTGGGCCTGAAATCGTGCGGGCGCAGGTTTCATCCCGTCTGCCGGATCGATCGCTGGGTGCAGCTTGCCGATTCCGGGGATGGATTCCCCTCCCCGGCGTCATGCTCTAAGCGGGCTCCCCACAGGAGCCGCCGATGCCCGCCTCGACCCCCCTGCCCCATCTTCTGCGCGCCGCGCTCCTGCTCGCGTGTCTTACGGGGGCCGCGCGGGCCGAGGATGCCCCGTCGATCGCCTGGCCCGAGCCCGGCGGCCGGGCGACGATCAGCCGGACCTTCAACGGATCGCCGATCACGGTCGGGGTCTCGTCCCGGACCGGTGGGGCGATCGACAGCCTGACCTGGGGCGGCACGCAGTTCATCAACGCCCACGATCACGGCCGCGAGCTGCAATCGGCGTCTTCGTATGACGGCTACGGCGAGTGCCTGAACCCCACCGAGGCGGGCAGCGATTCCGACGGTACCGGCCCGCGCAGCACGACCCTGCTCACGGAACTCAAGATCGGCCCGAACACGCTCCAGACCCGGTCGCAGATGGCCTACTGGATCGAGCCCGGGCGCGTCACCGGCAACTGCCCGAAGGGCCCCGGCCCCCATGCCGGGGCCCGTTCCGACGATGTCCTGGCCAAGACCGTCACCCTGGGCGCGGCGGGGGTGGCCAACGCCATCGCGTACCGGGTGACCTACATCACCGCGCAGGCCCACGACTCGGCGACCTTCGAGGCGGCGACCGCCTACATGCCGCCGGACTTCACGGCGTTCTGGAACCTCGACCCGGCGACGGGCCAGTCCGCGCCGCTCTCGGCCGGGCCAGGCGAGCAGGGCGTGCCGGTGATCCTGGCCACCCCCGACGGCGCCCGGGCGATGGGCGTCTACAGCCCCGCCCTCCCCCAGGCGACCGTTCCGAATGCCGGTTACGGCCGGTTCGACTTCGCGACCCTGCCGGGCTCGGGCAACGCCACGGTGAAGTGGAACTGCGTCTTCCGGGAGAACAACGTTCCCGCGGGGGCGCACAGCTACACCTGCTACGTGGTGGTCGGCACCCTGCAGGATGTCCGCGCGGGTCTCGTCGCCCTGCGGGCGGCCCTGACCGGCGGGCACCCGGCTCCCCTGCCCGCCGCTCCGGCCCCGGCGCCCCGCGCGGCTGCCGCCCCGCCGGCCGCGCGCGCTCCGGGCGTGGCGCTCTATGTCGGGACGCAGCAGGGCTGCAATGCCGGCGAGGTGACGATCGACCCGGGCTACAAGGGCTGCGCCACGGCCCCGATCGGCGCGACCCTGGCGCAGCCCTCCTCGCCCGCCGACGCGCCGGTCTATGCCGGCACCGCGGCCGGGCTCGATGCGGGCCTGGTCACCAACAACCCGCACCATCTCGATTCCGGCACGCGCCCGATCGGCTACCTCGCGGCCGCCGGCGCGGGCGGGACGCCGCTCTATGTCGGCCAGCAGGGCGGCTGCAATGCCGGGGTGGTCTCGACCAACCCGGCCCATCTCAATTGCCGCGGCGCCCCGCTGGGGATCGCGGTGCGGTGAGGCCGGCCGTGAGCGCCGCCCCGGAGCCGGGGCGGCGCTCGGTTCTCCTCCCGAGGGCGAACCCGCGCCCGTCGGGACGCGGTGCTCAGCCCTTCTTCACCAGCGGCACCGGCTCGGCCGGCGGCTTGGTCGCGCAGGCGGCGACGCTGGCGGCGAGCAGGGTCAGAACCAGAGCGCGCGCGAGAGGATTCTTTGCGAAACGACGGGCAGTGGACACGAGGCAATCTCCGATTTTCGGCAGTGCAGAGGCTAATGCACGGCTCGGGCTCGGAAAGTGCAGGAATGTCACGCCCGTGATGTTTCGAGGTATTTTATGATGCTTATAAAGTATGGCTGTAGAACTATTTAAGTTATATTGGTCGGATCATGATTTTAGATAGAAAATTTTAGAGACTTTTCGCGACTCATTCTTGAATTTTTGCTTGCATTGGTTCAGGTATTCGCCGCTGATATGAGTGCCGCAAGCGCGGTTCAAAAAAACTTCTTGCGGCCGAAGCAACCCGAGGCGTCCGACACACGAAGGCACTGGCGGCCTGACGGCTGCGCTGGTCCGGCAGATGCCTCGGCCAGCGTAACCCGCGCCGTCATCACGAGCGAAGCGAAGTGACTCAGGGCAGCGCGACAACGCCAAATGTGGCGCCACGCTGGGTTGCTTCGCTACGCGCGCAATGACGGAAACGGAGCGATCACCCGGACACCCTATGCGGGAGATCGATTCCGGCTGGAACGCATCGGGAATCGGATCTGCGGCCCTATGGCGGCGTCGGTTCTGGCTCGACGATCGCCGGGGGCACAGCGAACCATTCTCATGCGCGGCAGCGGCCTCAGCGCGCCTCGCTGAAGCGCTTGGTCGCCTTCTTCTCCTGCTTGTAGGCGGTGATCGCCGCGGAGCAGCCGGGCGACAGGTTCTTGAGATTGGCCTTGAAGCAGGCCTCGACCTCCGGGCCGCCGGGCGCGTAGGCGCTGCAATACTCCATGTAGTCGCCGGTGCAGTGCTGCTTGAGCGCCTCGCGGGCCGGGGATTGCTCGGCGAGCGCCGCGGCCGGGCCGAGGCAGAGACCGAGGGTCAGGAGGACCGCCTTGGTCGAAGTCATGGATATCCTTGTCGATGACCAATGACCGCGCGAACGGGCCGCGCGGTGATGGACGCGGCGGATGAGCGTCAACGATGGCACCACCATGACGCCGGGATGGCGACGGTGCAGCCCGGCCATGTGTCCACGACAAGAAGTCCGGGAGCGCACCCGGTTTTTCCCGGCCCCTCCCGGGATGACCGCATGCCCGGCGGATGTTCGCGCCCGCCAGGCAGGAAGGTCCAACCGGTCAGTGCGCGCCGACGCGGCGGGCGGGCACGATGTCGTTGGCGACGATCTCGCCGAACGGGCCGTCGTTGCGGGCGTTGCCCGCCGGCCGGCCCGTGGTGGCGCGCAGGGGCAGCTTCGGGAAGACCAGCTCGGCGAAGCGGTAGGCCTCCTCGAGATGCGGGTAGCCCGAGAGGATGAAGCGGTCGATCCCGAGGTCGATATACTCCTTCATCCGGTCGGCGACCTGATCGGCCGAGCCGACGAGCGCCGTGCCTGCGCCGCCGCGCACCAGCCCGACCCCGGCCCAGAGGTTCGGCGAGACCACGAGCTTGTCGCGGTTGCCGCCGTGGAGCGCCATCATCCGGCTCTGGCCGACCGAATCCTGCCGCTTCAGGGTCTCCTGCGCCTTGGCGATGGTGGCGTCGTCGAGCTTCGAGATCAGCGTCTCCGCGGCGTCCCAGGCCTCGGCCTCGGTCTCGCGGGCGATCACGTGCAGGCGGATGCCGTAGGAGAAGATCTTGCCCTTGGCCTCCGCGGCCTGCCGGGCGGCGGCGATCTTCTCCGCGACCTGGGCCGGGGGCTCGCCCCAGGTGAGGTAGACGTCGCAATGCTCGGCCGCGACCTCCATCCCGGCCGGCGAGGAGCCGCCGAAATAGAGCGGCGGATAGGGCTTCTGCACCGGCGGAAAGATCACCCGGCCGTTCTCGGTGCGCAGGTGCTGGCCCTGATAAGTCACGGTCTCGCCCGAGAGCAGGCCGCGCCAGATCGTCAGGAACTCGTCGGTGACGGCGTAGCGCTCGTCGTGGGACAGGAACACGCCGTCGCCGGCCAGCTCCACCGGATCGCCGCCGGTGACGACGTTGATCAGCAGGCGCCCGTCCGAGATCCGGTCGAGGGTCGCGGTCATGCGCGCCGCCGCGGACGGCTCCATCAGGCCCGGCCGCACCGCCACCAGGAAGCGCAGCCGCTTGGTCAGCGGCGCCAGCGCCGAGGCGACGATCCAGGAATCCTCGCAGGAGCGCCCGGTCGGCAGCAGCACGCCGTAATAGCCGAGCTCGTCGGCGCCCTGGGCGATCTGCCGGAGATAATCGATCGAGACCGCGCGAGCCCCTTCCTGGGCGCCGAGATAGCGGCCGTCGCCATGGGTCGGCAGGAACCAGAGGACATCGGCGTGCCCGTCATGCGTTGCGGTCATCGGGGTCTCCATTGCGGCTATGGGCCGGATGCGGAAAAGCCGGATCCGACTTCTCGCATCCGGCGATCACCAAGAGCTAGGGCAGGCGGCCGCTTCCGGGAAACGGCGGCCCGGTGTCAGACGTTCGGCTCGGCGCCGAGCAGATGGTCGAGGATGCGCCCTTCGAGCCGCGCCAGATCCGGATCCCCGCGCCGGCGCGGGCGCGGCACGTCGACCCGCAGGTCGAGGGCGATGCGGCCGGCCTCGACCACCAGGATGCGGTCGGCCAGCGCCACCGCCTCGGAGACGTCGTGGGTGACGAGCAGCGCGGTAAAACCCTGCGCCAGCCAGATCCGCTCGATCAGATCCTGCATGCCGATGCGGGTGAGTGCATCCAGGGCGCCGAGGGGCTCGTCCAGCGCCAGCAGGCCCGGCCGGCCCACCAGCGCCCGGGCCAGCGCCACGCGCTGGCGCTGGCCGCCCGACAGGGTCGCGGGCCATTGCCCGGCCTTGTCGGACAGGCCGACCTCGGCGAGCGCCGCCAGCGCCCGCTCCCGGCGCTCGGCCCGGGAACCGTGGCCGGACAGGCCGACCGTGACGTTGTCGACCACCCGGGCCCAGGGCAGCAGCCGGGGCTCCTGGAACATGATCCGCTTCGGCGCATCGCTCCGGCGCGGGCCGGTCTCAGGCCCTTCGAGCACGACCCGGCCACCGGTGGGCGTCTCCAGCCCGAGGATCAGCCGCAGCAGGGTGCTCTTGCCGCAGCCCGAGCGCCCGACCACGGCGGTGAACCCGCCGGCCGGCAGGTACAGGTCGAGCCCCTCGATGACGGCGTTTCCGTCGAAACTCTTGCGCAGGTCGCGGGCCGTCACGGCTATGCCGCGACTGGCGGCCTCCGCCGGCTGGCGCGCCGGAGACGCGGGCGCGGCGGGCGCGGCGGCCCGGATCGCGGGGACGGGATCGGCCGGGGCCTCCCGGCGAAGGGCGTCGAGCAGCATCAGGCGCTCCTGTAGGCGGGGTTCCAGGCGAGGCAGGCGCGCTCGAGCCGGCGCGTCAGCGCGTCGGCAAGCTTGCCGAGCGCCGCGTAGATCAGGATCGCCAGCACCACGACATCGACCAGCATGAACTCACGGGCCTGCATCGCCATGTAGCCGAGCCCCGAGGAGGCGGAGATCGTCTCGGCGACGATCAGCGTCAGCCACATGATCCCCAGCGCGTAGCGCAGGCCGACGAAGATCGATGGCAGGGCCCCGGGCAGCACCACCTTGGTGAACAGCTCGGTCCGCGACATGCCGTAGACGCGGCCCATCTCCACCAGCGCCGGATCCACCGAGCGGATGCCGTGCAGGGTGTTGGCGTAGATCGGGAAGAACACGCCGAGCGCCACCAGGAACAGCTTGGCCTCCTCGCCGATGCCGAACCACAGGATCACCAGCGGGATCAGGGACAGGTGGGGCACGTTGCGCACCATCTGCACGGAGGTGTCGGTCAGCCGCTCCGACAGGCGCGAGAGCCCGTTGGCGAGGCCCAGCGCGAAGCCGATGCCGCCGCCGACCGCGAAGCCCGACAGCGCCCGCAGGGTGCTGACCCAGAGGTTGGTCCAGAGCTCCCCGGTGCGCCCGGCTTCCCAGCCCGCCCGGACCACGTCGAGCGGCGCCGGCATGAACCGGTTGGAGACGAGGCCCGCCGAGACCGCGGCCTGCCAGCCCAGCAGGATCGCGACCGGCAGGAGCCACGGCAGCGCCGTGTCGCGCAGGCGGCCGAGAGGGGTTGGGCGCATCATCGGGTCTCCGCCCGGCGTTCGGGCTGTGTCCAGACCGCGTCGGCCACGCGGATCGGCTTCGGCAGCAGGCCGAGGTCGTGGAAGGCGTCGGCCACACGCTGCTGGTCGGCGATCGCCGCGGCATCCAGGGGTGCGGCCCCGTAGGACTGGCGCTCAAGGGCGATCCGCAGGACGGGGGCCGGGACACCGATGGCAGGTGCGAGTTCCGTCGCCACCGTGTCGGCGTGGCCCTCCGCCCAGGCGTCGATGTCCGAGATCGCCGCGAGGATGGCCGAGACGATGGCCGGATTGGCTTCCGTGAAAGCACGGCGCGAGAGATAGAACTCGCGATTGGGCGCGATCCCCTGCCCGTCCGCCAGCACCCGGGCGCCGGTGGCGCGCTCGGCTGCGGCCAGGTACGGGTCCCAGATCGCCCAGGCATCGACGGAGCCGCGCACGAAAGCGGCGTTCGCATCGGCCGGAGCCAGGAACGCAAGCTTCACCGCGTCGTAAGGGAGCCCGGCCCGCTCCAACGCCCGCACCACCAGGAAGTGGACGTTCGAGCCCTTGTTGAGGGCCAGCGTCCGGCCGCGCAGGTCGGCGACGCTGCGCACCGGGCTGTCCTTGGGGACCAGGATCGCCTCGCCCCGGGGGGCCGGCGGCTCGGTGCCGACGTAGCGCAGCTCCGGGCTCGCGGCCTGCGCGAAGATCGGCGGCGCTTCCCCGGCCGTGCCGAAATCGACCGCCCCGGCATTCAGGGCCTCCATCAGCGGCGGTCCGGACGGGAATTCCGACCACGCCACCGTGGTGCCCAGCGGCTGGAGCGCTTGCTCCAGGGTGCCGCGGACCTTGAGGAGCACGAGCGCCCCGTATTTCTGGTAGCCGACCCGGACGGTGCCGGCCGCGGCCCGGGCCGGTCGCAGGATGCTCGCCGCCGCGAGGCCGAGGCCCGCGGACAGGAGTTCTCGGCGGTGCGGGGCGAGCCCGGACGCAAGGGGGCGGGCGATGCGATCGGTCATGATGTCAGCCGTTGCGGGCGGGCGCGGTCCAGACCGCGTCGGCGACGCGGATCGGCTTCGGGATCAGCTTCAGGGCGTGGAACCGGTCGGCGATGGCCTGCTGCTCGGCGGTGACGCGATCGGTCATCGGACCGATCACGTAATCGTTGCGATCGACTGCCCGGCGGGTGGCCGGCAGCGGCACGCCGGTGCCCTGCGACAGGAGCGCGGCGACCGCGCCGCGGTTCTGGCGGCACCAGGAAGCGACCTCGCCCAGCGCGTCGATCGCCGCGACCAGCACCGGGCCGTGGGCCTCCGCGAAGGCCCGGCTCGCCAGGAAGAAATTGTTCTGGGGCGTGATCTCGGTGGCGAAGGCCAGCACCCGCACCCCGTCGCCCTCCTCGGCGATGGCGAGATAGGGATCCCAGATCGTCCAGGCGTCGACGCTGCCGCGGGCGAAGGCCGCTGCCGCGTCGGCCGGCGCGAGCAGCACCGGCTCGATATCGGCGTAGCTGAGACCCGCCTTCTCCAGGGCCGCCACCGTGAGGTTGTGCGCGCTCGTCGCCTTGCCGAAGGCGACGCGCTTGCCCTTGAGGTCGGCGAGGCTGCGCACGGGCGAGCCCTTGGGCAGCAGGATCCCGGCCCCGGAGCCGCCGGCTTCCTGGGCCGCCACGTAGACCAGGCTGGAGCGCGCCGCCTGGGCGAAGATCGGCGGCGCGTCGCCGGTCTGGCCGAAATCGATCCCGTCCAGCGACAGGGCTTCGACCAGGGGCGGCCCGAGCGAGAACTCGACCCAGCGCACCGTGTGGCCGAGAGGCTCCAGGCGCCGCTCGAGGATCCCCTGCTGCTTGGCGACGACCAGGATGCCGTTCTTCTGGTAGCCGATGCGCAGCACGCCGGGCTCGGCCGCCCGGGCGCCCCGCAGGGCCGGGACGGCCGCAAAGGGCGCGGCCAAGAGGGTCGCGGCCAGCAGGGTGCGGCGGTCGAGCATGGCGCGGCTCACTCGGCGGCGGCGAGTTCGGCCGGGCCGGCCGCCGTCGCCGCCCGGTGCAGCAGCAGGGCGGCGAGCTGGCCGCCGGCCTCCGCGGCGCGGGCGCGCACGCCGGCCTCGGTCAGGACGCCGTCGCTGAAATCTGTGTCGGACGCGTAGACCGCGGTCGGGATCTGAAGGGCGCCGAAGAAGCCGAACAGCGGCCGGAAGGCGTGCTCGACCACCAGGGCATGGCGTGCGCCGCCGCCGGTGGCCACGATCGCCACGGGCTTGCCGGCCAGCGCGGTCGGATCGACCAGGTCGAACAGGTGCTTGAACAGGCCGGTATAGGCGCCTTTGTAGACCGGCGAGCCGACCACAAGCCCGTCCGCCTCCTCGATCGCGTCGAGCACCCGGCGGGCGGGCAGCGGCAGCTGGTCCCGGGTCCAAGCGGCGCCGAGGCCGGAGCCGGCATCGACGAAGTCGTAGATGCGCGCGTCGAACGCCGCATGGGCGCAGGCTTCGTGCAGCACGGCATCGACCAGCGTGCGGGTCTTGGACGGGCGCTGAACGTTCGCGCTCAGCCCGACGAGTCTCGGTCGTGTCATTGCAGAAGCCTTGCGACAATGCCGGGCCGCCCTGCTCAGTGAGGAGCGGCAGAAGCGCGACCGGTTATCCGAATAGGCTGCTAGAATTGCTGATTGCGCCGCACAACGTCAATGAAACGGCTTTCCCAATTCGTCCCGAATAGAAAAATGTTCTCCTCAGAATGATCGATTGAGAGTGCGATTTCATCTCACCGTCCTGAGGATCGCCTTGCGGATTGCGGCGCGGCGGGCCCGCAGATCCGGTTCTGACGGATGTTCAATCTCCACCATAGCCACAGGATGGAATATAGTTTTACTTGGAAAGATATTTGAAGAACGATGTTGCTGTTCAGGCGGTGGCTCTGTCGGCGGGGATCGTGTCGATCTCGAGCGCCGGCCCTGCCGAACTCGTGGGGACGCTCCGGCCCTCGCATCCCGACCCTGGATCCTGGCTTATCGCCACGAAAAAGGGCCAGCCGTGGCGGCTGGCCCTGAATCGTCCGACGGCTCTCAAGGCCTGGCTGTCGCGCCCTGCGCCCGATCGGCGATGCGCGCGCCCGGGCTTACTCGGCCGCGGTCATCTCGGCGGTGAAGTGACCGCACCAGTCGTTGTTCGTCACGACCGGCCACAGGCCCTTGGACTCGGGAGCCGGCTGGCTCACCGGCGGGTTGAAGCGGCACAGGCCGGCATCGCCCTGGGTGCTCGCGCCATTGCCCTTGTGCTCGTCGAAGAACTTGCAGCTCTCGCAGTTTGCGCTGGCCATGTCTCGATGCTCCCGTGTCGGTTCGGCGGCGTGCCGTTCTCTCTTGCAAATTAGAACAGCTACAATCTGCCAGTCAACCCGCGACCGGGCGCACGGTTCCACGCCGGGACCCGCCCCTCGCGGGCAACCTCCCCTGAGAGGCCGGTGCCGGCATTCGGGACGATGCAGACCATGGAGCTCGCACCGCTGCCGGGATGGGTCCGCACCTGTTCGGCCGCGCCGGATCCCGCGCCGGCCTTCGCCTGCGAGTCCTTGCGCGAGGCCGTGATCGCGCCCCCCGAAACGCGACCGGCGCGCACGGATGCTCCGCGCGCGCCGGTCTGGTTCCCGTCCCGTCCGCGAGCCCGCCGGGGGCGGGTTCGCGGGTCGTGGCGTGACAGGCTTGGTGTCAGAGGCTCCCGGGGCCCTTGGCCAGACCGGCCAGGGTGAACAGGTCGACCGAGAGCTTCGCGCCGATGACGAAGGCGTTCGGGATCGGCTTCGGCCGGAACGGGAAGCGGGTCTGGTCCGGGTCGATCACGTATTGCAGGTTCGGCATCAGCCGCACCGCCGGGGTGAGCTGGATGCCGTAGTTCACCTCCACGATGGTCTGCAGGGTCTCGACGTTGCGGCTGCTCAGCCCGTAGAAGGCGCGCGCAGCCCGGATGTTGGCCGCACCGAGGGTGGAGAGCTTCTCCATCCCGAACCCGATGCCGACGGTGTCGTAGGGCCGGCCGGGGAAGGTGCCGGTCAAGACCGCGCCGCCTTCGAGGAAGAAGTCCTGGGTCTGCCGCCCGCCGGTCGCGCCCAGCGCGACCCCGAACAGCGACAGGCCCTGGATGCCGGTCGGGTCCGGACGCCAAACCATCTGGTCGAACCGGGCATAGATCGCCGACCGGCCGAACCGGGTCAGCTGATCGAGACCGCTGAACAGATAAGGCCTCCCGCGTACGTCGTAGATCGGATCCTTATAGTCGGACTGGTCGATGATCGCGCCGATGCCGTAGTTGCGTGGCAGCGGATCGTTGCCGAAGTTGGTCGAGTAGCCGACTTCCACCGGGATCACCACGCCGGTGGCACCGTTGATCGACCAGTCGATGCCGTTCCGGTCGTCCTGCTGGTTGCGAGGATTCACCTCGTAGACGCCGGCATGCACGAACACCTTGTCGGTGACCCAGGCCTTGGCGTGGCCGCCCCAGCTCGCGATCGGCCAATAGGTGAAGTTCGTCAGCTTGAACGCGGATTTCGGTGCGCCGCAGATGTCGTTGTTCTGGAAGTTGCAGTAAAGCGGCGAGGCCAGGAACGGCGGGTTGGCCAGGAGGCGGCCGACCTCGACGTCCAGGCGGTTGTCGAGCAGCTTCTGCTCGTAGGACAGCAGCGTGAGATGCGCGGTCTGACCGCCGCCGTAGACCTCCTGCACGCTGGTGTTGTTGCCGATATAGTCCTGCGACAGGCTGCGGCCGTGGCGCTGGGTGACGAGCGTGTGCACCGCGCCGCCATCGATCCCGGCGAGACGGCCGAGATCGGCATCGAGGCCGAACACGATCTGGCCGGTGTAATCCGACCCCTGGCGGATGCCGCCGGACGGGTTGGCGGCGAATTCGCCGGTGTAGTTCAGGATCATGCTGATCCCGTTGCCGAGGTCGAGGGTGCCCGGCGGCAGGCCCGGCGCCGTCGCGCTGCTGCCCTGCACGTCGGCCGCCGCCGCCGCGCTGTCGGCGCCGGCAAAGCTCCGCGCCGAGCGCACGGTCCGCCGCCGAGCCCGGTTCGCGCGGTACTGGGCCTTCGCCGCCGGACTCGCCTTCGGACCCGGGTTCACCAGGGACGGTCCCCCGTCCGGAGCATTAGGGTCTTGAGCCTCGGCCGGGCTGACGCCCGCCGAGAGTGTCGCGGCGCACAATGCGAGCGCCGCCCATCGCGTGTACTTCCCCATAACAGTGACTCCCCCTTAGTAACGCGCGGCCCTGATTGGCTCTGTCGCGTTGGTGTTCCGCCGGGATCCCTCCGGTCAGTCCGTGAAGGCCTCCACGGTGCGGCGCTCGCCGCGCAGGAAGGCGTCGGCGACGTGGATCAGCGGGTTCAGGTCGACGTCGCTCGTGCCGGATCGGACGAGGGCGGCGAAGCGGTCGTAGAGGCCGCGATACTCGGCCTCCGGCGGCAGCGGCTGCGGGCTGCCGTCGATCGTGAGGACGCCGCCGCCTTGCGACAGCACCAGCAGGCCGTCCTCGGTGTCGACGCGGATGTCCCAGGTCTGCGGGCCGGTCTGGCGCCAGTCGAACACGGCCTCGATCGGGGTGCCGGCGGAATCGGTGAAGTGCAGGTCCGCGGCGATCGGCGCCTGCCGGTTCTCCGGGACCGAGAGGGTCGCGCCGGTGAGGAAGAACGGCGGCAGGATGTGGGTCGCGATCGACAGGGCGTTGATCCCCGGATCGAACACGCCCATGCCGCCGGCCTGCCAGATCCAGGCCTGGTTCGGATGCCAGTGCCGGACATCCTCCATCCAGGCGATCGCCACCGACCGGATCCGGCGGCCGGACAGCCAGCGGCGCGCGGGCTCGACCCCGGGGGCGTAGCGGGAGTGCCAGCTGGCGAACAGGGTAACGCCCCGCGCCCGCGCGGCCTCGATCAGGATCCCGACTTCCGCGAGCGTCGCCCCCGGGGGCTTTTCCAGGAACACGTGCCGGCCGGCCTCGATCGCCTCGAGGGCGGCCGAGAACCGCACCTGCGGCGGCTGGCACAGGGCGACCGCGTCGAGGCCGTCCTGCCCGGCCAGCATCTCCGCGAGCGTGCGGTAGTTCGGCACCCCCTCGAAACGGCCTTCCCGGCTCGCCACCGCCGTCAGGGTGTAGTCCGGCGAGGCGCCGATGACCGGCAGGTGCTGATCGCGGGCGATCTTGCCGACGCCGACCAGCCCGATGCGGATCGTCCCGTTCGAAGCCGACATCTCAGAGGACCTTCACGGACAGATCGCGGGCCGGCGCGACCGCCAGGGGATTGCGCAGCGGCAGGGTGAAGGGCGCGGCCTCGATCTCGAACACGTCCCCGGGCCGGGCCGTGACGCCGTCGCTGAACGACAGGGTCGCGGTGCCGAAGAAGTGGACGTGCAGGTCGCCGGGGCGGCGGAACGGGGCGTATTTGAAGTGGTGCCGCTCCAGGTTCTCGATCGTGTGGGACATGTTCGCCTCACCCGAGAGGAACGGCTTCTCCCAGAGCACGGCGCCGTCGCGCCGGATGCGGCTGGAGCCGCGCACATCCGCGGGCAGATCGCCCAGCCACAGTTCCGGGCCGAGCGCGGCCGGGCGGAGCTTCGAATGGGCGAGCCACAGGTAGTTGCCGCGCTCGGTGACGTGGTCGGAGAACTCGTTCGCCAGCGCGAAGCCGAGGCGCACCGGATTTCCGTCCGGGTCGATCAGGTAGATGCCGGCGATCTCCGGCTCCTCGCTGCCGTCGAGGGCGAAGGACGGCGACAGGAGCGGCTCGCTGGTGCCGACGATCGCGTCGCCGTCGCCCTTGTAGAACCATTCCGGCTGGACCCCGATCTCGCCCGGGGCGGGCTTGCCGCCCTCGACGCCCATCCGGAACATCCGCATCGAATCGGTCGGCGCGGGATCCGCCGCCGCGGCCCGGTGCATCTTGTCCCGGCCCTCCGCCGAGCCGAGATGGGTCAGGCCGGTGCCGCTCAGCAGCAGGTGCGCGGGATCCGCGTGGTCGATCGGCGGCAGCAGCCGCACGGCGTCGAGATCCACGGTGTCGCCGAGCCCGAGCCGGGCCGCCGTCTCGGCCAGGCCGTCCCCCGCCGCAAGCGCGCGCCGGGCCAGGTCGAGAACGCTGTCCGCGCCGACAACGCGCCGTGCCCGGCCGTTTTCCAGCACCGCGACACCCCGCCGCCCGTCGGGCGCGCGGAATTGTAGGAGTGATTGACCCATCGTGATCCTCCCAGGGCCGGCCTTCGTCGGGCCGGCTCGAAATCAGGTGGCGACGCGCGCCGGCGCGTCAGCGCTCGAAGGCCGGGCTGAGGGTGCCGTCGACCCTGCGGGTGAGATGCCAGGGATTGTCGGGGCGCAGGGGCTGCGGCAGCAGCGCCTCGGGCAGGTCCTGGTAGCAGACCGGGCGCAGGAAGCGCTCGATCGCCAGGGTGCCGACCGAGGTGCTCCGCCCGTCCGAGGTCGCCGGGAACGGGCCGCCATGGACCATCGCGGGCGCGACCTCCACGCCGGTGGGCCAGCCATTGGCCAGGATGCGGCCGGCCTTGCGGGCCAGGGCCGGGACCAGGCCGGCGGCGATGTGCTCGTCCGCGCGGTCGAGGTGCAGCGTCGCGGTGAGCTGACCCGGGAGCGCCGCGACGATGTGATGGGCCTCCGCGAGATCCGCGGCCGCCACAAGGATCGCCGCGGGACCGAACATCTCGTCGGCGAGGCCGGGATCCGCGAGGAACCGCGCCCCGTCCGTGCGCAGCAGGGCGGCGGGTGCGCCCCCCGGCCCGGCAGAATCCCCGTGCGCCGCCACCGTGACCCCCGGGCGCGCCGCCATCTCGGCGACACCGTGCTCGAAGCGGGTGCGGATGTCGGCGGTCAGCATCGCGTGCGGCGCGCTCGCGCGAATCGCCGTCGCGGCGGCCTCCGCGAAGGCTTCGAGGTCGGCCCCCGCGATCCCGATCAGCAGGCCCGGATTGGTGCAGAACTGCCCGGCCCCCAGCGTCAGCGACTGGACGAAGCCGGCGGCCAGGGCCGCGCCCCGCGCCCGCAGGGCGCCGGGCAGCAGCAGGACCGGATTGACCGCGCTCATCTCGGCATAGACCGGGATCGGCTCGGGGCGGCCGGCCGCCACCCGCATCAGCGCGAGGCCGCCGCCGCGCGAGCCGGTGAAGCCCACCGCCTTGATCCGCGGATCGGCGACGAGCGCCGTCCCGAGGGCGTTCGACGGCCCCGGCAGGTAGGAGAACACGCCTTGATGCAGGCCGCTGGCCGCCACCGCGGACCGCACCGCCCGGGCCACCAGCTCGCCGGTCCCGGGATGGGCCGGGTGGCCCTTGACCACCACCGGGCAGCCGGCCGCCAGCGCGGAGGCGGTGTCGCCCCCCGCTACCGAGAAGGCGAGCGGGAAGTTGCTGGCGCCGAACACCGCCACCGGGCCGAGGCCGACGTGGCGGCGGCGCAGATCGGGGCGCGGCAGGGGCGTGCGCTTGGGCTGGGCCGGATCGATCGTGGCCTGGACCCACTCCCCTGCCCGGACGACGTTCGCGAACAGGCGCAGCTGGCCGATGGTGCGGGCGCGCTCGCCCTCCAGCCGCGCCCGCGGCAGCCCGGTCTCGGCCACGGCCCGCTCGATCAGCGGCTCGCCGAGACCGCCCACGGCCTCGGCCAAGGCTTCCAGGAACCCGGCCCGCACCTCGGGGGTCGATTCGGAAAAGCTCGGGAACGCCGCATCCGCCAACGCGCAGGCGGCCTCGACCTCGGCCGCGCCGGCGGCCGAGAAGGCCGGTTCCAGCGTCGCGCCACTTGCCGCCTCGACGGCCCGGAAGGTATCCGCAGCGGTCGCATCCTCGGCGCCGATCAGGATCGTGCCGCGAATCCCCGCGCTCGCACTCAGCTCTTTACTCATACAAATAACTTAGAGCAGTTGTGCAGCGGCTGCAAGCCTAGCGGCACTATGATGCTTATGGGTGTTGGAGCTTGCGCTCCTACAACTTCCAGGTACGATCGCGGCGATCCTGCCCCGTCCTGGCGGCTCGGACCGGAGGTGGCAGGTGAGGGGGGATCCCGGATACGAGGACATCAAGCTGCCGCTGGCCTCGGGCTCGCGCCGGATCCACGGCTCGGTCGCGCGCGATCTGGGCATCGCGATCCTGGCCGGCCGGTACGCGCCGGGGGACGTGCTGCCCGGCGAGATCGAATTCTCGGAGCAGTTGAAGGTCTCGCGCACCGCCTATCGCGAGGCGATCCGCATCCTGAGCGCCAAGGGGCTGGTCGAGAGCCGGCCCCGCACCGGCACCCGCGTGACCCAGCGGAGCCGCTGGAACCTGCTCGATCCGGACATCCTCGCCTGGGCCTTCGAGGCCGAACCCAGCGAATCGTTCATCCGGGACCTGTTCGAGTTGCGGATGATCGTCGAGCCGGCGGCGGCGGCCCTGGCGGCCGAGCGGCGCTCGGGCCTCGACATCTCCCGGATGGGCCACGCCCTGGAGGAGATGGGCCGCTACGGCCTCGCCACCGAGATCGGGCGGGCGGCCGACCAGTCGTTCCACAACACGATCCTTGAGGCGGCGCGCAACGGGCCGCTGATGGCCCTGTCAAGTTCCATTGCCGCCGCCGTGACTTGGACGACGATCTTCAAGCAGCGTCGCAGCGCCCTGCCCCGGGACCCGATGCCGGATCACCGGATCCTGTACGAGGCGATCGTGGCGGGCGACATCGAGGCGGCGCGCGCGGCGATGACCGACCTCGTCCGCCTCGCGCTCGCCGACACAGAACTCTCGCTGAAGGCGTAAGGAGCCCCGCCGCCGCGGCGGCGGGACTGCCCGTTCAGTGGTTGTCGCGCGGCAGCCCGCTGGTCTGGGCGATGCGCTGGAAGCGCTCGGCGCCCTCCAGGATCGCCCCGGTGTGCATCTGCCCGACACTCGCACGCTGGATCGCCTGCCATGGGGTCTGGGACGCCGGATAGGCGTAGCCCCCGGCCTCCTCCAGGGCCTTGCGCCGGCGCGCGATCTCGTCCGCGTCGAGCAGCATGTCGGCGGTGCCGCGCTTCAGGTCGATCCGCACCCGGTCGCCGGTGCGCAGCAGCGCCAGGCCGCCGCCCACCGCCGCCTCGGGCGAGGCGTTGAGGATCGAGGGCGAGGCCGAGGTGCCGGATTGGCGCCCGTCGCCCAGGCACGGCAGTGCGTGCACCCCGGAGCGGATCAGGTAGGCGGGCGGGCGCATGTTCACCACCTCGGCCGCCCCCGGATAGCCGACCGGGCCGGCGCCGCGCATGATCAGGATGCTGTTGTCGTCGATCGCCAGCGCCGGGTCGTCGATCCGGTGGTGGTAATCCTCCGGCCCGTCGAACACCACGGCCCGGCCCTCGAAGGCCTCCGGATCCTCGGGGTTCGACAGGTAGCGCTCCCGGAACTCCGCGCCGATCACGCTGGTCTTCATGATCGCCGCGTCGAACAGGTTGCCGCGCAGCACCAGGAAGCCGGCGGCCTCCTTCAGCGGCCGGTCGATCGGGCGGATCACATCCTCGTCCTCGATCACCGCGCCGCGGCAATTGTCGCCGATGGTGCGCCCGTTCACCGTCAGGGCGTTCTCGTGGAGCAGCCCGCGCCGCATCAGCTGCGCGGCCACCGC
Source organism: Methylobacterium sp. J-077 (assembly GCF_022829365.1). Lineage (GTDB taxonomy): Bacteria > Pseudomonadota > Alphaproteobacteria > Rhizobiales > Beijerinckiaceae > Methylobacterium. The sequence continues at coordinate 12,211 of NZ_JAKSYJ010000121.1, read as the reverse complement.
CGGGAGGCCGCCGGCGCGGTAATAATCCTCGCCGAGATACTCGCCCGCCGGTTGCAGGTTGACCAGGAGCGGCACGTCGAGGCCGTGGGTCTGCCAGTCGGCGATGTCGAGCTCGACCCCCGCATGGCGGGCGAGCGCGGCCAGGTGGATCGGGGCGTTGGTCGAGCCGCCGATCGCCGAGTTGAGCACGATCGCGTTGAGGAACGCCTCACGGGTCAGGATGTCGGTCGGCTTCAGGTCCTCCGCCACCATCGCGACGATGCGCTTGCCCGTGTAGTAGGCGACCTCCTGCCGGTCCCGGTAGGGCGCCGGGATCGCCGCGGAGCCCGGCAACATCATGCCGAGCGCCTCCGCGAGCGCGTTCATGGTCGTCGCCGTGCCCATGGTGTTGCAATAGCCGGTGGAGGGGGCGGACGAGGTCACCAGCTTGATGAAGCCCTCGTGGTCGATCTCTCCCGCGGCCAGCATCTGGCGCGCGCGCCACACGATCGTGCCGGAGCCGGTGCGCTGGCCCTTGTACCAGCCGTTGAGCATCGGCCCCACCGACAGGGCGATGGCCGGGATGTTCACGGTTGCGGCCGCCATCAGGCAGGCCGGGGTGGTCTTGTCGCAGCCGGTGGTCAGCACCACGCCGTCGAGGGGGTAGCCGTACAGGAGCTCGACCAGGCCGAGATAGGCGAGGTTGCGGTCGAGGCCGGCGGTGGGCCGCTTGCCGGTCTCCTGGATCGGATGGACCGGGAATTCGAGGGCGATGCCGCCGGCCTCGCGGATGCCCTCGCGCACGCGCTCCGCCAGGACGAGATGGTGCCGGTTGCACGGCGACAGGTCGGAGCCGGTCTGGGCGATGCCGATGATCGGCTTGCCGGAGCGCAGCTCCTCCAGGCTCAGGCCGAAGTTCAGGTAGCGCTCCAGGTAGAGCGCGGTCATGTCGATATTGTCGGGGTTGTCGAACCAGGCGCGCGAGCGCAGGGGCCGGGTCTTCGGGTGATCGGTCATTTGTCGTGGGTCCGGTGTGCGGAGTTGGTGGAGAAGCGGTAGGTGATCACGTTCCGGTAGGTCGCGCCCGGATCGAGCCGGGCCGAGCCGAAGGCCGGCTGGTTCGGGGTGTCGGGAAACAATTCGGGCTCGATCGCGAGGGCATCCGACTGCCGGTAGGCCAGACCGGATTTCCCCACGACGGTCGCATCGATGAAGTTCCCGGTATAGAATTGCACCCCGGGCTGGTTGCTGGCGACCTCCAAAACCCGGCCCGAGGCGGGATCCTCGACCTTCGCCACGAGATGCGGCTCGACTGTCGGGGCCTCGGCCACGACCCAGTTGTGGTCGTAGCCGCGCCCGCGCACGATCTGGGGGTCGCGCCCGTCGCGGATGCGCGACCCGATCACCGTCGGCTCGCGGAAATCGAACGGCGTGCCCGCCACCGGGACACGCTCGCCCGTGGGGATCTGCGTGGCGTCGACCGGGGTGTAGCGCTCTGCCGGGATGGTCAGAATCTGGTCGAGGACCGAGCGGCCGGAGCCCTCGCCGGCGAGGTTGAAGAAGCTGTGGTTGGTCAGGTTGACGATGGTCGGCTTGTCGGTGGTCGCCTGGTAGGTGATGGTCAGCGTGTTGGCGGCGTCCAGCGCGTAGGTCGCGGTGACCGTGAGCGTACCGGGAAAGCCCTCCTCGCCGTCCGGGCTGACGTAGCGCAGGGTGACCGATGGCGTGGCGCCGCCCTTGACGTCGGTGATGGTCCAGAGCCGCTTGTCGAATCCGGCAGTGCCGCCGTGCAGGGTGTTCGGGCCGTCATTGGTCGCCAGCGTGTAGGTCCGGCCGTCGAGGGTGAAATGCCCGCCGCGGATCCGGTTGGCGTAGCGCCCGACGCTGACCCCGAACCGTTTCGGCTGGTCGAGATACGTGGCGAGATCGTCGTAGCCGAGGACGATGTCGGCGGGCTTGCCGGCGCGGTCGGGCACTTCGAGGGTCCGCAGGAGGGCGCCCCAGGCGATCACCCGGGCGGTGACGCCCTTGCCGTTGGTCAGTGTCACCTCCTCGACCGGGCGGCCGTCCGGCAGGGTGCCGAACACGGTCCGGCTCGGCTCGGCTGCCTGGGCCGCCACGGGGATCGCCACACAGACGGACAGCACTGACCAACTCAACCGACGCATCCGCGTTTCCCTCTGCCGGCGCAGGCCGGGTCGTTTACTCATACTCGTCAGGTCCTGGTGCCCGGGGCGGTCGCCGCGTCCCGGGGCCGATGCTGACATCAGGCGCGCTCCGGAGGGAGCGCGGTCAGGGCGGCCCTGTCGGGCGACCGGTCATTCGTGGCCTCGATGCCCCGCGCTGGCGGAGAAGCGATAGGCGATCACGTTCCGGTAGGTCGCGCCCGGATCGAGCCGGGCCGAGCCGAAGGCCGGCTGGTTCGGGGTGTCGGGGAACAATTCGGGCTCGAGCGCCAGGGCATCCGATTGCCGGTAGGCCAGGCCGGACTTGCCCACGACGGTCGCGTCGAGGAAGTTGCCCGCGTAGAACTGCACCCCAGGCTGGTTGCTGGCGACCTCCAGGACCCGGCCGGATTCGGGGTCCTCGACCCGGGCCACGAGGTGCGGCTCGGCTGTCGGGGCCTCGGTCACCACCCAGTTGTGGTCGTAGCCGCGCCCGCGCACGATCTGGGGGTCGCGCCCGTCGCGGATCCGCGACCCGATCACCGCCGGCTCGCGGAAGTCGAACGGCGTGCCGGCCACAGGGACATGCGCGCCCGTGGGGATCAGCGTCGCGTCGACCGGGGTGTAGCGCTCGGCCGGGATCGTCAGGACGTGGCCCAGGATCGACCGCCCCGACCCCTCCCCGGCGAGGTTGAAGAAACTGTGGTTGGTCAGGTTGACGATGGTCGGCCTGTCGGTGGTGGCTTGGTACGTGACCGTGAGGGTATCGGTCTCGTCCAGGGCGTAGGTCGCGGTCACGGTCAACGTGCCGGGATAGCCCTCTTCGCCGTCTGGGCTGACGTAGCGCAGGGTGACCGACGGCGTGGCGCCGCCCTCGACCGCGGTGATGGTCCAGAGCCGCTTGTCGAAGCCGGCAGTGCCGCCGTGCAGGGCGTTGGGGCCGTCATTGGTGGCCAGCGTGTAGGTCCGGCCGTCGAGGGTGAAGCGGCCGCCGCGGATCCGGTTGGCGTAACGACCGACGCTGACCCCGAAATAGTTGGGCTGGGCCAGATAGCCGGCGAGATCGTTGTGGCCGAGGACGATGTCGGCGGGCTTGCCGGCGCGGTCGGGCACCTCGAGGCTCCGCAACAGGGCGCCCCAGGCGATCACCCGGGCGGTGAGGCCCTTGCCGTTGGCGAGCGTCACCTCCTCGACCGCGCGTCCGTCCGGCAGGGTGCCGAACACGGTCCGGCTCGGCTCGGCCGCCTGGGCCGCCACGGGGATCGCCGCACAGGCGCCAAGCGCCACCGCTCCTGCTCCACGCATCCGTTCCCCCGGCGCGATGCTCGCCCTCCCCTTGCCGATCGTGCGCCGGCCCGCCGAGGATGCCGCCCGAAGGTGCCGCGGTTGACGTTCGCGAGGGCGCTATATACTCCTACAAATAAATTCCACAACAAGGGGCCCTGGCAAGGCGGCTCCGGTGAGAGGAAACGTTTGATGGCAGCACCGATCGCGAGCTTCGGATCGCCCGCGGCTGGGACGGCGACGCGGGACCAGGGCAGCTACCGCCCGGCCCTCTCGCTGCTCGCGAGCCTCTTCTTCATGTGGGGCTTCATCACGGTCATCAACAACACGCTGCTGCCCCATCTCCGGAGCGTGTTCGACCTCAGCTACACGCAGACCACGTTGATCGAGTCGGTCTGGTTCATCGCCTATTTCGTGGCGTCGATCCCGGCGGCGAAGCTGATCGCGCGCATCGGCTACCAGCGGGCCCTGGTGGTCGGCCTCGGCATCATGGCGCTGGGCACCCTCGGCATGGTCCTCGCCTCGCACGCGGTGTCCTACGCGATCACCCTCACCGCTCTGTTCGTGATCGCCACCGGCATCACGCTGCTCCAGGTCGCCGCCAACCCCTACGTGGCGGTGGTCGGGCCGCCGGAGAGCGCCCCGGCGCGCCTCAACCTCGTCCAGGCCTTCAACTCGTTCGGAACGACCCTGGCGCCGCTGTTCGGCGGCTACCTGATCCTCGGCCGCTCGGCCTCGGGCAACCTCGCCGCCGGCACCACCCTGAGCCCGGCCGAGCGGCTGGCCGACGCGCAGTCGGTGCAACTCCCCTACCTGATCGTGGCGGCGATCCTCGTCGTCCTCGCTGCCGTCATCGCCCGCTTCCCCCTCCCCGCCATCGGTGGCGGGGGCGGGGGCGCGAAGCAGGCCGCCAAGGCCGAGCGCGGAAAGCTGTCGCTCTGGCGCCACCGCAACCTCGTGTTCGGCGTGCCGGCGATCTTCATCTACCTGATCGCCGAGATCGGGGTCTCGAACCTGTTCATCAACTTCGTCTCGCAGCCGGAGATCGGCGACCTCACGCACACGCAGGCCGCGCATTACCTGTTCCTGCTCTGGGGCGGGATGATGATCGGCCGCTTCGTCGGCAGCTACCTGATGCAGGGGCGCTCCGCCGAGACCATCCTGGCCGGTGCCGCCATCGCGGCCTTCGCGGTGATGCTGGTGGCGACCTTCGCGACGGGGCCGCTGGCGATGTGGGCGCTGATCTCGGTGGGGCTGTTCCACGCGATCATGTTCCCGACGATCTTCACCTTGGGGATCCGCGGCCTCGGGCCCCTGACCGAGGAGGGCGCGGGGCTGCTGATCATGGCGATCGCCGGGGGCTCCCTGGTCGTGGTGCAGGGCTGGGCCGCCGACCGGTTCGGCCTGCAGCATTCCTTCCTGATCACGGCTGCCTGCGAGCTCTACGTCCTGTTCTTCGCCCTGTGGGGCAGCCGGCCGGGCCGGGCCGCCTCCGACCGCGCCTGATCGGCCCCCGTCCGCGAAGCCGCACCAGGCGGCGGGCCGTGCCCCGTCGCCGGACTGGACAAGACAATCCATGGAAGCACAGTTCCGCATCGTCGCCCGCGCCGAGCGCGACCGGCTCGGTGAAGGCCCCGTCTGGGTGCCGGAGCGGGGGCGGCTGTTCTGGGTCGATATCGAGGCGCCGGCCCTGCGCTGGCTCGACCTCGGGAGCGGCGCGACCGGCACGCGGCCGTTCCCGGAGCCGATCGGCTGGATCATCCCCCGCGCCGGCCTGCGCGACTTCGTGATCGGCCTGAAGAGCGGCTTCGCGCTGTTCGACCTGGAGGCCGACAGCGTGACGCCGATCGGCGACCCGGAGCCGGACCATCCGGACAACCGCCTGAACGACGCCAAGGTCGACCATGCCGGCCGGATCTGGGCCGGGAGCATGCACCAGGCCGAGACCGCGATCTCGGGCGCCCTGCACCGGCTCGATCCCGACCTGACCTGGCGGCGGATGGACGGCGCTTACGGCGTGGCCAACGGCCCGACCTTCAGCCGCGACGGCCGGATCCTCTATCACAGCGACAGCGCAGCCCGGACCGTCTTCGCCTTCGACCTCGCCGCCGACGGGACCCTGTCGGGCAAACGCGAATTCCTGCGCTTCCCCGAGGCCTGGGGCTGGCCCGACGGGATGACCACGGATGCCGATGGCTGCCTGTGGATCGGCCATTGGGGCGCCGGCCGGATCAGCCGGGTGGATCCGGAGGGCCGCCTCCTGCGGGCGATCCCGCTCCCGGCCACCAACATCACGAGCTGCGCCTTCGCGGGGCCCGGGCTCGACCGGCTGTTCGTCACCTCGGCGTCGCGGGGCGTCGAGCACGAGACGAATGCGGGGGCGCTGTTCGAGCTCGATGTCGGCGTGGCGGGCCTGCCGCTGCGGGCGTTCGGGGGCTGACGCCCTCGATCCTCCGGGCGGGGCGCTTCGCGTCGACGGACCCGCCGGCTCGCTGAATCGTGTGGCAGGCGTCCCTCGGATGGGGGATGCATCGACGGGGCGCGGCGCCTAGGGTCGGGCATTCTCCGAGACGAGATCACCTTCAACCCGCCCGGCCCATGCCGCGGCGGGTTCTTTGATCGCGGCGCGCTCACGCACGGATCGGCAGGCGGCCGACCACAGACCCGGCGGCGTCCCGCACCACGAGCGTCCACGACGCGCCGGCCGCGGCCGTGCCGCTCACGGAGGCCGCCATCTCTTCGATCACGCTGCGCGCCTCGGCCAGAGCCTCCTCCAGGCTCTCGGCCTCGACGCCTGCCTCGTCCCGGATCCGCTCCCGGCCGTTCTCGACATCGAAGTAAAAGCGCTCCGGCACCGACATCCTCCTGCTGGCCCCCTGACGGGGGCACGAACCCGCTACGTAGTCCTGCGCGCAGCCGCAACGAACGCCGGCTGCAATAAACCTTAACATAGCTAAAACGTGCATCGATCATCGGCACTACAATAATGACCATGTTTAAAACAGGCGATTTATTATAGCTCTCGACCATAGCCCACCCAACCACGTCTCCGTGGCCCGAACAGGTGGCGCTCTTGATCTCGGGGCCTTGCCATGTCGACCGCCGATGAGCCGCCTGCCGCGAAGAGCACGGCCAACAGTTCAAGCAGCAAAGAGCGGGTGCGGGCGCATATCAGGACCGTACTTTCAAAGATCAGTACGCCATCGATACCAAGAGATCAGGCGCGTTGAGGGCGTCGTCGCAATACGCCCTTGGGCGGTGGGCGGGCGCGTGGGCTCTGCGCACGGCCACCTTTTTGCGTAGCGACGCCCGTCGAAATGGCGTGTTCCTGAAACTTCGCGCGCCTGCGCGCCGTAGGTCGACGCATGGCGGAAACCACCCACCTTCGCGCGCATATCCGCGCGGTGCTGCTCCGGCTGCTGCGGATTATTGGCGGGCCGTCCCCGATGTAGGGCGGTGCGCCGCCCCCTCCCCCGCGGCCCGGCAGTCTCCCCGCGCCGGGCGCGTTAACCTTTCGTCAACCATGCGCGGACAACATCCCGCACGGAGGGCTGAGCCATGGTTCGACGCAGGGATTTCGATGCGCTGAGCGAAGCGCAGATCGCCGCGCGGCACACGCGGAAGCGCTGGGTCGAGCCCAAGGCACAGTTCCGCCCCGACGCGCCGCAGGCGGTGACCGAGCTGCTCGACACGATCCAGCACGTGGCGGAGGCCGCCACCGGCGAGCGCAGCTTCCTGCATCTGCGCCCCGTCGCGGGCGGTGCGCGCGGTCGCGAGCCTTAAGGCAAGCTGCCGCCTTTCGAGGCCGGGCCCGTGTGCGGGCTGGCGAGCGTCCGCCGGTTCTGCAACAAGGCCGGCATGAGTCGGCGTACGGCCTTCGATCTCGCGTCTGCCCTGGCGCCGGCTGTGTCCGGCCGATGCCGCGCGATCCGCAGTCCGTGAGACCGGTGATCGCCGCCGGAGCCTTGCCGTTCCGAACCGGCCTGTCGATGATCGCCGGCTTGGCCGAGCCGCCGGCGGGACAGGGCCGGATCCACGCGGATTCGGCTTGCGGCAGGACGGCCAAGCTCTATCTGTCGCGGCACCCCGGCGTCGGGGCGCCCGAGGCGGCGACGGCCGGCCTGACCGAACGGCACCGGGCCGAGCGCGGCCACACCGTGCGCGTGGGAGAGGACGAGTCGGCGTTGCGCGACCTGATCGTGGAGGTTCCGGGCGATCCCGGGTTGGCCGCGCGCCAGGCCGCTCGTGCCGGCGCGGGCCGCGACTGACCGCCCATGTCGCTGACCCTGTCGCTGACCACGCGCATCCTGCTGCTGGTGCTGCTGGCGCTGACCCCGGCGCTGGTGATCCAGGGCTACAACGAGGTCGCCCTGCGGACGAGCCGCGACGCGGCGGTGCGCGCCGACGCCCTCGCCACCGTCCGGGGCGCCGCGAGGATTTCGTCCAGCTCTCGGAGCGGATGCGGCAGGCCCTCGACCTCATCTCCGGGGATCCGTCCGTGCGGACCCGCGACCCCGCCGCCTGTGAAGCCTATTTGAAGCGATCTGCCGCCCGGCTCCCGCACGTGATCCTGCTCGCGCTCACGGATCCGGGCGGCGCCGTGATCTGCGACAGCGCCGGTTCGGCGGCGGGGGCCTATTCGAGCGGGGCGCGGGCCTATCACCGCCGCGCCCTTGAGGCGGACGGCTTCGCAGTCGGCGGCTACGCACTGGGCATCGTCTCGAAACGGCCGTCGATCCACTTCGCTCGCGTGGTGCCCGCGGCCGATGCGGCGCAAGAAACCGCGACAGGCATCGCCGCGACGGCTATCCCGGCCACGGGCGTCCTTCTGGCCGCCGTCGATCTCGACTGGCTGTCCGACCACCTGGAGCAGACGCTGCACCAGACGGAGACGGCCATCACGGTGACGGATAACGACGGCCTCATCATCGCGCAGCGCCCGAACGGGGCGGACTGGATCGGCAAACGGATTCCGCCGGAACGCGCCGCGATGCGGACGGCTGGGGACGGCGACGTGCGCATCGCCGAAGGCCTCGACGGCCGCACGCGGATCATCGCCACAGCCATGCCGGGCGGACCGCTCGCGGGGGTGCGCCTGGTGGTCGGACGCGACAGCGCGGCGGCGTTTGCGGATATCGACGCCGCCACGCGCCGCGGGCTGGTGCTGATCGCCCTGGGCGCGGTGCTGGCGCTGGCGGCGGCGCTCCTGGCCGGACGGATGTTCATCCGCCGCCCGATCGATCGCCTGCTCCGGATCGCGGCCGCCTGGCAGGCCGGCGACCTCACCGTCCGCACCGGCCTGCGCGGCGCGACGGAGTTCGGCCGCCTCGGGGGCAAGCTCGACGCCATGGCGGTCGCGCTCCAGCGCAACACCGACGCGCTGCATGCCGAGATCCGCCACGGCCGCGCCCTGCAGGAACAGCAGGTGACGATGCTGCACGAGCTGAACCACCGGGTGAAGAACACGTTGGCCACCGTGCAGGCGCTGGCCCGCCAGTCCCGCGGGTCCGAGGGCGTCCTGGAGGCGCGGATCCTGGCGCTGTCGAAGACCCACGATCTCCTGACCCGCGAGGATTGGAGCGGCGCCTCTCTGCGCGAGGTGCTGGAGAACGAGCTGAACCCTTATCGCACGGGCGGCGACCAGATCGGCCTCGACGGCCCCGAAATCTCCCTGTCCCCCCGGCACGTGCTGGCCCTGGGGATGACGATACACGAACTGACCACGAACGCGGCCAAGTACGGTGCGCTCTCGGCGCCGGGGGGGCGCGTGCGGGTCTCGTGGTCCCTCGCGATGACGGAGGGCGGGACGCCGCGCCTGCGGCTCACCTGGCAGGAGAGCGGCGGCCCGCCGGTGCAGCCGCCGGTCCGGGGCGGCTTCGGGACGCGCCTGATCTCGGGCGGGGTGCGGCGCGAACTCGACGGCCTCGTCGACCTCGCCTTCGAGGCCGACGGCCTGCGCTGCCACCTCGACGTGCCGCTCGAGCCGGGCCTCAGCGCGATCCTGGCGCCGACGCGATAAACCGTGCCGGCTCCCGGGCGGGGCGGGACCGATCCGCGGCTCAGGCCCGGGGCCGCGCCACCGCGCGGGCGTCCTGCTTCACCTGCCGCCAGGTCCGCCACGGCTCCAGGTTCGAGAGCGCCATCCGGCGCAGGCCGAGCCAGCCGAGCCCGAGCGCCACGATCAGGAACGGCGCCGCGACGATCAGCGCCGCCGGCGCCTCGGAGCCGAACGGCAGGGCCAGCAGCTTCACCACCGCGTCGAGCCCGAGGAAGAAGGTGACGATCAGCAGCACGGGGATCGTGCCCACGATCGCGATCAGCGACACCAGGGCCCGGAGGTTGCCGTCGAGCTCGGTCCGCGCCAGCGTCAGCAGCGCCTCCATATGCGCCGCGCTCTCGCGCAGGGCCGCGACCAGCAGGGCCAGGGTCGTGTCGGCGCGGTGACGCATGGTCGGGGTTCGTCCTCTTGGTCCGCCAGGGCCGGGGGCAACGGGGCCGGCCGCGGATGCGTTCCGGCCCGGAGCCTCCCGGCAGGGCCTCACAGCATCAGCAGCACGGCGCCGAGGACGAGCAGCGTGGCGAGACCCGCCAGGGCGACGGCCCGGGTGACGTCCCGGCTTCCGTCCGGATCCTGCTCGGGCGGGGTGGCGGGCCGATGCGGCGCGGGCTCCGCCGGCACGGCCGGGGCTCCCGTCCCGGCCGCGGGCGGAGCCGGCGGCAGCGTCCCGGGGCGCTGCTCCGGGAGCGTCAGCGATCCCGGGATCGGCCGGTCCACGGGCGGCCCGAACGCCTCCGGCTCGACGCTGACCCCGGCGGCGTCGAGCTCCAGCATCACCAGCACCAGGGCGTCGACATCCATGCGGTCGACCGGCAAGGCGGCCTCCAGGTCCTGCGCCGAGAGTTCACCGCGCGCGCGGCCGAGGGCGATCAGCCGGTCCAGCGTCCCGCGATCGATCGTCTGCGCCATCGCCGCCTCAACCACCGCGCGGCCCCTACGACCGGCGCTCCTCCTCGAAAACCCGCAACGCCGGCGGCGGTTACCGAAGGATCACGGGCGCAGCGCGGGCGCGGCCGTCAGCGCGTCGCCGGCTTCCCGGCTCCCGGACCCGCCGGGCCGGCGCGGGAGCATCGGCTTCTCCACCAGGTACCAGCTCAGGAAGCCCAAGGGGATGGCCGCCGCCAGGGCGAGGATCGCGGCCGTCCAGGGCGAGAGGCCCGGAAGCCGGGCGACTAGCAGGTTCTGCATCGGCCAGGCGTAGAGATAGAGCCCGTACGAGGCGTCGACCTGCGCGGTCATGCGGCTGAGGGCGTTCGGGCGCACCGCCAGGGCGAACCAGAAGATCAGGTAGCCGCCGAGGACCGCGAAGGCGGGCTCGGCCAGCGCCGGGCTGAACATGAGCGGCAGGAGCAGCAGGACGGCGAGGGCCGCGCCGCAGCCGGTATAGGCGATCCGGTCGCCGAACAGCCGGAAGGCGCCGCCGCAGCAGAACATGAAGGTCAGGCGGATCATCTCCGACAGGGTGCCGAGACCGTCTCCCGGCGCGCCCACCGGCAGGTAGAGCCGGCGCAGGGCCAGGAGCCCCCCGAGGCCGGCCAGCAGGACGAGGTAGCGCCGCCGCCGCCGCAGGGCGCGCGCGGTGCCGACCAGGCCGAGCAGCAGGTAGCAGCCGAATTCGCAGGGAATCGTCCAGAGCGCGCCGTTGAGCATTGGGTAGGGCAGCCCCTCGAACGCGCCCGGGACCACCGGCATCAGCAGCAGCGACAGCCGCAGCACGGTCTCCATCGGCGAGACCGCCGCGACATCCCCGCCGCCCAGAGGGGCGACGACGGCGATGCAGACCAGGGACGCCGCCACGAAACCCGGATAGATCCGCCGCGCCCGCCGCAGCACGTAGTCGGAGAACGAGCGCTTGGCGCGGTAGCTCGCCGTGATCAGGTAGCCGCTGACCAGGAAAAACCCGTCGACCGCGATCTCGCCGAGCGACAGCGTGCCGAACACCTGCGTGAGCCATTCGCGCGAACGATTGCCGTCCGCCAGCTCCGGTGCGTGCGAGAGAACCACCAGGATTGCGAAGAGTACGCGCAGCGAACCGAAATTGTTCGCGCCCCGGTCTCCCCCGCCGACCGCCTGCGACACCCGCCCGCCCCGTGATCCCCTGAACATCCGCCAGGGGCAGGGAAACGGCGCGCCAACACAAGGCCGCCCGGGCAACACCCGACGGCCTTCGTGCTGCACCCCGGCGGCGCCGCGCTGCGGTGTCCGACCCGACACAGCTCGCGAAGGCCGTTCGACGCCCCAGGCACGCCCAAGCCGTTGCGCTGGCGGCGCGGTTGGGTTAGGAAATCGGCGCGGCTAGCACCCGTAGCTCAGCTGGATAGAGCGTTGCCCTCCGAAGGCAAAGGTCACACGTTCGAATCGTGTCGGGTGCGCCAATCATTTCAATGACTTAGCAGGGATCAACCCTGATGCAAAGACCGGCGGTGTCACCAGAGTGTCACCGCATCGGGTCTCCGCCTAGTCGTTTCCCGCCTCTTCGTCTGCTTCTGTCCGCGGCCGCGGTCCTCGCCGTTGTCGCGAGTTGGCCAGCGCTGGCCCAGGTCCAGCAGGAAGCCTTCAGCTACCCGGTCGGCCTCGATCCCTACGGCGACAACTTTTTGGCGCTGCGCAGCCTGCCGAGCGGCACCCAAGGCGTCCGTCTCGCGCGCCTCGGACCCGATACCCTGTTCACCGAACTCGGCCGCCAGGGCGGCTGGGTCAACATCCAGCTGCCGTCCGGCCAGAC
>NZ_JAKSYJ010000099.1 GCF_022829365.1 Methylobacterium sp. J-077 | reverse complement strand
GACCGTCAGCGTCAAAGTCTGACCGCAGCGGTACCGGAGCAGCCATGACATCCTCCTCGGGCTCCAAACCCAAAGACAGAATCACCCCTCAGCCGCCGAGGCTACCCCGTGAGTCCCACTTAACGAGGGTTGGTATTAGCCCTTTGGGGTCCCTTGGTTTTTCATACGAACAGCCGCTCGCCCTCCATCCCCTTGTACAGGCCGGCGACCTGCTCGCCGTAGCCGTTGTAGATCAGCGTCGGCACCCGCTCGTCGGTCCCGAGCACGCGCTCCGAGGCCTGGCTCCAGCGGGGATGCGGCACCGCCGGGTTCACGTTGGCCCAGAAGCCGTACTCGGAGGCCTGCAGGCCCTCCCAGAAGGTCTTGGGGCGGTCGGCGGTGAACGAGATCTTCACCAGCGACTTCGCCGACTTGAACCCGTATTTCCACGGCACGGCGACGCGGATCGGCGCGCCGAACTGGTTGGGCAGCGGCTTGCCGTAGACGCCCGTCACCACGAAGGCGAGGTCGTTGCCGGCCTCGGCCAGGGTCAGCCCCTCGGTGTAGGGCCAAGGATAGAAGAACGCGCGCTGGCCCGGCGCCATCGCCTTGTCCATGAAGGTCTCGAAGCGGATGTACTTCGCGCCCGAGGTCGGCTTGGCGAGCGCCACCAATTTCGACAGGGGAAACCCCGTCCAGGGCACCGACATCGACCAGGCCTCGACGCAGCGGTGGCGGTAGAGCCGCTCCTCCAGGCCGATCTTCCGGATCAGGTCGTCGACGCCGATCTCGAACGGCTTCTCCACGAGGCCGTCGATCTTCACGGTCCAGGGCTGGGTCTTGAGCGCGTTCGCGGCCGGCAGCACCGTCTTCGACGTGCCGAATTCGTAGAAGTTGTTGTAGTCGCCGCTGAACCGCTCCGGGGTCAGCGGCCGGTCGAGCGTGTAGGCGGGGTTGCGCGGCGCCGGATAGAGCGCCCCGTCACCTGCGGCCGCGAAGGCGGTGCGGCCGCCGAGCACGGAGCCGGCGGCCAGCCCGGCCGCGGCGCCGATCAGCGCCCGCCGGTTGAGAAAGACGGCCTCGGGCGTGGCCTGACTCTCGGGGATCTCCCACCCGCGCCTGCTCCGGATCACCATTGCCGTCTCCTCGCCTGTCCCGCGCGAACAACCCACAGATCGGCCGGGGCCGACAGGGGCGCAAGCGCCGCAGCCTCACCATTCGGCGATCGGGGACAGGCGGTTACACGCGTAAGCGACGACGATCCGTCGCGGCCGGGTCCGGCTCAGCCCGGAGGCGTCTCGTCGCGCAGGACCCGGCGCAGCACCTTGCCGACATTGGTCTTGGGAAGCGCGTCGTGCAGCACCACCCGGCGGGGCACCTTGTAGCCGGTGAGCTGGGTGCGGGCATGGGCCCGCAGGGCGTCGGGGGAGACGGCCGGATCCTTCATCACCACGTGGGCGACGACCATCTCGCCGGTCTCCTCGCTCGGCGCGCCGACCACGGCACATTCGAGCACCCCGGGATGGGCGGCGAGAACTTCCTCGACCTCGTTCGGGTAAACGTTGAAACCGGAGACGAGGATCATGTCCTTCATCCGGTCGACGATCTTGATCTGCCCGTCGGGCTCCATCACGGCGACGTCGCCGGTGCGGAAGAACCCGTCCGGCGTCATCGCCCGTGCGGTCTCCTCCGGCTTGTTCCAGTAGCCGCGCATCACCTGGGGGCCGCGCACGCAGATCTCGCCCGGCTGGCCCCGCGGCACCGGCTTGCCGGCGGCGTCGCGGATCGAGACCTCGGTGGACGGGAACGGGAAGCCGATCGTCCCGGAGAAGTCCTTCATGCCGGGCGGGTTGGCGCTCACCACCGGCGAGGTCTCCGACAGGCCGTAGCCTTCGAGGATGGTGTTGCCGGTCAGCGCCTTCCAGCGCTCCGCCACCGGCCGCTGCACCGCCGTCCCGCCGCCGACGACGAAATCGAGGTGGGAGAAGTCGACCGTGTGGATCTTCGGGTGGTTGATCAGCACGTTGAACAGCGTGTTCACGCCCATCAGGTGCGTGAAGCGGTGCCGGCTCAAAGTCTTGACCATGCCGTCGCAGTCGCGCGGATTGGGGATCAGCAGGCAGGACCCGCCGTTGCGCATGAACTGGAAGAAGCAGGCTGTCAGCGCGAAGATGTGGTAGAGTGGCAGCGCCGTGACGGCGCAGCGCAGGATGCTCGGATCCTTCGAATTGAAGAACAGCTGCGACTGCTCGACATTGGCCATGACGTTGCGATGGGTCAGCATCGCCGCCTTGGCGACGCCCGTGGTGCCGCCGGTATATTGCAGGAAGGCCAGATCCTCCGGATCGACCGGTACGGAGGCGTGCGGCATGCCGCTGCCTCGCCGCAAGGCGGTCTTGAACGGCAGCGCGAGCCCGTCCGGCAGCCGGAACGGCGGCACGGCCTTGCGGACGTGGCGGCTGGCGAGGTTGATCACCTGACCTTTGAGCCCGAGCCCATCGCCCGGGCCGACCAGGAGGACGCGCTCCAGCGCGACATCGGCCTGCGCACCCGCGACGGTCGGGCCGAAATTCTCCAGCACGATCAGGAACCGGGCGCCCGAATCGTTGATCTGCTGGGAAAATTCCCGGGGCGTGTAGAGCGGGTTGACGTTGACCACCGTCCCGCCGGCCGAGAGCACGCCGAACAACGCCACCGCGTAGGCCGGCACGTTCGGCAGCATGATCGCGACGCGGTCGCCCTTCGCCAGGCCCTGGGCGCGCAGCCAGGCCGCCAGGGCGCGCGCCTGCTTGCCCATGCTCGCGTAGGTCATGGTCGAGCCGAAGCACAGCATCGCCGGACGGTCGGCGAAGGCCGCGATGCTGGTCTCGAACAGGTCGACCAGGGTGCCGAGCTTGTCGACGTCGATCTCGGCCGGGATCCCGGGCGGGTAGGCGGCGAGCCACGGGCGCGGCGACAGATCCGCAAAGGCCGGATCCGTCTCCGACCCGTATGTGCGTGCCGTGGCACCGGTCTCGATTACGCTGGCCTCGCGCATCGCGTCGTCTCCCGCGGGCACGGCTCTCACTGGCCGGGTCCCGTCCCTACGCAGAACCGCCCGACTGTGGGCGAACGGGCGGCCACTAGCAAGGCGGCGCTCTCAGGCGCCTCGACGAAGCCGGCTCAGTGTCGGGAGCGCGGCGTGCGGCAGGGCGGCGGCGACCAGCAGCAGCGCGGCAAGGGCCGCCTCGGCGGGACGGAAGGCTCGCAACGGCCAGGATCCGAGGCCGAAACTGCCGGAAAGCCCGATCACGCAGGCGCCGAACCAGAGGGCCAGGAAGGCCAGCACGCCGGCACCGATTCGCCGGAGGCTCGGGCGCAGGGGCCGGTTGGCGGCCAGCGCGAACAGGCCGAGGATGCCGCCGAAGATCGCGGCCGCGACCCCGGCGCCGAGCCCGTAGGCCAGCCACAGGGGCTGATGGGTCAGGAACGCCATCCCGCCGGTGGCGAAGCCGCCGCGCAGGATCAGGCCCCCGAAGGTCGGGTAGAGCCCGACCACGACGAGGGCCGCGGCGCCGGCCGTGGCGAACAGGATTCTTCGGAGTGCTGAACCCGGCCCCGGCCCTGCCGCCACCGTCGCGAGATGCGCAATTCCGTAAACGAGCGCGAAGGCGAAGAGCGGGTAGCGGGCAATGAAATAGCCGTAGATCCAGGGTTCGAACGCCTCCGGCACCCTCGAGCGCTGGCTGAAGCCGGTGACGGCCACCAGCGCCAGCGCCGCGAGCGTGGCCAGGATCGGGGTCGCGGCGATCAGGAGCCCGCGTCCGCGCGCTGTCCGGGCCGCGCCCGATCCCGGTGGCACCGGCTGTTACCGCGCCTCGTAATGATCCCGCACCAGCCGGTCGAGCAGGCGCACGCCCCAGCCGGCGCCCCAGGAGCGGTTGATCTCGCTGGCGTTCGACGACATCGCCACCCCCGCGATGTCGAGGTGGGCCCACGGCACCTCCTCGACGTAGCGCTTGATGAACGAGGCCGCGGTGGCGGCGCCGCCGTGGCGGCCGCCGGTGTTCTTCATGTCGGCGAACTTGGAATCGATCGCCTTGTCGTAGGCGGGGATCAGCGGCATCCGCCAGACCTTCTCGCCGGTGGCCTCGCCGGCGGCATTGATGTTGGCGGCCAGCGTGTCGTCGTTGGAGAACATCCCGGCGATATCCTGGCCGAGCGCCACGATGATCGCCCCGGTCAGGGTCGCGAGATCGACCATCGCCTTCGGCTTGGCGCTGCGGACGATGTGCGTGATCACGTCGGCGAGCACGAGCCGGCCCTCCGCGTCGGTGTTGATCACCTCGATGGTCTGCCCGGACATGGAGGTGAGGATGTCGGACGGGCGGTAGGAGCCGCCGTCGGGCATGTTCTCGACGATGCCGATGGCGCCGACCACGTTGCAGCGGGCCTTGCGGCTGGCGAGCGCATGGAGCGCGCCGACCACGGCGGCCGCGCCGCCCATGTCGCCCTTCATGTCCTCCATGCCACCGCCCGGCTTGATCGAGACGCCGCCGGAATCGAACACCACGCCCTTGCCGATGAAGGCGATCGGCGCCTCGCCGGCGGGACCGCCGTTCCAGCGCATGATCACCACCCGCGGCTCGCGGACCGAGCCCTGGGCCACGGCGAGCAGCGCCCCCATGCCGAGCTCGCGCATCCGCGCCGGCTCCAGCACCTCGATCTCGACGCCGAGCCGGGACAGCTCCGAGGCGCGCTTGGCGAATTCCTCGGGGAAGAGCACGTTCGGCGGCTCGTTCACCAGGTCGCGCGCGAGGATCACGCCCTCGGACAGGGTCCGGGCGGCCTCGCCCTCGCGGGACGCGGTGCCGTGCTCGGCGAGCAGCAGGGTGAGCGTGGTGCCGCCCTTCTCCTCGGCGTCGGGCTTCTTCTTGGTCTTGTAGCGGTCGAACGCGTAGACGCGCAGGCGCGCGCCGAGGGCGAACTCGCCGGCCTGCGCGGCGCTGACGGTGGTGCCCGGCCAGTCGAGCACGACCCGTGCCGCCCGGCCCGTGACCTTGCCGGCGGTGAAGCCGCCGAGCGCCGGCCAGTCGGTCTTGGCCCGGTCCTTCTCGGAGCCGAGCCCGATCACCACGAGCCGGTCGGCGTTGATTCCGGCCGGCGCCGGCAGGCTCAGGGCGCTGAGCGAGCGGCCCTTGAATTTCTCCGACGCCGCGGCTTTCGCGACGAGGTCCGCGCCCGCGGCGCCGAGGGCCGCCCGGGCCGCCGATCCGAGGGCGAGGTCGTCGCCGACGAACACGACGAGATCGCCCGATCCCCCCGCGCCCTGACCGCTCTGCTCCAGGGGGCCGAAACCGATCTCGATACCGTCCGCCATACCCGTCGTCCTGCCCAATGTTCCGCAGCCGTTCCCAAGCCCGGGCCGTGCCGCAGGGCGTGGTCCGCTCTGTGTAGCCGGTGAGGCGGCAAACGCAACGCGGCGCGACAGCCCTGGAATCGCCCCTTTTGTCGGGTCCCTGCCGGTCCCGGGGGCGAGGGAACGAGCGGGACTGCCGGGCCGATGAGGCAGATCGAGCGCTACATCTTTCGGATCGCCCTGGGCGCCAGCCTCGCCTGCCTGATCGGCCTCACCGGCACGATCTGGCTGACGCAGGCCCTGCGCGAGCTCGATCTCGTGACCGCCAAGGGCCAGACGCTCCTGGTCTTCCTGTTCGTGACCGGGTTGTCGCTGCCGACGCTGGTGGTGGTGATCGCGCCCGTGGCGCTGTTCATCGGCAGCATCTACGCGCTGAACAAGCTCAACGGCGATTCCGAGCTGATCGTGATGTCCGCGGCCGGCATGCCGCCGCGCGCGCTGCTGCGGCCGTTCCTGACGCTCGCGCTGATCGTCAGCTTCCTGGTGGGATTTCTGGTGGTGGTGGTGATGCCCGCGAGCTTCCAGGAGCTGCGGGACGTGATCACCCGGGTCCGGGGCGACTTCATCGCGAACATCGTCAAGGAGGGGCAGTTCACCCAGCTCGACAACGGCATCACCTTCCATTTCCGCGAGCGCGGGCCGGGCGGCATCCTCAAGGGCCTGTTCATCCAGGACCGGCGCGAGGCCGGGAAGACCAAGGTCTACCTCGCCGACCGCGGCAACGCCGTCGACATCGACGGACAGAGCTACCTGATCCTGGAGAACGGCAGCGTCCACCAGCAGCAGAAGGATTCGCGCGACTCCTCGATCCTCACCTTCGAGCGCTACACGATCGACCTCGCGGCCTTCGCGCCCCCGGATGCCGACACGGTCTACAAGCCCCGGGAGCGTTCGACGGCGCAGCTGCTGTTCCCGGACCAGACCGAGGGCTATTACAAGCTTCAGAAGGGCCGCTTCCGGGCCGAGCTGCACGATAGGCTCTCGGCCTGCCTCTACCCCCTCGCGCTCGCCTTCATCGCCTTCGCGGCGCTCGGAGACCCCCGCACCACCCGCCAGGGCCGCGGCCTCGCCATCGCCGGGGCGATCCTGGCCGTGGTCGGCCTGCGCATCGCCGGATTCGCAGCGGTGAGCGCCGCCGCGCGCAGCGCCGGAGCGGTCGCGGCGATCTACGGCGTGCCGCTCCTGGCGATCGCGCTCTCCTGCTGGCTGATCTTCTTCGGCCCGCGGGTGCGCGCCTTCAACGCCGCGGTTCGGGGCGCCCTGCGCGCCCTGTTCCGCGCGCCGCGCCTCGCTCCGGCACGCTGAGCCCGCGATGCTGATCGGTCCGACCCTCGGGCGCTATTTCGCCGCCCGGTTCGCCCGCACGGTGGTCGGCGTGTTCGTCACCGTCTTCGCGCTGGTCTACACCCTCGACTTCGTCGAGCTGCTGCGCCGGGCCGGAGAGGCCGAGGGCGCCTCGACCGGGCTGATGGCGCAGCTCTCGCTCTATCGCACACCGGCGGTGGCGGAGGGCGTCCTGCCCTTCGCGGTTCTGTTCGGCTCGATCGCGACCCTGCTGCAGCTGTCGCGCAAGCTGGAGCTGGTGGTCGCCCGCGCGGCCGGGATCTCGGCCTGGCAGTTCCTGCAGCCGGGCTTCTTCGTGGCCCTGGCGCTCGGGGCGGTGGCGGTTGGGGTCTACAACCCGGTCTCGGCCCTGCTGAAGCAGCGCTCCACCGAGATCGAGGCGAAGATCTTCGCCAAATCCACCAAGGCCGGCTCCGGCAAGGACCTGTGGATCCGCCAGCGCGGCCTCGATGGCGAGGCGATCCTGCGGGCCGAGACCGCCATCGAGGGCACCACCACGCTGGCCGGCGTCTCGGTCTTCACCTTCGACGAGGCCGGCAAGTTCGCCCAGCAGATCGTGGCGGCCCGGGCGACCCTCCACGACGGCTACTGGGAGCTGTCGGACACGCGCGTGCTGGCCCCGGACACCCCGCCTGAGTCGTTCGACACCTACCTGATCGCCTCGAACCTCGACCCCGGGCAGGTCCGGCAGCGCTTCACCCCCCCGGAATCTGTGCCTTTCTGGCAACTTCCCACAACCATCGCGCGGACCGAACGGGCCGGTCTCGACGCCACCCGATACCGTCTTCAGTACGATGTGCTGTGGGCTCGGCCGGTCCTGTTCGTGGCGATGGTGATCGTCGCCGCAACCGTTTCCTTACGGTTCTTCCGCTTTGGTGGGGTCGGTAAACTCGTCCTCGGCGGCGTCGCGGCGGGCTTCGCTCTCTACGTGGTCCGGCAGGTCATGGAGGGGCTCGGCGCCTCCGGACTCGTCGCCGCACCGGTGGCGGCGTGGTTCCCGGCCGTGGTAGGCAGTCTTCTCGGTACGCTTACGCTTCTGTACCAGGAAGACGGCTGACGCCCGCGCTCCATCGCGGGACGGGAGACGGGTGTGTGAGGTTGGTGGCGGACGACGTCACAGGGGTTGGGTCGCGCGTTGCGTAAGGTCGCCCACATCCTGCGGAAGATGGCCTTCCTGGCTGCGCTGGCGCTCGCCGCGCCGCTGGCCGGAGGCATCTCGGCGCATGCCCAGGGGATGGCCGCGCCCAAGCTCGGCAAGCCCGGCGACAAGCTGCTCGTCGAGGCGAACGAGCTGATCTACGACAACGACCACAACACCGTGACCGCCCGGGGCAACGCCGAGCTGCATTACGGACCCCGGACCCTCCAGGCCGACGACGTGCGCTACGACCGCGGCACCGGCCGGGTGTTCGCCCAGGGCAACGTCCGCCTCACCGAGGCCGATGGCGGCGTCGTGACCGGCGAGCGCATGGAGCTCACCGACGATTTCAAGACCGGCTTCATCGACGCGTTCCGGGGGCAGCAGACCGTGCAGCGGCGCGCCGAGACGGTGCGGACGCGCTTCTCCGCGCCGCGGGCCGAGCGCCTGAACGGCGAGCAGACCAGCTTCGAGGCCGGCAGCTACACCGCCTGCGAGCCGTGCAAGGACCATCCCGAGACGCCGCCGCTCTGGCAGATCCGCGCCACGAAGATCGTCCACGACAACGAGACCCACACGATCTACTTCGACGATTCCACCCTGGAGATCGCCGGGATCCCGGTCGCGTACCTGCCCTATTTCGAGGCGCCGGACCCGACGGTGAAGCGCAAGACCGGCTTCCTGACGCCGCGCTTCATCACGACCACAGCCCTCGGCAAGGGCGTGTCGCTGCCGTACTTCGTCGACCTCGCGCCGAACTACGACCTGACGATCACGCCCACGCTGCTCAGCCGCCAGGGCCTCCTCGGCCAGGCCGAGTTCCGCCAGCGGATCGACAACGGCTTCTACAACATCCGCGTGTCGGGCATCTCGCAGACGACGCCCTCGGCCTTCCTGCCGAGCCCGCTGGGCGCCGGCGAGCGCGACTTCCGCGGCTCGGTGGAATCGCAGGGCCGGTTCTACATCAACGACCGCTGGCGCACCGGCTGGGACCTCGTCGGGGTGACCGACAAGTGGTTCCTCGACAATTACCGGATCCGCAACCAGAACATCACGACGGATTATTTCCGGGAGGCGACCTCGACGGGCTACCTGGTCGGCCAGGGCGACCGGTCGTGGTTCGAGGCGCGCGGCTACTACTTCAAGGGCCTGTCGAGCTTCGACTGGCAGAAGCAGCAGCCGATCGTCGCCCCGGTCATCGACTACGACAAGCGCGTGAACGGCCCGTCCGAGATCGGCGGCGAAGTGCGGTTCCAGGCCAACATCACCAGCCTGACCCGTGAGACCACCCAGTTCCAGGGCCTGCCCCGCACGTCGAGCTACCTGTTCTCGCCGAGCGTGAACGGCGTCAGCTTCCCGCTCTACCAGACCTGCACGGTGTTCCAGCGCGGCCTCTGCGCGATCCAGGGGCTCGCCGGCACCAACACCCGCGCCTCGGCCGAATTGTCCTGGCGGCGCAGCTTCATCGACGAGTGGGGCCAGAAGTTCACGCCGTTCGCGTATCTGCGCACCGACGCGTTCTTCACCAATCCGAGCTTCTCCGGGTACCAGAACGACCTCGCCCCCCAGGTCGCCAAGATCGACGACGGCTTCGCCGGCCGGGTGATGCCGGCCATCGGCCTCGATTACCGCTACCCGTTCGTCGCGAATTTCGGCGCGCTCGGCGTCCACACCCTGGAGCCGATCGGCCAGATCATCGCGCGCCCGTCCGAGACCCGGATCGGACGGCTGCCGAACGAGGACGCCCAGAGCCTGGTGTTCGACGACACCTCGCTGTTCGAATGGGACAAGTTCTCCGGCTACGACCGGGTCGAGGGCGGCGTCCGCACCAATCTCGGCGGGCAATATTCCGTGGTCACGCCCTCGGGCTGGTACGCCAACGTGCTGTTCGGCGAGTCGATTCAGCTCGCCGGGGTGAACTCGTTCCGCCGGGGCGACATCGCCGATGTCGGCCTCGATTCCGGCCTCGAGACCCAGCGCTCCGACTTCGTCGGGCGGTTCCAGGTCTCGCCGAACCAGAACATCACCTTCATCACCCGAGCGCGTTTCAACCAGGCGGACTTCCACGTCGCCCGGTTCGAGACCGGCGCCACGGCGCGGTTCGCGCCGTTCCTGCCTCTGACACTCTCGGCGTTCTACTCGTATTACGAGGCGCAGCCCCTGCTGGGCTACAGCCACTACCGCGAGGGCGTGACCGCCTCGGCCACCTACAACATCACGCCGAACTGGTTCGTCTCGGGCTCGCTGCTGCTGGACCTCACGCACTATCTCGACGTGCGCAACACCTACACGGACGCCCTGTCGGCCTACCTGTCCAACCCGATCGGCACGGTCCCGACCTACCAGAACCCGGGCCGGTTCTATCTCTCGGGCGCGAGCTTCGGCGGCGGCTATCAGGACGAATGCACGACCATCTCGCTCAACTACATCAACTCGCCGATCGCCACCGCGACCGGCGTGCGCGAGCGCAACCAGACCGTGCTGCTCCGGGTCGAGCTGAAGACGCTGGGCGAGGCGGATCTCCGCCAGAACGTCGGCACCGCCACCACCGCGGACGGCATCGCCACCGTGCGGTGATTTTCGGGACTGGGCGAAGCACCATCGCGTCACCCCGAAAAGGTGCGCCCCCGCCCCGCCGGCGCTATAGACCCGGGATGCCGCCGCTCGCCCTCACCCTCGGAGACCCGGCCGGGATCGGCCCGGAACTCGCGCTCAGCGCCTGGCTCGGGCGCGGCGGTGCCGACCCGCTGCCGCCGTTCTTCCTGGTGGCCGATCCGGACTTCATCGAGCGGCTGGCCAACCGCCTGTACCGGCTCGTCCCGGTGGCCGAGGTCGATCCCGAGACCGCCGCCGAGGTGTTTCCCCGGGCGCTGCCGGTGGTGCCGCTGCCGAGCGGCGCCAAAATCTCCGCCGAGCCCGGGGCCCCGGATTCCGCCCATGCCGGCGCGGTGATCGAGTCGATCACCGCGGCCGTCGCCTTCGTGGCGGCCAAGCGCGCCAGCGCGGTGGTGACCAACCCGATCGCCAAGTTCGTGCTGACCGGGGCGGGCTTCGCCCATCCCGGCCATACCGAGTTCCTGGCCGCGCTCTCGGTCCCGCCCGGCCGGACGCCGCCGCGCCCGGTGATGATGATCTGGAGCGACGACCTCGCGGTGGTGCCGGTGACGATCCACGTGCCGTTGAAGGACGTGCCCGGCCTGCTCACCCAGGAACTGGTTGAAGAAACCGCCCGGATCGTCACCCGGGACCTGCGCGACCGGTTCGGGCTGGCGGAGCCGCGCCTGGTGCTCGCCGGCCTCAATCCCCATGCCGGCGAGGCCGGGACCATCGGCCACGAGGACCGCGACGTGCTCGCCCCCGCGGTGGCGCGGCTGCGGGGCGCCGGCATCGACATCCGCGGTCCGCTGCCCGCCGACACCCTGTTCCACGCCCGCGCCCGGGCGACCTACGACGTCGCCCTGGCGCCGACCCACGACCAGGCGCTGATCCCGATCAAGACCATCGCGTTCGACGACGGCGTCAACGTCACCCTCGGGCTGCCGTTCGTGCGGACCTCGCCCGACCACGGCACCGCCTTCGACATCGCCGGAACCGGCGTGGCGCGGCCCGACAGCCTGATCGCCGCCCTGCGGCTGGCCCGGCGGCTCGCCGATACCGAGGCGGCCCGCATCGGCGCGGGGCCCGCCGGCGCCGACATCATCCCGTTCAGCATCTATGCCGGACGGCCGCGCGCGTCCGGCGCCCAGCATTTCGACGCCGAGGACGAATTGTGAGCGACCAAGACGGGCTGCCGCCCCTGCGCGAGGTCGTCGCCCGGCACGGGCTGGAGCCCAAGAAGGCGCTCGGCCAGAACTTCCTGTACGATCTCAATCTCACGTGGCGGATCGCCCGCGCGGCGGGACCGCTCGAGGGCGCGACCGTCGTCGAGGTCGGCCCCGGCCCCGGCGGCCTGACCCGGGCGCTGCTTGCCGAGGGCGCGGCCCGGGTCGTGGCGATCGAGCGCGATCCCCGCGCCCTGCCGGCGCTGGCCGAGATCGCCGCGCATTATCCCGGCCGGCTGGAAGTGGTCGATGCCGACGCCCTGGCCTTCGATCCCCGGCCGCTGATCGGCCAAGGGCCGGCCCGGATCGTGGCGAACCTGCCGTACAATGTCGGGACGGCGCTGCTGACCGGCTGGCTCGACGGCGAGGCCTGGCCACCCTGGTGGGATCAGGCGGTGCTGATGTTCCAGCGCGAGGTCGCCGAGCGCATCGTCGCCGGCCCTGAGACCCGGGCGGATTACGGCCGGCTCGGCGTGCTGTGCGGCTGGCGCACGCAAGCCGACATCCTGTTCGACGTGAGCCCCTCGGCGTTCGTGCCGCCGCCCAAGGTCACGTCCAGCGTGGTGCGGCTGGTGCCGCGGGCGCGGCCCCTGCCCTGCCGGGCCGGCGCCCTCGAAGCCGTCACCCGGGCGGCGTTCGGCCAGCGCCGCAAGATGCTGCGCCAGAGCCTGAAGACGCTGACGCCGGAGCCCGGAGCGCTGCTGGCGGCGGCCGCGATCCTGGAGACCGCCCGGGCCGAGGAGGTTCCGGTGACCGGGTTCGTGGCCCTGGCCAACCTGTGGGATCAACACAGAAAAGCCGGCGCCGCGGAAGCGGCGCCGGCTTGAAGGGCGCCCCGGCCGATCGGCCGGGGCGCCAAGTCCCAAAACTAGCGGGTCTGCTGGATCGCCGAGAGCACCCAGCCGCGGCCGGGCTGGCGCTGGAACGTCCAGAGCTCCGTCACCTCCGGGGCCGGCTCGGTCTTCACGATCCGGCCGCTGGCGCGGTCGACCATGACGTCCTTGAGGGCGTAGCGCATCGCTACGGTGGCGTAGTCGGTGCGGTCCTCGCCCCAGGATTCCGCCAGGTCGCCCTGCAGCAGCTTCACGTCGGTGATCTTGTTGACCACGCCCTGGGCGGCGTTGTTGCGCAGCTCCTCGTCGAAGTAGCCGGCCATCTCCGACGTCGTCAGGTTGCCCAGCGTCACCCGATCCTCGCGGGAATAGGCATCCTGGATGTCGCCGAGCAGGCGCTCAAACACCTGATAGTCGACCGGGCCGATCTGGACGGTGCGGCTCTGCACGGGGCGCGGACCGCCGAACGAGCCGCCGGCCGCTGGGGCCGGGCCGCCCATCGGTCCGGCCGGGTTCGGGCCGCCGCCCAGCGTCGAACGGGCGTAGGGGGCGCCGGCGCCGGCCGGCTCGTTGCGGCGACGGAAGAACCGCAGCGCCAGCATCACCACCAGCACCACGAGACCGACCTGGAACAGCAGGCCGATCATGGAGGCGAGGCCGCCCAGGCCGCCGAAGAAGCCACCGCCGAGCAGCGCGCCGAGCAGGCCCGCGCCGAGCAAGCCCGCGAAGAAGCCGCCGCCGAAGCGGCGACCGGGCGCGGCCGGCGCCTGCATGCCGGGGTTGCTCATGCCCGGGGACGGCGCGGTCTGGGACCGCTGCATGGTCATACCGCCGCCAGGCGCAGTCGGCGTGGCCGAGGGGGCGGTGTAGGTCCGCGAGCCGCGCGAACCGAAGGAGCCGCCGCCGCCCGGACGGGCTTCGGCGACGGGGGCCGCGACGGTCAGGGCAGCGGCCAGCGCCAGGAAGGCGGCCGTGCGCCGACGGCGCGAGAATTGGGTGAGCATGTACGCGCCTCTGAGGACGAGAACCGAGTGGCGAAGACCGCCGACGATCATATGGTGACGGCTCAGCGTGGGTTTTAGTCCGCGCCTCGCGATCTCGTGATGACGCTTGTCGCGGTCCGCATCCTCAGTGCAGCGTCCGGTCCGGCGCCGCCGGGAAGGCCAGGCGGACCTGGGTGCCCTCGCCGGCCCGGCTGTCCAGGGTGATCGTGCCGTTCTGGCGCTTCATCAGGCCGTGCACGATGGCGAGACCCGCGCCGCGGCCCGCCTCGCGGCTCGTCTGGAACGGCGCCAGCGCCCGGGCCAGCATCTCGGGCGAGAGGCCCTGCCCGGTATCGCTCACCAGGATCCCGACGGTGCCCGGACCCGGCTGGTGCATGGCGCGGTCGTTGGGATCGACCCGGAAGGTCGAGAGCGTCAGCGTGCCGCCCGCCGGCATCGCCTCGCAGGCATTGGCGACCAGATGCCGCAGGGCGAACTCGATCTGTGTCGGGTTGCTGATCGCCCGCGGGAGACCGGGCGTCGGCTTCACCACCAGACGGATCCCGGGGGGAAAACCTGGGGCGAGGCGCTCGGCCAGATCCGCCACGATGGCGTCGAGGTCCACCGGGCGCACATCCGGGGCGATCCGGCGGGAATAGGCCAGGAGCTGGCGCGTCAGGATCGCGGCCCGCTCGGTGGCGTCGGCCGAGCGCACCAGCGCCCGCTGGATGAACGGCTCCGGCCGGTCGCCGAGCCGGCGCTTCAGCCCGTCGATGTAGCCGATCAGGATCTGCAGGAAGTTGTTGAACTCGTGGGCGACGCTGTTCGTCAGCAGCCCCAGGGCCTCGCGCTGCCGCGACAGCGCCAGCGCGCCCTCGGCCTCGTGCCGCGCCGTGACATCGAGCATCTGGCCGATTGTGTCGTCGCGATCCGGGAGGCGGCCCATGGTCAGGTTCGCCCAGAAGCTGGTCCCGTCGGCGCGCAGAGCCAGAAACTCCTGCGGCGCGTCGGCCGACAGGTCGGGAGCCGAACCGCGGGTCGCCACGATCAGATCGAGGCCGCGTTCCGCCAGCGCCTGGGCCGGATGGCCGGTGAGCCGCTCGAAGGCCGGGTTGGCGTGCCGGATCCGGCCGTGCGCATCGACGAGGAACGTCGGCGTCGGCAGCGCGTCGAGGAGCGCGCGGGTCTGCCGCGTGAACGGCTCCCCGCCCTCCACGCCGTGATCCGTCCCGGGCTGCGTCATGCTGCGTCCGAGCTGAGCGGGTGCGGGAGACCCGCGACGACGCCCGCGATAGCGACGAACGGCGGCCGGGCCAAGTGTGGCAGATCAAGTGCGGCGGGTTCGGTCCCGGCCCGCGGCGGCCTATTGCCGGACCCACATCACCCGGGCCATCCAGGCGACCTCGCCGATATTGAGCACGCGGTCCTCGTGCTCCGGGTTGAGCGAGACCAGCTCCACGGTGCGGGCGGTGCGCCGCTTCAACTCCTTGGCGATGACCTCGCCGCCGTGCAGGCGCACCACGACGCGGTCGCCCTTGCGCACGCTCGCGGTGGGCGAGACGATCAGCACGTCGCCGTCGCGGAACAGCGGCTGCATGGAATCGCCCTGGATCTCCAGCGCGAAGGCGCGCTCCTCGCCGAGGTCGGGGAACTCGATCTCCTCCCAGCCGGCGCCGCCGGTGGGCATGCCCTCGTCGGTGAACAGGCGGCCGGCGCCGGCCTGCGTCAGCCCGATCAGCGGCACCATGGTGCGGGCGGGGATCTCCCGGGCTTCGATCAGCCGCAAAAACTCGTCCAGGCTGGCGCCGGTAGCGGCCAGGACCTTCGAGACCGATTCCGTGGAGGGCCAGCGCTTGCGGCCGTCGGCGCCGATGCGCTTGGAGCGGTTGAAGCTCGTCGCGTCGAGGCCGGCCCGGCGGGCGAGGCCGGAGGCGGAATAGCCGTGGCGTTCCGCCAGGCGGTCGATGGCGTTCCAGATCTGCTCGTGAGACAGCATGTCGGGCTCGGCGGCTCGGCGTCGGCGGGTCAGCACCCCCGTCTCGTCAGCCGGCATCCGGCTGCCGCGGAGGCACGGCGGCAGTGTCCCCGGAGGATGCGGACCGAACCCGCCGGAGAGGCGCGGAATACTGAAGACCGTCACGAGCCGGCCCGCGTTGCCCGTTTCGGACACGGTTCTGTGACGCCCAGCCTAGTCGTAGGAAAGTAGAACTACAACCTGCAGAATGCAATCGTCCTTGGAATCGTTCTGGTTTCCGGGTGTTGCTGACGGGCGGGACGGACGGCTCGGCCACGGCCCGAAGGCGGCGCGCCGGCGTTCGGATGAGACGGCGCGACAGGATAGGTCCTGCGCCGATCAACCCGGTTCCGGCGCTTGGGACGATGGGCTATGGACCGCCGATCCCCGGGGAATGCCGATGCCGCTCATCTACAAGATCTGTCCGCGTGCGCTCTGGCGCGAGGCCGAGGCGGCGGGCCGGTTCACCGGCGCGCCCGTGGACCACGCGGACGGCTTCATCCACTTCTCCACGGCCGAGCAGGTTGCCGAGACGGCGGCGCGCCACTTCGCAGGCCAAGCGGACCTGCTGCTGATCGCCGTCGAGGCCGAGAGCCTCGGCGCGGCGCTGCGCTACGAGCCGTCGCGCGGCGGCGCCCTGTTCCCGCATCTCTACGGCGACCTGCCGCTGGCGGCGGTGGTGTCGGTGACGGAGCTGCCCCTGGGCCAGGATGGGCAGCATGTCCTGCCCGCGGGACTCCCGCGCGCATGATTGCTGCCGCCTTCCCGCTGGCCCGCCCGCTGCTGCACCGGCTCGACGCCGAGCGCGCGCACGACCTGACCTTGCGCGCGCTATCGCTCCTACCGCCGGGCAAGCCCGCCGCCGACGACCCGCGCCTGGCCGTGGACCTCCTCGGGCGCCGGTTCCCCAACCCGGTCGGCCTCGCGGCCGGCTTCGACAAGGGCGCTCGGGTGCCGGACGCGCTGCTCGGCCTCGGCTTCGGCTTCGTGGAGGTCGGCGGCGTGGTGCCGCGG
Organism: Methylobacterium sp. J-077; assembly: GCF_022829365.1. Classification (GTDB taxonomy): domain Bacteria; phylum Pseudomonadota; class Alphaproteobacteria; order Rhizobiales; family Beijerinckiaceae; genus Methylobacterium. Next base: position 20,265 of record NZ_JAKSYJ010000099.1, on the reverse strand, counting down.
CCTCAGCCCGGCAACCCGCAGCCCCGGGTGTTCCGCCTCGCGGCCGACCGGGCGGTGATCAACCGTTACGGGCTCAACAGCGAGGGGCTGGCGGTGGTGGCCGGGCGGCTCCGGGCGCGGGCCGGAAGGCTGGGCATCGTCGGGGTCAATATCGGGGCCAACAAGGACTCGACCGACCGGCTGGCCGATTACGTCGCCTGCACCACGACCCTCGCCCCGCTGGTCGATTTCGTCACCGTCAACGTGTCCTCGCCCAACACCCCGGGCCTGCGCGACCTGCAGGGCGAGGCGTTCCTCGACGAGCTGCTGGCCCGCACCGTCGAGGCCCGGGACGCGGCCGGTTCAGGAGCCGCGATCCTGTTGAAGATCGCCCCCGATCTGGCGCTGGAGGCCCTCGACGCGATCTGCGCCACGGCGATGAAGCGCGGGGTCCAGGCGCTGGTGGTCTCGAACACCACGGTGGCCCGGCCCGACTCCCTCGCCGAAAAGAGCCTCGCCCGCGAGACCGGCGGCCTCTCCGGAAGACCGCTGTTCGGCCCGGCGACCCGGATGCTGGCCCAGACCCGCCTCCGCGTCGGGGACACGCTTCCCCTGATCGGCGTCGGCGGCGTCGACTCGGCCGAGGCGGCCTGGACCAAGATCGAGGCCGGGGCGAGCCTGATCCAGCTCTACTCGGCGCTGGTCTATGACGGGCCGGGGCTGGTCGGGCGCATCAAGGGCGATCTGCTGAAACGGATGGATGCGGAAGGTGTCTTCTCCCTCCACCAGGTCGTCGGCCGCGGCGCGGAGGAACTGGCCCGCGTGGCCTGACGGACCGTTCGATCGCGCTCGTTTCGAGCCGCTTACCGTCGTTGCGAGCGCAGCGAAGCACCCGAGGGATACGCGTCCTTCGGGGCTCGCGCGCTGCCCTGGGTTGCTTCGCTGCACAGCAACGACGGATCGGAATCCAGCTTTCTGCGACCCAGTTTGACCGCCACCGAGCCTTCAACCCGCCAGTTTAGAAAGGCTTTGCCAAGCGGTGACTTAGCCTGTGCCCCATGCATGAGGGGCCTGCGCGCGCCCGGCATTGTGACCCGTCTCCCGTGCCGCTTATCTCGCGGTTGCGAATTGGCGAGCCGGTCTCGCTTCCAGAAAACATCCAGGACAATCCATGGCCCAGCCTGACGGGGCTCCGAAGCGCTCATCCGCCGCCGGCGGCTGGGGTGCTCTGAAGAGTTGCGGCAAGCACCTGCTCGGCTCGCGCGCGCCGCTGTCGGGCGCCCGCGCCCTGCTGAAGGCCAACCAGCCGGACGGGTTCGATTGCCCGGGCTGCGCCTGGGGCGACCCGAAGCACGGTTCGTCCTTCGAGTTCTGCGAGAACGGCGTGAAGGCGGTCTCCTGGGAGGCCACCGACAAGCGCACGCCGCCGTCCTTCTTCGCCCGCCACACGCTCACCGAGCTGCGCGGCTGGAGCGACTACGCCCTGGAGGGCGAGGGCCGCCTCACCCACCCGATGCGCTACGACGCGGCGAGCGACCGCTACCTGCCGGTGAATTGGGACGCGGCCTTCGCCGAGATCGGCGCGACGCTGCGCGGCCTCGACCATCCGGACCAGGCGGAGTTCTACACCTCCGGCCGGGCCTCGAACGAGGCCGCCTACCTCTACCAGCTGTTCGCCCGCGCCTACGGGACCAACAACTTCCCGGACTGCTCGAACATGTGCCACGAGGCCAGCGGCGTCGCCCTGATCGACGCGATCGGCATCGGCAAGGGCACGGTCCTGCTGGAGGATTTCGAGAAGGCGGACGCGATCTTCTGCGTCGGCCAGAATCCCGGGACCAACCATCCGCGCATGCTCGGCGACCTGCGCCGGGCGGCCGAGCGCGGTGCGAAGGTCGTGGTGCTGAACCCCGTGCGCGAGCGCGGGCTCGAGCGCTTCGCCGACCCGCAGAACACCGTGGAGATGCTGCGCGGCGCCAGCGGCGCCATCGCCAGCCACTACCTTCAGCCGCGCTCCGGCGGCGACATGGCGGCCTTCCGGGGCATCGCCAAGATCGTGTTCGCCCGCGACGCCGAGGCGCTCGCCTCCGGCCGCCCGTCGCTCCTCGACCGGGCCTTCCTGGAGCACCACACCGCCGGACTCGACGCCTACCGGGCGGCCGTGGACGCCACGAGCTGGGACGCGATCCTCGACCAGTCGGGCCTAAGCTACGACGACATCGCCGCCATGGCGGAGGTCTATCTCGGCGCGCAGCGGGTGATCGCAACCTGGGCCATGGGCGTGACCCAGCACCGCCACTCGGTGGCGACCGTGCGCGAGATCGCCAACCTGCTGTTCCTGCGCGGTCATATCGGCCGGCCCGGCGCCGGCCTGTGCCCGGTGCGCGGCCATTCCAACGTGCAGGGCGACCGCACGGTCGGCATCAACGAGCGGCCGTCCGTGGCCTTCCTGGAGTCGCTGGAGCGGCATTTCGGCCTCGCCATGCCGCGCCGGCACGGCCACAACGTCCTGGCGGCGATCCGGGCGATGCGCGACGGCACGTCCAAGGCGTTCATCGGGCTGGGCGGCAACTTCCTGCGCGCGACGCCCGACACGCCGGTGGTGGCGCAGGCGCTCGCCTCCTGCCGCCTCACCGTCCACATCGCGACCAAGCTCAACCACGCTCACCTCGTGCCGGGCGCGGTCGGCTACCTGCTGCCCTGCATGGGGCGCACCGAGATCGACCGGAACGCGGCCGGCAAGACCCAGATCGTGACCGTCGAGGATTCGATGAGCATGGTCCACGGCTCCGGCGGCATCAACAAGCCGGCCTCGAAGGAGCTGCGCTCGGAGATCGCGATCATCGCCGGCATCGCCGAGGCCACCGTCGGCTCGGCCGCGATCGACTGGGCCGGGCTCTCGGCCGATTACGACCGGATCCGCGAGGCGATCGCCGCGACGGTGCCGGGCTTCTCGGAGTACAACACAAGAGTGCGCAAGCCGCGCGGCTTCATGCTGCGCAACCTCGCCGCCGAGCGTGTGTTCGAGACCGCCACCGGCCGCGCCAATTTCTCCGCCGACGCCCTGCCCGCCGAGACCGAGCACCAGGCTGCGCGCAAGGGCCAGAACACCTACGTGCTGCAGACCTTCCGCAGCCACGACCAGTACAACACCACGATCTACGGCCTCGATGACCGCTACCGCGGCGTCTACGGCGAGCGGAAGGTGCTGTTCGCCCATCCGGACGACCTCGCCGAGATCCGCGACCGGCTCGGCGAGCGCGTCGACATCGTCGGTCTCCACGCCGACGGCGTGACCAGGCGGGCCGAGGATTTCCGGCTGGTGCCGTTCGACATGCCCCGGGGCGCCGTGGCCGGCTACTACCCGGAGCTGAACGTGCTGGTGCCACTCTCGACCTTCGGTGAGAAGAGCGACACGCCGACCTCGAAATCGGTGCTCGTGACCCTGGAAGCGCGGGCGGCGGCGTAGGTCTTATGGATCGCCCCCTGGACGAGGCGGCGTTCGTCGCCGCCCTCGACCGCGTCACGGCGGCCCATCCCGCGATGGACCCGCTGGAAGCCGGGCTGCTGGCGGCCCTCGACCTCGGCCTGCCCGGCGACAGCCGCGCCTTCGCCCGCACCTTCGCGGTGGAGCACGCCCTGGTGCTGCGCGCCGTGGCGGCGCTCGATGAGGCCGGCCACGTGACCGTCACGGCCCGCGATCCGCGCACCCAGCGGACGCGCTACAACCCCGCGGCGAGTTGATCGGCGCAGCGGCCCCGGCCCTCGTGGAGGCCCATCGCCTCGCGCGCGGCGCGATCCTCCGCCGACCGGTGCAGGGCGCGCGCGGTGTAGCGGGTACCCCCGCCCTCGGGCTCGAAGGCGATGAGGCCGGTGAAGAACGGCCTCTGGGTTACCAGAATGCTCGTCATTCGAGCGATCCGCGGAGCTTTCGATGACCCTCCGTCCTGGCGACCGCAACCAAGCGACCCAGTGCGGCACGCATTCCCGCGACGTGGCATTTTCTCAGAGCGTATTATCGACTGTTTGCCGGGGATGTATTGGCGGAAACACGAATGAAAGTCGAAACGTCTCGCTTTCGAAAGCTCTGGGTCTGCGATCTCTTTCCGCCGCGGGGCGGAGCCCTGCGCTCGGGGGCTCCGCCCCTGAACTTGGCCGAAGGACTTGCAGCCCTTTGGACACGCAAGATCTGGCGTTCTTGCGCGATCATGTTCGCATTGAGAGCCAAAAACACGCTCTCAGTTCCTTCGCTGCGCTGGCAATGACAGCGCTGGCTGTCCGACGGGAACCCGGCCTGAACCGGGCCCCCGCACGGGCAACCCTCACGCCCCGGCCCGGCGATAGGTGCCGCGGCCGGCAGCCTTGGCCCTGTACAGGGCCTGGTCGGCATTCCGGTAGATCACGTCGGCCTCGATCCCATCCGAGGGGACGAGAGCGACGCCGACGCTGACGCCGATCGAGACGTCCTGTCCATCGATGACGAAGGGTGTCTTGATCGCCTGGGTCAGGCGCTCGGCCAGGGCCGTGGCGTCGGCAGTCCGGCCCAGCCCGGTCTGGATCACCACGAACTCGTCGCCACCCAGGCGCGCCACCGTGTCCACGATCCGCACGCTGGCCTTCAGCCGCTCCGCCACGAGCCGCAGCAGCGCGTCGCCGGCGGCGTGACCGAGCGTGTCGTTGACGGCCTTGAAGCCGTCGAGATCGAGGCACAGCAGGGCGAAGGCCGGCGCCCCGCGCTTCACCAGGGCGATCTCCCGCAGGAAATGCTCCTGGAAGTGGGTCCGGTTACCGAGATCCGTCAGTGGATCGTGACGCGCGAGATGGGCGATCCGCTGCTCCGCCAGCTTGCGCGCCGTGACATCGAAGGTCAGGCCGACGACCCATTCCGCGTCGCCCCGGGCATCCCTCTCCACGCGACCCATGCCACAGACCCAGCGCGTCTCGCCATCGGGCAGGCAGATGCGGAATTCCGTCTCGAAGGGCCCCTTCGTCGCGATGGCGTGGCCGAGCGCGCTCAAGGTTTGGTCGGCATCGTCGGGATGCACCAGCGGTTTCCAGTCCCGCTCGACATCGATCTCGATCTCGGCCTCCCCGAGGCCGTGCTGACGGGCCATCTCGGCCGAGAGCAGAGCCCGCCCGGTGGCGACCCGATAGTGCCACGTGCCAGCCTGCGCGGCCGTCAGGGCAAGGTCGAGCAGCAGCGACTTCTCCGCGAGTTGCTGATGCATCACGCGGCTCTGCGTTTCCTGCCGGAGATCGGCGACGAGCCGGCGTTGCTGATCGAGCAGCGCGCGGGCGGCGCTCTCGGCGCCGACCAGTTGGCCGGTCACCGTCTGCATGACATGGATCAGCGCGATATCGATGCCGGCCACGATACCGAACAGCGCGAGGGCGGTCACGACCGAGCCGTCGATCGCGAAGGAATTCAGCGGCGGAATGAAGTAGTACCAGGCCGTCACGCCGGACAGGACCGCGCAGACAAGGCCGGCGCGGGCGCCCGAGACGAACGTCGACAGAATGACGGCCGGGAAAAAGGTGACGAACGGAAATCCCGGCGGCAGGGCCGGATGAACGGCTTTTCGCAACACGAACGAGACGAGGAAGGCCGCCGCGCCGACCAGAACACTGATGACGGGGTGCCGAAGCCGCCCGTTCGCCGACGCAACGGCTTTCAGGATGGCGCTCGCGTTCCAGCCGGACTGATGGACCTCAGTAGCAATAGCGGCAGAAGATTTCATCTTTCTAACTCAGCATATATTTAGCCTTCTTTCTGTTCATTTGCCTTATAGAAGGGTTTACGCTGGACATCACGAATTTGTGTCGGATATCGCCAACGATCGGGTTCCAGGCTGGCCCGCTGCCGACCCGTACGGGGTCCTTCGGCGGAACCGGGTCCGGATCGTCCGGGCTCGCGGTGGTGATGTCGATCGCATCCGGGGTGGCATCAGCCACGGAGGGTCAGGGAGGTTCCACCGGTGCCGCAGAACCGGCGCAGGGCCGTTGGGCGGAACCGGAACGCGGTAGGCACCCCGACCGGGCCACCGCGGATCGTGCGGTCTGCGCGGCCCCGAAGAGTCACCGGCAATCGGTGCGATGGCGGATCGTCCCGTGGAACGGCTCGGTCAGGCCTCGTTGCGAACCGCACCAGACAAGCATTCGCCGGTGAGCATGCCGACCCTTGCCAAATCGCTTGCCTCTACGGCGAATAGAGCGGCGCCCGGGCGGTTTTAAAGCGCTTCCCTCGAAGGTTCCGCTTGTTCTCCCGCGTGGGTTTGTCTTCAGCCATCACGCGATCTGTTTCGTTCGACACCTCGGGAGGGCGATGCCATGGGGCGAGATTTGCGCGCGCATACCTAAATGTCACACAGAAATGATAAGAAAGACTGCCGAACGGCGGCGATATTATATTTTTTAGGATAGATATTGTGACTGTTAGGTCCAGAATTTGTGCCCTATTGCTGACTGCTATCGCGCTGGGATTGTGCCCTGCTGCTCAGGCCCAGACGGATACCGGCGGATTCTCCACTGGAATTGGCGCGCCTGCGGATGCCATCCCAATCAATGTCTCGACGCTGGATGAACTGACCCGCGCCGTCACCAACAATGCCCACCGCATCGTGATCAATGGTCATATCTATGGTGGACCCAAGCTGAAAACGTTGACCTTTAGTGATAATAGCTGGGACAACACGACGATCGAGGGCGCTTCCGGCGGGAACGCCGTCTTGGAAAACATTCAGCTCAAATTTTCCGGGGAGAAATTGAGCGACGGTCGGAACATCAGCAATATCATCATCCGTGACATTACTTTCAGCGGCCGCATCAGCGACCTGCAGGCACTTCCCCCTCAGGTCAAGGGAACCTCGGACGATGCCGGGATCAATTATCTCGGTGTGTCGTTGCGCCGCGTGAGCAATGCATGGATCGATCATTGCACGTTCTACGACATCAGCGATGACTTGTTCAGCATCGGCCTGTCTTCGGACAAGATAACGGTGTCATACAATCATTTCTACTTCAGCGACAATTGGCTGACCATGCAGCCGGATCCGGTCTGGAATTGGGTCGGCACCTATAACGATTTGGCCGGTGAGCGCTTGGCGATGCTCGTCGGCATCAACAAGGATGATTCCTACGCTTATGGTGGCAATGCCTTGCATGTCACCATCCATCACAACTGGATCGGGCCCAACATGCGTGGGCGCCCGCTCCTCCGGGGCTGGGTGCATGCCTACAACAACTACTTCGATAACAGCACCGCTCCGGACGGATACAACAAGGGAACGGACGGAAAATCGTACCCGACGGTTCAATATAACGCCTTGCAGATCGGCAGCGGAAGCAACGTCGTATCCGAGTCGAACTATTTTTATAAGACGAAGAATAGCAATCAGATCGGATTAGACGCTGACGGTGATAATTACAGCTTCCGCGAGCGCAACAACGTCTATGAATCGACCACGGGAAAATCGGCGACCGGGACGAGCTTTACGGGCTCGCCGGTCAAGTACACCTACAAGCTCGATTCGGCGTCCTCGTTGTCGTCGCTCCAGAAGGGCTCGACCGGACCGCGTTGAATCGCCGGATCCGCCTCGGAGCCTGGCGACTTGGACGGGGTGACCTGATGGTGACCTGCCCGGCCGCCGAGCCGGAGCGCTGCTCGAGCCCCGATCTCAGGCCAACCAGCGCCGTTCCCGGTCACGGTTCGATCGGGAACGGCGCCCCGTCTCCGACTTCGAACCCGCGCTCTCGCCGAGCCGGTACCGCTCTCGGCGGCGCCGGCTCGAACGGCGCATCCTCAGAACCCCTTGGCCTTGATCGCCTCGGACCAGGTCACGGCGCGGCGGTTCACGCCGAGATGCTGACGCTCGTAGAGGCGGCCTTCGAGCTTGATCGCTCCGCGCTTGGCGTATTCCGGGCGCTCGAACGCCTCGATCACCAGCTTGGCCCGGCGCACCTCCTCCTCGGTCGGGGCGAACGAGGCGTTGGCCGGCTCCAGCTGGGTCGGGTGGATCAGGGTCTTGCCGTCGAAGCCGAGGTCGCGGGCCTGGCGGCACTCGTCGCGGCAGCCCTCGGTGTCGGCGATGTCGTTGTAGACGCCGTCGAGGATCGCCAGGCCCTCGGCCCGGGCGGCGGCGAGCGCCATCATCATCCAGGGCAGCATCGGCACCCGGCCGGGGACGATCTTGGCCCAGGTGTCCTTGGCGAGGTCGTTGGTGCCGAGCACCAGGCAGGTCAGGCGCTTGCGCGGATCGCGCCTGGCGCGGGCGATCTCCTGGATGTTGAGGATCGAGGCGGGCGTCTCGATCATCGCCCAGACGGCGATGCCCTCCGGGGCGTCGAGGGATTCGAGCCGGTCGGCGATGCTCTCCAGCACCGCCGGGGACGAGACCTTCGGCATCAGGATCGCGTCGGGCTTGGCCTCGATCGCGGCGTGGAGATCGGCCTCGCCCCAGGGGGTCTGGGGGGCGTTGACCCGGATCACCAGCTCCCGGCTGCCGTATGTGCCGCTCTTGACCGCGGCGCAGACCTGCTCCCGGGCGATCTCCTTCTCCTCCGGGCCGACCGCATCCTCGAGGTCGAGGATGATGCTGTCCACCGGCAGGGTCTTGGCCTTGTCGAGCGCCCGCTGGTTCGAGCCGGGCATGTAGAGCACGCTCCGGCGCAGGCGCAGGTCGGTCGTCGTGGCCATGGGCATCTCCCGGGTGCGGCCGCTCCACGGCCGGTCTTCGTTGCGCTGCACCCTAAAGCATGGCGTCGCGCAGGCCACACCTTCGATCGCGCGATCGGTGAGTCCCTGCGACGTTTGATACTGGTGGCGGCCGCACCGTATCCGGCCGCGCTTTGGTCATGTTCTCACGGATATAGGCGGCCCGGGTCCGATCCTTGGATCCCGGGATCCGAATACCATGCGCCTGTTCTCGACCGCCTTCGTCCTGGCCGCCCTGGCCCTGGCCGGGGCGCCCGGTCCCGCCCGGGCCCAGAGCCGGAACACCCTCGGGGTCGGCTCCGGCGCCGTGGCCGGTGCCCTGGTCGGCGGTCCGATCGGGGCGGTGGCGGGCGCCGTGGTCGGCGGCTTCGTCGGCCACTCGACCGAGCGCGGCCGCCGCCATGTCCGCCGGAGCCGGCACTACGGCAGCCTCCGCCGGGCGCCGCAGCGTCGGGCCGAGGCCGAGCTGCCGCGGACCACCGGGACGGTCGCCCGGACCGCGCCGCCGGCCGCCACGGCCTGGAAGGATCCGCACTGAGCCGGCCCGCGGATCCCAACCGCAAATCTTCGCGGTATCACTGAGGCTTTTTGCGCCCTGGCTCACCACGCGCGGGCTATTCGCGTTATGACGCCGGAATCGCGTCCATAGACCGCGCGGGACTCTGAAACGTCTTCCGGGCCAAACCCGGAAACGCGATCGCCTGGAACAGGCCCCGCGCGCCCAGGAAGGCCACGAAGGCCAGCCACAGGCCGGTATTGCCGAGGCCCAGGACCTGGACCAGCGCCAGCACAAAGCCGTAGGCGGCGAGCGCACCCGCCATCAGGTTGCGCATCGCCCGGGTCCAGGTGGCGCCGACATAGATCCCGTCATAGGCGAACGGCGCGGCGGCCGCGAGCGGCGCCAGGGCGGCGAGCGGCAGATAGGCTCTGGCGGTCTCGCGCACCGGCTCGCTGGTGGTGACGAAGTCGACGAAGCCTGCCCCGCCCGCGTAGGCGATCAGGCTGACCCCGATCCCGAAGCCCAGGCACCAGCGCAGACTCAAGCTGGAGGCCCTCCGGAACGCTTCGGCGTTTTGAGCGCCAACCGCTTGTCCGCACAGCGTTTCCGCCGCCGTGGCGAAGCCGTCGAGGAAGAACCCGCCGATCAGGAACAGATTCCACAGGACGGAATTGGCCGCCAGCACCACGTCGCCCTGCCGGGCGCCCAAGGCCGAGAACAGCACGATGGCGGTGATCAGCGCCAGGGTGCGCAGGATCACGTCGAGGTTGACGCTGAGCGTGCGGCGCAAAGCGGCGGCGTCCCGGAGGTCGCGCAGGGGCACCCGGAACGGGCGCGAGCCGAGCCGCGCCAGCACGATCAGCCCGAGGCCGAGCCCGGCCACCTCCGCGCACAAGGCCGCCAGCGCCGCGCCGGCGAGCCCCAATCCGAGGCCGAGGACGAAGGTGAGCGTCAGCCCGACATTGACCAGGTTGATCGCCACCTGAAGCAGCAGGCCGAGGTCGGTCCGCCCCCGCCCCACCACCGAGCCGAGCACGCCGTAGCTCGCCAGCACGAACGGGGCGGACAGGATGCGGATGTGGAAGTAGGTGGCGAGGCCGGCGATCACCGCCGCGCTCGCGCCGCTCACCGCGAACGCGGCCTCGGCGATCGGCCACTGCAGCGCGACGAGGCTCAGGCCGATCACGGCGCCGGCCGCCAGCGCCCGGGCCAGGATGCGGTCGACCTCGGCGACATCCCGCGCCCCGACCGCCTGGGCGGTCAGGCCCGCGGTCGCCATGCGGAGCGCCCCGAAGGACCAGAAGATCACGTCGAAGATCACGGACCCCAGCGCCACCGCGCCGAGCAGGGCCGCGTCACCGAGCCGTCCGATCACGGCCGCGCCGACGAAGCCGAGCATCGGCGTCGTGACGTTGGCCAGCGTCATCGGCAGGGCCAGAGCCAGCACGCGGCGATGCGTCGGCAGGACCGGTGAGCCGGCAGGCGGATGCGTCATGCCGCGGCCTAAACGGATGCGAACGATTCGTGAACCGGTCGGTCAGCGCGAGGCGGCGAACAGGCGCGAGATCAGCCAGAGCGGGATGACCACGACCGCACCCGCGACGATCCAGCCGCCGAAATCGTGCAGCGACGCCAGGCCGATTTCCAGGAGCGCCCGGGCCGAATCGTAGATGCGCCAGAACAGCCGGCCCGGCGTCAGGCCGAGCATCGACATGAAGGCGCCGACCAGCACCGACAGGAACAGCAGGCGCAGGAACACCCCGGCGGGCGAGCCGCCGAGGAATCGGCGCAGCGCCGAGGCGCGCGGCGGGTAGACCTCAGCACCATAGGCGCTGTCCGGCGGCGGGGCACCGTGCCGGCGCCGGTCGTGATCGACGAGCATCGCGTCCTCATGAAACAAGAGGGTGTCCGGATCGGCGACGAAACGGGCGGAACCGTGGCCGGTGCACCACACCGCGTCGAAACCGGATCCCGGATCAAACGTTAGCGGGTTTCACCCACGGACCCGAGATGGCAAGCGAGACCCGTCCCGCCAAGATGCCGGGAATGGCCGCGGGACAGCGCCGACGGGGACGAGACCCAGCATGATCGACCACGCCTTGTTCGACCCGGCGACGATCGATCCCGAGACGCTTCGGCTCAATGCCGAGATCGTCGCGGCGCACGCCGCCCTGCCCGATCCCTGGTCGCTGCCGATCGAGGAGGTGCGCGCCCGCCGCCGCGCCGGGACCAAGGCCGCGCCGGCGATGCCGCACAGCGCCCGGGCCGAGTGGCTGACGATCGAGGGTCCCGGCGGTCCGCTCAAGCTCCGGGTGATCCGCCCGAAGGCCAGCGCGAAGCTGCGCGGCGCCTATCTGCACATCCACCGGGGTGGCTGGGTCTGGGGCGCAGCCGACGAGCAGGACCCGTGGCTGGAGCGCATCGCCGATGCCTGCGGGTTCGTGGTGCTGTCGGTGGAGTACCGGCTTGCCCCAGAACATCCCTACCCCGCCGCCCTGCAGGATTGCGAGGCTGCGGCGCTGTGGCTCGCGGGGCCAGGTCGGGCCGAGTTCGGCATTCACGCACTGACGATCGGCGGCGAGTCGGTCGGCGCCCACCTCGCCGTGATGGTGCTGCTGCGCCTGCGCGACCTGCACAATCAGCCGCGGGCGTTCCGCGGCGCCAATCTCAATGCCGGCTTCTACGATCTCGGCCTCACCCCCTCGGTGCGCAACTGGGGCGACGAGCGCCTCGTGGTAAACACCCTCGACCTCACCAAATTCGCGGACGGCTACGTCCGCGAGGGGATCGACCGGCGCCGCCCGGACGTGTCGCCGATCTATGCCGAGCTGAAGGGTCTGCCGCCGGCCTTGTTCACCATCGGCACCGCCGACCCGCTGCTGGATGACACGCTCTACATGTCGGCGCGCTGGGCGGCGGCCGGCAATGGCGGCCACACCGCGATCTATCCCGGCGGCTGCCACGTCTTCGCCCGCTATCCCGGCTCGATGAGCGAGCGCGCCCTGGAACTGATCGACCGCTTCCTGATGGCCCTGGCCTGAGCGACGCACACGAGATCCTGCCGCCGGCCTTCCGGGCGTGGTTTGCCGCGCGTGGCTGGACGCCCCGGCCGCACCAGCTCGACCTGCTGCGGATCGTCCGCGCCGGCCGCTCGGCCCTGCTGGTGGCGCCGACCGGGGCCGGTAAGACGCTCGCGGGTTTCTTGCCGAGCCTGGTCGCCCTGTCGGAGCGGGCGGCCGCCAAACCCGCATCCAAGACCTCGACGGGGCTGCACACCCTCTACGTCTCGCCACTAAAGGCGCTGGCGGTCGACATCGCCCGCAACCTCGACGCGCCGATCGCCCAGATGGGCCTACCCGTGCGGGTCGAGACCCGGACCGGCGACACGCCCGCGCACAAGCGCACCCGCCAGATCAGCCGCCCGCCCGACATCCTGCTGACCACGCCCGAGCAACTGGCGCTGCTGATCGCCCATCGCGACGCCGCCGAATTCTTCTCCGGTCTGCGCTGCGTCATCCTCGACGAGCTGCACGCCCTGGTGACCTCGAAGCGCGGCGACCTGCTCTCCCTGGCGCTCGCCCGGCTGCATCGGCTCAGCCCGGACCTGGCGGCGATCGGGCTGTCCGCGACGGTCCGAGAGCCCGATGAGTTGCGGAAGTATCTGGTGCCGCAGGTGCTGAGTCCCCCCTCAGCGGGAGGTCGGATTCACACATCTCCGAACGAGGCTCAGGTCCCCTCTCCCGAGCGGGAGAGGGGGCGCGTCGCGGTCTCGGCACTCGATGAGGTCACCGACCCGACCCGCGCACTCCTCCCACCCTCCCCCGCAATGGGGGGAGGGAAAAAAAGACAGCCCCCCATGGCCGACCTCGTCACCGTCCGGGGCGGTGCCAAGGCAGACCTGCGCATGCTCGATCTCGGCCGGTCGCTGCCGATCTCGGGGCACACCGCCTGGCACTCGATGCCGGCGATCTACGACCTGATCCGCGCGCACCGCACGACCCTGATTTTCGTCAACACAAGGCTTCAAGCCGAATACACCTTCCAGGAGCTGTGGCGGCTCAACGACGATGCGCTGCCGATCGCGATCCATCACGGGTCGCTGGACGCGCAGCAGCGCCGCCGGGTCGAGGCCGCCATGGCGGCGGGCCAGCTGCGGGCGATCGTCTGCACCGCCACCCTCGATCTCGGCATCGACTGGGGCGACGTCGATCTCGTGGTCAATGTCGGGGCGCCCAAGGGCGCGAGCCGGATCATGCAGCGGATCGGCCGGGCCAACCACCGCATGGATGAGCCCTCGAAGGCCTATCTGGTGCCCGGCAACCGCTTCGAGATGCTGGAATGCCAAGCGGCCCTCGACGCCGTCGAGGAGGCCGCGCAGGATACCCCCGACGCGCGTCTCGGCGCCCTTGACGTGCTCGCCCAGCACGTGCTCGGCATGGCCTGCGCCGACGCCTTCGACCCTCTCGGTCTCTACGACGAGATCGTCTCCGCCTCGCCCTACGCGGAGCTGACCTGGGAATCGTTCGAGCAGGTCGTCGATTACGTGGCGACCGGCGGCTACGCGCTGCGGGCCTACGAGCGCTTCGCCAAGATCCTCCGCGGCCCAGACGGGCTGTGGCGGGTGCGCGATGCCCGCACCGCCCAGGCCTACCGGATGAATGTCGGCACCATCGTCGAGGCGGCGCGGGTGCGGGTGCGGCTCGGCCGGACGCTGCGGAGCAAGCCCGGCACGGTCCTGCCGAAGGGCGGCCGGGTGCTGGGCGAGATCGAGGACGAGTTCGCCGACACGCTGACCATCGGCGACACCTTCCTGTTCGCGGGCGAAACCCTGCGCTTCGAGGGGCTCGCCGAGGACGAGGCCCTGGTGACGCGCGCGCCGCTCGGCACCGATCCGGCGATCCCCTCCTATGCCGGCGCGAAATTCCCGCTCTCGACCTTTCTGGCGGAGCGCGTCCGGGCGATCATCGCCGACCCATTCGAATGGGATCGCCTGCCGAAGCAGATCGGCGAGTACCTGCAGCAGCAGCGCCGCCGCTCGGTCCTGCCGGGCGAACGCGACCTGCTGGTCGAGACCTTTCCGCGGGGCAAGCGCCATTATCTCACCGCCTTCCCGTTCGAGGGACGGCTCGCACACCAGACGCTCGGCATGCTGCTCACGCGACGGCTGGAGCGGGACGGCCTGCGCCCGCTGGGCTTCGCGGCGAACGATTACGGCATCGCGATCTGGACCACCCGGGACGTCTCCGAGCGGGCCGCACGCGATCCCGACTTCATCGGCGACCTGTTCGCGGTCGATATGCTGGGCGACGACCTGGAGGCCTGGCTCGACGAATCGGCGATGATGAAACGCACCTTCCGGCAGTGCGCGGTGATCGCCGGTTTGATCGAGCGCCATCATCCGGGCCTCAAGAAGTCCGGCCGGCAGGTCACGATCTCCACCGACCTGATCTACGACGTGCTGCGCAAGCACCAGCCCGACCACCTCCTGCTCCGGGCGGCGCGGCAGGATGCGGCAACCGGACTCCTCGACGTGAGGCGCCTCGGCATGATGCTAGAGCGCATCCAAGGGCGAATCATCCACAGGGCTCTCGATCGGGTCTCGCCGCTCTCCGTCTCCGTCATGCTCGAGATCGGGCGCGAGCGGGTCTACGGCGAGGGGGCCGACGAGATCCTGGCCGAGGCCGAGGCCGAGCTTCTTCAGGAGGCTCTGTCCTGACCGGCGATCCGCCCTCCCCCTTTGAGACCGAGGATGCGATCTTGGCAGCCGGCCTGAGACTCGAGAAGACTCACAAGCACCCGACCCTGCTGCTCGCGGGCGAGACCCTGTTGCTCGATCTCTGCGGCGGCGTGTGGCTGCCGGAGCATCGCACCCTGATCGTGTCCGATCTCCACCTGGAGAAGGGCTCGTCCTACGCCGCCCGCACCGGCCAGTTCCTGCCGCCCTACGACACCCGCGAGACCCTGGCCTGCCTGCACGAGGCGGTGATCCGGCACGATCCGGCCCGCGTGGTCGCGCTCGGCGATTCCTTCCACGATCACCGGGGGCCGGAGCGGATGGAGCCCGGCGACCGGGCCATGGTGGCGGCCCTGCAGGAGGGCCGGGACTGGGTCTGGATCGCCGGCAATCACGATGCGGCGGTCAGCGAGGGCGTCGGCGGCCGCTACGCCGATGCGCTGTCCCTCGGCGGCCTCGTCCTGCGCCACGAGCCGAGCCCCGAACCCGTGCCCGGCGAGATCGCCGGCCATCTCCATCCCTGCGGCAAGGTGGCGATGCGCGGCCGGGCGGTCCGCCGGCGCTGCTTCGTCACCGACGGCATCCGCCTGGTGATGCCGGCCTTCGGCGCCTATGCGGGCGGGCTGAACGTCCGCGACCGTGCGATCGAGGGCCTGTTTCCGAACGGGTTCACGGCCCACCTCCTCGGGGACGGACGGGTTTTCTCCATCGGCCGGGCGCAGCTCGCCCGGGATTGAACGGCCGTCAGCGGTAGAACGTGTAACTTGCCGTATAGGGCACCCGCGCGGTCTCGCCGGGTGTGCATCCGCCCGCCGGCTTCTCCCCTCCAGCCGTGTCACTGCGCAGGACGTAGCGCGTCCCGGCGAACACGCCGGACCCGGTCGCTTGGCCCGCGAGCAGCAGCCACGCCACGGCGTGGGGCTCGGGCGCCGGTGCCTGATCGATGACCAATCCGACGACCCGGGAGCCGTCCTGCGCTTCCCAGGTCGGTCCCTCGAAATGGCGGCCGACGACGTGTCCTTCCGCCTGGGATAGTTCGGCCTCGGGCTTGGCCGCACCCCAGGCCGGATCTCCCTCCACGGCCATGCAGGAATAGATCTGCACGCCCCGAGCAGCGAGGCTGACGATCGGCGCGCTCCCGGGCGGCGGCCCGAGCCGCGCGGGTTCGGCGGCGCAAGCCTGTGCGTGACACGCGAGGGCGACGAGGGCGGGCTGCCAGGCTTTGTCGAGGAGGTAGGGGATCGGGTCAGCTCCATCTGGATGGATCGAAACCCCCAATACGGGGGAAACCGCGCGCGCGTTTCACGCCGCTGCTTCCCGTGTTTCACATCAGGCGGACTTCATGAACCGCTGGACGCTCTCCGACAGGTCCGACGAATGGCCGGCCAAGCTCTCGGCGACGCTCAGAACGGCTTCGGCGAGCTGACCGGTGGCGTTGGCAGCCTGCGAGACGCCGCCGATATTGCCGGACATCTCGTGGGTCGAGACCGCCTGCTCCTCGACGGCGCTCGCCATCGCCAGGGTCAGGTTCGAGAGCTCGGCGACGGCGGCCGTGATCTTCTCGATCGCCCCGACCGCCTCGCCGGTTGCACTTTGGATCGCCGCGACCTGCTGGGTGATGTCGCCAGTCGCCTTGGCAGTCTGCTCAGCCAGGGCCTTGACCTCGCTGGCCACCACCGCGAAGCCCCGTCCGGCGGCGCCGGCGCGGGCGGCCTCGATCGTGGCGTTCAGCGCGAGCAGGTTGGTCTGCCCGGCGATCGACTTGATCATGCCGACGACCGCATCGACCTCACGAGCGTTCTCCGCCAGCCGCCGCATCGTCGCGTCCGTGGTCTCGGCCTGGACCGCGATCTGCCGGGCGCGCTCCGAGACTCGTCCGACCTGGCCGGAAATCTCCTGGATGGCGCTGTTCATCTGTTCGGAATTAACCGCGACAGACGACGCCTTCTGCCGAGCGGCATCGGCCGATTGCGTCAGCCCCTCGGCCGAGTGCTGCATCTCGCGGATCGCCGATCCGACGGCGTCGACCACGCGGGTCACGTCGGTCGCCATATTCACCTGCGCGGACACCACAGCCCAGGTCAGCATCGGGCCGATATAATTGCCCTTCCGGTCGTTGACCGCGGTGACCTGGAGGTCGAGCGTCTCCGGGCCGACCTTGATCTTGGTCCGATGCGGCAGCCGGCTCGCATCCGAGAGCATGTTACGCTGATGGTGCGGGTTCTTGTGAAACACGTCGAACGAATGGTCGAGCATCTGGTCGACCTTGATCGGCAGATGCTGCTCCAGTGGCCCGAGGGTCTTGCGCGAGGTCGTATTCAGGTAGTTGATCTTGAAATCGTTGCGCGGATCGGCGGTCATGACGGCGACCGGCATGTTCTCGATCATCGACATCAAACGATCGATCTCGTTCTTCTTAGTCGAGATGTCGGAGGCGAACTTGACCACCTTCACCGGCCGGCCGCGAGCGTCGAGGACGGGATTGTAGGTCGCCTCCAGCCAGACCTCGGCGCCATCCTTGCCCAGGCGCAGGAACTCGCCGGTAACGTGCTGGCCGTCCTTCAGCTTCGTCCAGAATTCCGCGTATTCGGCACTCTGGACATAGGCCGGATCGACGAAGATGCGGTGATGTTTGTTTCGTACGTCCGCAAGGGAGTACTTCATCAAGTTCAGAAAATTCCGGTTGGCGTCGAGGACCTGACCGTCCATCGAGAATTCGATAATCGCCAGGGACCGATCCAGGGCGTTCAGCTTGGCCCGTGAATCGCTGTAGACGGATTTCTTGAACATTTCAGTGCTCGCCCTGCTCAATAGAGAACGTAGCCGAAACGGAGTTAATTTTTATCTAATTTGGACGGTTCGATACAAAGTTGGGCATCATCAAATGCCGAAAAAGAAATATATCTTAATGGTCCGATCTTTAGTCTGTACTCGATTAAAAATAAAGCCGGTTAATGCCATTCGTTGTTGTATTTGCAGCCGAATATCAGAACCAGCCACGTATACGAAAATACACGATCGGCGCCAGCGCGCTGAACAAAATCAGGCCGAGGGCGTAGGGATAGCCGTAGGCCCAATCCAGTTCCGGCATGTGCTTGAAGTTCATGCCGTACATCGAGGCGATCAGCGTCGGCGGCACGCCCACCACGGACACGACCGTGAGCACCCGGAAGACGTTGTTCTGCTCGATGTTGATCAGCCCGAGCGCCGCATCGAGGAGGAACTGGACGTTCTCCGCGAGCCGCGTCTCGAACTCGTCGAGGGAGTCGATATCCCGCCGGATCGTCTCGAAGCGTCCGTCCTCCGGCAGCCCCAGGCCGTCGCAGGCGGCCGACACGAATGGAACGATCCGTTCCAGGCCGAGCAGGCTGGCGCGAATCTTTCCCAACACCTTTCCGCGGTTGCTGATGCCGCGCAGGATCCGCCGCAGCGCCAAGTCGCGGCGGCGCGGCGGCGGGCTCTCCAGCCGCCGCCGGTTCGCGCCGCGCACGTCGAAGTCGAAGATCCGGGTGGAGAGCTGGTCGAGTTCGGAGGCCATGTCCTCCAGGGCGTCGGCGAGGCTGTCGACCAACTCCTCCAGGATCACCAGGAAGATCTCGCTCGGGGCCACGCTGCCGTCGCCGTCGGCGATCCGCTTCTCGGAAGAGCCGATCGCGCGCAGATCGTGGAACCGGATGGTGACGAGGTGGTCCTTCGATAGGAGGAAACCAAGTGGCTTCAGCTGCGATTCGCTGCTCTCGAAGGTGATCATCGGCGTCGAGAGCGATAGCCCACCCTTCACCCGCCGCAGCCGGCTGGAGGATTCGACCTCCGACAGAGCCGCCCGAGACGGCACCCGCAGGCCGGTCGCGGTTTCCACGGCTGCGGCCTCCTCGGGTGTCGGATCGTTGAGGTCGAGCCAGACGGCGTTGCCGGGGATCGGGCCGCCCGGGTCGAGCGTCACCGCGCCCTCAGGTCCGTGCAGGCTCAGCATGGGCGCGCGTCATCCATGGGGGGAGAATGGGGTCGATCCCCCGTCATCGCACCGTCGCGCGGGGGTGCGACAGCCTTGACTCGAAACCGCGCGAGGGCTATCTCGCCGCCGTCATTGGCACTCGCCAAGACAGAGTGCTAATAGTCCGGCTCGGAGGCGGCCTCGCCGGCCGCATCAACGCCAACTGCAGACTTGAAGCAAGAGGGCAGCTCATGAAGTTCCGTCCGCTGCACGACCGCGTGGTCGTCCGTCGCATCGAGAGCGAGGAGAAGACCAAGGGCGGCATCATCATCCCGGATACCGCCAAGGAGAAGCCGCAAGAGGGCGAGATCGTCGCCGTCGGGCCCGGCGCGCGCGACGAGCAGGGCCGCGTCAACGCGCTCGACGTCAAGGCCGGCGACCGCGTCCTGTTCGGCAAGTGGTCCGGCACCGAGGTCAAGATCGACGGTCAGGACCTCCTCATCATGAAGGAATCCGACATCATGGGCGTCGTCGCCCTCTGATCGGCTTCCCCGTCCCAGCCCTTTGAGGCCGTCCGAGGCCTTGGGGTTCAATCCAACCACAAGAGGCAAACCATGGCAGCGAAAGACGTTCGTTTCTCCGCCGACGCCCGCGATAAGATGCTGCGCGGCGTCGACATCCTCGCCGACGCGGTGAAGGTGACGCTCGGTCCCAAGGGCCGCAACGTCGTGATCGAGAAGAGCTTCGGCGCCCCCCGCATCACCAAGGACGGTGTGACGGTCGCCAAGGAGATCGAGCTCGCCGACAAGTTCGAGAACATGGGCGCCCAGATGGTGCGCGAAGTGGCCTCGAAGACCAACGACATCGCCGGTGACGGCACCACCACGGCTACCGTGCTGGCCCAGGCCATCGTCCGCGAGGGCGCCAAGTACGTCGCCGCCGGCATCAACCCGATGGACCTGAAGCGCGGCATCGACCTCGCCACCGCCGCTGCGGTGAAGGACATCGTCGCCCGCGCCAAGAAGGTCTCGACCTCCGACGAGGTCGCTCAGGTCGGCACGATCTCCGCCAACGGCGACAAGGAGATCGGCGAGATGATCGCCCACGCCATGCAGAAGGTCGGCAACGAGGGTGTCATCACGGTCGAGGAGGCCAAGACCGCCGAGACCGAGCTCGACGTCGTCGAGGGCATGCAGTTCGATCGTGGCTACCTGTCCCCGTACTTCATCACCAACGCGGAGAAGATGGTCGCCGAGCTGGAAGACCCCTACATCCTGATCCACGAGAAGAAGCTGTCGTCGCTGCAGGCGATGCTGCCGGTGCTCGAGGCCGTGGTCCAGACCGGCAAGCCGCTGCTGATCATCGCCGAGGACATCGAGGGCGAGGCCCTGGCCACACTGGTGGTGAAC
>NZ_JAKSYJ010000092.1 GCF_022829365.1 Methylobacterium sp. J-077 | reverse complement strand
CGATCGCGTTGGTCTTGTTGTCGAGGACCAGGTCGCCCCGGTCGGTGATCAGGGTCAGGACCGCGTGGCCCTCGCCCTTCTCGTCGATCACCACGGTCATGCGCATCGCCCGCCGGGGCAGGCCGGCCTCGGCCAGCAGGTGGCGCTTGAGCAGCTGGAAATCCTCGCAATCGCCGATGCCGTCCTCGGCGAGGTCCCAGCGGTCGGCGACGTGGAGATGCTCCATGTCGGTCATCGGCTCGACCGACTTGTTCACCCGGCGGTTGACCGAGACGATCGTCGCCCAGGTCGCCGGGGTGAGGCTGATGCGGGCCGGCTCGCTCCGGTCCACCGCACATTCCGCCGCGTAGGACTGGCAGAACGTCACCCA
>NZ_JAKSYJ010000090.1 GCF_022829365.1 Methylobacterium sp. J-077 | reverse complement strand
CAAGGCCAGCGTCACCAGGGCCGGATCGAGGCCAGTGACGATCGCATGGACGCTCGCGTAGGAGGCCCCAGGCCACCCGCGCGTCCGGGCCACCTCGCACGCACGGCGATGGATCGTCGCGATCGACAGGCGGGGCCGGGTTAGCGCCCAACCCTCAACGAGGGCCACGAGGTCCGGGGCGAGGCGGCGCCGGCCGGTATCCGAACGCGGCTTGCGTCCGAGGCCGGCGGGGCCGCCCGCCCGCAGGCGGGCCACCCAGCGCCGGGCGGTGCGAAGCGCGATGCCGTGCTCGGCCGCGACCACCGTCAGCGCCACCTCGCCGTCGAGGTAGGGGCGAAGCGCGACAAGCCGGCCGGCCAGGGCCGGGTCGGCGGCGTCAGCCCCATCCTGGCGAGCGACCATCCCATTGCTCCTGTCCGCAAGGGGATCGTTCAGCGGACACCGAGCCGATCCACCCGCGGAGCCTTGATCAGCCTGCGCGGGCTGCGTCTCAATGGAGTGGTACGATAAAAATTGCGGTGAGGGGACCCCGTACGTTACAATCCGGTCCATGACGCACGTGCTGATCGGCTACGCCCGCTGCTCGACCGACAAGCAGGACCTCGCCGCCCAGCGTCAGGCGCTGCTCCAACTCGGGGTGACGCCTGAGCGCATCTACACCGACAAGGGCTTCACCGGGACGAACCGGGCCCGCCCGGGCCTGGATCAGGCGCTGGCGGCGGTCCGGAGCGGCGACACCCTGGTGGTGCCCAAGCTCGATCGGCTCGCCCGCTCCGTGCCGGACGCACGCGCGATCGGGGACGCGCTCGCCGCCCGGGGGGTGAAGCTCCAGCTCGGCGCCAGCGTGCACGACCCGGTCGACCCGATGGGCAAGCTGTTCTTCAACATCCTGGCGACGTTTGCCGAATTCGAGGCGGACCTGATCCGGCTGCGCACGCGCGAGGGCATGGCGGTCGCCCGGGCCAAAGGGAAGCTGCGCGGCAAGAAGCCCAAGCTCTCGGACCGCCAGCAGAGGGAACTGCGCCGGATGTACGACACCGGGAACTACGCGATCAGCGACCTGGCCGAGCTGTTCTCGATCTCCCGGCCGACCGTCTATCGAACCCTGGGGCGTCAGCCGGCCACGCCCACCGTCGCGGCAGCCTGAGCGGACGCCTCATCACGATCGACGCGGCACCGCACCCTGCCGGCATCCCCGGCCCCGAGTGACAGAAACCCCTGATAATCAGTGCCAATTAGCGATCAAAGTCACAATAGACCCATTGCAGAAGCCGGGAACGTCTGCTTGTAGGCTGCACGGTGTGGCAGCGGTCTACGAGCGGGATGGGTGGGTTTGCGATTGTCCGCTTTCGGGTCGCTCCATCGCCCATTTGCCGACCACCGATCCGGCTTCCGTCGATCTGCTGGCGCTCGCTGAGTGGCGTCGATAGGCTGGCACGATCATGGAGCTGAAATGGCTTGAAGATTTTGCCAGTCTCGCCCGCACCGGCAACTTCTCGCGCTCGGCCGAGGAGCGTCACGTCACGCAGTCCGCGTTTAGCCGCAGGATCCAGGCGCTGGAGACGTGGCTGGGCGTCGCCCTAATCGACCGCAGCACGTATCCGACCTCGCTGACGGCGGCAGGGCGGGAGTTCCGCGAAACGGCCGAGGAGGCGGTGCGGATGCTGCATGGTAGCCGCGCCGCCCTGCAGGCCAGCGCTCGACCGAACCAGCAGACCGTGGCGGTCGCCGCGCTCCACACTCTCGCCCTGAGCTTCTTCCCGGGCTGGTTCCGGCAGATTGAGGTGCGAACCGGCCCCCTGAGCAGCCGCCTACTCCCTGACGAATTCCACACCTGCATCCAGGCGGTGGTCGAGGGGGGCTACGATTTCCTGCTGACCTTCCACCATGCGAGCGTGCCTGTCCTGCTAGATCCGGAGCAGTTCCCCCACCGCGTTGTTGGGATGGACAGTCTCGTGGCCGTGCGCGGGGCACAGGCTACGGAGGAGGCGTTGCCGCGCCTCGGCTACGCACAGAACTCCTTACTCGGCCGCCTCTCGGTCTTCGCGCAGGCCCGGGTGGATGAGCCGCCTGCCGCAGTCACCCACGTCAACGAGAACGCCATGGCCGAGGCGCTGAAGTTCATGGTCATCGAGGGACATGGGCTGGCATGGCTGCCGCTCAGCCTCGTCGCCCGCGAGCTGGCGGCCGGCATACTGATCGCTACGAACGAGGCGATGCCGCTCGAAGTGCGCCTGTACCGGAACGCCGGGCATCGGCGCGCTGCTGTGTCGGCGGTCTGGCAAGCCGCCGGGGCGCTGGCCGACGAAACTATGCGGGATTGGAATAGGTCGGACTGACACGGCATTGGCCCCCCGAGCGCGCGCCACGCATCGTGCCCGAAAGACAGGAGGTCACGATGCTTGGCGTTCTCGGTGGGATGGGTCCGATGGCGACCGTCGATTTTATGGCGAAGGTCGTCCGGAACACCCCGGCTGCCTGCGACCAAGACCACATCCCGATGGTGGTCTGCTCAGCGGCAAACATCCCCGACCGGAACGCTGCGCTTCGTGGTCAGGGCGCTGACCCGCTGCCTGCTATGCGCGACGCCCTGCGACGGCTCGAGGCGGCAGGGGCAACTTGCATCGCCATCCCCTGCAACACCGCGCACCTGTGGCACTGCGCCCTGCAGTCCGAGACGCCGATCCTCATCCTGCACATAGTGGATGCGGTCACTTCCGAGTTGACGTCGCGGCAGGGGGACTGCGTCGGGGTGCTGGGGACGACCAGCACCATCGAGGGCCACCTCTACCAGGAGCGCCTGTCGCAGAAGGGGCTATTCAGCCGGGCTCCCGACGCGGGGGGCCAGGCAGAGGTGATGCGTGCGATCCGTCTGGTGAAGGCTGGGCAACTCGCCCAAGCGACGGAGATCCTCCGCGCGCAGGCTGAGGCGCTAGTCGCCGCTGGCTGTAGCGACGTCGTGATGGCCTGCACTGAGATCCCGGTGGCGCTCGCCACAGTCGAAGGGGAATTGCGGACGAAGCTGGTGGATGCCACAGAAGCGCTCGCCCGTGCCTGTATCCGCGCTTGCAAGGCAGAAGCACCTGTCTCGACCCCAGCGCTCGCCGCTTGAACCCGCCTCTGGTGGTGAGACCTCCTCGATGTCCATAGGGGCGTGGCACCCGGAAGCCTGACCAAGCTGATCGGGTAGACTTCGACTGGGCGCTCTACGACCGGGTCGGGTTGGAACCAGAACGTCTGCATAAGGGCAAAGGGTCCAAGCCCGCTCCCCACCCTTAGCGGCCTTCCGCTTCCGACCGAGGCTGTGTCAAAACTCGAGGAAATTGCGAGCTCGTAGAAGAAAACACCCCGCATTAATCGTAAGCGATCCCCAGATCGGCCGTCTGGGAGTGACACAAGGTTCGCTAGACCGGTGTCACACTCATTTGCGGAAGAATTTGCTGCGGCGGCCGATTACATTCGGGTTTTGACACAGCCTCGACCCAACCCGGTCGTTGAAGCCCGTCTTTATCGTCCTCTGGAACGGACATTCGCCATGAAGGCTTACGGAACTGGGCATGTCAGATTTTTATATTAAGTCCAATATTTAATCCCATATGTTATGGACATCAAGCATCCCGCAACAATCACTACACGCCGAACATATTCGGTTGGCAAAATTTTAATCAGATAACCTCCCATAAATCCGCCTACAAGCGCTCCCAGCAGCATGATGAAAGTTTGCGGCCAACTTATTACGCCTTGAGCAATAAATATTACCGTGGATGAGACGCCAACAATAGTCGCAAGTAGATTTTTTAGTACTTTAACCGTGCGAATATCTTGGCTAACAATAATTGACAAAAGCGCAGTTAGGATGACACCGAGCCCCGCACCGAAGAAACCGCCGTAGATGGAAGCCGCGCCGATCATCGCAGGGCCGGTCAGCGCTGCGATGGGCCTGAGACCGCGTTTCGTCTGGCGAGCTTGGATTGTTGGTGCAAACGCGAAGAGGAGTGTCGCAAACGCGATGAGAGCCGGTACTGGAACCGTGAATAGGGATTCAGGAAGCCAGAGCAAGAGAAGCGCGCCGGACATGCCTCCAAAAAGGGATGCGGCAGCCAGCCAGGCAAGGCGTGAGTTAAGCGGCGGCCATCGTCCTGGATCCGCGATGGCAGCGATGAGGTGACCTGGCAGGATTGCCACGGCATTTGAAGCATTGGCGATCACGGGAGGCAGGCCGACTTGGAGCATAGCCGGAAAGGTGATGAGCGTTGCCCCTCCGGCCACCGCGTTGATCACACCCCCAGCCACTCCAGCCGCAAAAAGAAACATCGCCATCATCCAGTCCATCGCTCACCTCCAGCGCGAGCTATGATGGCTGCGAGACGAGATGTCTGGAACGTTTGTGACCGCTCTCAGGCAAGCTGGTAGCGGGAGGGGGTAGTCCCAAAGGCATGCCTTGATCGGCCCCCTTGGGAGTGGTCCGCCCTGAAGTATGGCTTTTGAGCCGACAGAGGACGGAAGCGATGGCCCAACGACCCAAGCCCGAGGAGATCGTGAGCAAGCTGCGTCAGGTCGACGTGCTGGTCTCACAAGGACAGAGCGTCGCCGCGTCGATCAGGGCGATCGGCGTGACCGAGGTGACGTACTATCGCTGGCGCAAGGAGTACGGCAGCCTGAAATCGGATCAAGTGACGCGGATGAAGGATCTTGAGACGGAGAACCAACGTCTCAGGCGGGCGATCGCCCTGATCGAAGCGGCGACGCTCTGTCCTTGTGAGACCAGCACGTCGACCTGACGCAGCTTGCTCACGATCTCCTCGGGCTTGGGTCGTTGGGCCATCGGTTCCGTCCTCTGTCGGCTCAAAAGCCATACTTCA
>NZ_JAKSYJ010000079.1 GCF_022829365.1 Methylobacterium sp. J-077 | reverse complement strand
CCGCTCCCGGCCCGGAGGCCGGGAGCGGTTTTCGGGGTCCTAGTACGAGCCGAACTTGTAGTTCAGGCCGGCGCGGCCGACGGCGAACTCGTCGGCGCGGCGGACGATCGGGCTGTAATAGGCCGGGACGAGGTTGGCGGCGTAGACCACCCGGGCGCCCTGGTTGCGGTTGTTGCGGTCGAGGTTGACGTACAGCCCTTCGACCTTGAGCGTCACTGCCGAGGGGCGGAAGAAGTACCGGAACGACCGTGTCGGGCGGGCGCACCCGCTGCCGCCTCCTACGCCTCTACAGGTGGGGACG
>NZ_JAKSYJ010000106.1 GCF_022829365.1 Methylobacterium sp. J-077 | reverse complement strand
GGTTTCGGCCACTCGTCCCAGCGTTACAGGAAGCGCTCCAACCCGCAGGTGGCACTGCGGATGCGGCTGAAGGAGTTCGCTGCCGCACGGGTCCGCTACGGCTACCGACGGCTGCACATCCTGCTGCGGCGGGAGGGCTGGAAGGTGAACCACAAGCGCACGTACCGGATTTACCGGGACGAGGGGCTGTCGATCCGGTCCAAGCTGCCCAAGCGCAAACGGGCCTGTCGCTACCGACAAGGGCGACCCGCGATCGGCGGTCCAAACGAGGTCTGGGCGATGGACTTCGTATCCGACCGCGTCTTCGACGGGCGTCCGTTCCGGATCCTGACCGTCGTCGATTGCGACACGCGAGAGGCGCTCTCACTCACGCCGAGAGTCAACTTCCGCGCCTTCCAGGTGACCGAGGCGCTCGACGCCTTGGTCCGGCTGCGGGGCCGGCCTCAGAGCCTGCGGGTGGACAACGGGCCGGAGTTTGCCGGTCGTATGCTCGACCAGTGTGCGTACCTGAATGGGGTCGAGTGGGATTGCCCCTGTTTGGTGGACACCGAGAACGCTTTCGCGTGAGGTGTTTGTCCAGTGCCGAAGAGTCGTCCCCCTTACCCCACCGAGTTCCGCCGACAGATGGTCGAGTTGGCCCGCGCCGGGCGTGATCCGAACGATCTGGCTCGCGAGTTCGAGCCCTCCGCGCAGGCCATCCGCAACTGGGTTGCCGAGGCCG
>NZ_JAKSYJ010000077.1 GCF_022829365.1 Methylobacterium sp. J-077 | reverse complement strand
GTTCGAGCCGCGCGCCGACCAGGCCACGGCTCCGGCCGCGCCCCACGCCGCGCCTGCGCCGCAGGGCCGGCGCCCGCTGCCTGTCGTCCACGACGACGAGGATTTCGAGGGCGAGGATTTCGAGGGCGAGGATTTCAGGGGCGAAGATTTCAGGGGCGAGGACGAGCCGACCCCCGTGCCGGCGGAGGCCGCGGCCTCCCGCGTCTCCGCACCGGTGGCGCCGGTGGCGCCCGCGCGCCGCCCGGCGCCGGCCAGCGGCCGGGACGATTACCGCCATCCCGCGCTCGACCTTCTGGCCGAGCCGCGCGGCCCGTCGCAGGCGAGCCTGGTCTCGGCCGACGCGCTGGAGCAGAACGCGACGCTGCTGGAAGCCACGCTCGGCGATTTCGGCGTGCGCGGCGACATCCTCGCGGTGCGGCCCGGCCCGGTCGTGACCCTCTACGAGCTCGAGCCGGCGCCCGGCACCAAGGTCTCGCTGCTGGGCGTCACGCTGATCTTCGACGCCGACCTGCACCACCTCGCCATCGAGGGTCTGGCGCAGAGCTACGTGGTGCTACCCCCGGACGGGGTCCCGGCCTTCTCGGACGCGCTGATGCTGGCGCTGAAGGCGCTCACCCGGGGCTTCACCCTGGCAGTGCAGAT
>NZ_JAKSYJ010000075.1 GCF_022829365.1 Methylobacterium sp. J-077 | reverse complement strand
GCGAAGGCCAGGAGCTGGCCCGTGAGCTTGGCGGCCCGGTCGACCGTGTCGGAGATCGCGCCGATGTACCGGCCCCGCCGTTCCGCGGAGAGGTCGGGGCGCTTGAGCAGGTCGGTCGAGGACCGGATCACCGTCAGCAGGTTGTTGAAGTCGTGCGCGACGCCGCCGGTGAGCTGGCCGACCGCTTCCAGCTTCTGCGACTGCCGGAGCTGCTCCTCCAGGGCGCGGCGCTCGGTGACGTCGCGGCCGGCGGCGTAGAAGTGGTCCTCCTGCGGGATGGCGTTCCACGACACCCAGCGGAAGTCGCCGTCCGCCGTGAGCATGCGCACGTCGAGGCTGTCGAGGACCTGGCCTTCCCGCAGCAGCTCGAAC
>NZ_JAKSYJ010000072.1 GCF_022829365.1 Methylobacterium sp. J-077 | reverse complement strand
CAAGGCCAGCGTCACCAGGGCCGGATCGAGGCCAGTGACGATCGCATGGACGCTCGCGTAGGAGGCCCCAGGCCACCCGCGCGTCCGGGCCACCTCGCACGCACGGCGATGGATCGTCGCGATCGACAGGCGGGGCCGGGTCAGCGCCCAACCCTCGACGAGAGCCACGAGGTCCGGAACGAGGCGGCGCCGGCCGGTATCCGAGCGCGGCTTGCGTCCGAGGCCGGCTGGGCCGCCCACCCGCAGACGGGCCACCCAGCGCCGGGCGGTGCGAAGCGCGATGCCGTGCTCGGCCGCGACCACCGTCAGCGCCACCTCGCCGTCGAGGTAGGGGCGAAGCGTGGCGAGCCGACCGGCCAGGACCGGGTCCGCGGCGTCAGCCCCATCCTGGCGAGCGACCATCCGCCTGCTCCTGTCCGCAAGGGGATCGTTCAGCGGACACCGGGCCGATCCATTCGCGAAGGCTCGATCCGCCTGCGCGGGCCTCGTCTCAATGGAATGGTACGATAAAAATTGCGGTGAGGGGACCCTGTACGTTACAGCTCAGCTCATGACGCATGTGCTGATCGGCTACGCCCGCTGCTCGACCGACAAGCAGGACCTCGCCGCCCAGCGTCAGGCGCTGCTCCAGCTCGGGTGGCGACGGATCGTATCTACACCGACAAGGGCTTCACCGGGACGAACCGAGCCCGCCCCGGCCTCGACCAAGCGCTGGCCGCGGTCCGGAGCGGCGACACCCTGGTGGTGCCCAAGCTCGACCGGCTCGCCCGCTCCGTGCCGGACGCGCGCGCGATCGGCGACGCGCTCGCCGCCCGGGGGGTGAAGCTCCAGCTCGGCGCCAGCGTGCACGACCCGGTTGACCCGATGGGCAAGCTGTTCTTCAACATCCTGGCGACGTTTGCCGAGTTCGAGGCGGACCTGATCCGGCTGCGCACGCGCGAGGGCATGGCGGTCGCGCGCGCCAAGGGGAAGCTGCGCGGCAAGAAACCCAAGCTCTCGGATCGCCAGCAGAAGGAGCTGCGTCGGATGTACGACACCGGGGACTACGCGATCAGCGATCTGGCCGAGCTGTTCTCGATCTCGCGGCCGACCGTCTACCGCACCCTGGAGCGTCAGCCCGCCACGCCCAGCGTCGTGGCAGCCTGAGCGATCACCTCATGGCAATCGCTGCAGGGCTCTCGCTGCGCCGGCATTCACGTTCCAGAGTGACAGAAACCGCTGATAATCAGTGCCAATTAGCGATCAAGGTCACAGTCTAGAGTCATTTCAACGAAATAAGGAAAAGGGGGTGATTACCGGACGTGACCGATTAGCCGCCGCGGGTAACGACGCAGGCTTGGGGTGAAGTGGTGGGGAGTGGCTGTACGATGATCCGAAAATCGGGTGATCAGCGGCCGAGGGCATTTTAAACAGGCTCGGCGCAACCTCTACCAATATGCATATACTGTGCTATCAAATTGCCTCATCGTAACTTGAGGTTTGCATGATCGAGCAAATAACAAGACGCCATGCCTTGGTCATGGTTGGCAGCTATATGGCCGTGAATGCTCCGGCATTGTCGGATGAGATGAGCGAGAAGAAAGCCTTCATGCAAGCTGCACTTGCATCAGGGAGTCAGAAAACACGGACGCCAGGTGAAAAAATTCCACAGAAATTCGAATTTATACCGGTTGTTCGTCCGTTCGTTGACTGGGATTACTATTACCTTACGGGCGAACTTGAGTGGAGCCCGAATGCAGGACAGCAATTCAAACCGGTGCTCGTGGAAAGTGGCTTCGTTACAGATTTGGCGTCTGTCCCTAGACCTCTATGGTCCATCTTCCCTCCAACTGGACGTTACGCCTACGCGGCCATCGTGCACGACTATCTGTACTGGGAGCAGGATAGGAGTAAATCGGAGGCCGATGACGTTCTCGCGGCCGCTATGCAAGATGCGAAAGTGAACTCAGGCACGATCACTGAGTTCAACCTTGCACTCAAGGTGGCTGGCAGCAAAGCTTGGAACGACAACGCCGCATCCAAAGCCAAAGGTGAGAAGCGAATTCTCGCAAAATTCCCCGATAACCCTCTGATCAGTTGGGAGGAATGGCGCAAACAGCCGGGCGTGTTCAAGTAGGCTGGAATGTGTGCAAATAGGTGCCGGACTGGACTCCTTTCGTACCGGCACCTTCCTTTTCTTCAATAAAGATTTCATCGTCCTTCGTTTGAACGAACCGTTGGATCGTTGCCCCCAGGCGGAAGCGGTGCAGGTAAGACATCGGTCGATTTTTGCCTTACATCTGAATTCGTAGTCTTGCTGTCGAAAGGGGTTAATTCGGGCTCAAAAGCGTTACCTGGAGATTGAACACCATCTATTGGCTTTCTACGTTGTGCGCGTTCGGGCTTAGAACTATTACCTGAGGACTTCACGCCAGACCCGGAATGGTGTTTGGTGGAGAAATCTTTATTTTTTTCAGGGGGATTTTTATCGCTTGTCTTTGAAGCCGATGGGTAAGGTGTGCCGCCGAGCGGAACTTCAAGTCGGAGTTGAGAGCTGACATCGTCTACGTGGCCTAACGTCAGCAATATAAATTTACCAAACGCGTCTTGATCGGTTGTATAAATCCGGTGATTCTGTCCAACACCGATAAAAACCGCATCGTAAGGCAACGGCTCTTCATTGGAAGCCTGCGATCCGTCTAAATAAGTCCAGAAAAGCCAGGGAGATCGTGCGTGCACCACAGCAGAAACATTGACGCTTTTTCCATATAGACCAGGATAAACCGCACTTCTGTATATATCTCGTAGGATATTTAGAGCATTTCCGCGTATTTCCGGAATTAAAGCTATCTGATAAGTATTTAGATACTGACCTAAGCCCAAAGTTGCGGTTCCAGCGTTCGTTGGTAAGGGATTGAACGGAAAGGCTACATTGAGATTATCGTTATCAGTAGCTGTGATGTTGCCTCTTCCGAACGTCGTTCGAGAGGGAATTCGATACGGATCATCAATGGTTGCATCTATATTATCTATAACTTCTTGTTTCTGCAATTTACTTAGATCTTTGTAGTAGGTCGAAGAACCTATATTTATGCGCTCCCTAGCACACCCTGCAAGTGATAAAGCTATTATGATCAATAATTGCGATTTCATATGGATCACCGCGCTAGAAATCCGAATAGAAAATTAGCGGTGATAAATTTCAAGAACTATTTACATGCAGAAAATAAATAGTAAGTAGGTGTGGTAACGGCGCCACTAGAGACTGGTTTTAAATAGTCAGGCATCTTATAAGGGGTCAACGTACTTGTGTTCCAGACGCCACCCGCATGAGATTTAAAGTTTGAAGATAATAATTTGACGATCTCGCTATTTTTCCTTATAGAATGACTTTTGTAGTATATTATCCTGGCGGCACGAAATAATATCAGAGAGTTTTATTCAGTCTAAGACTTCTTGATCACATGCCGAAGAAAGATGGAGGAGGAAATGGTACGTTTTAACGCTGGTATCAGTATAGCTATTATTGGAACGTGTTTTCTCTCTCTAATTAGCCAAGCGAAATCTCAAAATCGCGATGGCAATGCCATCAACTATGAACAATCTATGCCGTTCACGCTTCCGCTCGCGCAGCACTTCACTGACGAAGATGCGGCTAAAGTAATGACAGAAGCATTTTCGCCTTCTCCGCAAACCGATATACTTATGATCCCAGGATCTGTGAGAGGTTCAACCGGTAGCGGTGAAAAAAATCAAATCACTGTCGGCGCAACAAAGTTAATTCCGACAACGACGAGCCCTGTAATAAGCCTTGATTTCGGAACCTCCGGGCTTCCGTTCACAACCGCCAGGGCAGATTTAGATGCTGTACCAACTAACGAAACTTACCCATATCGAGCCGCCGGAAAATTATTTTTTCTTATATCCGGAAAGACCTATATATGTTCTGCTTCTCTGATACATCGCGGAATTGTAGTAACTGCGGCTCATTGTGTTGCTGAATTCGGCAAGAATAGCTACTACTCTGGATGGCAATTCATTCCAGGCTTTCGTAATACTGACGCTCCATTCGGACGCTGGAATGTTGTCAAAGCCGTTGTCCCGACATCGTATATCAACGGCACCGACTCCTGCACTGAACGCGGAGTTATATGTCAAAACGATGTGGCAATACTTGTAATGGAGCCACAAAAAGACGCGGCAGGTCAAACTGCATTTCCTGGTGATCGAACAGGTTGGTTTGCATATGGCTGGGATCGGGCTGGATTCACCCCGCAAGGGATCACGCATATAACGCAGCTAGGTTACCCCGGCTGTCTCGACGATTCGAATTTCATGGAGCGCAATGATGCGCAGGCTACCAGCAGCAGGACTCACTCCAGCAACACGATCCTTGGCTCGATGATGTGCGGTGGCTCAAGCGGCGGCCCCCTATTGATAAATTTCGGAAAAAGCCCCAAGTTTACGGGAACGTCCGAGGGTTCGGCTCCAGTCCCGAACCAAGTTGTAGGTGTTACCAGTTGGGGGTCATCTGATAATCGCGTGAAGTGGATGGGAGCTAGTCCTTTTATCTCGCTAAATATTAAATCGCTTGTTGACTCTGCTTGTAAAGCCTATCCCGATAATTGTAAAGAATGATCCTCATATTGACCGAATGTTGGACTTATAAAGTCTGTGAAATGGAGGTAATGTCATGACTAAAATCTTAACTGGCATATTTGTTTTCTTTGGCATTGGCCTTGCCAGCAATGCATATGCCCAGATGACATCAAACGATGCGTCGAATTCACTGAAAATGGCGGGAAATGTTACTTTTATTCCAGGGGGTGCTCCCGCAAGTGGAGTAATTGACTACAAGAGTGCTGTGCCGCTTCCAATGCCTTCTTCTGTGGGTTCTCCTGGAGTTACGTCTTTAGATAATGCTTCGGCAGTTGCGACACAGACTGGTCAGGCAGGTTTCTCAGTTGGCTCTGGCGGCAGCGGAAAGCTGGATCTAAAATCAAAGTTCTAAAAACCAGCTTTTTGGGAAGGGTCTGCGAAGAGGCGTGAGCGGGCTGGGCTGCGGCGTCCGCTCCGACGTCTCTTCCACTCGGAAGTAGACTGGTGGAAATCCATCCAATCCAGTCGTAGGCCTACGCCTTGCCGATAGCTCGGAAGCGGGTCTTCCCAGGGTTGCGGATCCCGAACGACTGCGGGATCTCACAGCGCCCTGTCTATAAGATCTCGTTATGCGAGTGATCCCTCTGCGGATCGCAATTTAACCGCGGCCCGACATCCTGAACCGGACGTTCCGTTTACGACCCGATGCGGTCGCCCAAACTGCCGTCGAGGCTTCTCTGAAGCGGTCGTTCGCCGAGCCCCTGTCGACTTCAGATCAAGATGGCAAGCGGTCCCCCGCCCGGCGGCATCAGAGATCCTGAACGGAGGCTGGCGGCTGCATGAACTCGATCGTCGCGCCGTCAGGGCCAACAGCGTAGATCACCCTAGTTCCAGCCCGCGCACCGCTCGCGATCGGCTGCGGAATGCCTTGCGCCTTCCAGCCGTAGGCGGCGATCCGCACCAGGAGCGCATCGATATCATCGACCACAAGAGCCAGATGCGCGAAGCCCGGGTCGAAAGGCTTGGCTGGCACACTTGGTCGGTCTGAACCTTGATACTCCAAAAGTTCGATCGTCTGATCCACTAGCGAAACGATCGCCATGCGTACCTTCGCCCCATGCGCTCCCGCCACCTGACCAAGGAACTCGCCCCCATCTCGCCCGTCCGCACAAGCTGCGCGCCGAGCCCGTCGACCCAGAACCGAAGGGCTTCGTCGAGGCAGGCGACCGCGAAGCCGACATGATCGGCACGCCGCACGTGGATGCTCGTGTGTTCTGTCATGCGGGACGTCCTACCGGCAAAGGGGTCATTCGTATGCAACGGGTCGTGGCCGGCCCCCGGCTATGTCCGTTTCGACGCATTTGCCATTTGGAAGCGGATCGGCAGCAAACCACCCTAAGCAGCTGATCCAGCAAGTACGATATGGGTATGCTTTTATCGCATCGGTTAAAAGCTGGCTTGATAAAGATCACCATTCGATCCAAATCGAACTCCCGAGTCTCAGCTTTCATAACGAACCACGCAGACTCGAACCTACTGGGATGATCAGCTGACGGCAGGAAAAGACCTCGATGGCCCCGTGAGTTGACTACTCATTCTATCGTTCCGTAACCTACCCTTGTGCGAACGGCGGCGGGCCAGCCCGGCTTGGCCTCTCAGATTTTGATTTTCCGACGCGCAGACCGGACAGGTTTATGTGCCCGAAATACCGTCGTTATCCGCACATTGCTCGCAACGAGCCGTACTGGTGAAGAGATCGGGAAGCGGCGAGCGATCAAGCTGCCAAATGTCGACATTCATTTTCATCTGGTCCAATCCGCATCGAAACATTTTGGTAAGCAAAGCTTGCTTCTGCTACAAAATTTACCCTCGGTGTTGTCGATTGATTGCGGTCAAAGTCATAGAACAGTATCGCCGCCAAGTCACAACGAGCGCGCTCGCGTTTCGTCCGACATAGCGGGGCGCCCGGACGATGATGACCCGCTTCCTAATCGCCTACCTCGTCATCACTGGCGGCCTCACGCTGCTCGCCGCCGCCTTCCCCCCGCTGGCCTGGGTCAGCCTGATCCTGCTCGTCGTCCCAGGCGCGTTCCTGCTGACGACGCCCACGGGGTTCCTCTACGGCCTCGTCTTCGCGCTTCCCTGGTTCCTCCTGCGTCGCAGGGCCGGGGGGGGGGCTCGCGGCCGTCGCCAGCATCGCTCTCGTCGGCGCGGTCGCCTCCCTGCCCCGGACCGTCGTCAACCCGTGGACCCTCTGGCAGGTGGAGTGCGCGCGCGTCGGCGACCGCCGCCCCGAGGGGCGCCT
This sequence comes from Methylobacterium sp. J-077, assembly GCF_022829365.1. Taxonomy (GTDB): domain Bacteria; phylum Pseudomonadota; class Alphaproteobacteria; order Rhizobiales; family Beijerinckiaceae; genus Methylobacterium. The sequence goes on along the minus strand of NZ_JAKSYJ010000072.1, from coordinate 18,102 downwards.
CGCCATCTCCGGTATCCTGCGGATCGAGAGCGAGGAAGAGAGGGCGCCCTACGTGCCGGGTGAACGCCGCCACCGGTACGTCTGCGCAGACCTCTGCCTCGCCGCCCTGCTGACGCCGGGCATCCGCGGCGTCGTCATCGGGGAACCCAGCCACGACGGTCCCCGTGACGCGACGTCGGACTCCCCGGAGGTGCTCTACCGCCTCGTGCGCACCGGCGGGTGTCCGAACACCGAGCGGTTCGAGGAGTACACGTTCCCGTTCCAGGGCGGGGGAACCGTCCCCGGGCTGAGGACCCGCGGGACGCTCGCACTGGCTGCCGGGGCCTGCCTCGAGCCGAGCCGCGCGATCCCCGCCGCAGACTGGACGATCCGCTACGGCCGCGAAACTCTGCACGACGCTCCGTGGAGCGGCACGCTGGTCGGGCGCATCGACCGCAGACGGTTAAGCCTCGACGAGGGGTCGCAGCGCCGCCTGCAGCCGGAGCGAGGTGAGCTACACCCTGCTGTCGCCGTGGCTCCGGCTGCGGCCGACCGACTTGGCGACATCGTTCGACTGGGCCCGCACCCGGTACACCGTTGAGGCCGCCGCCGGGCACTTCGACCCGATCGGGCTTCTAGCCGAGACCACCGACCTCGCGCTGCGCCCCGCCGCCGAACCGGCGGTTGAGCCGGACAGGCCGTCGATCGCGGCGACGTTGGCACGTGCGCTCGACGACCCTGGCGCGACGGCGGACGCCCCCGCGCTGCGCCTCGTCGGTCCCTACTTCAAGACCTTCGAGGACGCGAAGGGCGGCGCGCGCAAACTAGGGCCGGACGACCTCGCCCTTATGCTCAGGCTGATCGCGGACCCGCGCGTCACGCGGTTCCACGGGCTGTGGGGGCCGATCCACGCCCTCGGTTCTGAGGCCGGGGTGCTGCGCGCGCCGATGGTGGCGCGGGTTCTGGGTGCCGCGATCCCCGACGGGCGCTGGGCCGCGGAGGATCTCGGCCGCGACCTCGGTGCGATGCCCGCGGGGACCTACGCCGTCCTCTCGCCCGGCGAGGAGCAGCTCCTGGCCGACCCCGTGCGCCGACGCTGGGCGCCGCGGCTCATCGAGCGGCAGACGGAGCGCGGGGCTGCCGCCGCGCCGGGGCTCGTGCGGATCATCGCGCAGTCCTACGAAGAGCTCAAACGCCGACGCGCAGACCGTCAGGACCGCAGCTCCGACGGGGTGATCGACGCGCTCGCCGCGCGCAAGGCGCTGTGCCTGATTGGGCCCGCCGCGAGCTCCGTCCTGGCCGACTTCGAGGCCGTGCTCGCGAGCGGGACGATCCCCGCGTACAGCTTGGAGGACTGGGTCTGGTCGTTCACCCTAGCCCGCCTCGGCAAGCCGGTGGCGGATCTCGCGAAGCCGGAGCACTCGCGCCTGACGCGGGACGAGTTCGTGAGTCGGACCGAGTTCGCGCTGCGCCACTTCAACCCGAACCGGTGCGGGTGACGGTACCTGCGGGGCCGCGGTAGCCGGCTGGATGGGCGTTCAGCGGATGCTGCGAGGCTCCATGAATAATGAGGTGCAAAATTCTTCATACCATAAAATTTGAACTGCCTCGCTACTGGCAATCCTCAGGCATTTAAGACGAATTTTGGGGCCAACGCAGGCATTTTCTTTCAGGTTTTCTGGATCTCAGCATAGAATTCCCACGTCGTGCCTCGAACCCTGTCCCACGCGGCTTCGACGTCGCCGCCCATGACGGTGAAAGTCAATTTCGCAGCGACATCGTCTGCGAGACCGATGTTGCCGAAGCAGGCCAAGCCCTTGTTTGCCGATGGGTGGCACTGAACGGTCGTCCCGTCTTCGAATGCCCATGTTCGGTCCGGATACTCTATCGACTTCGCGTACCCGCGCCCTTCGACCGGCCCTGATCGATCTCCCACCCGTCCCTCGGCGAGCGGCGCGGGCGACGGGAGGCGGGCCGCGACCCCCGTCCGCTTTGCCGTACCCGTCTCAGAGACGATCGAGAGTTGGTCGATCGGGCGGTCCCCGCACACGAGGCGCGTCATCACCTCGACTGCCACATCCGGGCAGATCCGTCCGAGCCAAGCCTGCAAGCTCGGCCACGATGGCCGATCGGTGATGTCGCCGAAGAAGAACGTGATCCCATCCGCAGGCATCACCGTCCCAGCGGACGCACGCTCACAGAGCTGCCGCAGGCTTGACGGGATCGACAAGACGAAGTGCTCGCGCCCCTCGGAGACCATCACCAGGGGCCAGTTGGGGACCGAGAGGCGCCTGCCTCCGATCGCCACGTCGAACGAGGATCGGGCGATGCATTCCGCGGACGGGGGCCGGCGCCGCCAGTGGTCGTATCCCTCCGTCCCGGCGAGGCAGATCGGCGCGGCCGCGAAAGCGAGGAGGATCGTCGCGAGGCCGGACGAACGATGTCGCGGCCAGCCCTTCACGAGCGTCGTACTCCGCGCAACCAACCCCGCCGCCGCGCCGGCCGCCATCATCGCGACCCAAGCCGTCGCGACGGCGTGCCCCCAGTCCTGCTGCGCGGAAGGCACGCTCACGATCGCGGCCCCGAGGAAGCCCAGGAATGCGCCCGCGAGCAGCGTCACGACCAGAAGGCTGCGACCGCCGGGTGTCACGACGAACGCCGCGAAGAACGCGGTGTAGAGGGCGAGCCAGGTCGCGAAGATCGGCGGCATCATCCCGTGCTCCACTCAGGCGGGGGGCGTGCTCCCGGGCTTCCAGTCACAGCCCGCGACCGGGTCCGACGCCCGGACCCGCACCTCCAGGTCCCGCGGCATGTCGACGACGCCTGGGCCGAGGGCGTCCACCTCGGCCCGCGTCATGCCCAGCCGCAGCAGGGTGAACGGCCACAAGCCATCGGACTCGGACCGCCAGCGCGAGTTTCCGTCCATGGCGATGGGGGGCCCCATGGTGAGCCCGGGCAGCGCTGTGCGCGCCGCGGGGCCGATCGCGCACAGCGCCCGCAGCGCCGCGACCTGGGCCTCGGTATCCCAGCCCCGCAGCTTGGAGCATGTCTGCACCAGGATCCCGAGGAGCGTCGGGACGGCGGCCGCGCCGCGGTCTGCTTGGCGTCGGACGATGCCGGGGATCTGCCCGCGCCGGTCGCAGTCGGCGAGCAGGCGCTCGGTGTCGGGCGTAGCTTCGGCGAACGCTCTGGCCGGCAGGCGCGTGATCGCTCCGTCGACGAACTGGAAGTCTACGGACTCTTGGCCGAACCCGGTCATCCGGATCGCCCGGGCGACGAGTGCGTCGCTCAAGGTCGAGGCGGCAGGCCCGAGCATCGCGATCACCGGCTCGAAAGTCTGCAGGTTGGTCAGGCCCGGGCGGTCGAGAAGGCGCGCGAATAGGCTGGCGTCGCCCGGCCGCGCGATCGAGCACGCGGGCTGGCCCGGTCCCGGCGTCCCGTCCTCGGGCGACAGAAGCAAAGCGGCCACCAGGGCGAAGGGGGCGGCGGCGGCCGGCACCGACGGGTCAGCCAGCGCCCGCCCCACCGTCGCTCGGAGATCGTCGCAGGTGGGCGGCTTGGCCGAGGTCGCCGCGGGCGTGACCCCGAGGTTTGTCCTCGTCGCCAGGACCGCACGCACCTCGACGTCGGGTTTGATCCAGCGCCATGTCGAGCCGGGGATGAACAGCGCTCCCGGGTACGGGAACGCGGTGAGCACCCCGAGGTACAGCACCGGCGCGAACGCGACGCCGCTCGCCGCGCTCTGCTGGAGGACACGGCCCGCGGGTCCGTCGAGGGACAGACGGGTGAGCCGGGCGCTCCCAGTCGGGATGACGCTCAGGTCATCCGGGTTCGGCGTTTCGTAGCGCAGAACCCAGTTGGGCTTGTCGCGAATCATTCCCGGATCCTCGACCCGCTCGACGCAGCGCCCCTCGGCGGCGGCCAACCTCCACCCCGCGCGCAGGGCGTCGTCGCGCAGAAGTTCCCCCTTGTCCGGATCGTAGAGTTCGCGGGTGACCGACCCCGCCCTGTCGCAGAAGGGGCGCCGGACGAGGCGGTAGGTCGTTGTCCAGTTCTGGTTCATTTGTGGCTGCCCGCGCCAGACCTCGCCCAGGTCGGCCACTGTGACGCTCTCAACCCCGGGGGTGAACAGCGTAGCGGCGCACAAGGTGTTGCACTCGTAGGGACCCGGCTCCCGCTGGTAGCGCGGCGAGAGCATCCGGCGGTCGATCTCCAGCCGGACGGCCCCGCTGACCCGGATCGGCGTCGCTGGCATGACGTCGCCGTCGCGGACGTGCGCGAGGGCGACGTCCAGGCGTTGGTTGACCCAGATCGGGAGACCGACGGCGGCGAGCGCCAGTGTGACCGCGCCTGCCAAACCCGCGCCCGCCCGCGATAGGCGGCGGAGCGGGAACCACCCCGCCGCGAAGGCGACCCCGTAGAGGAACGCGGTGGGGGCGACTAGCAGGAACACCCCCGGCAGAACGAGCAGCAGGAAGCCGAGCGCGATCAACGGCGGGAAGCAGACCGCGACGAACGCGCCAAGACCCGTGGCAACAAGATATCGCCGCATAAACCGATCGAAATGCACCTCTGCATCCATGGGCGATTGTGACATAATGTTGACCTCACCTGTCCGCTGAGTCGGCCTTGAAGACTAAGCGGTAGTCTTGGGCCGTGAGAGCGTCGATCCGGGCGCGGTAGGGGACCAGTCGATCCGCAAGCACCTGCTCAACCAAGCGGAACAGCCGCTCGGCGTTGGCTCGCGCGTTCGTCTGCGCCCCCGCCCCCCGCTCCACGGCGGCGATCATCGCGCCCAGCCGTGGGAGGAAGAGGTCCACGCGTCCGCGAAGCGACTCGAACGGCAGACTGCCGACCTGCGCTGCTGGATCGGCTAGAACCTGATCGAGCTTGGCGGTCTCAAGCTCGGTTACGCGGCGCGTCGCCGCCGCGATGGCGGCGCGCAGGTCGTCCGGATTGCTTGGCCGCTGGTCGTCGGGCGCCGCGTATGCCAGGCCGAGCGCCCGCATCAGTACCGAACTGTTCGCGGTTTGGCCCGGCACCCGTTCCTGGAGCGATGTGAAGTCGTCGCGCTCGAACTGGGCGAAGCATACCCACCTCGGTCCGGCGGAGTTGAGCGTGCAGCCCATCACCGGCATGGGTATCCATCCCAGCGGCGCCGCTGTGCCGCCTCGCAGCACGGAAGATCGCCCGTCCGGGAGCGTGATCGTCGTGGTGGTCTCTGATACAGGCATGCGATCGACGACGCGTTGCTCCTCCCTGCGCCGGACGGTGACGGCCGGGAGGGTCGGGTCTTCCGGTAGGGCGACGGTGCAGTAGGGCGATTTCGTCCTGCCACTGAAGCTGTAAAAGACATCAGTTCCGGCATCACGCTTGGCCGTGTCATGCCCGAACTGGTCGCAGATCTCGCGTTCGGCCAGTCGCGTGGCCCGATGACTCGACCCGACGTAGCGGCGATCGCGGCCGTAGGCGACAGGCAGCGCGAAGCGCTCGACGAACCACCTTACGGCCGCGTCGTCCTCGAACACGAGCGCCTGCCGCGCGGGGTCGAACGGCACGCGCACAGCGTCGTTGGCTGTCGCGATCTCCGCGCGCAGGCGCGACAGGGTCGCATGATCGGCGTAGGCCCAGGTGGCGTACCCGCCGAACCACGCGATCGGCGCGATGAGCCAGAGGCGCGTCACCCGGCCGGTCGCGGCCTCGACGGCGAGCCCCAGGAAGCCGAAGTTGACCAGCACCACGGACCAGTAGGGTGCGGCGAACATCATCAGGAACGCGCCGGGGATCACCGGCAACTGAGCCAAGACCACCGCTCCGGTCGCGGCGAAAAACAGGAGCGAAGTCGGCAAGGCCATGGGCGATCCTCAACACACAACCAATTAAACCCGGAAAACAAATATCTCGATATCGCCTGCGCTTGTGCACGTAGTTGAAATTTGTCGATACGGATAACCATCAGTCTGAAGCTCAGAGCCCATTTTTTATACGGATTGAAATTGAACAATCAAATCGAATTTTCGCATAGCATCTGGTTATGTTATTATGTCTTGGTTTTAATTAAAAATTCCGCGAGCGAATGTTCCGTATGCGGCCCATCTTTATCGCTAGAGGCGACTTTACCTCGCACGGTGAACCGACGTGGATTACCCTCAAATGAGCGTTCGCATATGTGAGCAACAGACCAATCCAACCCGTCTCAGCCATTGTAATCAGTGGCCATTTGTTCTAGCTGATGATTATGAGCTGCCCTCGTCCGACGAGGCTTGTCCGACGCCGACGCCGTACTTTATGCGGTCGGTGTGACGGGAGTCTGTAGCTTCTCGCCAGCTTGAGCAGCCCTCGCGCTGCTCGCTTGCACCTATACCAGATCCCGTTTTCGAGCCCTGTGGCCGTGAGTGCGGCGGGGCATCATCTGCCCCGCGTAGTGGAGCCCGATCATTCGGGGCCGGGGTGCAACCAAGGCGAGAGACCGTGAAGATCCTGAACCCCCCGACCGTCTGGACAGTGCCCGAGCAATTCCAGTCGATCTACACACATGCACTCGAAGCCCCGGCGGGACGTATGCTCTACGTCTCCGGTCAATTCGGCGTCGCGCCGGATGGACAGATGCGGGTCGATTTCTCCGAACAGCTTACGCAGGCGATGGATAACGTCGAGGCCTTGCTGACCGCGGCTGGAATGGCTCTCCCCGACGTGGCGAAGGCAACTTTCTTCCTGACACGAGCGAGCGATCTCCCCGCGCTTGGCCCGGCGCGTCGCGCGCGTTGGGCCTCGCAGACGCCCGCGGCGGTGACAGTCCTCGTCGTCGCCGCCCTGGCTCGGCCAGACGCGCTGATCGAGGTCGAAGTCACGGCCGTTCGGCAGTAAGCTTGGGTAGGTCGCTTCGGACCAGCAGCCCGCCCACGTTCGAGATCGCGGGTCGTTCGATACGGATTGATCGTTTGTTCCACTGGTAGGACGCCACCATGAGTATTCGTGTCGGTATCGTCGGGATCAGCGGCTTCGGCGGCGGTGAGGCGATGCGCCTTATCGCGGGCCACCCATCCTTCGAACTGGTCTACGCCGCGGGCGAGGGCAGCGCCGGCAGCCGGCTGGCGGACCGCTTCCCCGGCGTGCCGGCCAAGCTGGCCGGACTAGTAATCGAGCGGTGGAATCCGGCGAGCCTGCCGAAGCTCGACGTGCTGTTCGCCTCGCTGCCCACGGGCACCTCGGCCGAGGCGCTGGCGCGCGTCCCCAAGGACGTGAAGATCGTCGATATCGGCGGTGATCACCGCTACGCCGAGGGCTGGGCGTACGGCCTGGCCGACGTCTGGCCGGACCATATCGCCGGGCGGAGCCGCGTCGCCAACCCCGGCTGCTTCCCCGCGGCGACGCTGACCGCGCTGGCACCGCTGCTGGCCGGAAAGCTGATCGAGCCCGGCGGCATCGTGATCGACGCCAAAACCGGCATCTCCGGTGCCGGGCGGGGCGGCGGCGGGGGGTTCGGCTATGCCGAGAGCAACGAGAACCTAGTGCCCTACGGTCTGCTCAAGCACGTCCACATGCCCGAGATCGCCACGACGATCGAGCGGCTGAGCGACGGCAGCGCGGCCGGGCTGGTATTCACACCGCACTTGGTCCCGATGACCCGCGGCGTCCTCGTCACGATCTATGGCCGCGGCCGCACCACCACGGGTGAATGCCTGGACGCGGCTCGGCGCTTCTACGCCGGGCGGCCTTTCGTCCGCGTGACCGACACGCCGCCCCAGACCAAATGGGCGACTGGCTCGAACCTCGCATTCGTCAGCTATGCGGCCGATCTGGAGCGCAATCTGGTGATCGCGATGGGCGTGGTCGACAATCTCGGCAAGGGCGCGGCCGGCCAAGCGGTGCAGAACGCGAACCTGATCTGCGACCTGCCGGAGGCCGCGGGGCTGGACGGCGTTCCCGTCTGGCCCTGATGAGGGCGGGCCTACGCGAAGCCATTCGGTCTACGACGTGAGTCTGTTCTGATGAGATCCGGACTCACGTCACCCAATCGCGCCACGGCGGCCAATCGAGGACAGCTTGGTGCAGCAGGGTGTAGCCGCCCCGGTTGGGATGAATGCCGTCCCCTCGCCGTGCTTCCATGCGCCAGACCTCGGCGCCTGCGAGGCGCGGGAAGATTGGCAGATAAGGGACGGACAGGACTCGGCAGAGCGCATCCAGGCGGCCTGACAATCGGCTAACTCGCTCATCGAGGGCCGCCTCGCCCGCGCAGGGCGGCCCGACCATCAGGGTGGGCCACGTCGTTCGAGCACGTTCCAGGATCCTTCGTGCGTTCGCTAAGGTTTCCTCCTCTAAGATCCGGGGCAGGCCTCGGTCGAGAACGCAATCGTTCACCCCGAAGGAGAAGACGAGGCGACCGTCAAGCTCGACCGGGAGACGTGCTGCCGCCTCGCGTTCCCAGCGCCTGGCCACGTCGCCCGAGGTATCGCGTCGAATGCCGAGATTGTAGAGGGTGATGTCGTACCCGCGTGATCGGGCCTCGGCGCACAGGCGGCCCGGCCAACCTAGGCAGTCGTCGTCGCCCGTACCGTTCACGAAGCTGTCCCCGATGAAGCAGATCCTCATGGGCAAGTCACGGAAGGTTCGCCCGCGCTTGAGGAGCGAGATGATCGTTGTAGTGTCACAGCGGTCATCGTACTTTCCCACTCACACGATCCAGCCGAGCAGCCGGAACCATGCCCAGTCGAGTGGCACGAGCACAAGAAAGGTGATCGTAGCAAGCGCTACGCTCAGCCAAATTCCATCACGCGCGGGCACCCCGCCCATGCCCATCGCGACTACGATGGGCGAGGCTTGGTAGGGCAAAATCGGCGTGGCGTAGCCGACCACCTGAGCCATCAGCACGGTGGCCAGGGGCAAGCCTGTGACATCTGCCAGCGTACCGGCTAGCGGGGTGAACAGCGCGGGCACACCGTTGGCGGTCACAACAAAGTTCAGCAGGGCTGTGACCCCCGTAAGGGTAGCGAAGTCCCGGAACGAGGCGCCGGGGTCGAGGGGCGCGACGGCGAGGATGGCGCGGCCGAGCATTGCACCCAGACCCGATTGGGCGACGACTGCCGCGAGGCCGAGGATGCCGGCGACGTACAAGCAAGTGCGGACGTTCACCCCGGTGGCGAACTCCTCGCCGTTCAGGAAGCCGACGCGCGGCAGCAGGCATAGACAGGCGGCGGCCAAGCCGACCCAGGCGGGGGCGATGCCATGCCATGCCTCTGTTAGCCACAGCGCGAGCGTGGCCAGCAGGAGGACGCCCAGGCGCCACTCAGCAGCCGAAGGCGGCGTGGCAGGTTCGCTCGGCGCCACCGCGCGCGGTCGGCCGGGAAAAAGCAGGCAGATGCACGCGGTCAGCGCGACGCCTTTCACCAGGCCCAGAACGGGCGCGTGCAGCGCGAGGTAGGGCAGATAGGATAGGTGGATGCCATAGGCGGTCTCGGCCGCGCCCGCCATGACGAGGTTGGGCACGTTGGCGGTCAGGATGCTGGCCGAGAGCTGGAAGGTGCCGAAGCCGACCGCGAGAGCGAGGCCGGACCGGCTTCGCCGATCGTCCGCGAGCCCCACCCGGTCGGCCAACGCCATGACGATGGGCATCAACAGGGTAATACGGCCCATGTTGGAGGGCATGACGAAGGCCAGGGCGTAGGTCAGCAGCACCACGCCTCCAACTAGACGAGGCCACGAGCCGGACAGGCGGGCAGCGAGCAGGCGGGCGACCCGATCGGCAAGGCCGACTTTGCGGATGGCTACGCCGAGGACGAAGCCGCTGAGCACGAGCCAGAAGGCCGATGAAAGGAAACCGGAGAACACGGTCTCGCCCGGTGCCACCCGCAGCACCATTGCAGCGGCGAAGAACAGCAGCGCGATCAGGTATTCAGGCAGGCGGGCGGTGGCCCACAAGGTGATGGTCACCGCCGTCAGTAGGGCAGGCAGCAACAAGCCCCCGCTATCGAGACCGTCCAACATGCCCCCCTCCCGATCAATCGATCTTGGAAAGGCAAAGCTTGCAGATCATGCACAGTCTGAGAATGCGTCGTTTCGAGAGGGTACCTTCGCGTTCCACGAAGATCCGAGCGCGGTGAGCTTGGGAAGGCCAACCCGATTTCGGACCGGGATCATCACACCTCATAGCGGCTTGCGGAGATAGGCGATGATACCGCCCTTGAACTGCTCTTCGCGCTCGACCACGAAGCCCGCCCGGCCGTAGAAGGCGACGTTGCCGGAGAACGCCCGGTTCGTCAGCAACTTGATTTCCTCGCGTCCGCACGAGCGTGCGACGTGCTCGGCCTGATGCAGCATCTGGCGACCAAGACCTTGGCCGTGATGGTCGGGAGAGACCGCGAGATTTTCGATCCAGAGGTGATCGGGATGGAGGACGGTCTCGATCAGGGCGATGAGCACATCAGCCCGTTCCAGCAAATCGAAGCGGTGGGTGTGGATGGCCGAGGCATAATCAGCCGTCATTGGTACAGGCTCACGGCCGATGATCGGCACCCACTTGGCGTAGGCGGCTCGCGTCAACGCCCGGATCGCGAATACGTCGTCTTTGGTCGCTAAACGCAAGGTGCCGGTGTCGTGATCGTGAAACAAGCGCATTGTCTCCCCTCGGTCACGAGCAGGTGCGTCGGCGGACTATCCGCCGATAGGATCGCCTCTGAGGTCGTCGAGCGACAGGGGGGCCACTCTGTGCTCGAATGCCTTGATTTTTTATCATCCTATTTATTGTGTTTTTGTTGTCTTTATTATCTATTTTTTCTGGATTAAACGGTATAAATCTATCTATTTCACCTTTTTGTGTCGGTAAAGCTCCTCTTTTTGGCGGCATATTAGAAAAATATGTTGAGGGGTCCTTACTCATTGCATACTTCCACGTCCGGAAGCCAGGATCGACCCCTGAAAACGGTGTCCCAATTCTAAACATCACTAAAGCTGGTCTTTCGGCTGGCGAGCAAACGCACGATCGACCCGTGGCAAACAATTTCTCTTCACCCTTAATTCGGTTCGGTTTAGGTCTGCCTCAATCGAATCAGTCTGAAGCCGGTCCGATAAGGACCACCACCCGATCTAAATCGAACCCTGTCAGCCTATGCTGTCATACCGAATCGCTCAAATACGAACCTGTTGGAATGGTCAGCCGATGGCAGGAAAGGGTCCTCGGTGTCACGCGAGCTACGCTCGTCATTCCAACGTACCGTAGCGTGCCCTTATGCGAATGGGGCGTTATATGAAGACTAAACGAACCTCTGGCCTAGAGCATGGCTCGTACCTTGATCGAATATTTAGCGACGACATCCTCTACGATCTTTCACCCTTTCGCTTCATCTCCATTAGCTTCCCAAATCCCTCTCGGTAGCTCATCCGCTCACGGCCGCACCAGTCTACGAACTCATTCACGTCGGCCACCGCCGCACGAAGGTTGAATTGGCCTGCGGGGCCGCCCGGACCCTGCTTAACCTTTCGCTGAATGGTAGTCGTTTCTCGCGAAACGAAGCCCAAATCATCGGCAACGCGATCAACCGCTGCCACATCCTCAACTGCACGCCGGACCCGTTTGGGCTGGATGTCACCGAAGCCGAACGACGTCTCTTCACTCACGCTGCTTCCCCTTTTGCTAATTGACGCACAACATTCACAACCTCGCCCGCAAGCTTGTTGGCGTTCTCAGTCGCAGCCGGAACTCCGCTCACTCTTTCTGGGTCAAGTTCGGTCAATGTGCTCCGGTATGCGAATAAGGCTTTGAAGGCGGCTCGCTCGTTTAAGTGCGTCGAGAGTACTGTGATCCCGTTGCGCTGCATCTCTGCAACGATCGCCTTTTCGGCTCGCGTCGGGATTGCCGGAGACGTGCGGGTGAACATAACTCGATAGGGAATAGGCCGCCGAATTACTTGTTCCTCTTCGCGAATGAGCCCCACGGCGCGGGCCGCCTGCGCCGCATCTACCGCGGAAGCTTGCATCGGAATTAGCACTAAGTCGGACCGAGACAGTGCCCGCGAAACCATTCGGCTTGCGGTGCCTTCCAGGTCGACCAATACGAACTGGCGTTCGGCGCTTTCGGCGTCGATCGCCGATATGATCTCGCGCTCGCTAATCTCAGATAGGACACGGAGCCCAGGCCGCTCCTGACCCTTCCCCCAGGCAGCAATCGGTTGGTTCGGGTCGCAGTCCAGGATGGTGACTGTTGCTCCTTTGCTGGCCAGCGTGGTGCCAACGACCAGAGCTGCAGTGGATTTGCCTGCGCCCCCTTTAGGGTTGGCGACCGAAATGACGGGCATGGTCAATTCCCTTGCATGGCATCAGCTCTAAGCGAACCGCATCGATCCCACGATGGCCGAATTTCGTTAGCAGAAACTGAACCTTTTTACACCGATATGATATGATATCAAACGATTTCTGGTGCTACCGGTTCATTTCAGTTGCATGGATGAATGGGAGAAAATGCGGCCCAAAACCCTTGGAAACGGTCCTGTAAGGGAAGGCAAAAGTTCGTTCTTACTTTCCCACGCTGTCCGCAACGATGTGCTGCCACGCTGCCGACATTGACTTAACGGTGCCGCCCAGCCGACATGCCATGTCCGGCTGGCGGACACCTCGTGCGAGTCGCCGGAAACATCAGGAGATCCTGCCGCCGCAAGTCGACCCCTGAAAAGCCAACGGCCCCCCAGTCGCCAAACTGGAGGGCCGTCGAAATCAAAATGGCCTGTGAGGCCGCAGCGCTGCTCCTCACAAGCCATGAGACGCCCCCGGGCGTCAAGCGGGAACGCCAATTCCCGCGACGATGAGGCTTTGCCTGTGGACCGGACGCCCTCTCGGCGGCCCGGAACGACGTGTTGCGGCCCTATCAGGGGCCGACGGACTATGTTTGCCGACGAGTTGAGGTGCGCGATTGAGGCGGCCGACCGAATCACCCTGCCGTCTGTGACATCGCTACTGTGGCGCGCTTTCGGGGAGGGGAAGGTCTCGGAAGCCGAGGCCGAGGCGCTGTCCCGGCTGATCGAGGCACGTACCGACGCGCCGGCCCTGCGCCGGATGCCGCACGCCGCACGTGCGACGTCGCCGGGGACTGACAGCGAGGCCCATACTAAGCGGCATACCCCTCAAGCTTGCCAGAGCGAGGCTAGGCGACCGAGTGTCGGCTCGCGCCCGCGCACGGATGCCTCGATGGAGCGCCGTCGCCGCTGGGCCGCCTCTGGCCGATTACCACCCGGTATCGCGGCCCGGTTCACGCTAGCCGAGCAAGCGGTCCTCGCCCTTGTGGCGGCCGAGACCGTGCGCCGGAAGGACTGCCGCCTCGCTGTCGGACACCTCGCGGCGATCGTCGGCGTGGCCGAGACCACGGTGCGCAACGCCATCCGGGAGGCTGCGAAGCTCGGGCTTGTGACCGTCGAGGAGCGGCGCGTGACTGGCTTCCGCAACGACACGAACATCGTGCGCATCGTCTCGGGCGAGTGGACATCCTGGCTACGGCTCGCCCGCAAGGGAGCGGTGCGCGGCACCCACTTCTCCCTACCGCAGAAGGGAGGGTGCAAATCCCCGCAACGCACGCCTACTCAAGTTCTAGATTTGAGAGAATCGGGGAAAACAGAACCCAAAGAAAGCTGCCGAGAGGCAGCGGACGACCTCAAACGAAGCGGTCTCGCCGGAATCCATGCGGGTCGTGGCGCGGGCCGAGCCATGCGGTAGCCGCACGCGGTCCAGCCGCAGCGTCCGGCCTATCGAACGCACTTCCCGAACGGGACGGGGCCCGGATTGCTCCGAGCCCCGCCACCCCGTCGCGCGGGCCATGCCTTCGCACTCATCGACCGGTCACGTGCCCGGCCGGGAGACGGCGATTCGAAGGTAGGCGTCGCACCGATTCGCGCAAATGGGTGCTGTGCGAGTGGATTTCGGAGCCCGATGGCGACCCTGGGCGCTCGTTTGAAGCCGCTGCGGGGCCAAAAGTGCGACTTTGCAGCTGCAGTCGCGGTCCGACGTTCGCCCCGAAGCACTTTCTAGCGTCCGGCACCCCACGCCGGATTTCGGAGTGGCACCCTGGAGGATCGCCCCCGTGGTGGGGTCGAGCTTCTGGGGGACCCCCATGCCCGTACCAATGCAGCCAACCCCGGCGGAGGACTTCCGCCCCGCCATCGACTTCCTCCGATGTCAAAAGGCGTTGGAATGGGACCCCGGATCGGCGTGCAATTGGGACCCCTTCGCAAGCTGGGTACGGTACGGTGCGGCTGAGCTGATCCGACGTCCAGCTTTGGCGTCGTAGGCGCTGGCCTCAGGCGCGGTTCTTGAAGCGCCAGCTCTCATTGCCGGTCTCAACGATCTCACAGTGGTGGGTGAGCCGGTCGAGCAGCGCCGTGGTCATCTTGGCGTCGCCGGCGAACACGCTCGGCCACTCGCCGAAGGCGAGGTTGGTGGTCACCACGATCGAGGTGGTCTCGTAGAGCTTGCTGATCAGATGGAACAGCAACTGGCCGCCTGACTGCGCAAACGGCAGGTAGCCGAGCTCGTCCAGCACCACGAAGTCGAGCCGCATGAGATGGTCAGCGATGCGGCCCTGCCGGCCGGCACGCGCCTCGGCTTCGAGCCGGTTGACGAGGTCGACCACGTTGTAGAACCGGCCGCGCTTCCCGTCCCGGATACACGCTCGTACGATGGCGATGGCTAGGTGCGTCTTGCCGGTGCCAGTGCCGCCGACCAGCACGACGTTGCGCTGATGGGCCAGGAACTCGCCACCAGCGAGGTCGCGCACCAGCCCCTCGTTGATCGGTGTGTCGGTGAAGGCGAACTCGGCGATGTCCTTGGCCAGGGGCAGCTTGGCGATGGTCATCTGGTAGCGGATCGAGCGCGCCTGCTTCTCGCTGATCTCGGCCTGGAGCAGGTCACCGACGACCTGTTGAGGCTCGTGAGTGCGTTTGAGCGCAACCTTGATGATCTCGTCGTAGGCCGCCTTCATCCCGAACAGCTTCAGTTCGCCCATGGTGGCGAGGATGTCCTGACGTTCCATCATGGGGCTCTCCTCAGGCTGTCGTAGCGGGCACAGTCGGCGACCGGCTCATGGCGCAGCTGCAGGCTCTCAGGCGTCAGGATGGTGACCGGGGCGGCGGGCTCGCGCTGACGGGCGAGGATGTTGAGGACGACGTCGGCCGAGTGCACACCCTCACGCAGCGCCTCGGCGCAGGCGGCCTCGACCGCGCTCAGCCCGTCGCGCAGCACGGCGGTGAGGATCTCGACCATCTGCCGGTCGCCGTCGGCAGAGCCGGCGAGCTTGCGTCGGATCCGGTCGAGGGCAGCCGGCAGCACCCAGTCCTTGAACGGCGCGCCGTTCCTGAGCGCACCGGGCTTGCGGGCAAGCACGGGGACGTAGTGCCAGGGATCGAACACCGTCTGGTTGCGACCGAAGCCGCGGGCATGCTCGCCGACGATGCGCCCGTCCTGGCGGATCTCGACGCGCTCGGCGTAGGCCCGCACCTCGACCGGTCGCCCGAGGGCGGAGGCTGTGACCGAGTACCGGTTGTTGTCGAAGCGAACCAAGCAGGTCGAGGACACGGCCGCCGGCACGGCGTGGAAGCCGTCGAAGCGGCCGGCATAGGGGACTAGAGCCGCCCGCTCGGCCTCGAAGGCCTGCCACACGGTTCGGTCGGGCTGCTCGGGATGCGGGTGGGCCTTGGCGTAGGCGATCACCCCGTCGAGCAGCAGGGCGTTCAGCTCGTCGTAGCTCCTCACCCGGATGCGCGGCGTGAACAGGCGCTCGCGCACCAGTCCGACCTGGTTCTCGACCTGCCCCTTCTCCCAGCCCGAGGCCGGAGTGCAGGCCACCGGCTCGACGAGGTAGTGCGAGCACATCTGTAGGAAGCGGCGATTGTAGGCGCGCTCACGTCCGACGAAGATCGCGTCCACAGCGGTCTTCATGTTGTCGTAGATCCCACGCTGGCAGGCGCCGCGGAAGAACGCGAACGCCCGGTCGTGGGCGTCGAACACCATCTCCTGGCTCTCGCGCGGGTAGGCCCGCACGAACGGCATGCGCGAGTGGCAGAGCCGGACGTGGGCGACCTTGATCTCCGTGGTCGTGCCGCCGATCAGCACTGTCTCGTGGCTCCAGTCGAACTGGTAGGCCTCGCCCGACGCGAAGGAGAGCGGCACGAACGCCTGGGCTGTGACCGCGGTACGCTCGCGCTTCCAGCCCTGGGCGTAGCGGCGCACCGCGTCGTAGCCGCCCTCGTAGCCGAGCCCGCGCAGGGCCTCGTAGATGCGCATCAGCGTCAGTCGCTCACGCCGCGCCGTGCTGGCGTTCGCCAGGAGCATCCGGTCGAGCTCGCCCCGCCACGATCCAAGCTTCGGGGCAGGTTGGACGGCGCGGGTGTATTGGAACGCCGTCGCCTCGGAGCGGATGACCTTGCGCACGACCTTGCGCGAGACCCTCAGCTCCCGGCAGATCTGCTTGATCGGCTTCTGCTGCACGAAATACGCGCGGCGGATCTTTGCGACCGTCTCCACGACCAACATCCCGCGCAAGCCTCCCGTTCGAGCCGGAAGGCATTGTGGATGACTTGTCCTGGGGGTCCCGTTTGGACGCCGATCACCCCGAGAACGGGGTCCTTATTCCACGCCTAATCACATACAATTTCGGCACGTTGCGCGCTATCAGCCTGCAGGTGCCGTCATGAACCGTACCCGTTTGCTCAGTGTCGACGACCCCGCTCTCGATTGCCCCGTCTCACCAGAGACCGTAGGCCAGCTCGCCAAAGCCGATCCCGAGGCAGCACACCTCCTCCTCGACGGCATCCCGGAGGCGACCCGGGTGCGGCTCGCCGTCTGGCTGTACGGCTGCAGCCACACCCACGAGATTGGGGTGCGCGTAGCCGCAACATGTGACCGGCTGGCTTTGGACCGGGCTGATTGAGAGGATCAGCGTGGACCAGAGGAGTTGGGGATGAAGCGAGGACAGAGGCCAAGTGCGGAGCAGGTCGTGCTGATGTTGCGCCAGATCGAGGTGCAGACGGCGCAAGGCAAGAGCATCGCCGTCGCATGCAAGGAAGCGGATGTCTCCGAGCAGAGCTACTACCGCTGGCGTAAGGAGTACGGCGGTCTGAAGGTTGATCAGGCCAAGAAGATGAAAGATCTGGAGCGCGAAAACGTCCGGCTTCGTCGGCTTGTGGCGGATCTATCTTTAGAGAAGCAGGTTCTGGCGGACGTCGCCTCGGGAAACTTGTAGCCCCCGAGCGACGCAGGCAAGCGGTCGACGGCATCCGGGAGAAGTACAGCCTCTCGGAGCGTCACGCCTGCCGGATCGTCGGCCAGCATCGGGGTACGCAGCGCTACGTGCCCACCATGCCGGCCGACGAGGATGATCTGACCCGCGCCATCATCGCCCTGGCGTCCGAGTACGGGCGCTACGGCTACCGCCGCGTCACGGCGCTGCTGCAGGCAGCCGGCTGGCAAGCGGGCAAGGACCGGGTTCAGCGCATCTGGCGTCGCGAGGGGCTGAAGGTCCCCAGCGACAGAGACCCCGCAGCCGCCTTTGGCTGAACGACGGCTCATGCGTGCGGCTGCGGCCGCTCCACCGCAACCACGTCTGGAGCTTCGACTTCGTACAGGCGCAGACACACGACGGCCGGAGCCTGCGCATCCTGACGCTGATCGATGAGCACAGCCGGGCGTGCCTCGCCTTGAAGGTGGCGCGGCGCATCAACAGTCTCGGCGTAATCGAGGCCCTGGCAGAGGCAATGTGCCTGCACGGCATCCCGGAGAACATCCGCTGCGACAATGGTCCCGAGATGATCGCGAAGGCGTTGCGCAAATGGGTGGCCAAAACTGGTTCGCAGATCCAGTACATCACGCCAGGATCACCGTGGGAGAACGGGTATTGTGAGAGCTTCAACGGCAAACTTCGTGACGAGTGCCTACGCCAGGAGATCTTCTACTCGCTGAAGGAGGCGCAGATCGTCATCGGTCTATGGCAAACCACGTACAACTGCATCCGACCGCATTCGTCGCTGGGCTATCGGCCGCCCGCGCCCGTCAGCTACCCGGATCTGGCCTTCCGGCTACCCATGGCCGCTACCATGCAGTAACCTCGCAACTGGCCCGGTCCAAAATACCGGTCAGGTCAGTGGCAGG
>NZ_JAKSYJ010000067.1 GCF_022829365.1 Methylobacterium sp. J-077 | reverse complement strand
CACCAAGCTCACCGGAACGCCGCTGGTGCCGGTGGTCTACCGGATCAACATGCGCGACCCCAACAGCCTGTTCACCACCCAGGCCTTCCGCATGCGCAACCGCGACCTGATCTACGTCTCGAATGCCCCGTTCACCGAAGTCCAGAAGGTGCTAACCGCCTTCAGCGGTGTCACCGGCCCGCTCAGCTCCGCGGCCACCGCCTACGCCTACGCCAAGTAGGCCGGGCGAACCGCCGGCCTCCGGGTCGACGGGACTGTGATCTTGAAAACGAAACAGGGCGCGGATGGCATCCGCGCCCTGTTTCGTATTTCAGTGGTGGACTGCGCCGAATCCCGGCGCAGCCCGAAAAGACTCAGCCGCGCTTGGCAAGCAACTGTTCGATCAGCGAGCCGCCCTTGTCGATCGCCACCATCTCCTCGGCCACCGCGTTCACGGTATCGCGGATCTGGTCGGCGGTGTGCTCGGAGGTGAGGAAGAAGCGCAGGCGCGAAGCCCGCTCTGGTACCGCCGGGTGGATGATCGGCTGAACGTTGATGCCGCGGCGGAACAGCCGGTCCGACAGGGTCACGGCCTTGAGCGAATCGCCGACGATGATCGGCACGACCGCGAGGCCGAGGCTGAACCCGGTATCGAGGCCGAGCTTCTTGGCGGTCGCCAGGAAGAGCGTACCGTTCTGGCGGAGGCGCTCGACCCGCTCCGGCTCGGCCTGCATCACCGCCAGCGCCGCCTCGGCGGCGGCGGCCAGCGGCGGCGACATGCCGACGCTGTACACGAAGCCGCCGGCCGTGTGCTTGAGATACTCGATCAGCGCAATCGGGCCGCAGATGTAGCCGCCACAGGTCGAGAGCGTCTTCGACAGGGTGCCCATCCAGATGTCGACCTCCTTCGGGTCGACACCGCAATGCTCGAACAGGCCGGCGCCGGTGCGGCCGGTGACGCCGAGGCCGTGGGCCTCGTCGACCATCAGCCAGGCGTCGTAGCGCTTCTTGAGGGCGACGAGGCCGGCGAGATCCGGCGCATCGCCGTCCATGCTGTAGAGGCCCTCGACCACGATCAGCGCCCGGCGATGCTCGTGGCGGGTGTTCTGAAGCAGGCTCTCCAGGGCGTCGAGGTCGTTGTGCGCGAAGGAGCGCCGCTGGGCGCCGGAGAGCTGCGCGCCGGTGACGATGCTGTTGTGGGACAGCGCGTCGTGGAAGATTACGTCGCCGGCTTCGAGCAAAGCGCCGATGGTCGTGACGTTGGTGGCGTGCCCGCTCACCATCACGATGCAGCCCTCGGTGCGGTAATGCTTGGCCAGGGCCTGCTCGAGGCTGATGTGCCCCGGCCGCTCGCCCGCCACCACCCGGCTCGCCGAGGCTGAGGTACCGTAGGCCTCGATCGCCTCACGGGCTGCGTTGCTGACCCGGGGATGCCCGTTCAGGCCGAGATAATCGTAGGACGAGAAGTTGGTGAAGGTCTTCTGATCGATCCGGGTGGTCGCACCGGCCTTGGCGTCGTGGACGCGGAAGAACGGGTTGCCCAGGCCGATCAGCTGCGCGGCTTGGCGCTGCAGCTGCAGTTCGCGGTAGCCGGGCAGGTTCTCGAAATTCTGCGCGGCGGATTGCCCGGCCGGAGAGGCCGCCTTGGCGGGCGCCGGGCGCGGCGTGGCGCGCCCGAGGCGGTTGGTCACGAAGCCGGCGAGCGCCGCGCGCCCGCCGTCAGGCCGTGCCGTGTCGGTCATGAGTTGGTCTCTTTGATCTCGCTGGACGTCTGCGCGATGAGTTCCCTGAGCGGCGCCATCATCTGGGCGTCGATCTCACCACCGATATGCTTCGAGACGAGGCTCATCGCGACACCGGCCGCCTCATCCATGGGGGCCGAAACCGCCTGAATTAAGGACTCCGATAGCTCGTTGACCGTCATGCCGGACGACAGACCGGCGGGCGGCGCGTCGAGGGCGAAGCGCTCCTGCAGGCTGGCGCCCAGCTCGACGCCCATCAGCGAATCGAGGCCGATCTCCGAGAGCTGGCGCACGCGGCTGATGTCGTCCTTGGGCAGGCGCAGGATGCGGGCGATGTCCTCGACGATCGCGTCCGACACGGTCTTGCGGACCGCGTCCACGTCGCCGCCCTTGAGGAGGGCGCCGATGTTGATCGCCTGGACGCCGCCGGCTTCCGCCTGCTGGTCCGAGCCGAGATCGGCGTAGCTCGGCGAGCGCATGGTGGCGAGACGCTCGCGCGCCTTGCCCCAATGCATCGCCGCGATGGCGATCACTGCCTCGTCCGGCGAGGTCCCCTGAGCCTCTAGCGCATCGGCCATCAATTCGAGGCAGCGACGCGCCTCCATCGGGGTGACGCCGACGCGGCCGGCGAGACCTTCCATGACCGCCTTGTTGCGGGCGAGCATGCCGACATCGCCGATCGCGCCCCAGGCCACCGCCAGAGCGGGCAGGCCGCGGCGGCGGCGCTGCCGGGCCAGACCTTCCATGAAGCCATTGGCGGCGACGTAGGAGCCCTGGCCGGGATTGCCGATGAAGGTCGTAGCCGAGGAGAACATCACGAAGTAATCGAGGCTCCGGTCCCGGGTGGCGGCATCCAGGTGCTGGGCGCCGATCACCTTCGGGCCGATCACGGTGTCGAGCGCCGCGGCGTCGATATTGGCGATCAGGCCGTCTTGCAGCACCGCCGCGGCGTGAAGGACGCCCGCGAGCGTCTTCCCGCCCTGCTCGATCTCCGCGATCAGACGGTCCACCGCCGAACGGCTGGTGATGTCCACCGCCTTCGCCTCGACCGTAACGCCGCGCCCGGCGAGCTCGGCGACGATCGCCTTGGCCTCGTCGGTTGTGGCGCCTTTGCGGCCGGCGAGCACGAGGTGCTTGGCCCCTTTGTCGACGAGCCAGCGCGCCGCCTCCAGGCCGAAGCCGCCGAGGCCGCCGGTCACCAGGTGGACGCCCTCGGTCGAGACCGTGAACGGCCGCTTCGTGTCCTTGAGGATCGTCCCGGCTCTGGGCGGGCTGATCACGATCTTCCCGATGTGACCCGATTGCTGCATCAGCCGGAACGCGTCCGAGGTCTCGGCCGCAGTGAAGGGCTGGTAGGGCAGGGGCTTGAGGCCGCCGTCGTTGAACAGCGCCATCACCTCGCGGAACATCCGCGCGCCGTCGTCGCCCTGGTGCTGGATCACCTGGTCGAGGTCGACGCCGAAATAGCTGAGGTTCCGCCGGAACGGGCGCAGGCCGATATGGGTGTTGGCGACGTAGTCGCGCTTGCCCAGCTCGACGAAGCGGCCGAAGGGCCGCAGGGCGTTGAGCGAGCGCTCCATCGCCTCGCCGAACAGGCTGTTCAGGACGATGTCGACGCCGTCGCCGGTGATCGCCCGGACCTCGTCCACGAAGGCGAGGGAGCGGGAATCCAACACGTGCTCGGCGCCCAGCGCCTTCACCAGGGCCCGCTTCTCGCGGGAGCCGGCGGTGGCGATGACCCGCGCGCCCTTCAGCTTGGCGATCTGCAGCGCGGCGAGGCCGACGCCGCCCGCGCCGCCATGGACCAGGACCCACTCGCCGCGCCGCATCCGGGCGCAGGAGACGAGGCCGTAATAGGCGGTGAGGAAGGCCACCGGGACGGTCGCCGCCGCCATCGGGTCGAGACCCTGCGGGCTCGGCGCGACCACGAGCTCGGGCACGACGATGTGGGTGGCGAAGCCCGACTGGGCGAAGGCGACGACCGGATCGCCGGCCTTGAAGCCCTTGACGCCCGGACCGACGGCGGTGACGCGACCCGCGCATTCGAGGCCCAGCCGTGGGCCGGCAAAGCCGTCCTCCAGGATCTCCTCGGGCAGCATCGAGAGCGCCCAGAGCACGTCGCGGAAATTGAGGCCGGTGGCCTCGACCGCGATCTCGATCTCGCCTTTGCCGGGCGCACGGCGCTCGGCCGGGCCCCAGACCATCTCGTTGAGACCGCCGGTGTTGCTGCGCTCCAGACGCGCGGCCTCGGCCGGGACGGCATCCGCCGGGTCCCGGTGCTTCGGCCGGCCGGCATGGAAGCGCACGACCTGCGTCCGCTCGTCGTCGAGCACGATCTCGGTCTCCGGCGTACCGGACAGGATGAGGTCGCGCAGGCGCTCGGAGGCGCGCTTCGACGACATCTCGGGCGAGAGGTCGATCCGGCGCACGTCGAGGTTCGGCGCCTCGTTGGCGAGGGTGCGGGAGAAGGCCCACACGCCGGCCTCGATGTTGGTGGTCTGGCCGCCGCGGTCACGCGTGGCGCCCGGCGCCACGACCCACAGGCGGGTCTGGCGGGCGCCGAGATGCTCGATGCAGCGCTTCAGGCTGAGGCAGCGGTCGCGCAGCCGCTCGGCCGCCTCGCCGCCGCGGGTGAAGGCGCCGGCCAGGAACACCACCGTGTCGGGGGTCTCCTTCTCCAGCTCCATCAGCGAGGTCTCGGAGTCGAGGATGATCGAGACATGCACGCCGCCCGCGACCAGCAGGGTCGCCAGGGAGGAGGCGGTCTCGGCCGCGAACTCGTCGTCCGAACCGATCACGAAGGCGAAGCTCTGGGCCGGGGCCGGGCCCGGACGCACCGGAGCCTCGGCGACCAGCAGCAGGTCGTCGCCGTTGGCCGAAGCCGCGCGCTCGACCGCGACCTTCACCAGGCCGTGGGCGCTGAGTGTGCGCTGCCAGCCCTCGATATCCTCGAGGCGTCCGACCGGCATGCCGCCGACGGCTTCCTCGAACCAGCCGCCCGTGAGGCCGAACACGAGGTCGCGGAACAGGGACGCGCCCGGCTCCACGGCCACCAGCAGGCCGCCGGTGGCGAGCGCCCCGGCGAGCTGGCCCGGCAGGCTGCGCTCGCCGCGATGCAGGCTGCCGGCCGCCAGGATCAGGTCGAAGCTGCCGGAGGCGAGCTCGTCGGCCGCCTCGACGATAGTGGCGCCGTGGGTGAGCGACAGGCGGGCGCGCTCGGCGAGCCGCCGATCGGTCTCGAACACGGTGAGCCGGGCCTCGGCGGCGGCGGCGAAGGCCGCAGCCTGGGCAGAGAGCGGGCCGAATCCGACCTGCAGCACCCGCAGGGCGCGCTCCTTCGGGAGCTGACCGCGGCTCGTCTCGATCAGCTTAGCGACCACGTCGGCGGTGTGGCGCGCGGTGGCCGAGCGCATCACGAAGGCGTCGATGGCGCCCTGCGGCAGGGCCGGCGCCTCGGTCAGCTGGCCCGCGAGCAGGCGGTCGACCATGGCGCCGACATCGGCGATCAGCACCAATTCGGCGGAGAGGTCCGGATGGTCGCCGGCGATCCAGCGCATGATCTCGTCCGGGGCCGGCAGCGCCGAGCCGTCGTCGCCCAGGGTCCAGTTCTGGCCGGCCCGCTCGGCGAGCCCGCTGCTTTCGAGGGCGTAGAGGGCGTTGAGCAGCCAGGGCCGCAGGGCTTCGGGCACACGCCGGTCGGTGACCGAGACGGTTCCACCGTCCGCCAGCCCGGAAGCGAGGCGGTAGGCGAGCGAGGTCGCCCAGCCCTCCAACAGGAGGTGGCCTGGCGACAGGGCGGC
Source organism: Methylobacterium sp. J-077 (assembly GCF_022829365.1). Classification (GTDB taxonomy): domain Bacteria; phylum Pseudomonadota; class Alphaproteobacteria; order Rhizobiales; family Beijerinckiaceae; genus Methylobacterium. The sequence goes on along the minus strand of NZ_JAKSYJ010000067.1, from coordinate 4,863 downwards.
GTCGGCCGGCCCCTTCGCCTCGGCGGTGAGCGGGCGCAGGCGGGCGGCCACGCTCGGCCGGCGCTCCATCGGGATCGCGGTCGGCTCGGTGGCGAGTTCCGGCACCTGCGAGATCGCGAAGGCCGAGAGGTCGCCGCCGCCCTTGGCGCGCAGGGCCTGGAAGCGGCCCTCGCGGATCGTGGCGACCACCGCGCCGTCGGCGTCGAGCAGGGTGAAGTCCGCCAGGATCGAGCGCTCGTTGCAGCGGCGCGTCCGGATCACCGAGCGGGTGATCACCGCGCCGGGGCGCAGCAGCCTCACCTCGCCGAAGCGCACCGGGATGTAAGCCTTGCCGGCATTCTCGCCGAGCAGGTCCGCGAACAGCAGGATCAGCCCGTGGAAGCAGGCGTCGAGCCGGGCCGGGACCAGGGTGAAGCGGCTGTCGGCCTCGGCCGGCAGCAGCTCCGACACGATCGTCGCGTCATCAAGCCGGGCGCTCATGGCGACCTGCCGGAAGCTCGGGCCGAACGCCAGGCCGGAGGCCCGGGCGCGGGCGTAGAGCGCCTCGCCGGTCAGGACCTGCTCGCCGGCGCTGTCGAAGTCGAACCCGTTCAGGTCCGGCGCCTTCGGGGCCGTGAACGTGCCGTCGACGATCTTGGCCTGGGCATGGAGCTGCCAGGGGGACTGCGTCAGGCGCGGGCGGCTCAGAACCTGGATGCCGTTGCCGGTGCCCGACAGGCGCACTGCGACCTCGCGCAGGGCCTCCTCGGCGAACACCATGGGCGACAGGATCTCGAAATCCGCCAGCACCACCTCGTCGTGGCGCATCGCCTCGCGGACGCAGGCCAGCGCCATCTCGACGAAGCCGGCGCCGGGCATGATCACCTGGCCTTCGACGCTGTGATCCTCCAGCTCCGGCAGGGTCGCCGGATCGACGAAGCCGTTCCACTCCAGACCGTCGAAGGTGGTCCGCGAGCCGATCAGCGGGTGGTAGGGGCGAGCGCTCATCGCGCCGACGCTCTCGGGCGTATCGGCCAGGCGGAACGGGCGGCGCTGCCAGGGATAGGTCGGCAGGCGCACGTCGCCCCGGGGCGCGTCGCCGAAGAGCAGCGCCTCGTCGACCTGTGCGCCCTGGACCAGGGCGGCGCTGACCGCCTTGGCGATCGGGTCGCCGCCCGAGGCCTTGCGGTGCATGACGCCGACCGTGGCGGTCTCGATGCCGAGGGGCTCGACCGCGTCGCCGACATGGGACATCAGGGTCGCGCGCGGGCCGACCTCGACGAACACGCGGGCGCCGCGGCGGGTGGCATCCTGCACGGCCTCGCTGAAGCGCACCGGCTCGCGGATGTTGCGCCACCAGTAGCCGGCGCCGAAATTGTCGCCCTCCAGCACGCTGCCGGTGACGGTGGAGACCATCGCGGTGGTGCCGGTACTGGCCTTCAGCCCGGCGAGATCGCGCAGCAGCGGCTTCTCGGTCGGGTCCATCAGCCGGCCGTGGAAGGCGTAGGCGAGGTCGAGCTTGCGGCCGCGGCGGCGCTTGCGCGACAGGGCCTTCAAGGCGGCGTCGATATCGGCCACCGGCCCGGCGACCGTGACGGCCTTGGGGCTGTTATAGGCGGCGATGTCGAGGGACGGGTAGTCCTTGAGGAAGGCCTCGACCTCTTCGGCCGGCATCAGCAGCACCGCCATGGTGCCCTGGCCGTGCGTCGTCTCCTGGTGGTGGCTGCGGTAGTAGATGACCCGGACCGCGTCCTCGAGGGTGAGGATGCCGGCCGCCTCGGCGGCGGCGATCTCGCCGACGCTGTGGCCGAGCACGTAGGAGGGGATCAGGCCCTTGGCCCGGAGTGCGGCCGTGGAGGCGCTCTCGATGGCGAAGATCAGCGGCTGCGAGACGCTGGTGAGCGCCAGGCGCTCGTCCAGGTCCTCGGCGTAGAGGGCCTGCTTCAGCGACCAGTCGGCATAGGTCTGGAACAGGGTGTCAACCCGGTCGAAGGCGGCCCGGAAGGTCGGGTTCTCCTCGTAGGCCTCGCGGCCCATGCCGGCCCACTGGCTGCCGTTGCCGGAATAGACGAACGCCACCTCGGCGGCGCGGTCGACCGCGGTGCCGGTGAAGGCGTCCTGGGCGTCCTCGCCCTCACCGACGGCCCGCAGGGCGGCGGCCACGTCGGCCTTGCCGTCCAGCGCGATCGCCAGGCGGGCGGGCAGGCGCTCGCGCCGATGCGCGACAGCGGCGGCTACCGTGGCAACCTGCTCGGGCTCGGCCTCGAGGCGCTCGGCATAGTCGAGGGCGAGCTCGTTCAGCGCGGCGCGGGTCTGGGCCGAGAGCAGCAGGACCTGGGCGGACGGCGCCGGGGCGACGGTGTCCGACGGCGAACCCGAATTCCCATCGGTGATCACGACGTGGGCGTTGGTGCCGCCGAAGCCGAAGGAGTTCACGCCTGCATAGCGCTCGCGCGGGCCACGGGTGAGCGGCAGGGCCTCGCGGACGACGCGCAGGTTGAGCTCGTCGAACGGAATGTCGGGATTCAGCTCGGCCGCGTGCAGGGACGGCGGCACGAGGTCGTGCTCCAGCGCCAGCGTCGCCTTCATCAGGCCGGCGAGGCCGGAGACCGGCTCGGTATGGCCGATGTTGGTCTTGATCGAGCCGATCGGCAGCGGCGCCTGGCGGCCGCGGCCGAGCTTGGTCCCGATGGCCGAGGCCTCGATCGGATCGCCGACCGGGGTGCCGGTGCCGTGCGCTTCCATGAAGGCGAGGTCGTCGAGGCGGATCTCCGCGTCGCGATACACCCGCTCCAGCAGGGCGCCCTGGGCGTAGCCCGACGGCAACGAGATGCCGGTGGTGCGGCCGTCGGAATTGATGCCCGAGGCCACGATCCGGGCGCGCACGGTGGCGCCGTTGCGCCGCGCGGCCTCAGCCGATTGCAGCACGAACACCACACCGCCCTCGGAGCGCACGTAGCCGTCGGCGTTCTTCGAGAACGCCTGGCACAGGCCGGTGCGCGAGAGCATCTGCGCGGTGGAGAAGCAGATGAAGTTGAACGGGCTCGCCAGCACGTTGACGCCGGCCACGACCGCCGTGTCCACGCGGCCGGACTGGATCGCCTGCACGGCGTTGTCGAAGGCCACCAGCGAGGACGAGCAGGCGGTGTCGACCGTGAAGCTCGGACCCTTCAGGTCGAAGATGTAGGAAATGCGGTTCGAGATGATCGAGAGCGTGTTGCCGGTAGCCGCGTAGGCGTCGCCCGAGGCCGCATCGAGAATGCGCAGGTTGCCGTAATCGAGCGAGGAAGCTCCGACGAACACGCCGATGTTGCTGCCGGCCACGCTCGACGGGCGCAGGCCCGCATCCTCGAGGGCTTCCCAGGTCAGTTCCAGCAGCATCCGCTGCTGCGGATCCATCTGCTCGGCCTCGCGCGGCGAGATGCCGAACACGGCGGGGTCGAACGACCAGATGTCGTCGATGATGCCGGCGGCCCAGGTGTAGCTCTTCCCGCGCTCCTGGGCGCGCGGATGCGCGAACCGGTCGAGGGAGAAGCGGTCACTCGGGACCTTGCTGACGGCGCAGCGGCCCTCGGACAGGAGTTGCCATAGCCCGTCGACGCTGGGGGCCCCGGGCAGTCGGCATGCGCGTCCGACGATCGCAATGTCTGTACGTTGTGTCACGTTCGGTTCGCACACGCTCGTTATCGGAAGTCGGCTCGGCTCGCGACGAGTGAGTACCGTCTCACCCCTTACTGTGGCACCATTGCGGTGTCCAACCTGCCCCCAGGCAAGGTCATCCCTGCCCGGCCAGATTGCGCCGGGCTGTGACATGTATTCATCAGACTGCAATCCAGTGCCAACGACCGAAATGCCAAGTCTGCTTGGCTTGACCGCCTGTTGAGACGGTCAAGCGACCATGGAAATGCCACAGTTGCGCACCGGCGAACGAAGCCCGTCTGGCGTCGTGGCAACGGTTTTCCAAAGAGATCTTTGCTGCAGCCTGCAGATCTGCCACCGCAATGCGACCCCTCGACGCCATCCGGGCGACGTTCAGGACGCGTCAGGACCAGCGTTATCCTTGGCGCTATCCTTGGATCGTCCGACGCCGCGATAGGTGAAACCGTGACGTCCGGCCGTCTCGGGATCGTAGATGTTGCGCAGATCGATCAGCACGGGCGCAGGCCCGGCGGACGCCATGGTCTGGCGCAGCCGGTCGAGGTCGAGCGCCCGGAATGCGTTCCACTCGGTGACGATCACCAGGGCGTCCGCACCCTCCGCGCAGGCATAGGCGTTCTCGGCATAATCCACCTCCGGCATCAGCGCGCGTGCCTGCTCCATCCCCTCCGGGTCGTAGGCGCGCACCTTCGCGCCAGCATCCTGAAGTCCCGCCACGATCGACAGGGACGGCGCCTCGCGCATGTCGTCAGTATCGGGCTTGAAGGTCAGGCCGAGCAGAGACACGGTCTTACCCCGGACGCTGCCGCCGCAGGCCTTGATCACCTTGCGGGCCATGGCGCGTTTGCGCTGGTCGTTGACCGCCACCACGGTCTCGACCAGCCGCAGCGGAACCCCGGCATCCTGGGCGGTCTTGACCAGGGCCAGCGTGTCCTTCGGGAAGCACGAGCCTCCATAGCCGGGACCGGCATGCAGGAACTTGCTGCCGATCCGGTTGTCGAGGCCGATGCCGCGGGCGACCTGCTGCACGTCGGCACCGACCTCTTCGCAGAGATCCGCGATCTCGTTGATGAAGGTGATCTTGGCGGCCAGGAACGCGTTGGCGGCGTACTTGGTCAGCTCGGCGGTGCGTCGGCTCGTCACCACGATCGGCGCGGCGTTGAGGTAGAGCGGCCGGTAGACCTCGCGCATCACCGCCTCCGCGCGGGGATCCTCGCTGCCGACCAC
>NZ_JAKSYJ010000065.1 GCF_022829365.1 Methylobacterium sp. J-077 | reverse complement strand
CCGTTCGATGGACCGTTTCCTCGCTCGACGCATGAGGATTTTCGATCAACCCATTGATCGAGGAAAAAATTTCAGTTTTCAAAAGGTCCGAGACCTTTTGCGGGTCCAGGGCGGAGCCCTGGTGTCAGGCGTCGCCCGATGCACCTCATTCCAGGCAGGAAGGCGCTAGGCCATGCGCTCAGGGGCAGACTCCACCGCTACAGCCGCTCTGGCTGGGCAAGCATGATGGCAGCACGGACGGCAGCTCGTCGAAGCTCCGGGCTTGCCCAAGGTTGACGGAT
>NZ_JAKSYJ010000064.1 GCF_022829365.1 Methylobacterium sp. J-077 | reverse complement strand
ATCCGTCAACCTTGGGCAAGCCCGGAGCTTCGACGAGCTGCCGTCCGTGCTGCCATCATGCTTGCCCAGCCAGAGCGGCTGTAGCGGTGGAGTCTGCCCCTGAGCGCATGGCCTAGCGCCTTCCTGCCTGGAATGAGGTGCTCTGATGACGATTGCCGTCAGACGATCGTCGGAACCTAACTTCCGCCTTAGAAGCAGCTACATGGGGCTATGCCTGTACGTCACCACCTCCAGCACGTCATCGAAAGTGCAATCGATTTCGCGATCATCGGCACCGACCTGAATGGGGTCGTCACGGACTGGAATGCTGGAGCAGAGAACATCTTCGGTTGGAGATGCGATGAGATCGTAGGCGCATCAGCCGAACGTCTCTTCACAGCTGCTGATCGTGCCGAAGGCCGTCCCAACGAAGAGATGCGTCTCGCGGTCGTTGATGGTCGAGCGAGCGATGAGCGATGGCATCTCCGCAAAGATGGCACCCAGTTCTGGGCATCGGGCGAGTTGATGCCCCTGCGCATCGAGGACGGCACACACCAAGGCTACATCAAAATTGTCCGCGATCGCACACGCCAGCATGAGGCTGGTGAGCGTCTACGCGAAACCCGAGATCGGTTTGAAACACTCCTTCAGACCGTCGAGACAGCCTTCGCTGTCGTCGAAGTCAAATTTGATGGCGAAGATCGTCCGGTAGACTATCGCTTCCTTGAGGCCAATCCAGCCTTCGAGCGCCAGGCCGGGGTCAACCTGCGGGGGAAATGGGTCACTGAGTTCGCACCGAACCTAGAGCCCTTCTGGTTCGAGACCTATGGACGGGTCGCTTGGACGGGTGAACCGGCGACCTTTGAGAGCTACGCCGAGGCGTTTGAGCGTTGGTTCGATGTGCGAGCCATCCGAGTCGGCGAACCCGCCGAGCGGCAGATCGCGATCTTCTTCAATGACACCACCGAGCGGCGCGTCGCTGAGGAACGTCTGCGCGCCAGCGAGGCGCTCGCCCGCGAGAACGTGCAGCGCGTGCAACTCGCCCTTGCAGCAGGGGCGATCATCGGTACCTGGCATTGGGATTTGCCCACCGATCGGTTCACCGTCGATGAGGGGTTCGCACGTAGCTTCGGGCTTGACCCAGCGCTCGGGCGAGAGGGTATTCCGCTCGCCCAGATCGTCGCGACCGTTCATGCCGACGATCAGACGGAACTAGCTGCGGCGATCGACGAAGCGATCAAGCGAGGTGGTGCTTACGCGCATCAATATCGCGTGCGGCGTACCGATGGCAGGTATTACTGGATCGAGGCGAACGGACGCGTCGACCACGACGCGGATGGTACACCGTCGAGCTTTCCCGGCGTCCTCATCAACGTTGAGGAGCGGCGCGCCGTCGAGGCAGAGCGCGATCGTGTAGCCGCGGAGTTGCGCGCCCTCAACGAAACCCTTGAGCAGCGCGTGGCCGAGCGGACAGCCGAGCTAATGCGCACCGAAGAGCAACTGCGTCAGTCACAGAAGATGGAGGCGGTCGGCCAGCTCACGGGCGGGGTGGCGCACGACTTCAACAACCTGCTCACGGTGATCAAGTCGTCGACCGACCTGTTGAAGCGACCAAACCTCGCTGAGGAACGTAGGACGCGCTACATCGCGGCGATCTCTGACACCGTCGATCGCGCGGCCAAGCTGACCAGCCAACTACTGGCGTTCGCGCGGCGACAGGCGCTTCGACCCACCATGTTTGATGCCGGCCAGAGCGTGCGCATGCTGAGTGAGATGGTCAGCACCTTGACCGGAGCACGCATACGGGTCGCGACACATCTCGACGAAGAAGCGTGTTTCGTGAACGCCGATCCAAGCCAATTCGATACCGCGCTCGTCAACATGGCCGTGAACGCCCGTGATGCGATGGACGGGGCTGGGGAGATCACGATCAGGGTCAAGGCAGTCGAGGAAATCCCCGCTGTCCGCACGCATCCAATCGTCGTGACTCCCACTGTCGCCGTGTCGATCAGCGACACGGGCATCGGCATCGCACCTGCGGATTTGGAGCGGATCTTCGAGCCGTTCTTCACGACGAAAGACGTCGGTCAGGGGACCGGGTTGGGGCTTTCCCAAGTCTTCGGCTTTGCAAAGCAGTCGGGCGGTGAGGTGATCGTCGAGAGCGTTGTCGAGCAGGGCACGACGTTCACACTTTATCTGCCTCGCGTGCCTGCGCCGGTCGAGGTTGCCATTGAGCGTGATGACGAGGCAACCGCCGATGGCGGGAACCTGTGCGTGCTCGTAGTCGAAGACAATCGGGACGTCGGCGACTTCGTGACCCAAACTCTAAAGGAACTCGGGTATCGCACGCACTGGGTCGAGAATGGACAAGCTGCACTGCTAGCCGTGGCTAACGACCCGAACGCCTACGAGATCGTCTTCTCGGACGTAGTGATGCCGGGAATGACCGGGATTGAACTCGGCCGCGAAATACGGCGCCTCTACCTCGGCCTGCCCGTCATTCTGACGAGCGGCTATAGCCACGTCCTGGCCCAGGAAGGCGGGCACGGCTTCGAGCTGCTCCAAAAGCCGTACTCGGTCGAAGCCCTGTCACGGGCCCTAAGCAAGGCAGCATCCAAGCGACGTCGCAGACGCTCAACAAGAGCTCAATAGAAGGCCACGTGGTCTCTCTTTCCTTCTAAAATGAGCCCGCATCGACCGGGCTGCCATATCATCACGGCTCGCCCGGCCTCGCGCAGATTTTTATCGACGGCCGTGGATGACTAAAGCGAACAGATAGCCGATGGCGCCGGCCAGAATGGCGAGGCCCAGCGGTGACTCCTGCGCGTGCGGCCTTAGCGCCTCGTTGCCGCGCTGGTACACACGCTGCGCGTCCGGATAGCGCTCGCGAGCCTTGTCGAACGCATCGCCGGCGAATTCCCGCGCTTGCCCGGCCGCGTCGCTGAGCGTGTCCTTGGCCTGTCCGTACAGGTTTTGCGCCGAGCCTTTCAGCTCAGTGACATTGCCCTCGGCTTGCGTCCGCTTATCGCCGGTCAGATCGCCCGCTGCACCTTTGACCTTGCCGCCGAGTTCTTTCGCGGCGCCTTTGACACGATCTTCGTCCATGGCTCTTCCTCCTCGGTATCCGAACGGATCGGCGGCATCGAGCCACCAACGCGTGAGCAGCGCCATTCGTCTCGACGGTAGACCACGCAGCCGGCGGCGCAGCGGAACTGTATGGGACGCTTACGGTTCCTTCTGGTCCAGAGTACACCGGAGTAACTGCCCGATGCCGAACGGTGCTCAGAATGGCCGGCCGAGCGCCGCCGATCCAGGCTTTGCCGACGCGCTGCGCGATCAGACCTAGGGCTATGTCGAGAAGCGCAAAGCCGACGCGGCACGCTTCGTGTCGGACGTCGGCGGTGCCATTCGCGACACAGGTACCAGCCTCGACTCGCTGCCGCAGTTGAAGGAGCTCTTCGATCAGGCGGCGCTCGGCGTCGACGAGTTGGCCGAGGCCATTTCACGCCGCAGCTTCGGCGAGATGTACGACGAGGTTCACGCCGCAATCCAACGCCGGCCCGCGCTGACGACAGCCGCCGCTGTTCTGACGGGCCTCGCGTTCTTCCGCCTTGTGAATGCATCCAAGGTTCGGCCGGTCCCACGCTCGCACGCGGTGGTCCCGCTCGACGTCCTCCCGACGCCTGACGTCTAGGAGAGCGGGATGGCCGAGCTAGGATTGCGCAGCATCCCGACCCTCGTCGGCGATGCAGTCCGCGAGCTACGAGATCTTGTGGGTAGCGAAATCACGCTATTTCGCACCGAGATGGCGCAGGGCGTCCATCGCATATCCCTCGGGCTCAGCCTGTTACTCATGGAGGCCGTGTGCGCCACTGCAGGCCTGTTCACGCTGCTCCTCGCCTTGGTGAAGGGGATCGCCGTCCTCTTTCAATCGGATGCACTCGCGGCGCTGATCGTGGGCGGTGTCTTCCTCTTACTTGCGATCAGTCTCGGGCTGTTCGGGCGCAGCAAGACATCCCTGTCCACGCTGGAGCCGACACGCACGGGTCGGCAGGTCAAACAGGACGCGCAGGTTCTCACGGATTGGATGGACACATGAGCGACTCGCCAGACAAACTGGAGCAGGACGTCGAGGCTAGCCGAGGCCGGTTGGATCGGACGCTGGCCGACCTGCAGGCCCGGTTCAATCAACCTGGGATCCCGCGTGACTTTGCCGACCTGCGCCGGTCAGGGCAGGCAGCAAGCGAGACCGTCGAGCGGCTTGTCGCAGATGTCCGGGTCAATCCCGTCCCAGCGCTCATGATCGCGGCCGGCTTCGGGCTGCTTGTCTATGAGGCTTTTCGAAATGCCGCGGAGCGGAGGCGTCTGGCGGTTGTTTCTGCAGGATCCGCCATCACGACGACCGATCGCCACCTCCCTGAGAACCATCTGGACCGGATGCACGAGCGGCTCGACGACGCGCTGGAGGAGAGCTTCCCCGGCAGTGATCCGGTCTCGGTTCGGATCACGAAATAGCTCGTCCCCGTTTTTGTGGGCTCGAATTGCACGAACGACCGGGCCCAGCCAACTGGCTGCATCCCGGCCTCGCGCACTCCCGACCGCACCGCGGCTGGTAGCGCGGGTCTCGCGGTTTAATGATGGTTTTTCAACACCACAAAACCACTATCAATATGCTTTTAGAGAGGTCGATTACCGCTACTGCCACCCCTTCGCACTGGGCTTTCCGATCACGTGGTCGATCCCCTCCAGGATCAAGGAATGGATGGAGCGGCCCCGGTCCTCGGCAATTCGGGCTAGCGCGGCGTGGCGGGCATCATCGAGGTAGACTGTCTGTCGGGCGGCTACATCTCGGCGCCCCTTCGGTCGGCCAGTCGGTTTGGAATTAACGCGCTCCTCTCCAGCCTGCGGGACAGGCTGATGGATCTCGGTCGCCGTTATAGCGTGGGCAACGACTGGCTCAGGCTCGAGCTCTGACGCCGCCACCGGCTCCGGCGGGGCCTCATCCTGTTCGACTTCACGGGCCGCGGCCGCGGCGGCTTTCATCGCGAGCGTCTGCGACACGTTCGGGCGGCGGCTCATAAGGTCTCTCCGAGGCGGACCATGACGGCGTCGGCGAGCGCCGCGAATTCGGCCGCGGACGGCGTGTCGGCAGGGACCGCCTCCCCGGTCGCAAGGCTGTCGGCCACGATGGCGCGGTAGGAGATGGCCGGCGCCACCGGCTCAGTCAGCGCGGCCAGCGTCGTCACCACATCTCGCCCTGCCCCGGTGCGTTTGTCGATGCGGCTCGGGACGATGAGTATGTCGGGCCGGTCACGCTTGGCGGCTTTGCGGTGCCGGCGGATCGTGCCAACGGTTTCGGCCGCGCCGCGCACATCCAACACGGTCGAGCCCGACGGCACCAGGACGAGATCGGACACGGCTATGGTGGCGCCGAACGCCGCGCCCATCGCACCGGGGGCGTCGATCAACACGAAGTCGGTCCCCTGGCCCTTGGCGGTCTTAACCCAGGCGGAGACCGCAGAGTCGCTGTCCTCCTCCAGGAGGTGGGCGGTGACCGTGAACGGTAGTTGTCCGTCCTCTGCGATCGAGGCGGCATGCGCGGCCGGGTCCGCATCGAGCACGGCGACCGTCCGCCCTCGCCGATACAGTTCGGCTGCGAGGTTCAGAGCCGTGGTCGTCTTGCCGACGCCGCCCTTGCTCTGCGCAAGGCCGATGATCCTCACCATTTCGACGCCATGCTCCCGCTAATATGGTGGGACAAAACCACCGGATCAGCGCCATTATCACGCTGCCATGACGTGGCGCGTTCGGGCTGAGAGCCTAAACGCTGCACACGCCTGCTGCGGGGGGGTTCACGACTTTCTCGTAAAACCCGACGTCCATCCTCCCGCGCTCCGTCACACTTTTGTGGTGTGATAAAAGCGGGATCGTGGAATGACGCTCGCACGACCATAGCGCGCGTGATAGTGTCTGAGAAGGACAGTTATCGGACACGATGCCATGAAGGCGCTGAAAACTCGCGTCGTGGAGCCACCGGCCGGTCTTCCGATCGTCGCCGGCCTATCCGACCAGGCCCGGGCGTTCCAGCGGGCAGGCAAGGCCAAGAGCACGCAGCGCGCCTACCTCAGTGACGCCGGCCAGTTCGCGACCTGGTGCGCTGAGCACGGCTTCGATCCGATGCCTGCGTCGCCGCTCGTCGTGCTTGAGTTTTTGAGCCACGAGGCGACGCGCGGCTCTAAGGCTTCGACCATCGCCCGGCGGCTGGCCGCGATCCGGTACGCGCATAAGCTTGCCGGTGAGCGGGATCCGACGAACAACGAAGGTCTGCGCGAGGGCCTTCGGGGGATCCGACGGGAGATCGGCACCCGGCCGAAGCAGAAGACGGCGGCGACGGCCGATATCCTCGCGGCCCTGCTTATGCGGACGCCCGACACCCTAACGGGCCAAAGGGATCGAGCCCTGCTGGCGCTAGGGTTCGCGGGCGCGTTCCGCCGATCGGAACTCGTGGCCCTCGATGTCGCCGATCTGGTCCAGGATCCGGAAGGCCTGCGGGTTTTGGTTCGGAGATCCAAGACCGATCAGGAAGGGCAGGGGGTCGAGAAGGCCATCCCGCACGGGCGGTTCATTCGGCCGGTGGCGCTGGTGCGAGAATGGCTGGATGCAGCCGGCATCACGGAGGGGGCGGTGTTCCGGCCGGTCAACAAGGCCGGCAGGGTCGAGGCACGCCGGCTAGGTGTGAAGACGGTCGAGCGGGTGATGAAACACTACTGCACGGCCGCGGGGCTCGATGCCTCGACCTTCGGGGCGCACTCGCTCCGCGCCGGCTACATCACGACGGCCGCAGAGCGGGGCGCCGATCTCGCCCGGATCATGGACCAGTCCGGCCACAGGGATCCGCGGACGGTGGTCGGGTACATCCGCAGGGCCAACGCGTTCAAGGGGCACAGCGGGAGCGGGTTCCTGTAAACGACCGTGCATATGTAGCGACTCTAGGGATGTGGCCTACGCCGTCGCCGAAAATGTCATCTCGATCCTCGTGCACAAGCGGGACGGCCATCTCTTCTTCGCGGCCGGGCGAGACGCCGTGGTGGCAGGACTGATGCGCGAGTTACAGGCCGTCATGCCAACCGGATCCAGCGACGCGCTCGCAGCGGCCTGCAACCGCTCTCTCAATCAGCTTGCGCCGTCGACCAGGTCACGCCCCTGGGTGGAAGCCGTTGATCCAGTTGGCGGCTCCGTGACGATGCGACACAGTAGGCGATGCTGATCGTGCCTACAGGGCTAACGCCCCCAGGGGGCGCTTGGGGAGCGGGTTCCTGGAAGATCAAAGTCGCCTCTACAGCTAAAGATCACAACCAACACTATTCCTACAATGATATACAACTTATGAATGCACTTCAGGATACTTGATAGTTAACCGCACATTAATCGGCGCCAGACATCGTGCCGTTATTCAGCATGACGCGCATGCGTCACGTTCAATCCGCCATGTCTACGAAGCTTGCCCCTGATGCAACGTCGCGCTCTCCTTAGTGCTTTCACGTGCCAGCGCAGTGGCAACGTCGCGGTCCTGTTCGCATTCCTGAGCGTTCCGATGCTCATGTTCACCGGCGCAGCGATCGATTACGGCTTCGCGACCCGACTGGAGACCAAGTTACAGGCGGCGACCGATGCCACGGCGCTGCTGCTCTGCCAGACGCCGCTCAACACCTCGAACGCGGACCTTAACACGCTGGCGCAGACGGCGATGATCGGCGCCATGGGGGCAGCGAACCTTGTGGTCGACCCGCTGTCGATCACCAATAACCCACGTCAGATCACCCTGACTGCCCACAAACTCTCGACGGCGTTCTTCGGCAAGTTCACCGGGACGACCCGCATTAACCCCGGCTCGGCCGCGCAATGCGCAACGCCCCTACCCAAAACCTTCGAGATCGCGCTGGTGCTCGACAATACCGGATCGATGGCGGAGTCGAGTGGCGGGCAATCGAAGCTGCAGGCGGTGCAGACGGCGGCAACGAACTTCGTCAATTACGTCTACACCAACGCGGCCTTCTCCAGCGCGACCAAAATCTCGATCGTGCCGTTCGCAGCAGCGGTTGCGGTCAATCCGTCGACCTATCGCTATGCGACCTGGATCGATCAGAACGGTCAGTCGAGCTACCACTGGACCAATGTGACCTCGCCGAACGTGTCTGGCTTTAGCAGTCGGTTCGACATTTTCACCAAGCTTCAGGCCGCCTATTCCGGCTGGGGTTGGGCCGGATGCCTAGAGACATTACCCTACCCACTCAATGTTCAGGACGGCGCGCCGACAAGTTCTAACAAAGATTCGTATTACGTTCCAATGTTTTCCCCCGACGAGCCGGGGGATGCCAGCAAAACATACTCCGGATTTACCGTCAACAACAACACGTATTATAGCTTTAACAGTTACATTGATGACGATAGCAGTAGCAAAAGCGGTAGCTGTGCAATTATGGCGTCAGGAACATCTTTTAACACGGCGGAAGGTCGAGCCTGCAAATACGTCAGTCCGTATAATCCTGCACCAACAAGCTTAAATTCATCGACCGGTATTCCCAACGGCCCTAATTTTGGTTGTACCACGCAGCCTCTTCAGCGCCTGACAAACGACACCACAGCCTTGAAAAATCTTATCAGCAATATGGCGCCGCTGGGCTCGACGAACATCCACGAGGGCTTCATGTGGGGGTGGCGCACACTGTCGCCGATCAGCGTATTCGCGGACGGTGCAGCCTACTCGTCGAGTTCAAGCAGCTCGAATGCGGCAAACATTAACAAGATCATCATCTTGATGACTGACGGCACCAACAGCTGGGCAACGAACCCATACTCTCCAAATGGGTCAATGTATTTCGCTGCCGGTTATTTTCAGAACGCCAACGGTACGAACCCAAACCCACGCCTACCTTCAACTAACCAGAACGTTTCTGACACTGCCAGTTCTAGGAATGCCCTTGACGCACTTACTGCCCAGGCGTGCACTAACGCCAAGGCAGTCAACGTCTCGATCTACACGATCGGTTTCAGCATTCCGTCCGATCCGATTGATGCGGCTGGACAGACGCTCTTAAAGAACTGCGCCTCGTCATCAAACCAGTTTTTTATCGCTAATACGTCTGACGATCTAATTGCAGCCTTCAAGCAGATCCAGGCGAGCATCGGCGCCTTGCGGCTGACGCAGTAGGCTGCTGAACCTACCCTTCAATATGCGCCTTGGCCTTCCGCGGCCGTCCAGCGCGCTTCGGCTTGTCGGAGACGGTCGCTGCAGGCTCGGCGGCCTTCGGAGCCGCCTTCCTGCGCTGCTGACCAAGCCCGAAACTCCTAGCGAGCGCCGAGCGCTACTCGGAGTAGTTGGCAGCCGTCATCGGGTAGTCGCGCGGTAGGCCCCACTTCTCACGGTAGGCCTCGGCGGTCAGTCCCCTGATCGTCAGGTGACGGCGGAGCGTCTTGTACGGCTTGCCGTCCTCGAAGCTGATCAGGGCGTCGTTCGTGATCGACTTCCGGATGTGGGACGGGGTGAGCTTCTCGGCCGCTAGAGCAGCAGTGGCGCTGCCCTGGCCAATCCCTGAGAGTGCAGCGTGCGTCGCCGCGATCAGCGTCGCAAGCTCAGCACCCTGCACGTGATTGTTCGACACATAGGCCGAGACGATGCCGGTCGTCAGCTCGATAAGATCGACGTTTTCAACCTCTGATGTTCCGATCATGCCGTCCATGCTGCACCTATGCGAAGAACTACCATCACTCGTTCTAAATGCGGCTAAATTCAGTGAGTTGCATCATGATTATGCATGAAATTTAATATCGACAGAGCGACAGCCATAAATGCCGATGCAAATATTTACAGTGATTGAGTGAGATAGCTTGGTCGAAAGAATTTGTTAACCAAGATCTAAGCAGCATGCTGTTGAGCAGGTTACAGGTGCCGCCGTGAGCCGAGTCTATCCGGTTAGCGCCGAGGATCCGGCCGGCGATTGTCCGGTGCCGATCGACACGCTCAGCCGGCTCTACCGCGCTAGGCCAGAGGCATTGGCTGATCAGCTTGAAGGCATCCCGGAAGCCACGCGAGCGCGGTTGGCAATCTACCTCTACGGGCGCAGCCACACACGCCACCTGGGGATGCAGATCGCGGCGACCTGCGAGGGTGCCAGCAGTTCGACGCCCGGAAGTTCTATTCGATGCTGCCGCGGGGCGGTCGAACCGGCTGATCCACCCGGGCCGCCGGCTCCTCCTACGGGTCGTAGGTCTGGCCGTGCTGCGCGGGCATAGGCTCAAGATGGCGGCCGCCGTGTCGAGTGACGAGGTCCCATGAGGCGGCCACGAACGGTGCTCATCCGGAACAGGACAGGGGCGCAGAGGCGGGGTTATTCCGCCTACAGACCAAGGCACCCGTAGTCACGGGTCGTGCCGGGCGAGCCGATCCGCACTGGGGTGCACAGGTGTGCAGAGAACATCTTCGAGCGTTCCCGAGCAGGCGCGAACGTTGGAGAACGTCGGCGCGGCTT
>NZ_JAKSYJ010000062.1 GCF_022829365.1 Methylobacterium sp. J-077 | reverse complement strand
CAGCCTGCCGAGCGGCACCCAAGGCGTCCGTCTCGCGCGCCTCGGACCCGATACCCTGTTCACCGAACTCGGCCGCCAGGGCGGCTGGGTCAACATCCAGCTGCCGTCCGGCCAGACCGGATGGGTGAGCGCTCGTTACGTCGGCTGCTGCCGCACGGCCGCGAGCGGCCGCAGCGCGCCGAGCGGATCCGCCTCGTCATCGTGCGAGGAGCTGTGGTCCGAGCGGAACGCGATCTTCAAGGCCGCGGGCTACTGCTTCCGCACCCCACAGGCCATTCGGGCGTTCGGCAATGCCGGGTGCCAGTTCGACGACGAGGCGGACGTGCCGCTGTCGACGCGTCAGCGAGAGCAGGTGGCCCAGATCCGGGCGACGGAGCGTCAACTGGGGTGCGCGCGGTGACAGCTTGGCCCGCCGGCCAAGGCTACATGCGGGACCGCGTGGGATCTGAAAGGGCAATCTGTAGTAACTGGCTCCCGCGCTGAGCCCGATAAGGTGGCCGAGGCCTCCCGGCGCGCGACAGCGATCGCCGACCGCATCCTCGAGCAGAACGCTGCCGGTAGGACGATTCCGCCGGAGCAGCTCCCGATGCTCGTCAGCAGGCTGATCCGGATCCGCGCATCCGCCTACGGGGCCCGGATATTTCCGGCGGTACCGAGCATGGGTGATCCACAAGCAGCCGTGCGTGGCTCGGGCAGCAGGTCTGTCGTCTGCAGGTTTGATCCTATGGGGTGCAGCCCCAGCTTCCGTCCTGGATGAGCCACGGTTGACGGTCGTGCGCCGATCACCGCTCGCCCTAAAACAAACCGGAGGACACCGAATGGCAGTGCCAAGCTTCGATCAGAGCAACATCACGTGGCGCACCCTCGATTGGCTCGATCACATCGCCTTCTTCGTCTACAAGGTCGATGAGGAAAACCGCATCGTCGACGTGCTCTTCAAGTTCGCCGCCAACCAGCGGGTGATGCTGCATCGGCATCACTGCCCCTACGTCACCCTGGTCATCCAGGGCGAGCTGCGGTTCTACCGGCCGAACGGCGCGTTGAAGGAAATCCGCCCGACCGGCAGCTTCGTCTCCGGCCCCGCGCATGGCGAGCCTCACGAGGAGGGTGGCGGCGATCAGGATGCGATCGTCTTCTTCAGCAACCGCAACATCGACGACGCGCTGTACGAGTTCCTCGACGAGAACGGGAAAACGACCCAGGTGCTCGGGATTGCCGACTTCAAGGCGCAGCTTGAGGCGCAGGTCGCGGACGGGAGTGCCGCGAAGGCCGCTGGTCGCCCAGCCTGATTGAACGGAGCCCCGCAGGTTTGAACCTGCGGGGCCGGTGCGTCTGAAATCACATGCGGGCGCGGCGCATGTGATGCCGCCGGTGGTGGGTCATATGCCGCATACCCATCATGCCGCGCTGGCCGCCCATGCGCTTCTGCGACGGACTCTTCACGCTGCCCGGATTGTTCATGTTACTCTGAGCGCTGCCACCGCCCGTCGACATCTGAGCGAAAGCCGACCCGGTGATCGCGAACGTCAGCGCAGCAGCGAGGGCGAGTGTTTTCATCGACATGGCGTTTTCCTCCAGACGGATCGGCTCGATCGGTCCTGGGCTGAACATGACCACGCTCGATATCGTTCAGGCCCTCACCCGAATTGAGGTTACAGATTCCGCTGGCGTCGCAACCGCAGCGCCAGGATCAGCGCGCCGGGCCAGAACACGAAGCTCAGCACGGCGATCGGCCCGATGGGGCGGCCCTTCCACCATACGATCGCGACCGGCAGGAACAGGCCGGCGATCGCGATGGCGAGCAACGCCCAGAACGCAACGTCTGATAGGTCCATGAGCGGTAGATAGGGACATCCGACCGCTGCGCCTCCGTGATACCCGGCGGCACAGTGCCGCCGACATGCCGATCCGGCCCGAGCACCGCTTCTTCTCGCAGATGGTCCACCAGCTTGGTGACGGGCACGACTGGGATGCCGAGGCCGGCCGGTGGCGCGATGGCAGGGGGCGCCGGATCCGGATCAGGTCGGGCAATGACATCCTCGGCCGCGTCCGCCGGACCAGGGTCGTCCTTGCCGCCGCGCATCGGGATCAGAAGACCTCGAACAACGCGGATGCTAACCTCGCGGCTTTTTGCCAACGCTGCCATATGATCGACCGAAGCGTCGGCGGAGGCGCACGCTGTTCCGGCGAGAGGCGATGGGCGACCAGTTCGGTGGGCCCTGCACCTCAACGCGGGTCAGCAGGTTGCTGTTGATCGCGTGACTACGTAGCGCGCCAAGTTCGAAGCTACGGCGTATACGTAGATTGCATTGGCTGCCGCAATTCGCCCCGATTTGAGAACGGTTAATGCCCCGTTAACCACTGCGGATGCTGGTTCTCTTGATCTGAAGGAGCCCGATCCATGATCTCGACCGGTCTGTTGTTCGTGATCAGCGCAGCGCTCACGGCCGCTGCAGCGGGTGCCGTCAGCACCTCGGACGTCCGAAGCCGATAGTCTCAGCCTCCTGCGACGGTGCAGGGTGTGACGGCCCAGCGACAGCTCGGATTTCTTGCCATGCGGCCTCGTCCCGGTCCTCGAACCGGCACAGTTCGGCTGCCACACTGACCGGATCGAACGCCGTCTCCGGTCCTTGCGATGCTCGCTACAGCCCGAACCTTTTTCCTGCACAACCGCGAGGGCGGCGCAGTGCTGGGATCCTCCGCCCTGTTCATGACCGGGGCCATGGGGCTGATCTGGCTGCTCGGCTGACGCGGCATCACCTCGGGTCGACGCTCACGTTGCGGGCGAGGACCCAACCATGGTCGCAGGGCCCGGTATACGCCTGCTCGACGGGCACGAGGATCGTAGTCTGGCAGCCGAGCGACGCCGATCCGTAGACGACGCCCAACCACAATCCGAGCTTTTCGCAGACGACGACCGTGTCGCCGTCATGCAGACGGCCCAGCTCGCGGAACGGCGCTTCACCGGGACCGCTCTGCACCGCCAGGTAACTGTCCGGCTCCGATCCGACCTCGATGATGCGGCCCTTATCAGGACAGGCGTCGTCGCCGATCGCGCCGTGCATCAGGATCGGCACGTTCAAAGGCGCGGTCTCAGCCAAGGCCGCGCCGGGCAGCATGAGCACGAGAAGGGGCGCAAGCCGCGATACGATCGAAGGCATGGGGTGTCGAGCGATTGGATGTCGGGAGGGGCGGCAACTCGACCGCCAGGCTGGGCGAGAGGGCGGACAACGCGGCTGCTCACGGGAAGGATCCGGGCCATGGGCCGGCGCTTGCGATCTCCGGTCCCGCCGCGCTGCACGGCCCTCACGCGACTGCCCGGCCGAGGCTTCGCGGGCTCTCCGCGGGGAACTGGCCCGGAGAGCGCCCGTCATCGCGTGCTTGCCCGCCGCACACCTTGCGGTGTCGCGAACGCCTCGGGTGCGTCGACGGGAAGAGGTGGGCGTGTCGCGGGCGTAGAAGTGCTGTCGCCGTCAGGTCACCGGTGGCCGAGGGCCGTCCATTGCGTCACGACCGATTCGTCGGCCGGCATGTAGGCGTCGACGATGGCGCCTTTCCGGTTCACGACGCAGATCATCGCGGCTTCCCGCACCTCGTACACCATGGGACGGTCGTAGGTGATGCGGAACAGCACAGGAGCGAAGTAGTCGCCCTTCTTGTCGGTCTTGTCCGCGCCCGCCGAGACCGCCTCAACCTGCTTCATGCCGGCCTTGCCGGCCTCGCTCATGACGGTGGCTCGACAGGTCTCCACCGTGCGGTTGCGGCCCGGCACCTCGGGCAGGGGCTGTCCGATCGTCTGCAGAGCGGCGGAGGTGCCCTTCACCAGGCCGGTGCCGGGGACCATCGACAGGATGGTCTGCTCACCGGCCGCGGCCGAGGCAGGTCCGATCGGCGCGATCTGCCAGGGCATCTGCCATGTGGCGGCCGAGCTGTCCGGCGTGGCGGGTGCATCCTGCGCCAGCGCAGGGCCGGCCAGGACGGAGACGAGGGTAGCGCAGCAGATCGAACGTAGGAACATCACGGCTCTCCTTCTTCGCGGGGGTGAACGAGGGGCCGCGGCATCAAGCTAGTCCGTCGGCGCGAGGGCTGGTGGCAGCGTCCAGGGTGCGGACGGCGCGGAAGCGGTTGGTGGGTTCGCCGAGCGCTCAGCCTGCGCCCGATGCATGGAGGCGTGCGCGACCGCGCCGGCATCGATCTGCCCCCGAACCGACCTCGGCGGGCTGATGATGCTCGCCGTCTGCTCCGTGTCGCGGTACGGGACCGGAGCCCGCGAGGCCGCTGTCGCCGGCCTTGGCCGCCTGAGCGACCGCGTGTGTCGCGTCGGTCCGGGGTTGAGGATCGGCGCGACCACCCCCCCTGCGTCGCGGAGCGGCGTGATCGGGCTCGGTCGATCCGCCACCTGCTGGGCGGGATCCGGGTTGAGCGTCGCCACACGTCCGGGCGGGGGCAAAGCGGTGATCGTCGGTGCTGGACGAACGAGGATCTCGGTCGGGGTCTGCGTCTGCGCCGATCGAGGCGGCAGGATCGGCGCAGGGGTCGGGTGCGTCGGAAGGGCTCGCGTCGGCCCCGTCCCGACTCGATCCCGCGACTGTGGCGGCACTTCGGATTCGAGCGTCGCTACCACGGACGGCGGAACCGATGTCCCGCCATCCCGGCGTTCGGTGCGGTCGTTCCAAACGGGCGACTGTTCGTGCGTGAGACGCACCGCGTCGAGGGGGGCGCGGCCGATCAGCGGCAAGCGCGGGTTGGCGCGGGGCGGCAGGAATCCCGGCTGCTCCGCCATGTCCGCCGGGTCCGGATCCAGGAAGGAGCGCGCTCCGTCCGCAGGGGGGGAGGCATCCGGATCGTCTCGGGCCGATAGCGGCCCGGTCAGGTGCGGGACCTCTACCCAGGACGGAAAGATGACGGGAGGTGGAGCTTCGACGGGCACGACAGATGACGTGCTGCCCGTCGTTGGGGACGAGATCCAACCGCTGCCGGAAGCAAGCCATGATGCGCCTGTGGCCAGCAGCGTGAGGGTAGACAGGCAGGACAGCGCGATCGTGGCCCAGGATGACAGGGGATTAGCGCGCCGAGCGACCGCGAGGGGCCGGGCGACGCCGTTGGGCTGCAGGTCGCCCACTGCAATCGGGCCACGCCGTGTCATCCTTTGAGAACTGGTCTGAACCAGAAACAGTTCAAGACAGGGAGGATTTAGAATCTTCGACAGTCGGTCACGTGAAAATCGCGCTCGTTCGCGCTGAAAACTCGGAATCGTCAGATGTTTTGGCGGGAAGCGCTGGGCGATCGTCGACGCCCCCCCCTGCCTCCTGCCTGTTCGCTCTGCCGAGCCGCCGCAGACCGCCGCCGCATAGCTCGGCCCGCGCGACCGCCCGCACGGATTCGAGACCGTGTCGTCCGGTCGAGATCGCCCGTTGCCCCCGCAGAACCGGACCGTGACCCAGGCCGTTGTTGACGATGTTCGATCTGACGACCCTGCTGATCTCGGCAGCCATCTTTATCGGCGTGGGCTGGCTGATCATTCACGCCGGCCGGCAGTACGACGACGCGATCGGGCACACCCTATCGATCTTCGCTCTGGCGTTCGGGCTGCTGGCGATGGCCGGCGTGACGGCAAAGCTGCATGCGCTGCTTGGCGTCGGGCGGATGTCGCATCGGGTCGAGGCCCGGTCGCAGATTGAGCGCGCCGACGCACCACGGTCCTCGCGAAGGGACGGCGGTCGGCAGGATCCGTGAGGTCGCCGTGGTCTGGTGGATCGGATCGGCGATCATCCCACCGCCGCGCGCCCGCGCAAGGCCAGCCAGAGCGCGGCAATCGTGCACGATGCCCTGATCCGTGGAGCTGACAGCGCAGTGCTTGGCCGGCCGGGACCGGAGGGGTATCGGCCCAGCGTGGCCAAGCGCGTGAACCAGTTGCCTCAGGATCGAGGCTCCGTCCTGTCCGATGTCGTCGTCGAGGATGGCAGTCGGGCCTCGAACCGGCGCGTGCCGATGGAAATCCTCAGCGGCTTAGACGGCGATGGTGTCGTGGGTAGCGAGAGACTGAGATTTTAGAAGGCTGGGAGGGATCGAGCTTGATGACGCTTTCAGGATCTCACGTTCCGCCGCGGACGCAGGGGTAGGACGATCAGCGCGGTCGCGAGGCCGATTGCACCACCGATCAGCGTCTCCCAGGCTCGCGCAGCGAGAAGCAGCGTCGAGCGCTCGCCGGTGGCAGCCAGCGTCACCATCAGCGTGAACGCGTAAGCCCCGCAGGCGACGTCGTAGCGTTCGGGAAGCGCCATGGCGTAGATGACCATCGCGAGCGCCGCCACCAGCCAGAGGACGAGGGGCGCATGTGGTGCAACCGGCAGGAGCAGCAGTCCAAGCGGGACACCGACGAGCGTGCCCAGGATTCTGCGTCGGACCCGGTCGAGGGTTCCGGCGGTCGATGCCGCGATGACGTATGTGCACGCCGTGATGGCCCAGGCCGACTGCTCGAGGTGGAACGCGTCGCCCAGCAGGACGATGACCGTCGCTGCGAGCGCCGCCTGCAGCCCCATGCGTAGCTCGCGGGCTTGCTGAGCAGGGCCACCGAGTTCGAGTGGCCCACCGACAGGCGGCGATACCGGCCGTTCGGCAGGGCCGCTGAGCACCCGCGGCACGATGGCGGCGACCGCCGCGACTGTGCCCGCGAGCACCGCCGTCCCGCTGTCGGCGGGGCGCAGGGATGCGCCGTAGGCCAGCAGCTGCCCGATATAGATTTGTGACCCCACGCCGGCCCCGAGCGTCCCGTACCGTTTGAGGTATCCAACCAGGAAGGCGCCCGTGATCAGGATCGCCTCGGGTCCTGGCCAAGTCCGCGGGCCGAGGATCGCAGCCAGGCCGATCATGCTGAGCGCACCCGCCACGGCAGCGGCGCACAGGATCAGGAGATCACGGCTGGACGCACCACGGGTCGCCTGACCTTCGGAGACGCTGGCCCAGAGTGCGAAGCCACCTGCGAGGGAACTCAGCGTGCTGCCATTCCCGGCCTGATGCCGCTCCAGCACCGCACCCAGCAAGGCTGCGATCGCGTAAGCGGTGACCAGCCGCAAACCCTTGATGCGCCGATGTGTGCCGGGATCGACGCGCTCCAGCCATCGTGTGAGGTGGGTAGCGCCAAACATGGATCACGCCGCCAGCAACGCCGTCCACAGGGCCGCCGTGTCCGCAGCCACCGCGCAGATCACCGCGTCGTCGGCCGAATGACGCACCTCGACGACGTGTGGCACGCCCGACGCCAGCCGCACGTCCAATCCGAGGTCGAAGCCGTACCGACCGTTTCCCACACCGGCCGCGGCGAGGTCCGTGCGGTACTCACTCGCCACGGTGACCGCCACCACAACCCCGTCCACCGGCACGTTCAAGCACACTGGGGCGTCGGGTGGCGCGGCATCCCGCGCCCGGCCGGCGATGTGCAGCGCGCCGTCAAGGCGGATCGCACACCGGTCCAGCCATGCTCTCACGGGGCCCAGGTCGGCGGTCTCGCCCGAAGAGACGGCGCGTCGGGTCAGTTGCCCGCGCAGGGCGGCCAGTTTGCGCCTGAGTTCGGCGCGCAGGGCGTAGGGCACGGGCGCGGAGCCCGCGTCGAGGGCCTGGACGTCGTCGAAGGCCGCCCGCACGCCCGGGGTGGGCAGGAAGCCCTCTGCCGGGGTGTTCTCGGCCATGAGCCGATCGTGGCTGTCCAACTCGACGTGCCAGCAGGTGAGATCCGCCACCGCTTCGCCGCGGGTGCCGCCCGTGCCGTTGACGAGATGACCGGCGGCGACGAACAGGCCGTCGACAATTCGGGCGTGGTCGGGGGAGACGCGCAGGTCACGAGCGGGCACGCCATCGGCCAGTGCACCAGCCCTGATGCGCACGGGGCGTTCGGACAGCGGGGCGGTAAGCCCGGGGAAGCGGCGACTGCCGATCCAGCGCACCGGGGGATGAGCACCGGAGGCGGTCACGACCACGTCGCCTATCACCAGATCCTGGATAATGGCCCCACCCCTGTCGCTGAGGATCTGCGCGTTAGTGACATAGCACGGAACTTTTAGTATTGGGGTTATATGCATCTATGATATCCGGCGTTTCGCCTGCGTAAAGATCATATTTGCCATGACAGATATTTAATAGACATTGAAACACTGAATATAGATCTCAAACCAATAATATCTATATATTAAACTAAATGCTTCTCGTTGGCAGCTGCCAACAAGCGCAATTATGATATTTTTGGGGGGAGCATAACCGCAGTGAACTTGACCCAGCAAACTGCTCACCGCTGAGCGCAAGTTTTTCGGGCGTCCTGATCCCTGAAGGAGGGTGGATGCCAAGCCTTGCAAACGCTTCACGAACGAACAGATCGCCTTTGCCCTGCGGCAGGTGGAAAATGGTGCGACAGGAGACGAGGTCTGCCGGACGATGGGCGTGTCCGAGCCGACGTTTTACCGCTGGAAGAAGCAATTCGTCGGCATGGGCGTGCCGGAGAGCGGAAGGGGTAAGGGGGACCTTTGAGACGCGGCGGCACAGGCCTGTTGTTCTCGCGGTTGCATAGGAGGCAAGGTTGGACGCGGCTTACATCTCGGCGATGTTCGGCCTGGGTGGGGCCACCATAGGAGCGTTGGCGTCGTTCATGACGACGTGGATGACGCACCGAAGCCAGTTCCAGGACAAAATCCGCGAGGCGGAACGGGCGAGGCGCATCGAGCTGTTCAACGAGTTCATCGCGGAGGCAGTCCGCCTCTATGGCGATGCACTTGGTCATGAGCGGGACGATGTTGGGGACTTGGTTTTGCTCTACGCACTCTTAGCGAAGATGCAGCTCACTGCCTCGCAGGCCACTGTCGATGCAGCAGAGGCGGTCATAGACCGAGTAATCGACACCTACCTCGGCCCCAACCAGAGCCTGCATGAAATCCGCGAGCTTGCACGAGAGGGCAAGCTCAACTTCCTCACCGAGTTCGGGACGGCTTGCCGTGCCGATCTGCAGGCGTCTCTCAACGAGATCAGGTAGCCGACCTCAAGGCGGTCGACGACGTTGCTCGACCCTGGCCAACGAGCGTGCCGATCAGGCGCAAGGATTCCTGATGCGCAACCGGCCGAATGAAAGAGAAGGCAGTTTGGACGCCGGGGCCTGGAGTCGAGCCGTACAGGCCGGCCGCCCTCGATTTCGACGGACGATACACTCCTGATCCAGCGACGTCGCCCGCGGGCAGTGACGATCTCTGCGTCGAGGCGGAACACCGCCCCGGTCGCCAGCGCGCGCCTCCGAATTAACGACAGCAGGCGGAATGAGGCTGGCTCGTAGAATTCGAGGACCCGTGCTCAGGGCAGGCGTGCACCACGCGGGATGTCGAATAGGTCGTAGACGCCGCCCGTCCATTCGAGGGCTTCGTCGCGCAGACGGCACTCCCACAGACCCGCCGCCGCTCGCGCCAGCGCGTGCTCGCGGTGCGCCAGACGGGCGCGCCGATGCTGAAGTATGTCATTCATTGGGGGGCAACGCGATCGTGCGCGCAGGCGATGTGTGTGCAACACCGAACTCGATCAATCTCTAAGCATAGCGGGTTCGGTCAGGACGGCGCGCCGAGAGCCGCCCGCCATCCGCCCGCGTCATCGTCCCCTCGCGGTTCGGCACCACGTCCTTGAACACGTTGTCGGACCAGCTTCGCCGGGGCGCTTCTCACGCGTGAGCGGATGCCCCTGCCGCCGGTGAGATCGTCGACCTCCCCCGCCGGCCCATGACCGGATCGGGCGGCGGGGCCGAACTGACAGGAGGTTAGATCGGAAACCCAGTCGCCTCGCACCTCGTAAAGACGAGGTGTTTCAATGAGCACTGGTTTCCGATGTCGAACCTCGCCGCCCAATCCAGCCGCGTCAGCGTGGTGCCCTGCCCTATCCACAAGCGGTGCTTCCGATGGATCGTTGCCTCCACCGACGGCAGACATTCAGAGCGATCGACCTATGCCTACGCAACCGTCTCTGGGGCGCGGGCGGCCGGGGAAATCCGGCAGCGTGAGATCAATAAGAAAAGCCGATTTTGACCGGCAAAATCCCGGTGGTCTGGGAGATTGCACCCGGTGGTAGGCGGCGTGGTGCCTACGTCATCCGCCGCAAGCAAGGAAACCGATTAGAACCAGGCTGGCGTAGTGAACGAGTAGTCGAGCTTGACGCCAAACTGAAACTGATTGGGGCTGCCGAACGGGCGTCGAACCAACGGACTGTCGCCTGAAGCGCCCAAGATGCGATTATAGCCTGCAAATGCAGTGTAGGCCCAAGTTTCGTTCTGTGTATAGGTCACGGCACCGAGCAGGCCGGCTGAATAAAAGCTTCGCGGATCATAGGGGGTGACCCGACCGTTTAGGGCGGCTTCAGCCGGTGACACGCCGAAATATTTTCTGGCAAAGCTCGCATCGCCGATATTGAAGCGTGGGCCAATGGAGAACAGGAACTTTTCCGTCGGGATTAGATAGTCGGCGGCCACCGAGCCGACCGTGCCATGATGCCCGTAGATGCCCTGCCGAGCCTCGACGCGGGTGCGGATGAAGGAGACAGGGTAGAACTCGGCGAACACGCCGGGCTCGACGGCGAAGCGCGCGTCCCGGAGCCCGAACAGGTGACGCCGGTCATCGCCGTAGTAGCGGCCGGGCACGATGCGAGCGGTCGGGCCGATGCGAAACACCGGATCATCATAGAGGGACAGACTGAAGCCGTCGTCCGGAGCCGAGAAGCGGCGCGGTTCCCCGAGACGGCGAATGTCGATGGAGGGATAGCCGACAGGCGTGTACGCGCTGGCGCCAGGATAACGGGGTACGACCTGTAGCGAGCCGCTGACCGTCACCACCCAAGTGCTTGGATCAACTTGAGTAAAAGTCGGCACGGGCCGCGGCAGGACCGCGCTGAGATCCGCGGCATGCGGCGCCGTCGTGCCGGATGCGGCGAGGAGTGCACCTGCGCTGAGAAGGGCGCAGAACCGCAGGGTACGGTGAGGCGATGATGTCATGGCCACGCTTTATGGCGCCTTTTCATCCCGCCCGCATACGCATGACGCGCAACTCTCGCCCAAACGGATCGCAATAGGACTGGCCGTGATGATTCAGCAACGTTCCGCTCGGGGCGGATCCCTGACACTGGTTCCGAGCCGACCAATCAAGGCTGGGCTTTGGAACGCTATCCAAGCCCGCTCAATGTGATGGCGCCGGCTTTTATCCGCCGCGCACCGACCGGGCTATCCAGCCGGCGGCGGCTCAATCCAGATGAACAGGACTGTCGCAGCCACCAGGAGGACTCCGAATATGAAGGCCACATGGAAATCTCGGCGGTCTTGAGACGCCTTTCCGAGGCCAGACACGATCAGTTTTCCAGCCGTGACAACGCTAGCGCACCCAGAGCATACAATCGTTGCGAAGAGGATCCACCCGATAAGAGTCTGAGGCATGATCCGTTCTAATACAATCAACCGGGAAGCGTCCATTGCACCAGCCGAGCGGGCATATCATCATGGTTCGCCCGGCATGTTTGGCGGCCTGATACTTCCAAGCAGTCCTGCGTGGGCAGAGCCGTGGCGGGCGTGGTGAGGCCGACAGCCGCGAGGGAGCGTAGAACAGCGGATAGGATGGGGCGGATCATGGCGGGGCGTCTTCAGCGCGCTGCGTGGTGGCATCGCCCGGTGAAGTTATCGTGGGGGCAAGGCGCGGGAAAGGCGCTCGGCCTCGCGCTTCCCGTTATCGCGGCCTCGTCGTCGGGGCTCGGCTGCAGGCGATGCGGGATGCGGTCGGAGCGCCCGCGGGCCAAGTCCATGAGCCGACGATCTGCGACCCTCAGACCGTATCCGCTCAGGAGGCGATCACGCTGGTGCTGCGTTACCTCGAAGCCCGCTCCGAGATCTGGCCGCTACCGGTTGCGGTCGTGATCACCCGGGCGCTGGGCGAGGAGTGGCCGTGCAAACCGCGAGAAGCGAACCGATGGGTTCCGATCTGACCGTCTATTACGATGGCGGCTGCCCGCTCTGCCGAGCCGAGATCGGTCACTACCAGCGATGCGACGGGGCCGAGCAGATCGCCTTCGTCGATGTCGGGCGCGACGCGCCGGCAGTTGGCCTGGGGCCGGACCTCGACCGAGACGCCGCGCTGCGGCGCTTCCACGTGCGCGGCGCGGACGGTCGCCTCGTGTCGGGCGCGGCGGCCTTCGTGCGGCTGTGGCACATCCTGCCGAACTGGCGCTGGCTCGGCCGCCTCGTCGAGTTGCGCATCTTCGGGATGCAGCCCGTGCTGCCGCTGGCGGAAGCGGCCTACTGCCTATTCCTGCCGCTGAGGCCGCGGCTGGCCCGGCTGATCGCACGGGCGTCGTGAGGAATTCCTGCCGTCTCCGGCACTCCTTCGCCGGGGCGCCGATCGGGTTCCTTATCGACGTGATCGTCGGCAACCTGACGAAGTGATAGCCGTCTCGGAACCACCACCCCTGCCGCGCGTAGGCCGGGCATCTCCGAGACGTCTTAGCCCCGTCGGCAGCTGCCGAGCGGGGTATCTTTTGGCGACTATACAGTTTGTCCATACGAGGCGCTGAGCCATCGTTTGTGCACTCTTGCACTGTCTGGTGCGCTGGCTCATTGCCGGCCACGATAGCGGGGCACCGGCGACTGAGTGAGACGCGCGCTCCCGCCTTGCGACAGCTGGGAGCGGCCCATGCCTCGCTACCACGTCAACGTCTATGACGGCGTCACCCTGCTCGAGAAGAAGGGTGTCGAGCTGCCGGATACGACGTTCGCGCGCCGAGAAGCTATCCGGTATGCGGGCGTGCTTCTGGAGGAGGGCGCAAGGTTAGAGGGCTTTGGCCAGGAATGGCGAATGGAAGTCGCGGCTGGTCGTCGGAACGCTCTCTTCACCATCTGCGACGGATGAATGGGCCGTATGCGGGCTGCGCTCGTTCAGGGCGCATGGGCACATCCGCACAGACGCTGGAAAATCGCTTGGCGTCTAGCGCCGATGCGGTGGCCGGGCTGCCGGTTTCCGTCTTCGTGGAACGCTGGCGCCTCATCACCGGCGAGCCGCCGGCAATCCTGCTCAGCTCATACACTCTGATGCTCGCGCTGTTAGTCGAGAGCACGCCCGCGGCACCGTTCGACCCGCGGGGCTCGACCTGGGACAGCCGGCACGGAATCACCGACACAGCCTGGTAACCGCCGAGCCGTATCCCGGATCACGAGCCGCGATGCGTATCGGCTCGACGCTGGTGAGATCGGACGCTCCCCCTCCCCGTGACCGGATCGAGGTAGGGCCGAGACCAAGTCCTGGACGCGGGAAGAGCAAAGTCCCAGACCCCACATCTTCACGAAATGTGCGCTCGCGCACTAAGTCGCTCGCTGATCAGGGTGTCTTGTCTGCCAAGCTGAAACTGTTCGATCGCCGGCAACTTAATGATGGACCAGCTCCGCTCAACGCGGATCACGGGTCCCGTCGAGTACTCGTTATGGGCTTAGATATCATCGTCGCGACGGCACTTCTCGCCGGGTTGGTCGAGTTCGCTTGCCTATGCCAAGAAGCGCCGGTTGCGCCTGAGGAATAAGGCGTCGCCATCAGGCGGCACGAGGTGATCCCGATCCCACGACGCGGCCACGACGAGGTTGGATGTCAGCCCGTTCGCGGTCGTGGTGATACGCCCGCCGACGTCCTGAGACGGCTGGGAACAGGTGCCCGGCTGCAACCGGGCGCCGTAAGTGCCCGACGGTACTCTCCTTCTCGATCACGATCGACAACACGTCACCGCTAATTCGCGCTGTCCGCGATCATCGGTTGAGCCGAGGCCTGGCATTGAGGGCTGGGGCGGTGGGCGGGCGGTTGTTTTTTTCCGCCCCGATGCTGCGCGGCGCCGGGACCGGAGGGAGGCGTAGGCCATCAAAGCCACGTCGTGCCGACCCTGGAAACCGACGCTCGGCACGAAGTGACCGGCGGCAGTTTGGATCAGAACTTCACGCGAGCGTCGGCGATGAAGGTGCGTCCTGGGAACGGATGATAGAGGAAGTACTTCTCGTCGGCGATGTTGTCGACACCGAAGCTGATCGCGACGCGATCGTCGATCTTGTACTGCAAGCGCGTGTCGACCACGAAGAAGCTGTCGAACGCACCGAACACGTGCGAGACGACGTCGGTGTTGTCGAGCGTCGTGTACTGCTTGCCGCTGTAGCGCGCCGCCACCGTCCAGGACCAGTTCGGGTCGATGTGGTAGGTCGCCACCAGTGTTGCTCGCCAGTCGGGCACGTAGGGGACATGCTTGCCCCGCGCCGTCGTCCCCGTCGTGCTGGCGAAGGCCGTGTCTTTCAAGATGCGCGAGTCGACGTAGGTGACGCTTCCGGTCAGATCGAGCCGGTCGATCAGGAACCCGGTGCGGCCGGCCTCGACCTCGACGCCGCGATTGCGGATCGCATCGACGTTGGTGGTGAAGGTCGTGGGCACCGTGCCGGTGACGAAGTTCGTCTGCGCGATCAGCGCGTCGTCGGTGTTCTCCTGGAAGAATGACACTCGCACCCGGTTGGTTTCCCACTGATGCTCGACCGCCAGCTCGCCGCTGTAGTCGTGCTCGGGCCGCAGGTTCGGGTTCGGGTTGGTGAAGATCGGCCCGGTCTGCACGAGCTGGTAGAGCTCGGTCACGGTCGGGAACCGGTAGGACTCGCCGAAGGACGCCTTCACGGCCCAGCCCGGCTCGGGTACCCAGGCCAGCGTGGCCTTCGGCGAGACGTGCGTCGCCGACAGGTTCGGCTGCCGGATCTGGGTCGTCGAGGTGACCGCGCCGGTGGCGTTGTTGGCGGTCGTGGTCAGATTGAAGCCGTCGGTGGCCTGCCAGCGCTCCAGGCGCGCACCGGTGGTCAGCGTCCAGGCGGGCGCGAAGTGCCAGGCGTCCTGCACCCACAGGGCGCCGGTCTCGGTCGTCCCGCGGCTATTCGTGTACTCCGTCGGCAACTGGTTCGACCGATCGAGCCAGTTCGCCGTCCCGTAGGTCGGGTTGTCGAGGCGGTACTGGTCGCCGTGGGCGCCGAAGCTGATCTCGTGCGGGCCCTCGATCCCGAACGGCCGCCAGATGCCGCGCAGGTCGACGTTGGTCCAGTTGGTGCCGTCGTAGCGCAGCACCTTGCCGAACGGGGTGAAGCCGTAGCCCGGCGTGACCCCGTACGGGTTCCGCTGCGCGTCGGTGAGGAAGTAGTAGTTCGAGGCCACGATCTCCCAGTCGAAGTCCCCGTGCGTGTCGGTCTTGAGCGACAGGGCGTTGGCCATGTGCTGCTCGTCGAGCGTGTAGCGGTTCTGCGCGAAGGTGGAGACGTTGCCGAAGGTCGGAACACCCGTCGGTGTGACCAGGTAGCTCTGCACGGCGGCGTTGGTCGTGTTCGACCAGAAGCCGAAGGTGTAGGTCGCCGTCAGCCACGGGGTGATGTCGAGGGCGAGCTTGAGCTTGGCGTTGGCCTGCTCGGAATGCAGCAGGCCGCCCGCGCCGACGACGTTGGCGACTTGGCCCGTCTTGTTGAGGGCCGGGATCGTGCCGAGCGTGCCAGCCGGGGCGCTGCCGTTGGTCACGAAGGTCAGCGGCTGGGTGAAGGTGTTGAGATAGTCCGCACTCAGGAACCACGAGAAGTCCTCGATCCGGTCGCCGAAGGTGGCGCTGGTCTTGTTGGTCTCGTAGCTGCGGTCGGTGCGGTAGTACTGGGATGTCTGCAGCGCCCCGGTCTGCTTCAGGGTCGCCTCGAAGTGGTCCGGCATCCGGGTGGTGATCTGCAGGACGCCGCCGATCGAGTTGCCCGGGAAGGCGGCCGCGAACGGCCCGTAGAGGAAGTCGACGCGCTTGATCTCCTCGGGCGCGACGATGCCCCAGCGCGGCGCGCCGATGGTGTTGTTGTTGGCGATCAGCGCCGAGATCAGGACGTCATCGGCGTAGACGAGGGTCCGGGCGCTGGAGTTTACGCCCCAGGTGCGGGTCTCGATCACCGGCTGGGTGTCGCCCGCGTTGCGCTTCCGGACGAACAGGCTGGGGAAATACTTGATGGCGTCCTCGGTATCGACGACGTTGACCGTCTCGTCGATCTGCTCGCGGGTGACGCTTGCGCTGGTCTGAGGCAGCTGGAACCGGCGCACGATAGGCGGAGCGCCCGGGTCGGAGGGCACGATGCCGGTCGAGACCGGCGTCTGGATCGCGGCGGGCGGCGGGGTCGGCAGCGCGCTCGCTTGCCCGGTCACCGAGAGTTCTTCGAGGGTGACGGCGTTCTCCTCGGCCGCATCGGCGTTCGTGCATGCGGGCAATACGAGCAGGCCGGCAGCCAGCGCCAGAGCGCTGCCGCGGAGGTGGTGAGTGGACATGACAAAACCCTATCGGCTGATCGGCGGGCGGGGCGCGATCAGGCGATGGGTGGACCTCGGGCGCTCTGGGCGTTGGTCGGCGGTCCGGTCTTGTCGACGTCAGCTTCGGGGCGCCAAACGACGCGGAAGGCCTTCGGAAGCGGCCAAAGGACTGGAAAGGCGTGGACGGGTGGCGGCGCGATGGTCCCGACGTGCATGGCCATGCAGCACGCGTGGCATTGCGCGTCCGCCTGGTCATGCGCGGGCGTGCCCGAGCCGTGCTCGGCGCACAGGACCCCGCCGGTTGGATCAGGAGAAAGGACAGGGGCTGAGAAGGCCAGGAAGGCTTGGAGCAGCAACGCGTAGAGCGCGACCACTCCCATGATCGCGCGGCTCCGGACCCGTTGAGGCGGCCGCCTAAGCATCTCGGGGTGGTAGAGGGCAGGGCCTCGAACCGTCAATCAGCCCGCGAAGTGCGCAGGTTGGACAATCCGAGAATTCCCGCCCGACTGTTCTGAAAGCCACACCAATTGGCTGGCCCGACCCCTTACGCGCGTCCCTGCTCAGGAGGCGATTGGGTAAGCCTCTGCCACTAGAGCCGTTCCAGATCGCGTTGCGACGGGGAACGGCTCTAAGTCTTTGATGTAACGCGCTCGCTTACGCCGAACCGGTATCCACTTCGGCGGCGAGCGCTCTAAAGGGTCCACAATCGACGTCCGCGTGTACGATCTTGCGAACTGCTAGCGGGCCGTCTCAAAACCACCCTCCGCGGACTTCGTCGCGGCCAAGCTGATTGGGTTCAGGCTCCTGGTTCTCAGGGTCCGGTGAATCGCGCACCTCGAGCGGGAAGGCCCTGGCCTTTAACCCTTCCGGTGCTCGCGGAACGCCGCCGTGATCGCCCGGAGCGCGTCCTTGCTGCGCGGGTCGGTCAGGGACGAGTGCAGCACGAGAGCGAGCGCGGGGATCGGCGGGAGCCTCAGCCCGTCGCCGACATCGACCACGTCGGCCGGGGCGAGCCGGAGCGCGGGACGGCCTTCGGCTGGTGGGGGATCGTGTTCGGCTTCGGTCTGGGCTTCGGCCCGCTGGTCGGCAGCGTCATCGTGGCGGCCCTGAGCTGGGAATGGGTTTTTCTGGTCCATGTCCTTCTGGCGCTGGTCGCCCTGGGGCTGGCACGGGCCGGCGTCGTCGAATCCCGCGATCCGCACGCCCGGCGCATCGACGGCCCCGGGATCGCGACGCTGTCGCTGGCGGTGTTCAGCCTGGTCTACCTGATCACCCGGGGGCAGCCGCTGCGCCTGGACGATCCGGCGAGCCTGCTGGCGCTCGCCGGCGCCGTTAGCCTCGTGACCTTCGTCGTCGTAGAGACCCGGGCGGAGCGGCCGATGTTCGACTTCGCGGCCTTCCGGAACCGCCGGTTCTCGGGTGCCCTGCTCGGATCGAGCGCCATGAACTTCAGCTTCTGGCCGTTCGTGATCTACCTGCCGATCTATGTCCAAGCGGTGCTGGGCTACGATAGCGTGACCGCGGGCCTCGTGCTCCTGGCCTATACGCTGCCGACCCTGGTGGTGCCGCCGCTCGCGGAGCGGCTGCTCCTGCGCTACGGCCCGGGGCTGGTCATCCCGCTGGGCCTATTCACCCTCGGCGCCGGCTTCCTGCTGATGCGGCTGGCCGCCACCGGCGCGCAAACGGGCTGGCCGACGCTGCTGCCCGGCTGCATCCTGGCCGGCACCGGGCTCGGCCTCACCAACACGCCGGTCACCAACACCGCCACGGGTGCCCTGCCCCCGGAGCGCGCCGGGATGGCCTCGGGCATGGACATGAGCGCGCGGATGATTGCGCTGGCCGTCAACATCGCCCTGATGGGCTTCCTCCTGCTTCAGGGCGTCCGGTCCGGCCTCGGCCCGCTGGCGCAGGGGACGGCGCTCGATGCCCTCGCGGAGGCGGTCGCCGCCGGCAATCTCGCGGCGGCCGGGGCCGCGGACCTCACCGAAGCGGTCGCCCGGCAGGCGCTGGTCCGGGGCTTCGGTGGGGTGATGCTCTATGGCGGGCTCTGCGCCTGGGCCTTCGCAGGCGCGAGCCGGCTCGTGCTCGGCCGCAACCGGCGGTGAACCGCCGCCGAAGGGGCCTGTCCGCATCGGGGACAGCTGCGCTATGGGGGCCGGGCCGCCGCGACGGGGCGGCCCCGCGAGAGACGGCGTGATGGCGTACTGGCTGTTCAAATCCGAGCCCGCGACCTGGTCGTGGGCGCAGCAGGTCGAGGCCGGCGCGACCGGGACGCACTGGAACGGCGTGCGCAACCACCTCGCCAAGAAGCACCTGATGGCGATGCAGGTCGGCGAGCAGGGCTTCTTCTACCACTCGAACGAGGGCAAGGCGGTGGTCGGCATCGTCGAAGTGATCCGGCCCTACTACCCCGACCACACCGACGCGACCGGCCGCTTCGGCATGGTCGACGTGAAGGCCGTCGAGCCCCTGCCCCGGCCGGTGACGCTCGACGCGATCAAGGCCGATCCGGCGCTCGCCGCCATGGTGCTGGTCAACAATTCGCGCCTGTCGGTGCAGCCGGTCACCGAGGCCGAGTGGAACCGCATCCGCGCCCTGGCCGAGACCCCGTAAGGTCCCGGTTTCAAAAGGTCGTCGACCTTTCGCGGGTCCAGGGCGGAGCCCTGGTGTCGGACTTCGCCCGATGATCAGGGGCTCCGCGCCCCCGAACCCCCGACAAAGGGCTTGCCCTTTGGGAACCCCTTTTCCTCAGGCGGCGCGGTTGAAGGCGTTGCGGGCCGGCACGAAGGCGTCGGCGCCGACATCGACCGGGGGCAGCGTGTCCATCACCCGGGAGGCCGGTAGGGTCACGATCACCTCGGTGCCCTCGCGGGGCCGCGACGACAGCTGGAACTGGCCGCCGTGGAGCTCCACCAGCCCCTTCACGATCGGCAGGCCCAGCCCCGAGCCCTGCTCGGCGGTCTTGATCGCCAGGGAGCCGCGGCCGAACGAGGACATCACCGTGCCGAGCTCGTCCTCGGGGATGCCGGGGCCGCTGTCCTTCACCGAGACGTACTGGCCGCCCGAGGCGGTCCAGCCGACTTTCAGCCAGATCTCGCCGCCGGGCGGCGTGAACTTCACGGCGTTCGACAGCAGGTTGAGCACGATCTGGCGCAGCGCCCGCTCGTCGGCCCAGAGTCGCGGCAGCGAGGCGTCGACCAGGTCGTGGAAGGTCTGGTTCTTCGCCTTGGCGCGCAGGCCCATCATGTGGCGGCACTCCTCAACGATATGGGCGAGCTGCACCGCCTCCTCGTTGAGCTCGTAGCGGCCGGCCTCGATGCGCGACAGGTCGAGGATCTCGTTGATCAGGTTGAGGAGATGCATCCCGCTGTCGTGGATGTCGTTCGAGTATTCCCGGTAGGACGGCGCCGTGTGGATGCCGAACACCTCGTTCTTCATCACCTCCGAGAAGCCCAGGATGGCGTTGAGCGGCGTGCGCAGCTCGTGGCTCATGGTGGCGAGGAAGCGCGACTTGGCGAGGTTCGCCTCCTCGGCCCGGCGCCGCGCCTCGTCGGAATTGGCCTTGGCCTGCTCCAGCTCGCCGAACACCGCGTCCTTCTCGGCCCGCGAGCGCAGGGCGCCCACCGTCGAGGCGTAGAGGCGGCGGGCCAGCCCCAGGAAGAACAGCTGCGCGCCGGCGGCCATCAGCACCAGCAGCAGCGCCTCCATGCCCTTGGAGCAGGCGGCGAGCGACGCGGTGGCGAGGACCAGCGGCACCAAAGCGGCCACCGCCGCCACCGGCACGGTCGCGGCCAGCATGGTCGAGACCGCGGCCGCGATGACGAGGCCGAACAGCGCGAAGGTCCAGCCGCCGGTGGTGCCGAGCCCGATCATCGCCGACCACGACAGGCTCTGCAGGACCTCGCCGATCAGGAAGCGGCGGCGCCAGCGGGCGAGCGGGATCGTCGCCGCGTCGGCGCGCAGGAAGCCGCGGCTCAGCGTGGTGTTGAGCGTGATCATCAGGATCGCGCCGAGCGCCCAGAGCGCGGCCACGACCGGGGCGATCCAGAAGGTCGCCGCCGTCGCGAGGGCGACCGCGAACAGCACCAGCGGGATGCCGGCGCCGGCCCGGTACCGGGCGTAATGGCGCAGCAGCTCGTGGTCGAAGGCCCGCTCGAGGCCGGTCTGCGAGGTCAGCTTCTCGCGCGCCGAGCGGATCTCGCGGGCGACGCCGAGGCGCCGCGCCGCCTCCTCCGTCGAGGGGCCGCGACCGCGCTGCACCATCTCGACGGTGAGATCGGACATGGGACTCTTGAAACTCGGCTCGAACGCGGCGCGGGCCAGCTGGGAAGGGCGGTGATGGCGCCAGGATGGGGCGGATGTCTTAAGAAGCGGCTGCCGGCATCGGTCGGATCTTACGGATCGGCGTTCGCGGCCGGGTGGTGCGTCTTCCGGGGCGATGTGCGGCGTCACACATCGTTGGCGGGACTGCGACGACTACTGTAAACGACACGCGTGGCGGGCCGAGTGCCGCGATCCGGTGCGCGCCGGATTCCGCGTGTCGACCGAGGGCCGCCGACCATGCCGAAGCTCACCGTCAACGGCGTCACCCACACGGTCGACGCCGACCCGGACATGCCGCTGCTCTGGGTGCTGCGGGACCGCCTCGACGCCACCGGCACCAAGTACGGCTGCGGCATCGCCCAATGCGGCGCCTGCACGGTCCATCTCGACGGTCAGCCGGTGCGGTCCTGCCAGACCAAGGTCGGCGATGTCGGCACCGCGCAGGTGACGACCATCGAGGGCGTCTCGGGCCGGGTGGCCGAGGCCGTCCAGGCCGCCTGGCGCAAGCTTGACGTCGTGCAGTGCGGCTACTGCCAGTCCGGGCAGATCATGTCGGCGATCGGGCTCCTGTCCGGCAATGCGAAGCCCAGCGACTCCGACATCGACGGCGCCATGGACGGCAACATCTGCCGCTGCGGCACCTACCAGCGCATCCGCGCCGCGATCCACGAGGCCGCGCGCACCCTCGCCTGAAACCGAACACCCCTCCCCGCGGTCCTGACCGGAGCATCGCCGCCATGCTGAACGCCCGTCGACCGAACGCAGCCCCCGTCCGACCCAGCCGCCGCGGCCTCCTGGCCGGCGCCGGCGCCATCGTGGTCGCCTTCCGGCTGGACGCGAAGCCCGCCCGGGCCGCCGCCGGCCCGGACCTCGCGAGCGTCAAGGCCCAGCCCAACGCCTTCGTGCGGATCGCCCCGGACGACACCGTCACGGTGATCATCAAGCACCTCGACATGGGCCAGGGGAACACCACCGGGCTGGCCACGATCCTGGCCGACGAGCTCGGCGCCGCCTGGAGCCAAGTCCGCACCGAGTTCGCGCCGGCCGACGCGACGCTCTACAACAACAGCCTGATGGGCCCGATCCAGGGCACCGGCGGCTCCACCGCGGTCGCCAATTCCTGGTTCCAGCTGCGCAAGGCCGGGGCCGCCGCCCGCGAGATGCTGATGGCCGAGGCGGCCTTCCGCTGGAAGGTCCCGGTCTCGGAGATCACCGTCGCGGACGGCGTGGTGCGCCACGCCGCCTCGGGCCGGCAGGCCCGGTTCGGCGAGCTCGCCGCCTCGGCCGCCTCCCTGCCGGTCCCGTCCGAGCCGCGGCTCAAGGACCCGAGCGAATGGACACTGATCGGCCAGAAGGTGCCGCGCCTCGATTCCGTGGCCAAGACCAACGGCTCGGCGACCTACTCCCTCGATATCCGCCGCCCGAACCAGGTCACCGCCGTCGTCGCCCGCGCCCCGCGCTTCGGCGCCACCGTGAAGAGTTTTGACGCCGCCGCGGCCCGGACGGTCGCGGGCGTGCTCGACGTGGTCCAGGTCCCCACCGGCGTGGCGGTGATCGCCCGCGACACCTGGGCGGCCATGAAGGGGCGCGAGGCGCTCACAATTACCTGGGACGACAGCACCGCCGAGACCCGCTCGTCCGAGGCGATCCTGGCCGAGTACCGGGAGCGGGCCAAGGGCCGCGGCCTCACCGCCTCGGAGCGCGGCGATCCGCAGGCCGCGCTCGAGGGCGCCGCCAAGGTGATCGAGGCCGAGTTCACCTTCCCGTACCTCGCCCACGCCGCGATGGAGCCGCTCAACGCCACGATCGAGCGGGCGCCCGACGGCGGCTACGACGTCTATGCCGGCTTCCAGTTCCAGACCGTGGAGCAGGCGACCATGGCGGCGATCCTCGGGGTGACGCCCGACCGGGTTCGGCTCCACAGCAACTGGGCCGGCGGCTCCTTCGGGCGCCGGGCGACGCCCACCGCCGACTACCTCGCGGAAGCCGCCACGGTGCTGAAGGCCGCTGGCGAGAAGGCGCCTATTCACCTCGTCTGGACCCGCGAAGACGACATGGCCGGCGGCTATTACCGTCCGACCGTGCTGCACAAGGTCCGGGCCGGCATCGACGCCAAGGGCGCGGTGGTCGGCTGGGACCACGTCATGGTCGGCAAATCGATCATGATCGGCTCGCCTTTCGAGGCGATGATCGTCAAGAACGGCATCGACTCGACCACCGTGGAGGGCGCTTCCGACACGCCCTACGCGCTGCCGGCCTACCGCTTCGGCGTCCATAACGGCCGCGAGGGCGTGCCGGTCCTGTGGTGGCGCTCGGTCGGCCACACCCACACGGCGCACGTGATGGAGGTGATGATCGACGAGCTGGCGCACGCGGCCGACGTCGATCCGGTGGCCTACCGGCTGTCGCTGCTGACCCAGGCGCCGCGGCTCGCCGCGGTGCTGAAGCTCGCCGCCGACAAGGCCGGCTGGGCGGCCAAGGCGCAGAACAAGCCGCAGGAGAAGGGCCGCGGCCTCGGGGTGGCGGTCCACGAATCCTTCGGCTCCTACGTCGCCATGGTGGCCGACGTCACCGCGCAGGAGGCCGGGATCCGGGTGAACCGGATCGTGGCGGCGGTGGATGTCGGCGTTCCGGTCAACCCGGACGTGATCCGGGCGCAGGTCGAGGGCGCGGTCGGCTTCGCCCTGTCGGCGGTGCTGCGCAACCGCATCACCCTGAAGGACGGCCAGGTGCAGGAGCACAATTTCGACGCCTACGAGCCGACCCGGATGAGCGAGATGCCGAAGGTCGAGGTGCATATCGTGCCGAGCCAGGCGGCGCCCACCGGCATCGGCGAGCCGGGCGTCCCCGTGCTGGCGCCGGCCATCGCCAACGCGGTGTTCTCCGCCACCGGTCAGCGCCTGCGCGCTCTGCCCCTCGACCTCACCGGCGTGAAGGGCGCGTGACGAATCGCACGCCGCGCCTGTCCGCGCCGGCGTAGGACGGAGGGGCCTTCCCCCCAAGGCAAGAGACCCGACTGACGACGGCGCGGCGCGATACCGCGCCGTTTTTTTTGGTTTCCGCGCGGCGGCTCGCCATCTCGGGATCGATGCCCGCACTCGTCCCGTTCGAAGACACCGCCGCCCGCCTGCGCGCCTGCCGCCTGTGCCGGGACAGCCCGCTCTACGGGCCGCCCCTGCCCCAGGAGCCGCGGCCGATCGTTCAGGGCAGCACCGGTGCGCGCCTGTGCGTGGCGAGCCAGGCCCCCGGCACCCGGGCCCACCGCACCGGCTTGCCCTTCACCGACCCGTCCGGCGTGCGGCTGCGGAGCTGGCTCGGCCTCGACGAGGCGCGGTTCTACGACCCGGCGCAGGTCGCGATCGTGCCGATGGGCTCCTGCTTCCCCGGCCTCGACCCCAAGGGCGGCGACCGGCCGCCCCGCCGGGAATGCGCCGAGCGCTGGCGGGCGGAGCTGTTCGCCGGGCTGCCGGACCTCGATCTCATCCTGGTGATCGGCCAATACGCACAGGCCTGGCATCTGGGCCGGATGGAGGACGGCCTGACCGGCACCGTGCGGCGCTGGCGCGCGATCCTGGCCGAGCCCCGCCGCCCCCGCGTCCTGCCCCTGCCCCACCCGTCCTGGCGCAACAACGGCTGGCTCAAGCGCGAGCCCTGGTTCGAGGCGGAGCTGCTGCCGGTGCTGAAGGCGGAGGTGGCGCGGGTGCTGGGTGGGTGAGCGGGCTCTGAACTGGCTCGACGGAGCCGCCATCCGGGCGCTACAAATATCTGGTGCGGATGGTCTGGGACGAGCCGAAGCGACAGAGGAACCTCAGGCCTCCGCCCGAGGGGCACGGCCTGGATTTCGCCGACGCACAGGTCCGCTTCGAATGGGAGACCGCCCTGGTCAGCGAGACCTATGCGAGCAAGACTGGCGGGCGCCGCTTCAAGGCCGTCGGTTTCCTGGACTCGCAACTCGTGACCCTCACGTTCGCAGTGCTCGGAACGGAGGCGGTTGCGGCGATCAGCCTGCGCCCTGCGAGCCGGAAGGAGCGGATGGCCTATGACGACGCGTGACACGACCAGGCGGAGGGCGCCTCCGCTCAGCGATGCCGAGGAGGCGCTCCTCCAGGCGTCCATCGTCAACAATCCCGATTCGGCGGAACTGACCGACGCCGAACTGGCGCACCTGCGCCCGGCTCGCGACGTGCTTCCGCCCGCCGTCTACGCCGCCCTGACCCGGAGAAGTCCCTCGCAGGATGAGACCGGCGGGCGGGTGCAGCTCACCCTGAACGTCGATCCCGACGTGCTCGCCGCCTACCAGGCAGGCGGTCCCGGCTGGCAGGCGCGCATGAACGAGGCCCTGGCCGAGGGGCTCGCGCGCGGCAAGCGGCGGCCCAAGGCGGCCAAAAGCGCGGCTGACACGTCCCAGCCCCCGGATTGACAGCCCTCGCCGCGGCGTGATCCGTGCCGCCAGCCCGAAGGACGCCCCGATGACCGTGAGTGCCGACCCCCGCGACCGCCTGATCGTGGCCCTCGATCTCCCGAGCGTGCCCGAGGCCGAGGCGCTGATCGACCGGATCGGCGAGGCCGCAACCTTCTACAAGATCGGCTACCGGCTGGGCTATGCCGGCGGCCTGGCGCTCGCCGAACGGCTGGCGGCGCGCGGCCTCAAAGTGTTCCTCGACCTGAAACTCCACGACATCGGCAACACCGTCGAAGAGGGCGTGCGCTCGGCCTCGGGCTCAGGCGCCACTTTCCTCACCGTACACGCCTATCCGCAGACCATGCGGGCGGCCGTGCGCGGGCGGGGCGCGGGCCTGAAGATCCTCGCCGTGACGGTGCTGACCTCCTACGACGATGCCGACGCCGCGGAGGCCGGATACGCCCTGCCGGTGGCGGAGCTGGTCGCCCAGCGCGCCGCCCAGGCCGCGGAGATCGGCATCGATGGGGTCGTCTGCTCGGCGGCCGAGGCGACTGCGGTCCGGCGCATCGTCGGGCCCGACCGGTTGATCGTCACCCCGGGCATTCGCCCGGCGGGCGCCGAGGCCGGCGACCAGAAGCGGGTGATGACCCCCGGTGACGCCCGCAGAGCCGGCATTGACCATGTCGTGGTCGGGCGCCCGATCACCGGCGCCGCCGACCCGCGCGCGGTCGCCCGGGCGATCGTCGCCGAACTCGCCTGAATCCCGGCATTGCCTTCGGCCAACCGGAATCCATTTCAACTCCGCAACCAATGAGGCGCAGGATGGCGAAGGGCTACTGGATCGCGCGGGTCGATGTCCGCGACGCGGAGGCCTACAAGGAGTACGTCGCCGCCAACGGCGCCGCCTTCGCCAAGCATGGCGGCCGCTTCCTGGTGCGCGGCGGCGCCTTCGAGGCGGTGATGGGTCAGCCCCGATCCCGCAACGTGGTGATCGAGTTCCCGAGCTACGCCGACGCCCTCGCCTGCTGGAACTCCGACCTCTACCAGGCCGCCAAGGCCAAGCAGCGCGGCGGGGTCGACGCCGAGATTTTGGTGATCGAGGGCTATGACGGCCCGCAGCCGAGCGTGTCCGAGCCCGCGCCTGAGGCGGGGCGGGCCTCCGAGTAGGGCCGCCGGACCGGCCTAGCTCTGTCGGGACGGATGCAGGATCGACAGCACTTGGACGATGCCGGCGGCGTCATCGACCGCGTACAGGATCCTGTAACGATAGCTCGATGAGACCGCCTTTCGTACGCCGGCCTCATCCTGAGCGCGCCCACTGTAGGGGTGGACGACCAACCGATCGATCGCCGTTCGGATATCCGCCTCGACATTGGCAGCGCCGAGAGAATGGCGAGGCGTAAGATAGTCCGCGATACCGTTGAGTTCCTCAAGAGCGGCGCGGATATAGACAACCTTCAAGGCCGGAAGCGGCGGTACGCGGCTTCGACCTCGGCCGCCGTGGCTAACCGGCCCGCGCGCACGTCGGCCAAGCCGCGCTGCGCGGCGGAGCGCTCCTCATCGCTCATCGGTTCGGGCGGTTCACGGTCGATGGTAGCAGGGGCTGCTTGCATCCCCGCGGGATGCCGCACGCCGCTGTTACTCGTTAGGGCCGTGGTACGAGGAGGAAGGCGGCGCGTCATTCGTCCAGCATAAGCCCATGCAAGCCTGCGTGGAAGTACAGACGGAGCTGCCATCACCTGCTCGGACGCGTGCCCTATGCCGGTCCCGCGCCAGTCAGCCGCGTCGGCGCCAGGCCCCGCAAGAGGAACGCCGTCATGGCCTCCAGCGAGGGCACCGGCTGCAGCGCGGTCTGCCCGACCAGCAGCGGATGCGTGTAGCGGGCGATGCCGGCATGGATGCAGGCGGCCGCTTCCGCCGGGTCGGCGGCCTCGAACTCGCCGCGCGCCACCCCGTCGCGGATGATGCGCTCGAACCCGGCGGTGACCCGGGCGATGTGGTGGCGGCAGACCTCCCAGCTCTCGCCCATGGCCGCCTCGACCATCTCGTGGAGGCGGGGAAATTCCTCACACCGCCGGGTGCAGTCGCGGTGCAGGAGGTCGATTGCCGCCACCAGGCGCTCGGTGGCGCTGAGGCCCGGCCGGGCGGCGACCTCCGAGACCAGGGCTTCGATCTCGCCGATCAGCCGCTCCAGCACCGCCTCGTTGATCGCCTTCTTCGAATCGAAGAACCGGTAGACGTTGGCCGGGCTCATCTTCAGCGTCCGGGCGATGTCCGCCACGGTGGTCTTCTGGTAGCCGATCGCGCGGAAATACGCCGCCGCCGTCGCCAGGATGCGGCAGCGGGTGGTGGGTGCGTTCTCCTCCGCGAGCAGGGGGGGCGGGGCATCCAGGGACATGCACCCCTCAGTAGGGCACCGGCGCGGCGGCCGTCAAAGAGCCCGGCCTGGGCCCTCGTCTGAGGCGCGATCGCCTGCGGCGGGTCGGCGCGCGCGGAACCCTCCCCGGCCGCACCGATTGCCCCGGCATCCGGCCGCCTCGCGGGCGGTGAGCGAGCGAGACGCGCAGAATGATCCTGACCGACAAACGAGCCCTGATCACCGGAGCCGATTCCGGCATCGGGCAGGCGACCGCGGAGCTGTTCGCCCGCGAAGGCGCCGACGTGGCGATCACCTACCACACCGACGAGGCGGGTATCCGGGAGACCGCCGCCCGGGTCGAGTCGGCCGGCCGCCGCGCCCTGGTGCTGCAACTCGATGTCGGCGATCCGGCGGCGGTGAACGCCGCCTACGACCGCGTCGGCAGCGAGCTGGGCGGCCTCGACATCCTGGTGGCCAATGCCGGCCAGGCAATGAGCGGCGTGCCGGTGGCCGAGATGGACGACGCCCTGCTGGAGCGGATCCTGCGGGTGAACCTGATGGGCCCGCTGTTCTGCGCGCGCCCGTTCATCGGGATGCGCCGGGCGGAGGGCGGCGCCGGCAAGATCGTGTTCGTCTCGTCGGTGGCCCAGCACCTGCCGACCCCCGAGAGCGCACCCTACGGGATGTCGAAGGCCGGGCTCGGCTCCCTGTGCCGCAGCCTGTCGCGGGAACTCGCCGAGGACCGGATCAACGTCAACAACGTCGCCCCGGGACTGATCGAGACCCCGATGACCGCCGACCGCTTCGAGAAGACCGAGGTGCTGGATCAGTCCCTGGAGCGGATTCCATGGCACCGCGCCGGCCAGCCCGAAGAGATCGCCCGGGCGATCCTGTATCTTGCCTCGGGGGCGTCCGACTATGTCACCGGCCACACGCTGGTGGTGGATGGCGGCCTGACCATGCAGTGGGGCGGAGCCTGAAACGCCGACGGGCGCCGGGTGCTTTTTCCCGGCGCCCGTCGCGGACGTAGTGTGTTGAGCGCAAGCCCGCCGGCATGATGCCGGACGGGCTGGTGTCGCTCTTGGCCTACGAGCCGAACTGCGAGCCGAGCTGCTCCAGATACTCGGCGAGGTCGAGGCCGCCGACGCGCTTGCCGTAATCGAAGCGCATGCCCTGCCGGATATCGACGCTGGCATCGCGCGTGGTCAGGGTGAACGGCCGGACGCACACCCAGGCTCCGTCGC
The DNA here is from genome assembly GCF_022829365.1 of Methylobacterium sp. J-077. GTDB lineage: Bacteria > Pseudomonadota > Alphaproteobacteria > Rhizobiales > Beijerinckiaceae > Methylobacterium. Next base: position 29,185 of record NZ_JAKSYJ010000062.1, on the reverse strand, counting down.
GGCGGTGCTCGAAGTAGCCGAGGATCTCGTGCTTGGCCATGTCCTGCTCTCCGGAATAGTGTTCGAGGACATAACGGTCCCGCTGCCATCCGGTTCGCACGGCGCGACTGTTTTTCGTGCGGGATCCGAGACGAATCGCGTATTCGTGCCCGGAGTGCCGCCCGGCCTGATCTCGGCAAAGCTTGACTATGACGGTTCGAGGCCGCGCCCGGTTCGCCTGGGCCGTCAGGCGCATGACCTGATGTCCGTCGCGGCGAGCCCGTCGCGTCAGCGGTCGGCCTTCTCGCCGGCCGTGGTCAACGCCAGGTAGCGCTCGGTGGTCGGCCTGATCAGCGCGCGCACCGCCTCGGCCATACCCTGCTCCTCCTTCAGCGATTGCTGGAAGCCGGTCCGATGGGCCTGCTGGCCGGCCGCGTCGGCGATCGTCAGCAGCGACTCGTAGGCCGCGATCTCGAAATTCTCGAAGGCGTGATTGGCGTAGGTGTTCTTCAGGATCTCGTCCTGGGCCGGCGCGTGGCCGAGCGCCATCATGTTGCCGACGAAGCCCAGGAAGCCCTCCTTCAGCGCCGAAGGGCTGTCGCCGAGGCTCTGCAGGGCCTCCTCCAGGCGCTGGCGCTGGCCGTGCGTCTCCTCGATGTGCCGGCGCAGGGCCTTCTCCATCTCCGGGTAATGTTCCAGGCGCTCGACCTGCCGCTCCATGATCTGCAGGGCCTGCATCTCGACGGCGTGGGTGTTCTTGAGGGCGGTGACGTAGATCGAACGTGTGTCGAGTGTCATGTCGGCGTCTCGCGCTGGCTGGGATCGGGGCGATCCATTCATCCGGCCAACCTCGCCTCCGCACGGCCAAGTTCCGGCCGGGAAGGTCGCAGGCCCCCGCCCGTGCGGGCCGGGTCCCGTCTGCCGGGCGCCGCGGCCGTGGCGTCTCGGCCACAGCATGCGCGTCTTCCGCATCCCGAGAACGGCTTTCCCGCAGGTTGTTCGGATGGCGTGCTAGCCGCGTCATGCCGGCGTCGCACGCCGTATCCGACAAGTCCGAACACCGCCTCCGGACCGCCGCCGGATCCACGCTTGCACGGGGTGACCAGTGATGTCCCGACCGATCCTGCCGAGCGTCCTGTCGGCTGCCTTGCCGCCCGTCTTGGCCCTCGCGGCCGGCCTCACGCCCCTTCCCGCCCGCGCCCAGACCGCCGCCGAGATGGCGGCCCGGATGGACGCGATGCAGCGGCAGATGCAGGCGATGCAGCAGGAACTCGCGGCCCTGCGCCGGCAGGCGGGCGGGCAGCGTCAGGCCCTCGCCGGCGAGACGCGCGCCCGCCGGGCTTTGTCGACCGAGCAGGCGCGCCTCGCCGCGCGGACCGAGCGCCAGCAACAGGTGGCCCAGGCGGGCGGCCCCGGCGGGGCGCGGCCGGCCGCCTCCGAGCACACGCCGGTGATCCTCGCCAACGACCTGGTCTGCAATGCCGGCAGCTACGCGCTGGGGTCGGCGATCTGCTTCACCCCGGGGGGCTTCGTCGAGCTGGCGGGCATCTTCCGCAACCCCAACCTCGTCTCGGACGTCGCCAGCGATTTCAACGGCATCCCGTTCCGCAACAGCCCGCAGGCGCGCGAGAGCGAGTTCCGCTTCTCAGCCCGGCAGAGCCGCCTGAGCGGCCTGTTCACCGCCAAGGTCGAGCCGACGCTGCAGATCTCGGGCTATTACGAGATCGATTTCCTGGCAGCGGGCACCACCTCGAATTCCCGCGAGAGCAACAGCTACACGCCGCGGGTCCGGCAGATCTTCGCCACCGTCGACGCCCTGGATTCCGGCTGGCACGTGCTGGCGGGCCAGGCCTGGAGCCTGATCACCACGGATCTCGCCGGGATCACGCCGCTCAAGGAGCAGATCCCGCTCACCATCGACGCGCAATACGTGCCGGGCTTCAACTGGACCCGCAATCCGCAGATCCGGGTGGTCAAGGACCTGGCGCCGGGCCTCTGGGCCGGCCTGTCGGCGGAATCGCCCCAGAGCGTGCTGCCGCCGAGCCCGTTCGCCGCGCCGAGCCTCGTCAACCTCAACAACACCGGCGACGGCGCCGGCCTGCTCAACACCGCCACCACCTACTCGAACAACAGCGCCCCCGACATCGTCGGCAAGCTCGCCGTCGAGCCGGGCTTCGGTCATTACGAGGTCAAGGGACTGGTGCGCTTCTTCGACGACCGCCTGAGCGCGACGAACATCACCGCCGCGACCCGCCTCCCCGGCCGCTCGGACACCGCCCTGGGCTACGGGATCGGCGGCGCCGCGACCCTGCCGGTGATCGACAAGGTGCTCGACGTCCAGGTCAGCGGCCTCGTCGGCCAGGGCATCGGCCGCTACGGCTCTGCGCAGCTGCCGGACTTCGCCCTCAGGGCCGACGGCTCGATCGCCCCGATCCCGGCCTTCCAGCTGCTGACCGGCGCGGTCGCCCATGTCCAGCCCGGTACCGACGTCTACCTCTATGCCGGCTGGGAGCACGCGTCCCGGGCCGGCGCCCGCAACGCCACGGGCTACGGCGCGCCGACCCTGGTGGTGACCGGCTGCGATGTCGAGGGCGCGGCGAGCGGCACCTGCCAGGCCGAGAGCCGCGACATCCGGCAGATCACCGGCGGCTTCTGGCACGACCTGTACAAGGGCTCCTACGGGCGCCTCGTGGCGGGTGCGCAGGCCTCCTACACCGAGCGCGACGCCTTCCGGGGCGTCTACGGCATCCAGCCCTCCGCCCACCTCGTCACCGGGCTGGCCTCGCTGCGCTACTATCCGTTCTAAATCTCTAACCTGGGCTGCCCTATCGCAGCCCTTCCTCCTGCAACGCCTGTTGCACCGCCGGGCGCCCGCGGACGCGGCCGTACCAGGCCTGAAGGTTGTGCAGGGGGTCGAAGTGGATGTCGGCCCGGTAATACGAGGTCAGCCACGGCGCCTGCCCCCAGCCGGTGAGCGCGAACAGGTAGGTGTCGGCCACCGTGAAATTGTCGCCCATGAGGTAGTCGTGCGCAGCGAGCTGCGCGTCGATCCAGGCATAGCGCGCCTGGACCTTTGGCTTGGCGGTATCTAAATACCGCCCTGCCAGCCGGGCATAGAGCAGGGGGATTAAGCCTTTGTGGATCTCGGAATTGAGGAATCCGAGCATCTCCTGCAGGCGGTAGCGCGCGAAGCTCCCGTTGGCCGGGGCGAGACCTGCCTCCGGCTTCAGATCGGCCAGGTATTGCAGGATGGCCGGCCCTTCCCGCAGGACACGGCCGTCGCCGAGTTCGAGGGCTGGGACGTAGCCGTGCGGATTGACGGCGTAATAATCCTCGCCCGCCTCCGTCCTGTGGTTGGCGTGATCGACCCGGCAGAATGTCACGTCGAGGCCGAGTTCGTGGGCAACGATATGCGGCGCGAGCGAGCAGCTCGCGGGGATGTAATACAGCTTCATGGACAGGCTCTGAAGACGTGCCGTAACGTCGGTACCGGAAACGGTGGTTCCCTGAATTTTGCGTAGCGCAGTCGGGACGATGTCGGAAGAACGCAAGAGTTTTAGCGCATGGCACAAGAATTATACTGTGCCTGACTTGAAGTCACGTCCATGAGGGAGACCGTTACGGGATGCTCCGTCGAGCACGCGATGCACCTGCTCGGCGGCCGCTGGCGCCTGCTGCTGGTGTCCTATCTGATCGACCGCCCGAAGCGCTTCAACGAACTCCGGCGCGACCTGCCCGGCATCTCGCAGCGGATGCTGACGCTGGATCTGCGCGCCCTCGAATCCGCCGGCCTGATCAGCCGGACCGTGTATCCGACGACGCCGGTGAAGGTGGAATATGCCCTGACTGAGGACGGGATGCGGCTGAAGGCGGTCGTGTCCGTCGTCCAGGAATTCGGATTGTGGCTGAAGCGGCGCGACACGGCCTGAGATCTTGATGCGCCCGCCCGGTCCTCGTCCGGCGCTCTCAATGCAGGGATTGATTCGCCGGAGCGCGCTGCCGATCGGCGAGATGTTTGCCGACTTCCAGCAGCAGGGTTTCCATCAGGGCGACGATGCGCGTGTCGCCGAGTTCCGAGACGGCGTTGTGCAGGGACAAGCACAGGTCGGCGGTCTTGTTCAGGGCGTCCTCGATCGTGCTCCCGTCCTGGGTTGCGAAGGCGACGCCGGCGGGTTTGCTGTCCGAAATCTCGACCACGACGCCCCGCCCCGTGCTCGGGCGGCCGTTCTCGTCCAGGTAGAAATGGCCGCGGGTGAACACCCAGCGCAGCCGGCCTTCCGGGGAGCAGACCCGGTACTCCGCCGTATACGAGCCGCCGGACTGCATGCAGTCCAGGATCACCTGCGTTATGTGCGCCCGATCCTCGTGATGGACGGCCTTCATGATCTCGGCGAGGGTGACGCCGGCCCTCGACCGGGCCGGGCTGATGTTGAACAGCAGAGCCGTGACCGGATCGGCGCGCGCATCGTCGCTGACGATGTCCCACATCCAGAAGCCGACGCCGCCGGACGCGTCGAGCGCCGCGACCAAGGCCGCCTCTGAGACGACATCGTCGGAGTCTTCCGCCAAGATATCCCCCGATATCGGTATCGCACGTGTGCACCACGCCGTTTACTGGATCGACGCGGCATCGCGGGCCGGATGTACCAGAAATCGGCGGTCGAACAGAGCGCGACGGCAACAGCCGCGTTCGGTCGGCGCGCGGCGTTCCCCGGCGGGGCGGCCGACACCGTCGGAGCCGTTGCCGATCGCCCTGCAATCGGCAACGGCTCTCAGTCCTGGGTTTGACGCGCGCCAGACCTTGCCCTTCCAGGGCACGAGTGCGCGTTCCAGGCGGCGCATGCCGAGCTCGGACAGGGCCGCGAACAGGCCGATCACCAGGATCCCCATCACCACCACGTCGGTGCGCAGGGAGTTCGAGGCGTTGAGGACGATCTGGCCCAGCCCGGCCTGGGCCGCGACCATCTCGGCGGCTGCCATATCGCCGATACCACCCCCGCGACGAGGCAGCCTGACCGGGCCCGTCCTGGCCGTGACGGATCTGGCGATCGGCCCCCGGCGCGGGTCACCGGCGGCCGAAGCCTGTGGACTACGCAAGGCTCCGATAGATTTGCCTTTCGGAATCGAAACCTTTATAAATCCGATGAATTAGATTCAAAAAATGAATTTAGGCTAGATCATGGCGACGTTGCGATACGTTCTTCTCGGAATCTCTGTCCTATCGTTGGCTGTCGTGCTGGTTTCCTGGACCGTGAGCGGGCATGCGGGCGATCTGGTCGTGTTTCTGGTGGCGGCGTTTCTGGTCGCCAACAGCACCTATATTCTGTTCTCCGGACCAACATTGAAAGCGAGCTCTGTATTTGATCGTGCAGCCACCGGGCTTGCTTTCGCGTCGCTCGAACTGCAGCACCAGGCCAAGGAGGCCAAGGTCCGGGAGGTCGAGGCCGAGCGGATCCGGGCGCAAGAGGCTGAGCACAACACATCAAAGCTGCGGGCGGCCGAGGAATTCATCAGCTACGTGCGCCAGAACCCGCTCATGCGGAGGCGGCAGCCCATCGAAGTCAAGCAGATCACGCTGCTCAACGACCCGAAGAGCATCGCGCTTCCGGCGCTGGAACTGCCCCGCCCCGTCCCGACGGAACTGAATGGCCGGCACCGCGACGAGCCGGGTCTGGCGAGCATGCCCCACCCGGCGCCGCCCGGCGCAGGGCCTCGGCTCGAGAGCTAGCGCATCGTCCCGAAAGGTGATCCCCGGCTTTCAGAAAAAGACGATGCCAATCTGAAACCCGGCACCTCAACCCCCGGCGCGGAGTGCGCCGTCTCCGCCTGCATCCTGCGCCGCTTGCGAACGTCGCGAGGATGCCGCGCCGCGGTCTCGGGTTGCCTGGCGCCGCGTCTCCGTCCGTTCGGCGACGGCGCGATCCGTCTCGGGGCCCGGGTTGGGGCTGGCGGCCTCAATCCCCGATGCGGCCCCGACTATCGTGGAGCCAACTTGGGTGGAACCAACTCGGCGGTCTGCGGCTTCATGGGCTGGGTCCGGGAAGGATTTGCTCCTCTCGCGGTTCCGAGGAAAACAACCGCCCGCAATGGCGGCATGAGAGGAAACATCCTTTGCGCACCACGCTCATCACCGCGGCCCTGCTCGGCGCCTTCGGCGCCGCCGTCGCGTCGCCCGCCTCCGCCGCCCCGATCGGCCCCGGCACTGTCGCTGCCCCGGCTGACATCGTCTCGACCGTCCAGATGGACCGCATGGAGCGCCACATGGAGCGTCGCCACATGGAGCGCCGCATGATGCGGCACAACATGGAGCGTCGCATGATGCACCGTCACATGCGTCACCGGATGATGCGCCGCGAGATGATGCACCGCATGTAATCGGGCGGACGCCTGGGCCTCGTTCCGGGCCGTCTCGTTTCCGGCCCGGCTGCGGATGACCCCGCCGCCGGGCTTTTTTGATGCACCGCGGCTCCGCAGGGCGGCCGGCTTCCCGCCGCCGACCAGAGGGCGATCGAACCATCTGGGCCGCACGGCGTTTCAAGCCTCCGATAGGAGACAGGTACGATGAAAGCGTTTTTGGCAGCGGTCGCGGTGGGTTTCGGCGTGATGTCCGCCCTCGGACCGGCTCTGGCCCAGCGTGGCCCTGATTACGGCTACGGCGATCGGGATTACGGCGGCCGGGATCGCGACGACGATTACCGGGGCCGCGACCGCGATTATCGGGACCGCGGCTACGGCGAGCGCGCCTATGGCGGGTTCGACGAGCGCGAGTATCTGCGCTGCAACCCGGATGTCCGCCGGGCGATCGCGAACGGCCAGATGGAATCCGGCGCCGCGCATTACCGGACCTTCGGCCGCCGCGAGGGGCGCCGCCTGAGCTGCTGAGGCGCCTAGCGCGACCGGGCGCGGTCGCGCAGCAGGTTGAGGATCAGCGCGGTCCAGCCGGTCTGGTGCGAGGCGCCGAGGCCCCGGCCGGTATCGCCGTCGAAGAACTCGTGGAACAGCAGGGCCTCCTCGGCGCCGGGCGCCGGGGGAATCGGCGGCCGCGCCCCGAGGGCCGGCCTGCGCCCGTCCGGGTCCTTGGCAAACAGGGCGATCAGCCGATCCTCCAGTGCGTCAGCGATCGCGCGGAGCGTGCACATCGCACCCGATCCTGTCGGGTATTCCACCAGAAATTCGTCGCCGTAATAGGTGTGGAAGCGCTTCAGCGCCTCGACGATCAGGTAGTTCATCGGCATCCACACCGGCCCGCGCCAGTTCGAGTTGCCGCCGAACATGTTCGAGGTCGAATCAGCCGGATCGTACCGGACCGTGAGCGAGGCCCCCAGCGCGTTGAGCACGTAGGGCGCGTCCCGGTGGACCTTCGACAGCGAGCGCACGCCGTAGGGCGAGAGGAACTCGGCCTCGTCGAGCATGCGCCGCAGCAGCGCCTTCATGCGGTGGCCGCGCAGCAGCGACAGCAGCTTGCGGTCCTTCACCCCGCCCTCGTTCCAGCGTGACACCAGCCGGGCGAGGTTCGGCCGGTTCTCCAGCACCCAATTCAGCCGCCGGGCGAAATCCGGTAGCCGCTGGAGCACGGAGGGCTCGATCACCTCCACGGCGAAGAGCGGCACCAGCCCGACCATCGACCGGACGCGCAAGGGCAGCATCCCGCCGCCGGGGATGTCGACCTCGTCGTAGTAGAATTCATCGACTTCGTCCCAGAGGCCGAAGCCTTCGCCACCGCCCTGCCCGCCCATCTCGGTCATCGCCTCGGCGATGAGCAAAAAGTGCTCGAAGAACTTCGAGGCGGTGCTCTCGTAGACGTCGTTGTGGAGGGCCAATTCCAGGGCGATGCGCATCATGTTGAGCGCGTACATCGCCATCCAGGCGGTGCCGTCGGCCTGATGGACCACCCCGAAGCCCGGGGGCGGCCGCGACCGGTCGAACACCCCGACATTGTCGAGCCCCAGGAAGCCGCCCTGGAAGACGTTGCGCCCCTGCGCGTCCTTGCGGTTCACCCACCAGGTGAAGTTGATCAGCAGCTTGTGGAACACGCCCTCCAGGAAGGCGAGGTCGCCGCGCCCGCCCCGGCGGTCCCGGTCGATCTCGAACACCCGGTAGGCCGCCCAGGCATGGACCGGCGGGTTGGCGTCGCCGAACTCCCACTCGTAGGCCGGGAGCTGCCCGTTCGGGTGCATGTACCATTCGCGGGTGAGCAGCAGGAGCTGCTTCTTGGCGAAGTCCGGGTCGAGCAGCGCCAGCGGCAGGCAGTGGAAGGCGAGGTCCCAGGCGGCGAACCAGGGGTATTCCCAGGTGTCGGGCATCGACAGCACGTCGGCCGCCGCGAAATGGCGCCACTGGCTGTTGCGGCCGCCGTCGCGCTCCCGGGGCGGCTTCGGCTGGAGCGGGTCGCCCTCCAGCCAGCGCCGCACGTCGTAGCAATAGAGCTGCTTCGACCAGATCAGGCCGGCGGCGGCCTGCCGGAAGATCGTGCGGGCATCCGGATCGGTGATGCCGTCCTGAAGCCCCTCGTAGAACGCGTCCGCCTCGGCCACCCGGCGCCGGACGACGGCGCCGTCATGGTCGACCGGGCGCACCCGGGCGCCGGCCGACAGGCGCAGGCGGATTTGAGCGGTGGCGCCGGGTTCCAGCCGCAGGGCGTAGTGCAGGCCGAGCTTCGTGCCCGCATCCCGGCGGATGGCTGAGGTCTCGCCCGCGACGATCGCCGCGTGTAGGCCGTCCTTGAACGGGCCGGCCGCGTCCGGCTGGCACCCGTGCAGCCGCAGGTTGGTGTCGTTCTCGCAGAACAGCAGCTCCGGCGCGCCGTCATAGGCGAGGCGGTAGGGGCCGAGCCGTGGATGCGCGCAGGTCGCGCCGCCCTCGGGATCGGCGGCGATCAGCGGGCGCGCCTGCCCGGCCTCCCAGGACCAGGTGTTGCGGAACCAGAGCTGTGGGATCAGGTGCAGCTCAGCGGTCTCCGGGCCCCGGTTGAGCGCAGTGATCACGGCGTGGATGTCGTCGGCATCCGCCTTGGCGTATTCGACGGTGATGTCGAAGAACCGGCCGTCCTCGAAGATCCCGGTCTCCTCGATCTCGTATTCCGGCTGGTCGCGCCCGCGCGCCAGGTTCTCGCTGACCAGCGCCTCGTAGGGGAACGCCGCCTGCGGGTAGCGGTAGAGCTGCTTGAGGTAGGCGTGGCTCGGGACCGCGTCGAGATAATGGTAGGCCTCCTTGACGTCCTCGCCGTGGTTGCCCTCTTGGTTGGTCAGGCCGAACAGGCGCTCCTTGAGGATGCGGTCGCGGCCGTTCCACAGGGCCAGCGCCAGGCACAGGCCGCCGCGCTCGTCGCAGATCCCGGCCAGCCCGTCCTCGCCCCACCGATAGGCCCGCGAGCGGGCCTCCTCGTGCGGCAGCGCCCGCCAGGCATTGCCGTCGGGGCTGTAATCCTCCCGCACCGTCCCCCATTGCCGCTCGCTGAGATACGGCCCCCACAGGGACCAGGCCCGGTCGCCCCGTCCCTGCTCGGCGATCCGGCGGCGCTCCGCCCAATCCACGGCTTCATCCCTGTCAGGAGCCATCAGCGGCATCCCGGATGGCTGATGGCGGGCGGCCCGTGGTTGAACCTGCGGAGCGGCGGAGGAACGGTCATCGATCTCGATGGGCTGCGACGGACTCGGCCACCGGATGCATCATCGAAGCCACGTAACTTCAGGTGGGTGGACGCCGCGGCCCCTCCGGCAGGACCGGGCTCGCGCGCGCGCCGGCCGCTTCGAATGATGCGGTGCATGGGTGCGGAGCGTCGGCAAAGATAAAGCCGCCGCGCAACGGCGCGATGCTTGTGGCCTTGACGGCGCGGCATGTTGAAATGAGGGTCAGGCCCGCGTCGCTGCAGATCGATGCACGGTCCGTGAGTCTGGCCGAAATGTTGCATGCGCCTGCAGGCGCGGATTCATCTTAGAACGCGGGGGCGGGCATGAGAAAAATACTGTCGCTGGCCATGGCTGGTCTTGTGATGATCGGCGCTGCACAGGCTCAGGACAAGGGCGAGCCAGTGAAGATCGGTATCTCCGCCGGCGTGACTGGGCCGTATGCGGCTTTCGGGGTGCAGGTCAAGAACGGCGCCAGCCAAGCGATCGAGGACATCAACAGGGCCGGCGGCATCAAGGGCCGGCTGTTCGAGGCCGTCTACGGCGACGACGCGTCCGATCCGAAGCAGGGCGTCTCGGTGGCCAACAAGCTCGCGGCGGACGGCGTGAAGATGGTGGTGGGCGCCTTCGCCTCCAGCGTCTCGATCCCGGCCTCCGACGTCTATCTCGACGCCGGCATCATCCAGGTCACCCCATCCTCCACCAACGTGAAGTTCACCGAGCGCGGGATGTGGAACACGTTCCGCACCTGCGGCCGGGACGACCAGCAGGGCGCGGTCGCCGGCACGTATCTGGCCGGGCACCTCAAGGACAAGCGGATCGCCTTCGTCCACGACAAGACCCCCTACGGCAAAGGCTTGGCCGACGAGACCCTGAAGGCGTTCAAGGCCAAAGGCGGCAAGGAGGTGATGGTCGAGGGCGTCAACCCGGGTGAGAAGGACTATTCGGCGCTCGTCTCCAAACTGAAATCGGCCACCGTCGATGTGGTCTATTACGGCGGTTACCACACCGAGGCCGGGCTGATCCTGCGCCAGATGCACGACCAGGGCCTGAAGGCGATCGTGGCGGGCGGCGACGCCGTGGCCGACAAGGAGTTCGCGCAGATCGCCGGGCCGGCCGCGGAGGGGACACTGATGACCTTTCCGGCGGACCCGCGCAGAAACCCGAACGCCAAGGCGGCGGTGGCCGCGCTCAACGCCAAGGGCATCGATCCGGAAGCCTTCACCCTGTACGCCTACGCGGCGGTGCAGGTGCTCGCCAAGGCGATGGCCGAGACCGGCTCCAGCGACGGCAAGGCGCTGGCCGACTGGCTGCACCAGGGCAAGACGGTGGAGACGGTGGTCGGCCCGATCGCCTACGACAGGAAGGGCGACATCACCCGGCTCGACTACGTCATGCACGTCTGGAGGAAGGGCGCCGACGGCCGGATCGACTACGCCGGCAACGAGCTGGCGCCGTAAGGTACCCAACGGCCGTGGCGAAAATCCCGGTTTCGAAAGGTCCTCGACCTTTCGCGGGTGCAGGGCGGAGCCCTGCGAAATTCGGGGTTGCGCGCCCCGAAACCCGCCGAAGGGCCGCCGGCCCTTCGGGATCCCTGTATCGGTACCCCGATCTGGCGGAAGCGCGTACCTCCATCGGCTGAGGGACCGAGGGACGCCGCGGACGCGAAGGCTTTATGATCCCCCGTCCGCGGCGCGGCGCCAGGGGGGAGCGATGTTCGATTTCAGCCAGCTCCGGTGCTTCGCCGCCGTGGCGGAGGAGCTGCATTTCGGGCGCGCGGCTGCCCGGCTGAACATGACGCAGCCGCCCCTGTCGCGGCAGATCCAGGTGCTGGAGCGGATCCTCGACGTGCAGCTCCTGGAGCGCACCAGCCGCTCCGTCCGGCTGACCGCGGCCGGGCGCAGCTTCCTGCCGGAGGCGCAGCGCATCCTGCGCCTGGCCGAGACCGCGACCCACGTCACCCGTCAGGTGGCGGCCGGGCGCGCGGGGGTGCTGAAGCTCGGCTTCACGGCGGCCTCGGCCTACGACTTCCTGCCCCGCCTCGTCACGGCGCTTCGGCGGGCGCTGCCCGATGTGACCCTCGCCTTGCGCGAGATGATCAGCCGGGATCAGGTCGAGGAACTGCTCGCCGGCCGCATCGACGCCGCCCTGGTCCGGCCGCCGGTCACGCATCCGGACCTGATCGCCGTCCGGGCCCTGGCCGAGCCCCTCGTGGCGGCGCTGCCGGCCGGGAACGTCTTGGCCGTTCGGGAGCACCTCACGCCGGGCGATCTCGCCGGCGAACCGCTCGTCGGCTACGCGCCGAACGAGGCCCGCTACTTCCACGACCTGGTTCAGGGCCTGCTCGCCGAGGCCGCGGTGGAGCCCCCGATCGTGCAACGGTTGACCCAGATCCACGCGATCCTGGCCCTGGTCCGGGCGGCCCTCGGGATCGCCCTGGTGCCGGCGGCGGCCGAGCGCCTGCGCTTCGAGGGCGTGGTGTTCCGGCCGCTGCTGCTGCCGGCCCCGCGGCCCGCCGAGTTGGTCCTGGCCTGGCGGCGGGACGCGGACGAGCCGCTGATCGCCCGGCTGGTGGCGATCCTGGCGGAGCTGCCGCCCGCCTGATCCATGCGTCCACGGCATCGATCGATCCAGCCTTTGGCTTTGACCTTCGGCGGAAAGGCTGCGCCTGATAGCCTCACGGCACGCAGAGGCCGAGGCCGCCAGGAGGGATCGCCGTGGACCGACTCACCAACCGCTTCAAGGCCGCCCTCGGCGAGGGGCGCCAGCAGATCGGCCTGTGGTGCAGCCTCGCCAGCCCGATCTCCACCGAGATCGTCGCCGGCGCCGGGTTCGACTGGCTGCTCCTCGACATGGAGCACTCGGCCAACGACCTGCGGGATATCTATGTCCAGCTTCAGGCCATGATGGAGAACGCCACCAGCCCGGTGGTGCGGGTGCCGAGCGACGATCCCATCACTATCAAGCGCATCCTCGATGCCGGCGCCCAGTCGCTGATGATCCCCAATATCGACGATGCCGCGCAGGCCGAGCGGGTGGTCGCGGCGACGCGCTACGCCCCCCGCGGCATCCGCGGCTTCTCGCAGGCGCCCCGGGCCGCCCGGTTCGGCCGGATCCCCGATTATCACACCCGCTGCGAGGCCGAGATCTATGTGATCGTGCAGGTCGAGTCGCGCCGCGCCCTGGACAATCTGGACGCGATCGCCGCCGTGGAAGGCGTCGACGGCGTGTTCATCGGGCCCGGCGACCTCTCCACCAGCCTCGGCCATCTCGGCCAGCAGGGCCATCCGGAGGTGGTCCGCACCATCGAGGAGGCCATCGGCCGGATCGTGAAGGCCGGCAAGCATGCCGGCATCCTCACGCCGAGCGAGGAACTAGCCAAGCGCTACATCGCGGCCGGCACCCGGTTCACCGCCGTGGGCTCGGATCTTGGGCTGCTCGCGCGCAACGCCGAGGCCCTGGCCGGGCGTTTTCGGACAACAAGCTGAGGGGATGGCGATGCAGGCCGAAATCGACCTCCCGACCCGCGACCGCCCGGCCGGGGACGTGCCGCGCACGATCCGGCTGAGCGCGCGCGACAACGTCGCGATCGTGGTCAACGCCTTTGGGCTGCCCGCCGGCACGACCTTCCCGGACGGGCTGCGGCTCACCGAGTTCGTGCCGCAGGGCCACAAGGTGGCGCTCAGCGACATCCCGGAGGGCGGGGCGGTGCGCCGCTATGGCGAGGTGGTCGGCATCGCCACCCAAAACATCCCGCGGGGCGCCTGGGTCGAGGAATCCCGGGTCGCGACGCCCACCGCACCGTCCCTGGACGCGCTGGAGCTCGCCACCCGGGTGCCGGCCCCCTTAGCGCCGCTCGAAGGCTACACCTTCGAGGGCTACCGTAACCCGGACGGGTCGGTGGGCACCAAGAACATCCTGGCGATCTCGATCAGCGTGCAATGCGTCGCCGGCACCCTCGACGTGGCGATCCGGCGGATCAAGCAGGAGCTGCTGCCGCGCTACCCCAACGTCGACGATGTGGTCGGGCTGACCCACGCCTATGGCTGCGGCGTCGCCATCAACGCCCCCGAGGCGGTGGTGCCGATCCGGACCCTCCAGAGCCTCGCGCAGAACCCGAATTTCGGCGGCGAAGTGATGGTGGTCGGGCTGGGCTGCGAGAAGCTGGTCTCCGAGCGCCTGCTGCCCGACGGCGGCGCGGCCGGGGACGGGGTGGTCCGCCTCCAGGACGAGCGCCACCAGGGCTTTTCCGCGATGCTCGACAGCATCCTGGCGATGGCGGAGGCCCGCCTGGAGGTGCTGAACCGCCGGACGCGGGAGACCTGCCCGGCCTCCGAGCTGGTGGTCGGCCTGCAATGCGGCGGCAGCGACGCCTTCTCGGGCGTCACCGCCAACCCGGCGCTCGGCTATTGCGCCGACCTGATCGTGGCCTGCGGCGGCACCGTGCTGTTCTCCGAGGTCACGGAGGTGCGCGACGCGATCCACCTCCTGACCCCCCGGGCCAGGACCCCGGAGGTCGCCCAGGCTCTGATCCGCGAGATGGCCTGGTACGATGCCTATCTGGCCAAGGGCGAGGCCGACCGCCGGGCCAACCCGTCGCCCGGCAACAAGAAGGGCGGCCTCAACAACATCGTCGAGAAGGCCCTGGGCTCGGTCGCCAAGTCCGGCACCGGCGCGATCTCGGGGGTGCTGGCGCCGGGCGAGCGGGTGCGCGAGAAGGGCCTGATCTTCGCCGCGACGCCGGCGAGCGACTTCGTCTGCGGCACGCTCCAGCTCGCCTCCGGCATCACCCTGCAGGTGTTCTCCACCGGCCGCGGCACGCCCTACGGCCTCGCGCAGGCCCCGGTGATCAAGGTCGCGACCCGGACCGAGCTGGCCGAGCGCTGGTCCGACCTGATCGACCTCGATGCCGGCCGCATCGCCACCGGCGAGGCCACGATCGAGCAGGTCGGCTGGGAGCTGTTCCACCTGATCCTCGACGTGGCGAGCGGGCGCAAGCGGCCCTGGTCCGACCGCTGGGGCCTGTTCAACGACCTAACCCTGTTCAACCCGGCGCCGATCACCTGAATCCCGGGTATGCGCGGCGCGGCGTCGCAAGCGTGGCTGGACTCTGCTACGCAGCCGGCATCGTGATGCCGCTGCCGATTCCCTCTCCCCGCACCGTCCTGTTCCGCCTGCACTGGGCGCTCGGCCTCACCGCCGGGTTCGTGCTGGCCCTGATGGGGCTGACCGGCGCGCTGATGAGCTACGAGGAGGCGATCACCGCCTTCGCCAATCGAGACCGGACGCGGGTCGAGGCGGGCGATCGCGTGCCGCTCGCGCCATCGGCCCTCGCCGCCCGGATCGACGCCCAGGCCGGGGGGCGCCGGGCGAATATCCTCACCCTGTCGGAGGACCCGCAGGCGAGCGTGTTCGTGCGCTTCGCCCGCGATCCCGAGACCCGGGAGCGGCCGCCCTCGATCTATGCCGACCCCTATGACGGCGCGGTGCTCGGCCCGGTGCGGCTGGAGGCGGCGTTCAAGACGGTGGAGGACCTGCACCGCTGGCTGCTGATCCCCGGCGGCTCCAAGGGCTGGGGCCGGACCATCACGGGCGCCTGCACCCTGGCGCTGATCGTGTTCCTCGCCACCGGTCTCTACCTGCGCTGGCCCAAGGTCCATCGCTGGCGGATCTGGCTGAAGCCGAGCCTGTCGCGCCCCGGCCGGCCGCGCTGGTGGTCGCTGCACGCCGTGGCCGGAACCTGGCTGACGCCGGTCTACCTGATCATCGCGCTCACCGGCCTGACCTGGTCCTATCCGTCGGTCAAGGACGGCGCCACCTGGCTTCTCGCCGGGACGCCGGAGCGGGCAAAGCCCGCGCGCCCAGCCGGAAGCCGGGCGGCTCCGCCGTTGCCGGAGGCCGGGTCCGGGCCTGCCCTCGACCGCGCCTGGGCGGCGTTCCGGGCCGGTGAGGGGCGCGAGGCCGGGCTGGCGATCCTGACCCTGCCGGGGGGCGACGCGAAGGTGATCCGCATCCGCTGGCTGCCCCAGGGCGTCGATGCGCCGAGCGCCCGCAACGAGGCCCGCTACGACGCGACCACGGGGGCGCTGCTCGCCACCGAGCACGCCGCCGACATGCCGCTCGGGCGCCGCCTCGTCGAGAACATCCTGGAGGTGCATCGCGGCCGCTTCTTCGGCGACCTGTTCGCCCTGCTGTTCGGCCTCGCGGCGCTGGCCATGCCGGGCTTCGCCGCCACCGGCCTGACCCTCTACATCCTGCGCCGCCGGGCGGCCGCCCGGCGCAGGGGGACCGAGCGGACGGCGGGGCCGGTCGCCGCCGAGGCGAAGCCCAGACGTGCGCTGACCTGACGGCGACCGACGCTCACTCGGTCGGGCGCGGTGTCCCGGCGGTCCAGTCGACGGCGGCGTCGAACAGGGCGAGACCGGAGGGCGTCAGGGTGCCGAAGGTCTCGTTGTCGAGCAGAAACATCGTCCGCCGCGCCGGGGCGATCGCCTCGTAATCCATGGTCGCCCCCGCCTCGTAGCCGAAGATGACGGCGTGGTCGGGCTCGCCCGGCACCGTGGCGATGATCGCGGCGCCGAGGCCGGGCTTGCCCCAGTTCATCGGCGCGTCCTTGGCGTAGACCGCGTTGACCCCCGCCCGAAGCCCCGCCGCCAGCGCGTGGGGGGCGTTGACCAGCCAGACGAAATGCTCGGCCGGCGCCTTGCCGAAGTCGCGGTCGTGCTTCTTGCCGGTCATGCCCAGGTCGTCGAGTAGGTCGCTCTCCCAGGTCAGCACCGGTACCGGGACATCGCGATAGGCCCCGAGCAGGTCGCGGCTGCGGATGTTCGAGGACAGGATGACGAGGTCGTAGCCCCGCGTCACCGGCTCGTACTGGCTGCCCAGCGTGACCCGGTATCCGCGCCCCTCGAGATGGGCCGCGATCGCGGTGTCGGCGGCGATCCGCGGATTGTCCGGCTTGACCACGATCAGCACCGTCCGGGGCCGCTCGGCCGCGGACGCGGTCAGCGTCAGGGCCGCGAGGGCGGCCGCGCCGAGCAGGCCCCGGATCGATCCGGACATGGCGATTCGCCCGCACGCCTGGGTCGGCGATCCCGCCCGCCTCACAGCCGCGCGGTGATCGTGGCCAGCACCGAGAGCGGCGCGCCGGGGAGGTTGTTGAACTGGTTGAACGGCTGCTCGATGTAGCGCCGGTCGGTCAGGTTGCGCGCGTTGATCGAGAACCGGGCGTGCTCGTTGAAATCGTAGAACACGGCCGCGTCGAGCCGGGCATAGCCGCCCACCGTATAGCTGTTGTTGAGATCGCCGGTGCGCCGGCCGACATAGGTGATCCCGGCCCCGACGTTCCAGCCGCGCAGGACGCCGTCCTGGAACTGGTAGGTCGACCAGATGCTGCCGCTGAAGGCCGGGGCCCCCACCAGCCGGTTGCCGATAGCGTAGGTCGTGTCCTTGGTGATCCGCGCATCGAGGAAGCTGACCGCGCCGATGACCTTCCAGCCCGGCAGGATCTCGCCGGCGAGGTCGGCCTCGACGCCTTCCGACCGCTGCTGCCCGGTGATCACCGAATAGAGGCTGTTGTTGGGATCCGTGGCGGCGACGTTGTTGCGGGTGATGCGGAAGGCGGCAGCGGACAGGGTCAGGTCGGGGGTGAGGTCGAGGCGGCTGCCGATCTCGTACTGCTCGCCGGTCTCGGGGGGCGGATTGGTGACGTTGAGGACGTTGGCGATCTGCGGCTTGAACGAGGTCGTGTAGCTCGCATAGAGCGTCAGCGGCTCGACGGGGCGGTAGATCAGGCCGACGCGCGGCGAGGTGCCGGACAATTGCTGGTCGGGCGGGATCGTGCGTGATGTCGGCGTGCGGTTGAAATAGTACTGCGTCCCGGAGTCGTAGCGGACGCCGACCAGGAACTGCAAGCCGAGCCCCAGATCGATCTGGTCCTGCACATAGAGGCCGTTCAGCTCGTTCTTCTGCTTGAGGTCACCCTGCAATTGCAGGCCCACGAGGGCCGACCCGAAGACCGGATTCTGGAAGCTCACAGATGGGAAGTTGGTGCTCTGCGTCGTGTAGGAATGCCGATAGCCGTTGGTGTACTCGATCCCGGCGAGCACGGTGTGGCGGAAGCCCAGCAGATCGAACTTGGCCACCATTTCAGTCTGGCTGTCGACCGAGGCGTAGGTCGAGTGGCCCGCGGTCTCGCGCCGGTTCACGAGGGTTTGGGTCTTGTCGAGTCCGGTGGCGCGGGTCGCCAGGAAGTCGAACCCGCCCCATTGGGCGTTGAGCACTTCGCGCAGGGTGATGTTCTCGTTGAGGTCGTGCTCGACCTTCAGCAGGCCGAAATTCGCGTTGCTGTTGTAGCGGGAGAACGGCTCGCCGTAATAGCGCGAAATATTGTCGAGCGGCACGCGGCCGTTCCGGGCGACCAGCCCCTCGTCGTATTGCGTGTCCAGCCGGGTGAACTCGCCGAGGAACGAGACCCGGGTCTCCGGGCTCGGGTTCCACGTGAAGGCCGGGGCTACGAAGGTGCGGGAATTGTCCCGGTCGCCGAAGTTGCGGAAGGTCGGGTCGGACTGGCCGGCGAAGCTGACGCGCCCGGCCAAGCCCTCCACGCCCTCGATCGCGCTCGACACCGAGCCCTGAACCCGGCGGAAGCCGAAGCTGCCGGCCTGCAGGTTGATGTCGCCGGACGGCACGAGGGTCGGCTGGCGGGAGACGATGTTGATCAGGCCGCCGGGATCGCCGCGGCCGTACAGCACCGAGGCCGGTCCTTTCAGCACCTCGATCCGTTCCACGTCGGCGATATCGCGCGTGACCGTGGAGAAGGTGCCGGCCTGGTTCAGCAGCACGCCATCGATCGCGTAGGTCTGGTGTGCTCGCTACGGAAGATCGCCCGCAAAACCGGCACCTTTCGACCTCTTGAGGCTTAGAGTTGGCCCGCAAGACCATGGATAGTTTGACCGCACCGGATCGAACGACCTTCGCGACACTTGAGCGACGTCCCCCGCTCTCGGCCCGCGGAAACCTCCCTCTAGCGGCCAGTCGCTTCAGTAGCGGAAAGTTTGGGTGAGGCTCCGGTTCGCGAGAAGTGCGCTCAGCGTAGGCCAGACCTCATCCGAGCGGGAGCTCGGTTCGATCCCCTTCCCTTTCGTGCTCGCGTCGACGTTGGGCTGCCGATCTCCGAGGATCGCACGTCGAACAGTACGTCCAGGCGCTGCGCGACGAGCTCGGGCGTCAGCCTGTGCTGCGCACGCGAGACCAGACGAAGCACGGGCCGTCCCGATGTATGCAAATTCCCAGTTTGCATACATCGACGCGCATAAGGATGCCTCAAGGGGGTTTGATGGCTCGCATGAGCGAAGGTGCTCGGCAAATCCGGTCAGACGCCGCCGACGGATCCGTTCGGCTCGACTTGGCGAACCCCACGTGAAATTCGGCCACAGGTGCGGATTGCCTACGAGGATCTCGAAGACACTTGGTTATCCGGATCGAGCCGGAGCGGTTGATCTTTTCTACGCAGAAGGGACGCCGAGCAGATCGTCAAGCGAGGACGAGGGTGCGCAGCCCCCGCGGGCTGAACTTGCGTCGAGCCCAGCGGATCAGACCCTTCTTATGCGCTGCGACCTGCACGTCCGTGTTGTTCAAAATCTCGACGTGTTCGATGACGACCGCGATGTCATCAACCCCTCCCGTGAACTGTGCTCCGATCGATCGCGCTGCTTCGAGGCACTGCCCGGCATCGGAGAGCTCCGGCGCCTCCAAGATCGTATGCAACTGCCGAGCATAACTCTGGATGCCAGGGGTCCGTCGCTGGGTTTCAATATCCGCGAGATCCTGGAGGCCAAGGTTGATGACCCTGCCCGTCGCGCTCGTTGTGTCCTGCGCTGCGACATTCCGGAGATCTGGTATGGGAAACGGTCGGGGCCGCGCGCTATCGATGAGAAACTTAGCGACGTCCGCCAGCACATGACAATCGGCTTGCGCGATCACCAAGACAGAGCCCGCCTGCTAAGCCAAGAACGGCTGTAGTAGGAGATCGATGAGGTAAGCGTGGGACGCCCCGATGCTGGCACGCCGAAGGCTACGAGGACTGTCATTGGCGACCCAGGCATCCGGTGTATCGATCTCATCTAGGATTGCGAGAGACTGCTTAGAATAGCCACTAAGGAAATCCACCGCCTCCACCAGCCCGGCGGCATCATCGTGAAGCGAGGCCCAAAGATCTTTCGTGAGCGACATGCCAGGTGCGAAAATCGGGTCCTTACCGTGAGGAGCGGTACGGCTCTCCTCATCTTCGTCGTCTGGCTGATTCCAATCCGGCGCGGTCACAACGATGTCGCTGAGGGCGCTCAGCGTCCCGGCGCGATGGAAGAGCAGCCTGTCCTTCTCGTACCACGCGGGATCGACATGTTCACGCCAGTCGCCTTCCGCGAAGCGAGCGAGAGCGTTCGAGTACACGCGGTCGAGCTGACCGGCCAACACGATTTTCATGGCAGCGAAGCCTTCTCTTTTGATGTCTAGACCCCGGGCGAACGGACATATTTTCGCCTCAGCTCGGATCAGGTTGCTCAGCACACCAGCTGCACCAGGCGTAGTGAACCGCGAGGGGGACAACGGGAACCTTCACCCGCACAGCGAAGTCGCCTGGCAGGAGCGTCTCGTGCAGCATGATCAAGCCGCGTCTCTCGAGAGCGGCAAGGGTTGCAGGAGCATGACCTTGATCGTCGCCGGTGGCGATACGCTCGAAGGCCTCAATTTGAACCCGCGTACAGCCTTTTGCCACCGCGGGATGTAGAGATTTGCTCGGCATGACGGATCTATTTTGCGCAGGGCCTGCGACTGACTTTGAAAATTCACAGGTGGGTGACGATAGGGGCAGCTGAGATTGTGCTGCAAATGCAGCGATTCAAACAAGCTCTGCTCAGGACATCATCTGGCAGGCTGACCGTTGACCTCTGAGTGGGGCTTCGCTGCAACGTTTTCACGCGCGGGATGCCGGTCGATTGGAATCCGCATCACATCACCAGTCCAGCTGCGGGACGCCTGGCCTCTCAACCGATGCGTTTCAGATCGTTGAAGAAGGCGGCGAGCACCGCGCGGACGGTCCCGCTCGTGACGTCAGGGTAACTGAGCAGCGGCTGGTAGGTCGGGACAGCGTCTCCGTCGAGCTGCGACAGTTCCACGTGGGTTTCCACGGCCAAGCTCCGGGCACTTCCATAGAAGCTGACGAAGCAAGGAGGCCAGATCACTCCGCCGGCCACTGTGCGGGACGGTTGGCGGCTGCAGTAGAAGCGGATTCCCGGTGTCGCGAACAAGGCCAGCCGATCCAGATCGTCGTCACGGACCACGCAGACGTGCCAGCCGCGCTGCGTCGCCGCACTGGCACAGGCCAGCATCGCCGGCTCGATCACCGTGCGCGACACGATTTCGAAACGTGCTGCCTCCATCGCGAGCGCGGCAGCCAGAGCAGGATCGTTCTGGGCCACATATTCCTGGAGCCGCCGTTGCTGCGCGCGGGCGCCTTCACGGCCAGCCTTCAAAACTTCCTCGAACGGCCAGCCCTTCTCGTGATCGTCATAAACGTCCTGCGTAGTGCTCATCGGAAATCCTTGAAACCTCGGCCTTCAGGCCGGGGAGGCTGCGCGTCTGCGCAGTGTGAATGGTTGGTGGGAGACCCGGCCTTCGGTAAGAACAGACCCTGACCATCGCACGCGGGTACAGGTTCAAGTTGGCACCACTGCCGGAACAGGAAGCCCTGTTCCGGCAGTTCGCGGGCGTGTGTCGGTTGACCTACAACCTCGCCCTCGAACAGCGGGCGACGTGGGGTAGACGCCATCGGCTCGGCTACGTCGCGCAAGCTGCCGATCTCACGAAGCTGCGGGCCGCGTTCGACTGGGTGCGCGCCGTCTACGTGTCGTGTCAGCAGCAGGCGCTGCGCGACCTTGACCGGGCCTTCCAGAACTTCTTCGCGGGCCGTGCGAGCTTCCCGCGGCCCCGCCGGCGCGGCGTCCATGACAGCTTCGGGTTTCCCGGGCGCGAGATTGTCACGAAGCAGCTCAACGCGAACTTGTCGGCCGTACGCCTGCCGAAGATCGGCTGGGTCCGGTTCCGCGACACGCGCCCGATCCGCGGGACTGTGAAGAACGTCACCGTCTCCCTCGATGCGCTCGGCTGGCACGTCGCCTTCACCTGCGAGATCGCGCACGATGCGCCCGCAGCAAGGCCCGAGATCGTCGGTATCGACCGGGGTGTCACGACGACCCTCGCCCTGTCCACGGGCGAGTTGCTGACGCTGCCTGAGAGCCTCGCGCAGATCGAGGCCCGGAAGCGCAGGGCTCAGCGCGTCGTCGCCCGACGCAAGCGGGGGTCGGCTCGCCGCCGCCGGGCTCAGGCCCGCGTTACCCGCCTCCAAGCCCGGCAAGCGCGCATCCGGCGCGACTTCCACCACTGCGCCGCCCTCCGCATTGCTCGCCGCTTCGGCGTGGCGGTGCTCGAAGACCTGAACACGCGCGCCATGACCGCCAGCGCGCGGGGTACGGTTGCCGAGCCCGGCCGCAATGTCCGGCAGAAGGCGGGCCTGAACCGCGGCATTCTGAACGCGGGCTGGCAGCAGTTCGCAACGATCCTGACGTACAAGATGGAGGAGCGGGGTGGGCAGGTCGTGACGGTGCCCGCCCGGTTCACGTCGCAGACCTGCGCGGCGTGCGGTGTGATCGATGCGAGGAGCCGCGAGAGCCAAGCGCGCTTCGCCTGCATCGGTTGCGGCCACACCGATCACGCCGACGTCAACGCGGCGATCACCATACGACGGCGTGCGAACAGCGCGTTGCTGGACGTGGAGGGTTTGCATCAGCAGCCCGTTGAAGCGTCAACCGGACGAGACCTCATGGTCTCCGAAAATCCCCGTCCTTCACGGCGGGGAAGATGTTAAAGTAGGGCCTCCTTTGGGGTTTGATGATAGTCCAAGTCCGTAATCGTAGAGGTATCTAAAAATAGTCGCGTGATAAGCTGAGGTGATCTGCTATTATCAATCGTTTATAATCAGGTCCGGCTTGTCAGGTGAATATATGAGCGCTGATGACATTATGATGAGGTAAGTTCAGGGGTTTGACCGCCATAATTATCAGCTGTCGCGCGCCGAACATGACAAGGTCGCGCTCAAAAATCAGCTCAAGCTCCGAGAACTGGAGAGCACGATGATGTGCATCCTCGGCTTCGAGGGTTTTCGATCGGTCCAGCGGAATGGGTCAACCGCGACGGTGTCGAGATCGACGGTGTCGACGGCTGTGACCCAAGTCGACGTGAGGGTGATGTCTGTCGCCGCTTCGCGAATGCGCAGGCTGGACCTCTGTGCCTCCGCCAGGGCTGACTTCAGCAGGGTCCCGACGTTGACGGTGCGGCTTTCCGACAGCCGGCTCAGCCGCTGCCGGTAGGTCTGAATCGCGGGTTCCTCCAGCATAGCGATGAGGTCGTCATAATCACCCGGCTCGAGGTTCGCGATGGAGCCTGAGGTCCTGGCATCGGATGGCCTCACCTTCCGAAGATCAGGGATACCGAATGGCAGGGCGATGCCGTTCTGGATTACGCAGTTCAGCAGTTCGACCAAGACTTGCCGGTCGCAGTCGGCTAGAATAAGTGTCGATTGAGTTTGCCAAGCATCGAGAATAGCCCAAAGGATGTCTTCCACGTGGTGCACGGGGTTCGGTTCATGAGGATCCTCGGGCCCACGCAGGCGCATCATCTCCAACGTCGCGTCTGAGAAGGCTTTCGCGAGCACGACGAGGTGGGCGAGGCGCAACGCGTCGTCTTCGAGTTCGGCTCGGAGAATTGAGTCGTAGATTCGACCGTCGTTCCCACGGTGCGAAACGATCTTCTCACCAGGTGGCGCACGGTCTGGCCGGCGTACGAGGGCGGCGCTCAGCGCAGACATCATCCCCGCGTGATGGAAGAAGGATCGGTACGGGTCGAACGTGTTCGCGTGCGGCGACCGACTGCGTGAAGGTGTCACCCGGAATCGGTCCAGCTTCCCTCCCATCAGAAAAGAACGGTCGAGATGACCGCCGTAGATGATGTTCATCGACAGCTCTCGGTAGGGATAATTGGAGTTCGGCCATCATCTCCGAACGGCTCGAAAAGACCTCTGCCGCCCCGCAGTCGAGTGCGGTCTTGGCGTGCGGACGCCAGTTCTAGGATTAGAGTGACGTGGGCGGGGTTGCGGCCGGGCAGCTCGTCAATCCGGGGCATCGTCCAGCGCCAGGAACTCGAACCAAAGTTCCGGTTCCGCGAAACCACTGGGCCACGCGTACGCCGCGACGATCTTGCGGCAGAGATCGCTGATCCACTCGTCGTTCTCTCCGAACACCCGGTCGAAGTGCTTGATCCGCCGTAGATCATGTTCGCGCATGGATCGGCGTGCGTCCTGGAGCGTCTGATATCCGAAGGTGACCAGCTCGGCGGCCTTTCGAATGTGGAACCTTCGTTCGCTTAGATAGAACGGCATCACCTCCCGCCGCAGCCGCTCTACGAACACGCGATAGGTGAGCTCCTCTCTTTCGATTTCGTCGAGCGTGTGAAGCACTTCAAGGGACGGTAGCCAGGGATTCCGCAGTTCGAACGCCACGACAGTACCATCGACCTCACTGGAGTGGAGTAGGTCCGAAGTAATGGTGGAGCGGTCGTTCAACCAAAGTGCGGCCGTGACACCATCCCAGGTGTCCATAGGATGAAGCAAGACTTCGTTTGGCGGAAAGCACTTGAGCCAAGCCGCGGCGTCCTTCGGACGCCAGGGCTGTATGTGGCGGCCCACTGGTGCGAGGGGCTTATTCCAGTCTGGAAACGCCTCCCGTACGGCGGCGGTAGGCGCGTCGGAGAGGGGCTCCGCCATCATCTTGGCAACGCCAGCGTGAACCTTCAGTGGCAGGAGCCCTGGATCGGCATGGGACGCGATTGCGCGCTGCATCTCCTCCGAGTGAAGCGCGCCTCCCAGGTGGCGCACGATCTCGGGATGCGTGAGGGGCGTTCGACCGCCAATCGCCTTCCGCAAGCGCTCGAGGGAAAGGCCACGACGATTTGCGAACCTGGTGAGGATTGGCCGCGCCGCGGCGTTGATCCGTTCGCGGATAAGTTTGCTGCGCGCCTCTATGGATGCGTTCGGCGAAAGCGTGACGATTGAGCGGGAGGTGGCTGAGCCCGTCTGCCGAAAGGGGTCGCCCCGGATCGTGGAGTCAGCAGCGGCACGCGTGTCGACTGGCCCCGCGAGGACGCGCTCATTCGGGCTCGTCAACCCCTGAAGATCGGCGTGCTTCGGCGCGGTGACGTTCGGAGGCAACCGGTTCTCCGGGCGCGGCGCCTCTACGCTCTGTGTCTTCGGAAATCGAGGCATTCGCTCGCCGCAGGGCAAGCTCACGACAACAGCCTTCGACGGACTGTCCTCGACGGTGACGGGGGGATCTGATGTCGGATCTAAGCGGTTCGTCATTGAGAATATGCCAAATGATCGGCAACCAGGCCAGAATGGTCTTGTGCGCACATGCCGCCTGGTGAGAGCCGAGGCGCTGCGAAAAAGAGTCTGCGGTTGCTGCAGCGATTCAAGCAAGCCTTCCGATGGCGCCTCCCCATTGAGGGAGCGATCGCACCATTCGACGGGTCTCGTCGGCCCTGTCGACCGACGTCGGGGCGCGTGTCATTGCGACGGGGTGCGCGGTCGCAGCGATGGCGGTACGGGCAAGCGCGCACGCAGCTCCGTTGCCCGCGCCTTGAGGATCGTGCCTGGGGCTTCGGGCAATGCGCTGAGAGAATCGAGCAGGTGGGTGCGCCAATTCGGTTCACGCTCCCACGCTTCAGCGAACATCCGCTCGATGGCGGATCTGCGGCCGACCAGATCAAGTGCCTCGATCAGTTCGGTGGCCTGGGCCAGGTTGCTCGTCGTCCGAACCTGATCGTCGACCCCAGTACCCTGCTGTCCGTGCACGATCAGCGCGTGCACCGCGTAGCGCTCGGGAGAAGGGATGGTCACAGCGATGCCGGGCCCATACAGGACGATCGATCGCACCGGCTGGTCGGTTAAGAAGTCCAGAAGTTGCGCAGGCTGTGCTGCGATCCGCTGCTCCAGCGTCGCCACAAGCTTAGACGAATGTCGATCCCCATCATGAGGGGCCGTGAGGAGGCCGAGGTGGAACAGACCCTTGCTCGGGAAACGCGTCGCGCCGACATCGTCCGTGATACCCATGGCGGGAGCGAGGCTCGGGCCGACGCCGTAAAGCCCGTCGAGACCGCCGGGGACCGGATCCTTGAGGTAGACCGCGATCGGATTGGCTCGAGCGACGCTGTCATCGTTAATCGTGCTCAAGGCTTTGGACAAACGCACACCTAGGACACCACTATAGGTCTGGTAGGCCGCGGCCCCGATCAGGACGGCGCGTGACGGGAAGAGGCCGGCTTTGGCCAGCTCCTCGACCATGCGGCCTATAGTGGCCAGAGGACGAGGCAGGCCGGCGCCGACCAGGGCGTCGACAGTGCTGCTGCGCTCAGCGCGAACAGCCTTGATCCGCTTGAAGCGTGCGATCTGCTCGCCGATGGCGGGGTCGTCGGTTGGACCGACATAGCAGCTGTACCGCCTTCCTCCGTCCCGCCCCTCTGCAGCTGGACGATAGCCTTGATAGTACGCGTAGCTGCGGATTGCCCCAGCCCGGTTCGTCCTCCGGCGGACGAGGAAACTGCCGTTTTCCGGAAAGTCTGGGTCGAATAGGTCCTCGAGGCCTTGGTCCAGGAGTTCGGCGAACAGGGTGTGCTGTGCGAGGGATAACGGTTGCGGCATGCACCACCTCCGGTACATGCAAACTTGCGACTTGCACGTACATCTTAGAAACATCGTTTCGATGGCCACGGTTGCTGCCGCAGGAGTAGACAACGGCCGCACTCAGGCTGGCAGCTATGCTGTCGGTGAGCGGTGAGGCCCCTCGAACCCAGAGTATTGGCGCGTGACGGCAACCTGTGCGGGTACTGGCCGCCAGGATCATCCAATACCCTTGAGGAAGTCAGTGACGATGTCGTACACGATGCCAACTGTGAGGTCGGAATAGGTAAGCGTCACTTCAGAATGCTTGTTGCCGGACGTCGTGCGATCTTGGTAGAATTCGGCTCGCATCCGCACGACGCGATTGGGGCAATCGCCGTGGAAGCCGATGAAGGACGTTTCACCGAACAGGTCGATGATGGCTGGTTCGGGAAGAGGATCACGGGAGAACAGCAACCGTATTCCGGCGGTTGCAAGCCCGACAATGCCCTCAGCTTCATCCTCGCGGATGATGCGGGCGTACCAGCCTTGCGCTTGAAGATCGGCTGAAATTTGAAGCAGGACGGGTTGTATCGCGGTGTCCGTAATATGGGTAAATTTGGCTTGTTCCCTGTCGAACTCAGCCAAAACTTCGGGGTGGGTTTCCGATATCTGGCGGCGCAAAGTGTCTCGCCGGATCTGCCCGGCCTGCCGAGTCCGTCGGTGTGCGTCGCTGAAGGGATCCGCCGTGTTATCTGTTGCGTCGTCAATCTTCTCGTGTGTCATGATATCGCCTTTTGGGGTTTGAGCGTTCTCACCACTGCGGCACTTGAGGTCGGAATGCATCTTCGCTGCGGTATGACTCACTCTCTGCTAAATTCTTGCGCAATATACCCGACGCACGTCGTCTTTCCTGTAGATAATAATCCCCAGTTTATTTCGATCAAAGGCAGGATCGATGCCACTGCTAGAAAAATCGGCAAGAATGGTTTGATAGTTTTTTCGAACGATTCTGCTTAATTTGCTGAGAAGGATGAAGTTGCGCTCAAATTCGCCTAAAGACTCTTTGCTGATGACGCTGGCCCATTTTCCGCGTCGTCCCTGGGTGCGGTGCTCTCTCAGGTATCCGAGCCGGATCAACGCGCGTACGGCCGGTGTATGCGTCCCCAGCTGTCGAGCCGCTCGGATCGTGATGAGGGCGCCCGTGTGATCAGGCGGGATATGACGGAAGATTTCATCGGTTTTGACGAGGATCGAAGGAATGCCTTTCGCGCCACGTAGCCGACCGATCCAGTTCAGCTGACCGGATCCAATCAGCTCAAAGATTTCTTTCGTGCTGCATCCCACGCGTTTGCAGGTTTTGTAGATATTGCCCATGGAAGGATCAAGTGTGTCAACAGGTTTCGCGTTGCGCAAAAAATCCGACACGAGCCGATCGATATCGGTCTTGCGAAAGAGCTTTATCGGGTCTTTCCGGGTGCGCGCTGTAAATGATTTGAGGATGCCATCTCGCAGGAGCGCGCGCGTTTGTGGACGTGAGATATTGAGAAGCACGGCGGCCTCATCGATGGAAACGGCCGTCTTGAGATCTCGCAGAAAGGCGTTTGCCGCCTTGGCTGAGAACACAGCTTGGCCGTCGCGACGTGTATCGTCGGGCGCGAGATAGCCGGCGCCCTTCAGGATGGTGCGCAGGCGGCGATAGCCAATACCGACTTCCTGTGACGCGCTGAGCACGGAGTGCCAGACGCGATCCTGTGCGATCGGACGACCGAACAGACTCGAACGAAGGCCGACGTGGGAAACTTCCAGGATATGGCGCGAAGCCCAATCGCGGATCGGATCGTAGGCCGGATCCGTCGCTTTCCAGTTCAGCCAGCGATAGATTTTGCCGTAGACACGGTTTGGGGCGCCGAGTGCCCGGATTTTTTCCGAGTGGCTGGATCGCAACGCGTGGAGGAATGCGTCGACGCCTTCCTCACCGCGGCTGAGGATGTCGAATCCCGTGCCGCCGGCTTCCTGCGCGTCGTCGTCCGAGAGCTTGTGGAGGCTGGGCGGCGTGTTGAAACCTGCGACGCTTCCGAAGAGTTCGCAGGCATGGATCACGGCATAGAGCGGCAATGCGTTCAACGCGATCTCTCGACGAACGTCGCCGGCGAGCCTCGACTGAATGTAGAGTTCTAGGCCGGAAGCTGGTCGCTGGCGCAGTCCGGTGGCGAGTTGATCGAGCTTCTCGAGATACGGCTCGACGACCCGCGCGAAGTCGGCTCGCTCCAGAGGGCGGCGGCTGTACGGGACTTCGACCAGGGCGATGCCGTGGTCGGCACAGGTCCGGATGGCTTTGATGTCCCAGATCTGCCGCCCGTAGGTGTCGAGGTGCCGCCCGGATCCGGATGTCAGGTCGTGCGCGAGGCAGCTTGGGCAGAACCTGGCGATGGATCGGCACAGGTTGACGTGCGTGAACCGCTCGCCCTGCAGATACCAACCGTCGTCGCGTTCGACTGTGACGCGGTGACGAAGCATATCCGGATCGGCGGCGACGAGTTCGGCCAGGCGGACGAGCTCAGGCTCGCGGCCGTCGATGAGGCCGCGCAGGCTGAAGCCCAACTCCTGGCAGAAGATCCTGGCGCTGGGCAGACCGTGCAGGAGCGCTAGCCGCGAGACGTGGCTCGGCAGGCTCTCGTCCGGTGCGATCGGGATGAAGGGACGCAGAGGCCTCACTTCGAGCGCCCTTTGCCGCTCGGCTGTGGCGTTGCGATCTGGTGCCGAGGAAGGTTGGCCTTGTCGAGCAGGCGCGAGCAGTCGACAGCCTGCC
>NZ_JAKSYJ010000044.1 GCF_022829365.1 Methylobacterium sp. J-077 | reverse complement strand
CCGATGTCGTAGGCCACCTGCAGGTGACCGGCGACCTCGCGGCGAGCCTCACCACTTTCGCTTGAGCACGTCCTGCAGCATCGAGCGGTCCAGCGTCAGGTCGGCGACCAGCCGTTTCAGCTTGCTGTTCTCATCCTCCAATTGCTTGAGCCGGCGGATCTCCGGCACGCCCATGCCGACGAACTGCTTCTTCCAACGGTAAAACGTCGGCTCGGACACGCCCATCGTCCGGTAGACCTCGTCCACCGTCGCACCATTCTCCGCCTGCCGCAGGGCGAAGGCGATCTGTTCGTTCGTGAAGCGTTTGCGGGGCATGGCATCCACCCTCCTTCAGGGTTCAGGATGCCCGAAAAACTTGCGCTCAGCGCGGACCAGTTTGCTGGGTCAGGGTCAGTCAAAATTTGTATCACTAGATCAGGATTGTCCGCAGACCCTATAACTCTTCGGTGTGAGTCCCGTCATCCGGCGAAACGCTGTCGCTAGATGGCTCTGGCTCGAAAAGCCTGTATCCAGCGCAATTGAGGTGATGGTGAGATCAGTCGAGAGAAGCAGGTTTTTTGCCCGCTCCATTCGGCGTGACAGCACGTATTGATGGACCGTCGTTCCCCACTTCCGGAGGCATGCGCGGGACAAGGAGCGCGGGGACACACCGACCACGCCTGCGATGGTCTCGAGGGATAGATCTTCGGCGAGGTGCTCCTCGACCAAATCGCGGACCCGCCGCATCTCGCCGCAATCGAGCACTTCTCTCTCCGGCCCCGTCCGCGAGGAGCGGCCGTTCTCCGTGTAGATCCGGACGAGACGTACGACCATGGCGTGGACCAACTCGTCGACGTAGAGCGCCGACGAGGGATCCGGCTCCTCCCGCATGATCTCCAGGATAGCCAGCGCCAACTGCTCTAAGAGAGGGTCGGACGTCCCGAGCGGAACGTCGAGTTCGACGCGTGGGGCAGTCGCGCTGTACATCTGGCGCGCGGTGTCGTCGATCAATCCCTGGCGGAGATGCATCGCCAGCATCTCGGAGCGCCCCCGTCTCTGCCATTCGCTCTCGTCATGGGCCGGGATCAGGTGGAACTGGCGGGGACGCAGCGTGAGCGTTTCGGTCGTGCCGCCGCGCCCGATGCGCCGGCGGATCTGGGCGGGACGATTGACGCAGTAGCCGAGGCAGGGGTTGCCGACCGGGTCGAGTGTCCCCGTCCAGGGCTCTACGGCGACGTGCTGCGCGTGGATGTCCCGCCAGCCCCACCCCGTGCTGCGGGCCAATGCAATGTTCTTCGGCCAGGAGCCGATGTCACGCGTCTGCATCGTCGTGACCCTCATGTCCTTAATCTCACGGATACGCCCCGCCGGCGCATCCTCGCCTCACGATGTCCGGAATCTGTTCGAACCCGGCGTGAATTTGGAAGAACGCCCTTAGAGGCTAAGCGCAGTCTAGGGCTCGAACAAGTCATCAACCGGGAAGATACAGGCATTCAGCTGCCTGTTCAGCGGCAGTATTGGCTTATTTTTCGAGCAGATCGCTCTCTTCTCCGGCAGGATGCTTGGCCGACAGGGCGGGCGGGGAGACCGAGCACGATGTCCTCACTGTTCAGCGAACTCAGGGTTCGCGACGTCACGTTGCGCAATCGCATCGCGGTCTCGCCGATGACGCAGTTCTCGTCGCCGGACGGCCTCGTGAACGACTGGCACCTGGCGCATCTGGGCTCGAAAGCGGCGGGGGGCGCCGCCCTCGTCGTGGTGGAGCAGGCGGCCGTCTCGCCGGAGGGCCGCATGTCCACCCAGTGCGCCGGCATCTGGAACGACGAGCAGGGCGAGGCCCTGGCGCGCATCGCCCGCTTCGTGGCGTCCGTCGGGGCGGTCCCCGGCATCCAGCTCGGCCACACTGGCCGCAGGGGCTGCGTCGAGCCTCCGTGGAAGGGCGGCGGCCATCTGCCGGACGACCATCCTGACGCGTGGGAGATGATCGGCCCCTCCGCCGACGCCTTCGGCGGAGCCATGCCGCGGGTCCCGCGCGCCATGACGCACGACGATATCGCGACGGTGACGCGCCAATACGCCGAGGCCGCGCGCCGCGCGCGGGAGGCCGGCTTCCAGTGGCTGGAGATCCACTGCGCGCACGGCTTCCTGCTGTCGAGCTTCTTCTCGCCCCTGGCCAACCGGCGCACCGACGCATACGGCGGCGACTTCGCCGGGCGCAGCCGGTTGCTCATCGAGGTCTTCGAGGCGGTACGCTCGGAATGGCCCGAGCGGCTGCCGCTCTCCATGCGGTTCGGTGTGACGGAGTTCGCGCCCGGCGGCCAGACCATCGACGAGTCGGTCGAATTGGCTCGGCTGCTCGCCCCTCGGGGCCTCGACCTCGTCGACGTCTCCTTCGGCGGCAACTCGGGCCGCGCCCAGACGCCGTGGGACGAGGAGGGGTTCATGGTCCCGGCGGCGCAACGCATCCGGGAGGAGGCGGGCGTCCTGACCGCCGCGAACTGGAACCTCGCCGATCCCGTGTTCGCGGAGGCGATCGTCAAGGAAGGTCAGGTCGACCTCGTCATGCTCGGCCGGCCGATGCTCGCCAACCCACATTGGCCCGTCTACGCGGCGATGGTCCTGGGCGAGGCGCGTCCCTACGACTTGCTGCCGGTCCAGTTCAGCACGTGGCTCAACAAGTATCAGCGTAGCCGCGTCAACAACGGCTTCGGCCGCGTAGTCGCCGACGCTTCGGGCGATGCGCCGAAAGCTGTCAAGTAACCCTCGATCTCACCCCTGTTTGTCCCACTGCTCTGAGCCGGAGTGCGACTGATGCCTGTCCAACGAACACCGACTGCGGCGCCGAACAACGACCTGCCGCAAGCCCGCCTCGGCTGGATCATGGCCGCCATCCAGACGCTGATCTACGCCAGTTTCGTCGGCACCTTCATCGTCTCGCCCGCCACCATGACGCGGCCAATCGCACCCGGGATGGCCGTGACGGTCGGTACCGTCGGCGGTCTCCTCGCCATCCTGTCCACCATGATCCTGACGGGGCTCTACGTCCTGCTCGCCAACCGTCTCACCCCGCGCTGAGGAGGCAGACACCATGCGAAGGTCCATTCTTGCCGTCTCACTGCTTCTGGGCGCCACCGCCCCGGCACTCGCGGCCGAAAGCGGCGGCCTCAACACCGTAGCGATCGGGATGTTCGTCGGCATCGTCCTCGTAACCCTGGGCATCACCTACTGGGCGGCGCAGCGCGCCCATTCGGCCGACCAATTCTATGCCGCGGGCGGTCAGATCTCCGGCTTCCAGAATGGCATCGCCCTGGCCGGCGACATGATCTCGGCCGGCGCGCTCCTCGGGCTTGCCGGTCTGATCTGTTCCTCCGGCTTCGACGGCCTGATCTTCGCCGTCGGCTACGCGACCAGCCTGCCCTTCGTCGTCTTCCTGGTGGCCGAGCGGCTGCGGAAGCTCGGGCGCTACACGGTGGCCGATGTCCTGGCGACGCGCTTGTCGGAGACGCCAATCCGCATCTTCACCGCGATCGCGACCCTTATCATCGTGATGTTCTACCTCATCGCCCAGATGGTCGGGGCGGGCCAGTTGATCCGGCTGCTGTTCGGGCTCGATTATCTCTATGCGCAGCTCCTCGTGGGCGCGCTGATGATATGCTACGTGATGTTCGGCGGCATGGTGGCGACGACCTGGGTTCAGATCGTCAAGGCGGCGCTGCTGCTCACGGCTGGCGTCGCGATCTCGCTGCTCGTCCTGGCCAAGTTCGGCTTCGACTATAATACCTTCGTCGCCCGGGCCATCGCAGTGCATCCGAGGCACGCCGCGATCATGATGCCGCAAGTCTATTCGGGGAGCGTCTGGCAATCGGTCTCTCTTGGCATGACCCTGATGCTCGGGGCGGCGGGCCTTCCGCACGTCCTGATGCGCTTCTTCACCGTCCCGGACACCCGTGCGGCCAGGGTGTCGGTGTTCTGGGCCGTGATGTGCCAAAGTGGTTTCTTCGCGCTGATCTTCGTGATCGGGTTCGGAGCTCTGGCCATCATCGGTGGAGATCCGGTCTATCTCGACGCCAAGGGCGCTATCCGTGGTGGCGGCAACATGGCCACCATTCATCTATCCCACGCGCTGGGCGGCGACACGCTCATGGGGCTCGTGTCCGCCGTGGCCTTCGCCACGATCCTGGCGGTGGTCGCGGGGCTGACGCTGACGGGCGCCTCGGCGGTCTCGCACGACCTCTACGCCCGCATCATTGCCCGGGGCCGGGCGACCGAGCGCAGCGAGATCCGGGCCTCGCGGCTCGCCACCGTCGGCCTCGGCATCCTGTCGGTGCTGCTCGGCATCGCCTTCCAGACCCAGAACGTCGCCTACATGATCAGCCTCGCCTATTCGGTGAGTTGCAGCTCGACCCTGCCGCTTCTGATCCTGGCGTTGTACTGGGGCGGGCTGACGACCCGGGGGGCGATCGCCGGCGGCGTGATCGGCCTCGTCGGCGCCGTCACCCTCACAGTCCTCGGGCCACCGGTCTGGGTGAAGGTGCTCGGTAACGCCGCCCCGATCTTCTCGCTCGATCCCCCGACCATCGTCACGATGCCGCTGGCGTTCCTCACGGCCTTCGTGGTCTCGGTCATGGATAGGAGGCCGGTACCGGCTTCGGCCATATCCCCCGCGGTCTGATACCAATCTTGCACGGCCTCGCGTTCTCGACTGATGCGAGGCCACTTCGGACACCCGCGATCTGTAACCAAAGATGTGACTCATTCGTGTGCCTTTGAGGGAGCTGGGTACATCCGCTCCACCGGCGCGACTTTCCCAAAGCGGAACTTCAGATATCGGCCAAGATCGGTCGCTGCTGACCGCTGGCTTGAACGTCTCAGATGGGTGGAGAGCGGTCCGGCGGCTTTTGGGTCAGGAAGACGCAGAGCGGACGCTGAGCGTTGTTTGACGATCTCGTAGTTCAGCTCCTGACCAACCTAATATGTGAGTTCGTTATGGCTGCACCTTCGCGAAACTCTCGCGCCCGTCCGTCACCCCACTCACGAGGTTGAGGCCGAGCAGGAATTCCGCCGGGAATTCCGTCCGCAGCACCGGCTCGCGAGCCACATCGGGCTTCAGCGTGTCGGCCTCTGCCTTGCGGGCGGCGACGGCCTCGCCGACGGTGACGGCGGCAAAGCGGATCGTCGCGCCGCCCTGCACCTGCGCCAGCCGGCCGAGATCCGGACCGATCACGGTCGCGATTTTTGGATAGCCACCCGTCGATTGCCGATCGGCCATCAATACGATGGGCAGGCCGTTGCCTGGCACCTGGATCGCCCCCATGGCCACCCCGTCGGAAACGATGTCGTGACCCTTGGCGTGGGTCAGCGGGGTGCCATCGACGAAGCAGGCCATCCGGTCTCCCCGTGGCGAGACGGTCCAGGGCTGCTCCAGAAAGGCGGCGATCTGGTCGGGGGCGAAGAAGTCGTCCTGCGGTCCGATCACCACGCGGATCGACGCCGGATCGCGCTCCAGCCACGGAGCCAGCAGACGCTGCGGCTTGCCGTCTCCTGAGCGGGGCGCGGAGACGGCAAGCCGGTCCCCCGCCCGCAAGCCGCGCCCGTCGAGGCCGCCCAGCGCTGAGCGCGTGTGGGTGGCCGTGGACCCGAGAACGGGCGGCAGGTCGATGGTGCCGGAGATAGCGAGATAGCCCCAGGCCCCGATGCTGCCCGCGCGGACGGTCAGGGTCTGGCCTGGCGCCAAGGTGAAGGCGCAGGCCAGGGGCAGGGTCTCGCCGTCGAGCATCGCGCGGAAACCGGCGGAGACAAGGGCGAGGCCGAGCGGTCCTTCGGGGGCGCTGACGGTGAGGCCGCCGGTCGAGATTTCGATCGCCGTCGCGTCCAGGGCGTTGCCCAGCGCGCGGTTGGCGGTGGCGAAGAGCAGCGGGTCCATGGGGCCCGCCGCTGTGATGCCGAACCGGAGGTAGCCCTTCCGCCCGCCATCCTGCACGGTCACGCCCGGCCCCGCGGCCTCGATGGCAAGCGCGCTCACGCCGACCCCTCATCACGCCGGGCCGTCCGCTCCCCGGCCGCCTCACGGGCCGCGAAGCCGGCGAAGGTCGTGGCGTCCACGGCCTCGAAACGAAGACTGTCGCCGGGCCGCACGAAGAAGCTCTCCGCCCGCTCCGGCGCGTAGAGCTTGCACGGCGTCGCACCGAGCACATACCAGCCGGTGGGCATCGAGACTGTCGCCACCGCCGCGAGCCCGCCGCCGATCATGATGGCGTTGGTGGGATGGGGTGGTCGCGGGCTCGCGCGCCGGCGGACGGCCAAGACGTCGGGCAGACCGCCGCAATAGGCAAAGCCGGGGGCGAACCCGTACATGTAGACCCGGTAGATCGCCTCGGAATGGAGGGCCACGACCGCCTCGGATGTCCGGCCAATCAGGTCCGCCACCTCCATCAGATCCTCCCCGTGGGGAGCATCGTAGCAGCAGGGCAGAACCCAGCGGGTCGGATCGCGGGCACGCTCCGCGGCGTGGCCAGCCAGGGTGCGCACGTGGTCCGCCAGCGTCTCGCGGTCGAGCACCAGCGGGTCGTAGTGGATCATCAGCGAGCGGTAGGTGGGCACCGTCTCGGCGATGCCGCGCGGCCGGTTGGCGGCCAGCGCGTCGTCGAGGGCCAGCACGCGGTCGCTGATCGCCGGATCGACAGTCGCGCCGAATTCCACCACCAGGGCCGCCTCTCCCGCGTCAAGAATGCGCGGCGGGGTGCTCTCGTCGAGGGTGCTCATGGCCGGAAGGGGGCGAGCGTTACCCCCGCCCCTTCCAGACGGGCGCGCACTGCGCGGGCCGTGCCGACCGCATGGGCGGAATCGCCGTGGACGCAGATCGAGCGGATCGGCGTCGGCAGCAGGCGGCCGGAACTCGTCAGGATCGCGCCCTCGCTGACCATGATCAGGACCCGGCTCGCTGCCTCGTCCCGATCAGTGATGAGCGCACCGGGCTGGCTGCGAGCAATCAGTTGCCCTTCCTCGGTGTAGCCTCGGTCCGCAAAGATCTCCTGATAGACCTCGATGCCCGCCGCCTCCCCAGCCGGAACCTGCACGGTGAGGGCGATGGCCAGCAGCGCGAGGCTCCGGTCCACCGCGCGGACCGCCCCGGCGATCGCGTCAGCGACGGCGTGGTCCTCGGCGGCGACGTTAGCGAGCGCCCCATGCGCCTTCACGTAGGTGATGCGGTGCCCGACATAGGCGGCTATCGCCGCCGCCGCGCCGACCTGGTAGGCGACGAGCCGCTCGATCTCGGCGGGTGTGAAGGGCATCCGCCGACGGCCGAAGCCCCAGAGGTCGGGGAAGCCCGGATGGGCTCCCACCGCCACGCCCTTCTCCTTCGCCAAGCGGAAGGTGGCCGCCATGATCTCAGGATCGCCGGCATGGAGGCCGCAGGCGACGTTGGCTGAGGTCACGACGGAGAGCATCGCCCCGTCGTCACCGCAGGCATAGGCTCCGAAACCTTCCCCGAGATCCGCGTTCAGATCGACGCTGGCCATGGCCGTTCTCCTCGTCTCCCGCCGGGGTCAGGCCGTCGCGGTCGCAGCCGAGGCGACGAGTTCGCCGCTCGCGTCGAGTTCCCGCCCAGCCGTTTCTGGCAAAAGAAGCGCCGCGACGATCACGAGGCAATAGGCACTGGCTGCCACTAGGCCGATGGCAACGCCCAGCGTGAGCGATTCGCTGAGATAACCAACCAGGGCCGGGCAGACGGCGCCGGTGGCCCGGCCGAAGTTGTAGCAGAACCCTTGCGCTGACCCACGCACCCGGCTCGGGAACAGCTCGCTCAGGAAGGCGCCCATCCCGGAGAAGACGCCCGATAGGAAAAAGCCCAGCGGGAAACCGAGGAACAACATGGCAGTGTCGGTGATCGGCACCAGGGTGTAGCCGAGCACGAGGACTCCAGCGCAGAAACCGAACAGGATGAAGCCCTTGCGGCGGCCGATCCGGTCCGACAGGTAGGCGCTGGTGAGGTAGCCGAGAAACGAGCCGAAAATCAGCATCAACAGGTAGCCGCTGGTGTTGAGCACCGAGAGTTGGCGCTCGGTCTTTAGGTAGGTCGGCAGCCAGGTGGTCACGGCGTAGTAGCCGCCCTGCATCCCAGTCGCGAGGAGGCTCGCGAGCGCCGTCCGGCCGATCAGGTCACGGGAGAAAATGTCGAGGAAGTTGCCCGTGTCGCCGGCCTTCAGCATGGCCGAGCGGGTCTCGCGGTAGACCTCCGGGTCCTCGATGTTGCGGCGGATCCAGAAGATCAGCACCGACGGCAGGGCGCCGAGCCAGAACAGGATGCGCCACGCCACCGCCGGTTCGGCCAGGGCGAAGACCGCCCAGAAGACGATGGCGGCCACGGCCCAGCCGACGGCCCAGCTCGATTGGACGAGGCCCACGGCCTTGCCCCGGTAGCGCGCCTGAATCGTCTCCGCGATCAGCACCGAGCCCACCGACCACTCGCCGCCGAAGCCGAACCCCTGCATGGCGCGGGTGAAGAGCAACTGCTCATAGGACTGGGTGAAACCGGACAACACCGTGAAGACGGTGAACCACAATACCGTCCCCTGCAGTACCACTACCCGTCCGTACTTGTCGGCCAGGATGCCCGCCGCCCAGCCGCCAATGGCGGATGTGACCAGCGCCGCCGTAGCGATATTGCCGGCCTCGACCTTGGTGAGGCCCCACACGATCACCAAAGTGGGAATGAGGAAGGTGTAGACCATGTAATCGAACGCATCGACACCGTAACCGGCGAAGGCGGCGCCCAACACCCGGCGCTCTGGCGGGCTCGTGTCTTTCAACCACATGGTCTTTGTCCCTCGGGTTAGATCGATGATCGGGTCATTTTTCAAATATGCTTGTTCGCCTCTCGCCGTCATTGCGAGCGCAGCGAAGCAAGCCAGGGATACGCCATGTCTGGAGACGTCACGTCGCCCCTGGACTGCTTCGCGGGCGCTTCCAATGACGCGGCTAGCGGTACGGCACGTCCCGATTCAACAGGTCCGTGATCAGCATGAAGCCCGGTGCGTGGGTGATGCAGAGCGGCAGGCGGGCGGCCATCGCCACGGCTTGGGGCGTGACCCCGCAGGCCCAGAAGACCGGGATCTCGTCGGGCTCGATGGCGACCGCGTCGCCGAAATCCGGCTTGCTTATGTCACGGATGCCGATCAGGCTCGGATCGCCGAGATGGATCGGGGCGCCGTGGACTGCAGGCATCCGGGCCGTCACCTGCACCGCCTTGATCGCGTCGGCGGCCTTCATCGGCCGCATCGAGACGACGAGGGGGCCGTGGAACGGGCCGGCGGGCTGGGTCGGGATCGAGGTCCGGTACATCGCCACGTTGCGCCCCTGCGCCACGTGCCGGAGGGGAATGCCCGCCTCGATTAGGGCATCCTCGAAGGAGAATGAGCAGCCCAATACGAAGGTGACGAGGTCATCCCGCCAGACTTTCGTGAGGTCGCCCACCTCCGAGACCATCTCTCCGTTCTCGTAGATGCGGTAGCCCGGCACGTCGGTGGCGAGGTCGAGATCCTCGCCCAGCACCGGGAGCGTCCGGACACCGGGCTCGGAGACGCCCAGCACCGGGCAGGGTTTCGGGTTCAACTGGCAGAAGCGCTGGAAATCCGAGGCCAGGGCCTGCGGCAGGATCATCAGGTTGCCCTGCACATGGGCCGGGGCGAGGCCGGAGGTGTGGCCGCGCCAATCGCCGGAGCGGATGGCGCGCCGGGCCTGCCGGGCATCGGCGAAGGCGCTCGCAGTGTGGGGGGGCTCGACGTGGAGGGTCACCGTATATCTCCCGGGTTCGTGCGCACGCAGCGCAACCGGCGCGTGTTGCGCCGCAATGCGGCCTCAATCCCCGAAGCGATTTGCCGTCTTAAGTGACAGGTTCCCATCGTGCCGCTTTAAGCGCCAATCGTCATTGCGAATGGCCGCCGATAACCCAGCCTTATTGGGCCTCGGCCCAAGTCCGGGCGACAGCTTGGGCGATCCGCGCCGCATCGGCCACGAAGTGGCTGTCCAAGCGATTGGCGTAGGTGGCGGTGAAGGTGAGATCCGATAGGGTCGGCTCGGCGGGCAGGATTTGCAGGGTGCCGGAGGCGAGCTCATCCCGGACGACGGCGGGCGGGATCACGCAGATCCCGAGCCGCTCGATCCCCATGCGCACGATGGTGGCGAGCGACGCGCTGGTGTGGATCTGGCTCGGGAGCAGGTTTGCTCGCAGCACCAGATCCCTCAGTTCCACGTAGGGGCTGGTGTTCCGGGGGTAGGTCACGAGGGGGTGGCGCAGAAGGCAGCCGAGGCTGAGCGGCTCCTCTTCCGTCACCAAACCGGGTGCGGCGACGAAGGCGACCGGCACGCTGAGCAGCGGGTGATTCGTGAGGCTCGGCAGGGTGATCGGGCCGACGAGAAAGGCGAGGTCGAGCTCGTTGGCCACCAGGGCAGCCTGCATGTTCGGCGAGATATCGACGGTGATATCGACGCTGATCCCCGGATGCTCCGCGCGCATCCGCTCGATGAACCGCGACAGCCAGAGGTGAACGAGGGTCTCGGAGACGCCGAGCCGCAGCGTTCCCGTAGTCCGGCCGGTGCCGGCCAGCGCCGCGCCCATCTCCGCCTGGAGCGCGAGGAACCGCTCCGCGAAACCGAGGAGGACGCGCCCGCGCTCCGTCAGCGCGACGTCGCGGCTGCGGCGCTCGAACAGGGTGCCGTATTCGTGCTCCAGGGCCGCGATCCGCTGGGAGACAGCCGGCTGGGTCGTGTTGACCTGCTCGCTCGCCCGGCGAAAGCTCGAGAGCGTGGCGACCCAGTAGAAGACTTCCAGGCTTCGGAAATCGGCCATCCCGCTACAGTCCCGCCCGCTCCGCCGCAGGTCAAGCAAGCGGCGGACCGGGCGACGCCAGGGCGGGTTACTTCCGCTGAACGCTGTCCTCGATTTCCCGGGGCTTCGCGAGCGTGTCCTCGCGCTGGTCTTCCCGAACGACGCCGATGGCCTGCAGATACCCGATTAGAAGCTTCTTGTGTCACGCACAGGCGCTGCTCCCTCCCGCTGAGTGAACCCCACTCTTGCGCGAGGTTACGGAGATAGCTCTGCAGGTAAGCGAGGCATCTCTCGTATTTCTGTTCGGCATTGCTGGGCAGCACCATGATGGCTTGAATGGATCGGCAGTAGGTGGCCATGTCGTGATGGGGCAATGCCTCCGCACAGGCCGGGATCGTGCTCAGAAGGGGAACGAGCGCGACGGCAAGCGCTCTCATCGCTGCGGGAGGAGCGCGATGCTCTACAACCTACCTGTTAACTGTCGGGATGGGGCCTATCGGGCCTCTACTGCCTAGCGACAGCGATGTCCGCTTCCGAGCAATCATACCTGAAAGCAGTGTCTCGGTTGGGTCCAGGCCGTGTCAAAACTCGGGGATTGGGGCTTTTGCGGTTGTGTGACGTCTCGGTCTTGCGAAAAAGGGGGTATTCACTGCGCCGAATGGGTTCTTACGGTCGGGATACGGCCAGTTTTTGTTTGAAGGCGCCTCTTGGACAGCTTCCTGGCTTATTCGGCGGACGAGCCGAGCCCTCGCTTAGGTGGGGATCGCCGCTAGGAGCTTCCGGCTTCCTAGGATGTTGAGAACGCGCGTCAGATTGTAGGCCAGGACCTGAAGCGCCATCTCGGTCGCGACGCGCGGCAGGGTCTTGGTCAGGAAGTGCGTGGCGCCCATCCGCGCCTTCAGTGTGCCGAAGGGATGCTCGACCGTCTCGCGCCGGACCCGCATGGCCAGCGGATCGCCGTCCAATCGGCGCTGTACGGTCTCGTGCTCCCAACGCGTCACCCGGCGCTCCTTACCCGTCGTGCAGTCCGCCTTCAGCGGGCAGGCCAAGCAAGCATTCGTCCAGTAACGATGCAGCGTCAGGCCATTCTCCACCGTGGTGCAGCGATGGGACAGCATCTCACCCGCTGGACACAGGTAGGCGTTCTTCTCACGATGGTAGAGAAAGTCCTCTTTGCCGAAGCGTCCGGCGGCCTT
Source organism: Methylobacterium sp. J-077 (assembly GCF_022829365.1). Taxonomy (GTDB): domain Bacteria; phylum Pseudomonadota; class Alphaproteobacteria; order Rhizobiales; family Beijerinckiaceae; genus Methylobacterium. The sequence continues at coordinate 6,882 of NZ_JAKSYJ010000044.1, read as the reverse complement.
GGCGCCTGAGGTCATGGGCCGGGGCAGCATGACGGAGATGCCGGCCCGTTCGCAGGCGATGATTTCCTGGCCGGAGTAATACCCCCGGTCGGCCATCGCATCGAGCGTATCCGTCTCCAAGGCCTGCTTGGCCCGTGTGGCCATTCCACTGAGCTGCGCTCGGTCCGAGCCGGCATTGGTCACCGCGTGCGCCGCGATCAGATGATGCTCGGTCTCGACCGCCACCTGGACATTGTAGCCCACCATGCCCGACCCGCGCCCGCTGGTTGCCATTGATCGCGCATCGGGATCGGTCAGTAAGATCTGCCGGTCAGGCGCCGCCTTAATCTGCTCCTCCAGGTCGGCCAACCGCTTCATCTCCTGCCCGAGGCGAGCGATCTTCTCCTTACGCCGCACCACCTTGGCGGCCAGTTCGGGTGTGGGATCCTGACGATCAGCCGTGTCGAGTTGCGAGAGGTAGCGCGACACGCTCCCCTCGATCTGCTGACTGCGCTGGTCGAGCTTGCCTTGCGTGAAGTTGCGGTCGCAGTTGTTGACCGCCTTGAACTTCGAGCCGTCGATCGCGACGCGCGTCCCCGTCAGAAGGCCTATCTTGCGGCACAACGCGACGAAGCGGGCACAGACGCGTCCGATGGCCGGTCCGTTCTGCCGACGGAACTCGGCAATGGTCTTGTGATCGGGCGACAGCTGGCCCGTCAGCCACATGACCTCGACGTTGCTGCCCGCTTCACGCTCCAGACGCTGGCTCGACGGGACCCGGTTGAGATACCCGTAGACGTAGAGCTTCAGGAGCGCGGCCGGATGGTAGCCCGGTCGTCCCGTCCGTGCCGCATCGACGCCCGCGAAGCCGAGCGCGCCAAGATTCAGCGCATCCACGAAGGCATCGACCACGCGGACCGGGTTGTCCTCGGCGATCCAGTCTTCAAGACAAGGCGGAAACAGCCTCGTCTGATCGCGCTCGGCACCGACAACTAACCGTCCCATGCCATCCTCCGGTCGATCCGGAAAAGATACCATCAGCGGGGTTTTGACACAGCCAGGACCGAAATCTGCACGCCACGGATCTTTCCGCGGCCGGTCCAGGCCAGACCGGTGATCTCGTGGAAGCCCGGGGCGATCCGCTGCGTGCCGGATGGCCGCGTGATGACCGACTTTGCCTCCATGACGAAGGTGAATTCCGGCGCCGTCCCGTCAGGCATCAGGTCGGTATACTTCGCGGTCTCTTCGCGGGAAAACGCGGGCTCGGCGGCCACGTTCAGCCGGCGCAGCCATTTCACGCTCATGTTGCCTTCGAACCCGGGCAGAAGCACCCGGAGCGGATAACCCTGCTGCGGACGCAGCCGCTCGCCGTTCTGGCTGTAGACCAGCAGCGCGTCGTCGAGGCATTTCTCGATGGGGATGCTGCGGGTCATGGCGGCGGCATCGGCGCCTTCGGCAACAACCCATTTGGCGTCGGGCTTCAGGCCGGCCTCCCGCAGCACTGTGGCGAGGCGGACGCCGGTCCATTCGGGGCAGCTCACCAGGCCGACCAGATCCGAGGCGGTCCGGCCGGCCTTGATCGCCTCGAAGCCCGGATTGCCCGAGCGTTCCAGGAAGTGGATGCGCGATTCCGATGGGAAGCGGCGGATGTCGTCCAGAGTCAGGACCAGCGGCGTCTCCACCAGCCCGTGGACCAGCAAGCGATGCTGCGCGGGATCGATGTCGGGGATACCGCCGTGGTGGCGCTCGTAGAACAGCCCGTTCGGCGTGAGGATGCCGTCGAGGTCCTGCAGCGGGGTGCGGCTCGATGCCGAAATGTATTGCTTGAGGCCCTTGGGCACGTTGCGGATGACGCCGCCGTCGAAGCGCGAGGGCTGGCCATAGGTCTGGCTACCGACATCGGCGCCCGGGGCCTTCATCCACTCGGGGATGCCGGGCGGCGATGCCTCGTCGGCCCGGCCGCACCTGGGCGTACCGCTGTTTGCCAGGAGACCCGCCGGCGCGGCCGCCCCCTGGGCGAGAAAGCGCCGGCGCGCGGCGGGGTTCTGTTTCGGATCGCCCTGGCTCATCGCATCGCGCTCCGGGTTCGCGACGGGTGGCTTTGGACCCGCGGCATGGAAAACCCCCAAAGCCCACGTCCCGCCCAACGGGCCGCGACCTCGCATTCGCAGGCCTGTGCCATCAATGGAGCACCCATCCGATCAGGCAAATCAGCAGCGCGGAAGCGGCGATGTAGCTCCGCATCCGGCTTTCCGCGCACGCAGACAGCCAATCGAGGGTCGAAGGGACGTCGTGATCCGCGATGTCGTCGCTCAGGGGCCTGGTCAAATCTTCGCTGCGCTCCGTCCTGGAGGCGGCCCTGCCGAGGCCTCCGCCCGTGGGGTCCCGCCCGCATACCCGGAGGGCGATTCCCGCCGTCCCATCGGGGCCGGTCGCGATCCGCTCACGATCTGCCCGCGCCCGAGACGACGGCCCACGATACCGGTGCGATGCGGAGCCCCAATCGTGTCGAATCCGGAGCCGGCAGTCAAACGAAACGATCTCTTTTATTGAACCCTATCGGAGGACGGCGTTCTTCAGATCTCGGGTCGCACATCCCAAGTCTCCGCTTGATCGAACGCGCCGGCGCATAGCTTGTACAAGGCTCACGCACCGCCCGGACTGTCCGGAGCCGAGGCAGCCCGGGCGGGCGGGCGCGAACCCAGATGGTCCCGGAGCGTCCGGCCCGCGTAGTCGCTGCGGAACAGGCCGCGCCGGCGCAACTCGGGCAGCACCAGTTCGATGAAGTCGTCGAGGCCCCCCGGCAGGGTCGCCGGCATGATGTTGAAGCCGTCGGCGCCCTTCGCCTGGAATCGCTCCTCCATCTCGTCGGCGATCTGGGCGGGGGTGCCAATGATCTGCGAATGGCCCCGGGCACCGGCGATCCGCAGGTAGAGCTGGCGCAGCGTCAGACCCTCCCGGCGGGCGAGATCGAACATCAGCTGCTGCCGGGATTTGGCGCCCTCGGCCTCGGGCAACTCCGGCACCGGACCGTCCGGGTCGTAACCCGACAGGTCGAAGCCGCCGACCATGCGCTCCAGAAGCGCCAGGCCGACCACCGGGTCGATCAGGGCCTGGAGTTCCTCGAACTTGGCGCGCGCCTCCGCCTCGGTCCGACCGACGACAGGGAACAGCCCCGGCATCACCTTCAGATCGTCCCGGGCGCGGCCGAAGCGGCCCATCCGCTCCTTCAAGTCGCCGTAGAATTCGACCGCCTCGTCGAGGGTCTGGTTGGCGGTGAACACGATCTCGGCGGTGCGTGCCGCGAGGTCCTTACCCGGACCCGAGGACCCAGCCTGGACCAGGACCGGCTGTCCCTGGGGCGTGCGCGCGATGTTGAGCGGGCCGCGCACCGTGAAATGCTTGCCGCGGTGGTTCAGCGGCCGGAACCCGTCCGGCTTCGAGAACTGGCCGGAGGCGCGATCGATGATTACGGCACCGTCGTCCCAGGTGTTCCACAGCCCGAGGACGACGTCGACGAACTCCTCCGCCCGCTCGTAACGGTCGGTGTGCCGGGCGATCTGATCGTTGCCGAAATTGGCGGCCTCGGCATCCGTCGTCGAGGTGACGAGGTTCCAACCGGCGCGGCCGCCGCTGAGATGGTCGAGCGAGGCGAAGCGGCGAGCGACGTTGTAGGGCTCGTTGAAGCTTGTGGAGGTGGTGGCGACCAGCCCGATCCGGCTCGTGACCGCCGCCAGCGCCGAGAGCAGCGTCACCGGCTCGAAATGGGCCGAGCGGGCAGTGCGCTCGCCGGAGCGCAGGTTGCCGTCGCGGATGCCGGTCCCGTCCTCCAGGAAGACGAGGTCGAACTTCGCCACCTCGGCCCGGCGTGCCCAGCCGACATAGCGATCGAGGTTGAGGCCGCCATCGGCCTCACTCGACGGGTGGCGCCACCCGGCCACGTGGTGCCCGGTGGCGTAGAAGAAGGCGCCGAGGCGAAGCGTGTCCTGAGTCATCAGCCAATCGATGTGGGTGGCAGGCGTTTCCGGTTGCTGCTGGTGCGCGTCAGCGCACCATGCCCCGGCGCCGGGCCGTGAGCCGCTCGAACGTCGCGAGCACGACATTCTCGACGATGAACTCCGTCCGGTGCAAGTACCGCTGGATCGGCGCCTTCCACCTCGACAGCCGGCTGCCGCCCCGGCATGGAGCTCTCTGATGGCCGCAAAGGAACCCGTGAGGAAGCAGATCCGGTTGAACGCGTTCAACATGAACTGCGTCGGCCACATCAATCACGGGCTATGGACCCATCCGCGCGATCGCTCGTCGGAGTACAACACCCTCCGCTACTGGACCGATCAGGCGAAGCTCCTGGAACGCGGCCTGTTCGATGGGCTGTTCATCGCCGACATCAGCGGCGTCTACGACATCTATGGCGGCGGCATCGACGTGACCGCGCGCGAAGCGGTGCAACTGCCGGTCAACGACCCGAGCCTGCTGGTCCCCGCCATGGCGGCGGTGACCGAGCATCTCGGTTTCGGCGTGACGGTCAACGTCCACACCGAGGCGCCCTACACCTTCGCCCGGCGCCTCTCGACCCTCGACCACCTCACCGGCGGCCGGATCGGCTGGAACATCGTCACCGGCTATCTCGACAGCGCCCATCGCGGCCAGAGCGGCGGTAGCCTGCCCGCCCATGACCGGCGCTACGACTACGCCGACGCGTATCTCGAGGTGCTCTACAAGCTCTGGGAAGGCAGCTGGGACGACGCGGCCGTCCGCCGCGACCGGGCGGCCCGGGTGTTCAGCGATCCGGCCCATATCCGCCCTGTCTCGCACCACGACGAATTCTTCAATGTCGAGGGCTATCACCTGTCCGAGCCGTCGGTGCAGCGCACCCCGGTCCTCTACCAGGCCGGCGCCTCGGGCCGCGGCCGGGCCTTCGCCGGGCGCCATGCCGAATGCGTGTTCATCTCCGCCCGCGACCGGGGCTCCGCCCGGGAGGCCGTGCGCGCGCTCCGGGCCGAGGCGGTGACGGCAGGGCGCCGGCCGGACGACATCAAGGTGTTCGTCGGCCTCGCGGTCATCCCGGGCCGGAGCCGGGCCGAGGCCGAAGAGAAACGCGCCGAGTACCGGCGCTACGCCAACCCAGAGGGGGGCCTCGCGCATTTCTCCGCGTCCACGGGGATCGATTTCGCGCGCTACGGCCTCGACGAGCCGATCCCCTACGGCCCCGGCAACGCCATCCAATCCGCCACCGCGACCGCCGCCAAGCGCAGCCTGACCAAGCGAGACCTCATGGCGGAGCTGGATCTCGGCGGGCGCTACGCGGTGCTGGCGGGCGACGCCGTGTCGATCGCGGACGAACTCCAGGCATGGATCGAGGAAGGCGAGGTCGACGGGTTCAATCTCAGCCGGATCGTCGTGCCGGAGAGCTTCTCCGACTTCATCGACATCGTGATTCCGGAACTGCAGGATCGGGAAGTCTACAAGACCGCCTATGCGGAGGGATCGTATCGGCACAAGCTGTTCGGGCAGGGCGACCGCCTTCCCGAACGCCACGTCGCCCACGCTTTCCGGGGATCTGCGACCGGGCGGGAGCAGATGGCCTGACGGCCGCGGTCCGAAAGGCCAGCCGATTAGCGGATAAGAAAGGCCCGGCCGCGCATGAGCGCGACCGGGCCCCGGCTCGAATGGTCGGGATCGATCAGGTCCAGTCGCTGTCGTCTCCACCGCCGAGATCGCCGCCGAAGTCGCCCGACGGATCGCTGAAGCTGGCATCCTGGAAATCGTTGCCGCCGCCGCCGTTACCGCCGTCGAGGGCCGAGCCGAGATCTTGGTTGCCGCCATCGCCGTAATAGTTGTTCACCACCGTCTCACCACCGCCGCCAAGGCCCGCCGCCGCGGCGCTGCCGAGGCTCGAATGGCCGCCCGCGAAGGCGTTCGACAGGGCGCTGCCGAGGAGCATGCCGCCGGCAGCGCCGGCCGCCATGGGCAGCGCGGTCGCCATGAAGCCACCGCCCCGGGCCGGAGCCTGCGGCTGGCCGCCCCACGGGCCGCCCTGTTGCTGAGGCGGGTAGCCTGGCTGCTGCTGCGGGTAGCCCTGCTGGGGATAGCCCTGCGGTGTGCCGCCACCGCCGCCCCAGGGCTGACCGGCGGGACGCTGCTGGCCGTAGCCCGGCTGCTGCTCCTGGCGCTGGCTGCCGCCACCGCCGAAAATGCTCGACAGGAAGCCGCCGCCGCCGCCGGAGGATTGGGCTGGCGCCGCCTGGCTGCGCGCCTGCTCGAGCTGCTGGTTCAGGCTCTTGATCGCCTCTTCCTGCACGTAGATCAGCTGCGCCATCGCGTAGGGGGCGTAGGGCTGCGTGCGGAGCTTGTCGGCGATGAAGCGCTCGGCCTCCGCGTCGCGGGGCTGGCTCTGGGCCTGCTCCAGGCGCTGGAAGATGCCGGAGATGACGTCGCGTTCTTCGTTATTCATGGAGTTCTCCTCCTCGAGTCGTACCCGCGGGCTCGAACGCGCCGCACGGTCGCAGAGGACATGGGGGTGCGGTGACGCTTTGTCAGGGGCGGTTGCAAAAACTTCATCCGAGCCCAGAAAGGGCAACCAAAACGCGAAAAAGCCCGGCCTCTCGGCCGGGCTTTTTCTTCCGTCGCGATCGGGTTGGCGCGGTGGGCGCGCCGACCCTGGCGTCCTAGTACGAGCCGAACTTGTAGTTCAGGCCGGCGCGGACGACGGCGAACTCGTCGGCGCGGCGGCCGATCGGGCTGTAATAGGCCGGGACGAGATTGGCGGCGTTGACCACCAGGGCGCCCTGGTTGCGGTTGTTGCGGTCGAGGTTGACGTACAGGCCTTCGACCTTGAGCGTCACTGCCGAGGAGCGGAAGAAGTTCAGGAACGACTCGGTGGGGAGGGCGTACTCGATGCCG
>NZ_JAKSYJ010000033.1 GCF_022829365.1 Methylobacterium sp. J-077 | reverse complement strand
ATGGGTGGTTTCGCGACGGTCCGCTTTTGGGCGATAGTTGGCGGAAGCGGACACCGTCGTTGCACCCGGTCCCGACTCATTGCAGACGCTCAGCACGATGCCAGGATGGCCCCACGCGGGGGGCTGGACGATGCCGACCATACAAATTCATGACCTTGAGCCGCAGCACGCCGCTGTAGTCGATCCTCGCCTCGTGCTGCCGATGCTAGGCGAGCGTGCGATCCGGGCATCATGGCAGGTTGCCGGGGTTGCCCGCTTTAACGAACCCCTCTTCGCTACGGGCGAAGGAGCAATCCATCTTGAGGCGCTCTGCCAATCTCTGAAGCGTGTTTCAGGTGTAGTGTTGAGCCAGATTTTCGGTCAGGTTGAACAGGTCATCTGGGGCGAGTTCTCTGCCTACGACGGAGTGGGCACGCCTTGGGTGATACTGCGGGCTATCGACAGTTCTTGGTGTGAGGTTGAGACGGACGACGTGGGCATTCTGGTTCGCGTCCGGGAGACTTTCACGGATGTCCGGACAGACCGGTGAGGGGCCGGCTCACACCCTAATCAGCCCTTGGCTGCGCGTTCCACGGCGGCATCCAGCGTCGTCCAGTTGAAAACCTCGACACCCATCTCGTCGTAGATAAGGTATCCGTGGACCGCTCCCTCGGGCACGTCGATGGCGGTGACCCATCCCTCGCCCGCTCTCTGTGATCTCGGGTTTAGGCCGGAGGTTAGGTTGGCGAGTTCGCACTCTGTGATCGGCGCGAGCGCTTTCGCGCCAGCCTCAGCGGCGTCCGAGGCAGAAGCGAATACTTCCGCGAGGATTTCGTATGGGAGAGGCGCTTTCCAGGGTGGGAAGACCGCCAACTTGACCGTGTAGCTCATGAGTCCACCAGTGCCACTGGAGGCTCTAACGCCGAGTTCCGCTAACCACCCCGAGCCGAAGTTGTCGGAGGGCTGACGAACGGCTGCTTTTGGGAAGCGCCGACGGCGGTCCGAGCGACTGGGTTGGGTCG